>CAZNWY010000005.1:3971-92876 GCA_964577105.1 uncultured Flavobacterium sp.
TAATTAAGTTTTGTTTACTACTAATTTAATTCGGTGAACTACTAATTAAGTTTTGTTTACTACTAATTTAATTCGGTGAACTACTAATTAAGTTTTGCTTACTACTAATTTAATTTGGTGAACTACTAATTAAGTTTTGCCTACTGCTAATTTAATTTGGTGAACTACTTATTTATAAGGCTCTAATCAATTCTTGTAACTTTTCTTTCTTGCTTTGTGCAATCGGAATGTTGGTGTTGTCGGCCATAATCACATAGCCACCATCACTTTTGATATACGATTTCAAATAAGAAAGATTGATCAAATGCGATTGGTGAATGCGTTCAAACCCGTGCTCGGTAAGCATTTCTTCATATTCTTTCAAAGTTTTAGAAATCAGTACCGGTTTGTGATTTTTGATAAAAAACTCGGTATAATTTCCTTTAGCTTCGCAACGGATAATATCCGAAACATCAAACAAATGAATGCCGTCACTCGTTGATAAAGCAATTCGTTTAAAATTATCCACTTTCTTACGAATGTTTTCCAACAACAAATCGATGTGCTCAAACGAGTTGCTTTTGCCAACCACTTCTTTTATCTTACCAATTGTGTTTTGCAATTCTTCGGGATCAACTGGTTTTAGTATAAAATCGAGCGCACTAAACTTAAATGCCTTCAAAGCATATTGCTCGTGAGCCGTAATGAATACGATATGTGCCGATGTTTTTCCTTTCTTTTGCGCCAATTGTTCTAAAATGTCAAAACCAGTACCGTCGGCTAAATGAATGTCTAAAAAAATCACTTGTGGCTGCAATTGTTCCAAAGTAGCCACACCAGTTTTCACACTTTCGGCTTCTCCAATAATGTTAATTTCGTTGGTATATCGTTGCAAAAGAGCTTTCAACCCTTCTCGTAAATGCTTGTCGTCGTCTATTAATACTGCTGTAATCATATTTTTATTAGTTGTCAGTTATCAGTTATGAGTTTTGAGTAACTTATAACTCACAACTCATAACTCACAACGTTCTATTGTATATATTGTATCGGCAATCGCAAGGTAACAATAGTGCCGTTATTTTCTATAATTTCTATTTGTGCCGATTTAGAAATGGTAGCTTCCATAATTTCCAAACGTTTTTTGGTGATTTCCAACGCCATCGATTTGTGGGCTTGTACCGAGTTTTCTTTGATTTGTTTCGATTTAGAAATCCCAATGCCGTTATCGATAATCGTGCACACCAATTGGTTGTTTACGACATCAAAATTGACTTCGAGTTTGCCGTTTTCTTCTTTCGGAACCAAGCCGTGCAAAATGGCATTTTCTACAAACGGCTGAATCAATAAAGGTGGTAAACCCATATTGAATTCGACTTTATCAGACGAATTGATTTGGAACTCGAATTTGTTGTGAAAACGCAATTGCTCTAATTCTAGGTAGTTCTGCAAACTTTCAATTTCTTTATCAATCGGAATCAACGAACCTTTAGAATATTCTAATGTCAATCGCATTAATTTTGAAAATTTAGACAAATATTTCAATGCCGAATCAGTACCGTTTTGCACGATAAAACTCGAAATCGATCCCAAACAATTGAATACAAAATGCGGATTCATTTGTAAATGCAGTGCTTTTTGTTCGTATTCTGCCACTTCTTTTTGCAAAGTCAATCGGCGTTTGACTTGTCGTCGATTAAAAATCACTAAGATTAAACCAATTAAAAGTAAGGTGCCAATAACCGAAAATAGCAATAGCCATCGTTGTGATTTGTTTCGTTCGTTGAGCAATGCTTCTTTCTTTTGGTATTCAAAATCCATTTCGGCACGCACAAATTTCTTGTTATTTTCTAGGTTGTTCAGGCTATCACGGGCTATGATATAATTTTTGTAATGCACTAACGATTGCTGGTGGTTGTTTTGTAATTCATACAACTCGCTCAATAATTTTTCAGAATGATAGGTTTGATCTAACACGCCAATTTCTTTAGCATAAGCAAGCGATTTAGTAGCAAAAGGCATGGCTTCAGCATACTTTTTTTGATTGGAATACAGTTGACCAATATTGTATAAAGCTAACGAAGCGCCAAATTTGTTCTGAATTTCTTCATACAATTGTAACGAAAGTTTGTAGTAGGTTAGCGCTTGAGTAACATCGTTTTGCTTTTGGTAATAATCGCCTAAATAATTATTTAAAAGCGCAAAACCACGTTTGTTATCAATTTTTTCAAAGGCCTTTTTAGCTTTGTTGTAGTAATTGATGGCTTGATTTAAATTGTTTTGTTCAAAGTAAATAACTCCAATATTCGTTAACGTTACCGGAACCGTTTGTTCTCCAATTTCTTCTTGAATGGCGAGTGCTTTTTTAAAGTATTCTAAGGCTTTTGCCGAATTGCCTTGCGATTTGTATACCACACCTATATTGTTGTAGGCTTTGGAAATACTGTTTTTTTGATCAATTTCTTGATACAATTTCAAAGCATTTTGATAATTTTCTAAGGCAACATAATAATTACCTTCTTGCGAATAAATAACACCTAAACTGGCTAATGTTCGAGCCAATCCGTTTTTAATAGCTTTATTAGAATCATCATTTTTTAATAATTTTTCGAACTCTAATTTCGCTTTATTAAAAAAAGCAGTAGCATTTTTATAGTTTCCTAAAACGATGTTAGCATTACCTTTATTGATATAGGCATTTGCCAATCCAAATTGAAAAGATACTTTTTGTGATAAAGCTATTGCTTTGTTGGCATATACTATGGTCGAATCGGGGTTGATTTCTTTAAAATTATCGGCCAAATGGTTGTAGATTTTTATTCTAACAGTATCTATTTTGGTGGAGCGAAGCACTCTTTTTAAACTATCAATAGCTGTCGTTTGCGAATAGCCGTAACTGCTCAATAAGATTAGTAAGAAAAGAAATGTAATGTTAAACGATTTTTTCAAAATGTATTGTTTTAACTTATCCAAACAAAGATAAAATAAGTTTTACTTACAAATCAGTGAAACTATTAATGTGTTTATTTCGTTTATTATTTAAGTCATTATAAATAGTATTCACTATTAGCTTCTAAAATAAATAATTTCACATAAATAATGATTTGAGATTACTTAATCGTTATAATATTAGTCAGTTACCAAATTAAGGAAATATTAAGAAGGTTTTTTATGTAAAGACTATTAAATTATTACTTTTGACGTATAAAAAGTAACTTTTGTCGATAAAAGTTGGTAATTCTTTAAAAAATGAATAAGAGTTTTAAAAAAGTATTGATTGTTTTGGTAATCCTTGTGGTAGTTGGTTATTTTTCTTTTCCAATGATTAAAGATTACATGGTCAACAACCTAGGAAAAAGAGATATAAAATCAGAACAAGCTGCCTTTACATTAAAAACAAAAGACATTGTAGCGGAGTATGTAAAGAGCGAAACAGAAGCTGATAAAAAATTCATAAATAAACCAATAGTAGTTTCTGGAGTTGTCACTTCTGTTAGTGATAAAGAAGTTGTTCTTGATGAAATAGGAATCTGCAAATTTCTTACAACTGATACTTCTATAAAACCCGGTCAAACAGTAAATATTAAAGGGCGTGTTGTTGGATACGACGATTTGATGGGCAACGTAAATTTGGATCAATGTTCTATAAATAAATAATTTAATTAAAAATGAAATTACTAAAAATCACACTTTCTGTTTTCTTCCTTTTTTGTTTTGGCTTTGCCAATGCTCAGGATGATTTAATGAATGAATTGGATGCTACAAAATCCGATAAAAAAGAAGTTACTTCAGCCGCATTTAAAGGGCTGCAAGTAGCAAATATGCAATCTACTAAATTGCCTGTAAAAGGAGAATTTTACTTTTTGGTTTCGCATCGTTTTGGCGACTTAACAGACGGAATCAATAATTTCTTCGGGTTGGATAATGCTTTAACTAAAATTGGAGGAATTTATGGAGTAACCAATTGGCTTTCGGTTGGAGTTTCTAGACATACGTATCATAAAACATACGAATTAGCTTTTAAATACAAATTTGCTAACCAAGAAGACAATGGTTTTCCAGTTACCATAGTGGGTTACAACACCATCGATATTAATAGTGAAAAATTAAAAGCTATTTATCCAGATATTCAATTCGATAATCGTTTGGCTTATTCTAATCAATTGATAGTTTCTAGAAAATTTTCAAACGTATTTTCTGCTGAGTTGACGCCAATTTTCATTCATAAGAATTTATATGATGCCGATATGGAAGCAAAGAAAAATACATTCTTATTAGGTACAGGTGCTCGATGCAAACTGTCAAAAAGATTGAGTTTGAATTTTGATTATGCCGCGAGATTAAACACACCAGAAGGTTTCAAATCACCTTATCACAATCCTGCAACACTTGATTTAGATATAGAAACTGGCGGACACGTATTTCAGTTAGTTTTGTCAAACAGCCAACCAATGAATGATGTTTCTTATTACACTAATGGTACAGGTATTACGGGTGGAAAAGGAATTTACTTTGGATTTAATATGTATAGAGTTTTTTAAAATAAAAAGTTATGAAAAAAATAAAATTCGTTTTAACTATAATGATTAGTGGATTGCTTTTGGTATCCTGTGATTCAACTACAACACAAGAACTTTCTCCAGTGGTAACCAATCCAACCTACACGGCAAATGTTGCTCCAGTAATGAGTGCTAATTGTGTAAGTTGTCATTCAGGAGGAAGTCAATTTCCAGATTTAGACACTTATGATGCTGTTAAAAGTGCAGCTGACGGAACTAATAGTAATGCTTTGTTGTGCAGACTAGATGGTACTTGTGGATCTATCATGCCACCAAGTGGTGCTTTACCAGGCGCAACGGTTACTATGATTAAGTTGTGGGCACAACAAGGATATGCTAACTAATTAATTTAATAAAATAAGATATGAAAAAGATTATTGTTTCAATAGTATGTTTGATTTTCTCGACTGTGGCATTTTCACAAAAAATGATGACACGTTCAGGAGAAATAAAATTTGACGCCACTGTTCCAGGAGCATTAGATCCAGTTGTAGGTACCAGTAACACAGTATCTTCAATATTTGATAAAGCAACTGGAGATTTTGTAGTTCAAGGTTTGGTAAAATCATTCAAGTTCAAGTCGCCTTTAATGGAAGAACACTTTAATGAAAATTACATGGAAAGTGATAAACTTCCTAAAACTAGCTTCAAAGGAAAGGTGTTGAATTATGATGGTAAAACTGGAACTTATGATGTTGAAGGTGATTTAACTATTCACGGTGTAACTAATAAAGTGAAAACTAAAGTTACCATTTCGGCAGCAGGAGGAAAGTTAACAATTGCAGGAAATTTTGTAGTTAAATTAATCGATTACAAGTTAGAAGTTCCTGCTATGGCAAAGAAAACTTTAGCAGAAACTGCTAAGATTTCTATAAAATTAGAATTAGAGAATAAATAAAAAATTAAAATCATGAAAAAGTTTTACTCATTACTTGTGTTAGCTATTTTATTTGGAGCTACTACAACTGTAAAAGCACAAACGGCAGGAACTATGTCGTTTACGTTTACTACGCCTAAACATACTACAGGAAATTACGTTTCTGATGGAAGATATGTTTTAGCGGTATGGATTGAAAGTTGTACTACTTGTGGTGCAGGTACTACTGTTGGAACCTCTACTTTTGTTAAAACTAATTTGCGTTATTGGTCAGGAAGTACTAACGATCATTTACCTACTTGGAATACTAAGTCAGCTGCTAGTACAACCGGAGCTACAACCGGAGCTACACAAACTACTTTTACAGCAAGAACGGTTACTTGGGATGGTAAAAATGCCGCAGGAACAACTCTTTTAGCCGATGGTAATTACAGAGTTTGTATACAAGAAACTTGGGGTCATGGTACTGCAACGGCTACTAGATATTTTCCTTTTGTAAAAGGAGCTACAACATACACAAATACTACTGATGTGGCAGCAGATACCAACTTTACTGGAATTACTTTAACATGGACACCAACGTTAGCCAACGATTCTTTCTCTAAAGCACCAGAAGTTGTAGTATATCCAAATCCGTCTAAAGGCGTTTTTAATCTTGATTTTAAAACACCAATTAAAAATATAACTGTAGTGAATACTTTGGGAGCCATCATTTATGAAGAAAATATTGATGCAACTTCAAATGTGTTGACTAAATCAGTAGATCTTTCTAGTTATACTAATGGGGTATACTTTATAAATGTATCTGATGACAATGGTTCATCAAGTTATAAAGTTGTTTTAGACAAATAGTTTTTGTTTAAAGTTATATGTGAGAAAGCATCCTCTAGAGGATGCTTTTTGTTTTTAGTCTGCTTTTACAAGTAATGATTTAAAGTTAGGTGTTTCATAAAATTGATAATTGCCATTTTCATCAGAGTAGATTAAAAAGGCATCTAACTCGGGATGTTTATTTAAAAATAGTTTGGCTTTTTCCAATCCCATAACCAAAACGCCAGTAGCACTGGCATCAGATGTAATACATTGCTTTGAAATAATAGAAACACTTAATAAATTATTTTTTGTAGGATAACCCGTTTTTGGATCTATATGATGTGCATATTTTACGCCATTCTCGATGGTGTATTTTCTATAGTTTCCTGAAGTTGCAATGGCTAAACCGTCTAATTTTACGTTGAGTAAGGTCGGATTTTCAGATGATTTATTATCTAATGGTTTTTCAATTCCAATTTCCCAGCTTTTTCCATTAGACATTTTTCCCTTAGCAAAAACTTCTCCACCAATCTCTACAACATAAGAAGTTATTCCCATTGAATTGAGGTATTCTGAAATCACATCAACGGAATATCCTTGAGCAAACGCATTAAAATCTAAGGCCACTCGTTTATCTTTTTTTATGATTTTATTGCCTTTGAGTTGAATCAAATTAAATCCTACAAATTTTAGAATACTGTCAATGCGTTGAGGTTCTATTTTTTGTTTTTTACCCGGACCAAATCCCCATGCATTCACTAACGGAAAAACCGTTGGATCAAAGGCACCGTTGGTATTTTTCCACACTTCTTTAGCTTTTTTAAAGCAGGTTGTGAAGTACGTGTCGAGTGTTACATTTTTTTGATTGGTGTTTATTTTTGAAATGATTGAATTTGGATTATAGGTTGAAACCGATAAATCAAAATCATGCAAAATACTATCGATTTCTTTTTTCAAAAACCGTTCGTTTTCATCCAAATAAGTAATGTGGTAGGTGGTTCCTTGGGCAAAACCCTCTACAAACATCGGTTCTTTTTGACTGTAACTACTGAAAGAAAAAAGTAGAAAAGATATAATAAAGTAAAATGGCTTATTCATATTGGTTTATTTACATTTGGTTTTGGGTAGCTTAAATCGGTACAGACCGCCTAATTCAATGAATTTTTTGATGTCTTTACAACCCTCTGGATTGCCTTTTTCTAGGTAAAGTTCACCTCGTTTTAAATAATATTCTGGAATGTACTCGTTATGCTCTATTGCTTTGGTAAAATTTTCTAAAGCAAGCTCTACGTTGTTTATTTTTAATTGCTCAATTGCCAGAAAATAATACCCAACATCTTTTTTGGGTGATTTAGTTATAAAAATATTAAAATCTTCAATAGCACCTTTAGAATCGTTGGTTTTGCTTTTGGCGAGAGCTCTTTTAAAATAGGCTTCTGTCCAATTCGGATTGAGATTTAAAGTTGTAGTAAAGTTCAAAATTGCGTTTTTATAATCTTTAAGGTAGAAGTTTAAAAGACCTTTTTTATAATGAGTACTATCACTTTGTACCTTAGTTTCTTGTCGATTGTATTTTAGTAATGCTGCTTGAAACCCATTATAATCTTTTTTTAAATTTCCGTAAACTAATTTGTCTTCGTAATCAGGATTTAAATCAATTGCTTTTTTAAATTCATAAAGCGCTTCGTCATATTTTTTTTGCTGAGCATAAATCCAACCTTTACAGTAGTATGCTTTTTCAATTTTTTGATCCAATTCGATGGCTTTGTTGCAATAGTTTATGGCTTCGGTATAATTTTTAGATTGTGCCTTTAATAATCCTAATGCTGCATATACTTCATAATTGTCTTCTCTTTTTTCAAGTGCTTTAATATAATTTGCTTTAGCATTTTTTAAATCGCCCAAAGCAAATTGATTTAATCCCATAAAATAATAGGCATCAGAGTTTTTAGGTTCCAACTTAACGGTCATTTTATAATCTGCAATAGCACCAATTTTGTCGTTTAACTTGTCTTTGGTCATAGCACGAAAAAAATAACTATCAGCAAAGGTAGGGTCGATGTGGATTTCTTTGGTAAAATCGGCAATAGCACCTATATAATCATGTAAAATTTCTTTGGTTAAACCTCTGTCGTTATAGGCAGAAGAATCATTTGGACTCAATTCAATTACTTTTGTTAAGCAGTCAATGGAACCTTTGAAGTCTTCTTTGTAAAATTTTTGTAACGCACATTCTTTGTATTCTGCTTTTGTAGATTGGGCAAATGAGAAAGTTATCGGACTAAGAATTAAAAAGAATAGTAATCTTTTCATAAATTGAAATTAGTTTTAACAAAAATAATTTAAAATCTTTTTAAAAATTCTTAGGAATAGATTAAATAAGTCGAAGTTTTAACAAGCTATATTAATTAAGCAATTTATTTGACTTTTATCATGCCGCAATCGATTTCGATTTATTAAATTTACGTCAAATTAAAACTAAGCCTTATGAGTAAATCTTATAAGCTTTCGGTAAACAACACGCCATCAATTGATTTTACAGAAAGCGACCTTACAAATTTAGATGCTGTTAGCGTTGGAAATAATAAATTCCACGTATTAAAAAACAGCAAGCCTTACAAAGCAGAAATTGTTTCTGCCGATTTTCTAAACAAAAAATATACAGTCAAAGTCAACAACAATTCTTATGAAGTGTCCATCTCAAACGATTTGGATATTCTGATTAAAGGATTGGGAATTGAACGCGGTAGAACCAAAGTAGTCAATGCTATCAAAGCACCAATGCCTGGTTTGATTCTAGAAATCAGCGTTGAAGTAGGTCAAGAAGTTAAAGAGAATGATCCTTTATTGATTTTAGAAGCCATGAAAATGGAAAACAGTTTCTTATCACCACGTGATGGAAAAATTAAATCGATTGCAGTTACCAAAGGTAATGCAGTGGATAAAGGTCAATTGTTAATCGAATTTGAATAGAAAATAGAAAAGAACCAAGAATAGAGATTTCTTTCATCTTTCAATGAAATAGTCTTTCTTCTTTTATCTTACAGATATGAAAAAAATAACCAAAATATTAGTTGCCAATAGAGGTGAAATTGCCATTAGAGTAATGAAAACCGCCAAGAAAATGGGCATCAAAACGGTAGCAGTTTATTCTACTGCCGATAGAAATGCACTTCATGTAAAATATGCCGACGAAGCTGTTTGTATAGGTGAAGCTGCTTCCAGTCAATCGTATTTACGTGGTGATAAAATTATCGAAGTTTGTAAAGCACTTGGTGTTGATGCTGTTCACCCAGGATATGGTTTTTTAAGTGAAAATTCCACATTTGCTGAAGCATGTGAAAAAAACAACATCATTTTCATCGGACCAAAATCGAAAGCGATTGAAATGATGGGAAGTAAATTAGCAGCCAAAGAAGCGGTGATGAAATACGATATCCCAATGGTTCCGGGTGTAGATCACGCTATTATAGATGTTGAAGAAGCCAAAAAGACGGCTCAAGCTGTTGGTTTTCCAATACTAATTAAAGCTTCAGCAGGTGGTGGTGGAAAAGGAATGCGTATTGTTGAAAAAGAAGAAGATTTTGAATCTCAAATGAATCGTGCCATCAGTGAAGCGACTTCTGCTTTTGGAGATGGTTCGGTTTTTATTGAAAAATATGTGACTAAACCACGTCATATCGAAATCCAAATTATGGCCGATAGTCATGGTAATGTATTGTATATTTTTGAAAGAGAATGTAGTATTCAACGACGTCATCAAAAAGTAGTAGAAGAAGCGCCATCCTCAATTTTGACACCAGAAAAAAGAAAAGAAATGGGTGAGGCTGCCGTAAAAGTAGCTCGAGCTTGTGATTATCTTGGTGCTGGAACAGTAGAATTTTTAATGGATGATAAGCACAATTTCTATTTCTTAGAAATGAATACGCGATTGCAAGTAGAGCATCCGGTAACCGAAATGGTTTCTGGTTTAGATTTAGTGGAATTACAAATTCGTGTGGCTCGTGGCGAAGAACTTACGATCAAACAAGAAGATTTAGTAATTCACGGTCACGCAATGGAGCTTCGTGTATATGCTGAAGATTCTATGAATGATTTCTTGCCTAATGTTGGTTTTTTAAGTACATATAAACTTCCAGAAGGTGAAGGAATTCGTGTGGATAACGGAATTGAAGAAGGAATGGATGTACCTATTTACTACGACCCAATGCTTTCAAAGTTGGTAACTTATGGAAAAACTCGCGAAGAATCGATTGAATTAATGATTAAAGCCATCGATAATTATCATGTAGAAGGTGTGGCAACCACGTTACCTTTCGGAAAATTTGTGATGGAGCACGAGGCGTTCCGTTCGGGTGATTTTGATACGGGTTTTGTAAAAGCCTATTATAGTCCTGAAAAAATGAAAGCCGAATTGGATATTGAAGCCGAAATAGCCGCTTTGATTGCTTTAAAACAATATGTGGAAGATAAAAAAATCTTAAGATTACCAATTGAATAAAAAAGAATAAAGAACATAGAACATAGATAATAGAACATAGATGATACAGTCTTTTTTCTATTCTCTATTTTCTTTAATCTCAAAAAAATGGAAGATAAAATTAAAATATTAAACGATAAAATAGCCTTAGCCAAGTTGGGTGGAGGCAAAAAAAGAATTGCATCGCATCATGCCAAAAAGAAATTAACGGCTCGCGAACGTGTAGAATATTTGCTAGACGAAGGTTCATTTGAGGAAATCGGAATGCTAGTAACACACAGAACAACCGATTTCGGAATGGAAAAAGAAATCGTATATGGTGATGGTGTAGTAACTGGTTACGGAACTATTAATGGACGTGTAGTCTATGTTTTTGCACAAGATTTTACGGTTTTTGGTGGTTCTTTATCAGAAACACATGCTGAAAAGATTTGTAAAGTAATGGACATGGCGCTAAAAAGTGGTGCTCCTATGATTGGATTGAACGATTCTGGTGGGGCTCGTATTCAAGAAGGAGTTCGTTCTTTGGGTGGTTATGCCGATATCTTTTACAGAAATGTACAATCGAGTGGTGTGATTCCGCAAATATCAGCTATTATGGGACCTTGTGCTGGTGGTGCTGTGTATTCGCCAGCGATGACCGATTTTACGATGATGGTAGAAGGCAATAGTTATATGTTTGTTACTGGACCAAATGTTGTAAAAACAGTTACTAATGAAGAAGTGAGTTCGGAAGAATTGGGTGGTGCAAGTACGCATTCCACTAAATCAGGTGTGGCTCATATTACCTCACCAAACGGAGTTGAATGTTTAGAGGATATCAAACGTTTGTTGAGTTATATTCCTCAAAATAATAGAGAAACAACTCCAAAAGTGCCTTATGTAGTAGGTGAGGAAGTTCGTGAAAAATTAGACACCATCGTTCCAGATAATGCTAACAAGCCTTATGATATGCACGATGTTATCGAAAATATCATTGATGAAGATTCCTTTTTTGAAATTCATAAAGATTTTGCCGAAAATATCATTGTTGGTTTTGCTCGATTGGGTGGAAGAAGTATCGGAATTGTAGCTAACAATCCTAAGTTTCTAGCTGGTTGTTTGGATGTAAAATCTTCTATCAAAGGGGCTCGTTTTGTTCGTTTTTGCGACTGCTTTAACATTCCGTTGTTAGTATTAGAAGACGTGCCTGGTTTCTTGCCTGGTACCGACCAAGAGTGGAATGGTATTATCGTTCACGGAGCTAAATTGTTGTATGCATTTAGCGAAGCTACTGTGCCAAGAGTGACCGTAATTACGCGTAAGGCTTATGGTGGCGCTTATGATGTAATGAACTCAAAACACATTGGTGCCGACATGAACTTTGCTTGGCCAAGTGCCGAAATTGCTGTAATGGGTGCCAAAGGCGCTTCTGAAATTATTTTCAAAAAAGAAATTGGTGAAGCATCCGATCCTGCAGCCAAATTGTTAGAAAAAGAAGCAGAATATGCTGAGTTATTTGCTAATCCATACACTGCAGCACAACGTGGTTTTATTGATGAGGTAATCTTACCAAAAGATACTCGTAGAAAACTGCTCAAAGCATTCAGCATACTAGAAAATAAAGTAGTGGATACACCAAAAAGAAAACACGGCAATATTCCATTGTAATCCTTTTATACATTGAAACCGTCTCGTTGCAAAACAAGACGGTTTTTTTAACCCAAAGCCAAGGCTTAATTTAATTTTAAGTTAAAATATCCAATTAAAACGGCTTTTTATTCGTAAATTGCGCCTCCTTAAAAGTGACTTATCAAGCTTTTTTATAAATGATTACGTATGAAATTCTTTAAATTTTTTATCATAATAGCCTTTTTTTCTAGTGTAAATTCTTTTTCTCAGAAAGTTATAAAACATAAGATTAAGAGTGGCGAGTCGATATATGGATTAGCCCTAAAATATGATTTAACGGAAAAAGAAATCTATGCGTTAAATCCAAAAACTAAAGGTTCTTTATTGCAATTAGGACAAGTAATTAGTATTCCAAATAAGAAGTATAAAGAAAAAGCAAAAGCTCCAAAAAAGGATAAAAAAGAATTGGTTATTAACAAGAAGGAAAACAATGAAATTCCGGTTGATAACAAATTAGTTAAAGAAGCAGTTTCCGAAAAGAAAGAACCATATTTGATGCATCTTGTTGCAGCCAAAGAAACGTTGTATAGTATTTCTAAAAAATACGGTATTACGATGGAAACACTTTGTGAGTTGAATCCGGAGTTAAAAACTAGTAATTTAAAAAAAGGCGCAACTCTTAAAATTCCTAATAAAGAAGCGGTATCCGATAAAACAGAAAACGAAAACAAAGATAATGTTGAAATTACCACAGCTAATGACTCAGAAGCTAATGCTGATGTGATTCATAAAGTACTTCCAAAAGAAACATTGTATCGCATTTCTAAACAATACGGTGTTTCAGTAGCCGATTTACATAAGTTGAATCCAGGAATTGAGAACGGATTACCAGTTGACTATGCCTTAATTATTAAGAAAGGTGCTAATAATTCAACTAAAAATGAAACACTAACCTTGCCAGATGAAGTTGTTGATGTTACCAATATTCCAGCCGCTAATTTATCGAAAGCACAATTTTTAATTGAGAAAGCTTCCGAAAACTTGGGCGCTCGCTATCGTAGTGGTGGAACCACAAGAGCCGGATTTGATTGTTCTGGATTAATGTTTAATACTTTCAAAAACATCAACATGACTTTACCAAGATCCTCTCATGAAATGGCAAATTTTGGGATAAAAATAGATAAAGCGCATGCGCAAAAAGGAGATTTAATTTTCTTTGCAACCTTTGGAGGCAGACGCGTAAGTCACGTGGGTATGATTACAGAAGTTCTAGACGATGAAATTAAATTTATTCACTCTGCAACCAATTCAGGAGTAATAGTTTCATCGACTAAAGAGCCTTATTATGTGCGTACTTTTGTTCAAATTAACAGAGTAATTACGGAATAATTAGGAAATACTAAATTTGAATCCGATACCATGTAAGTTTTCTATTGAAATTCCTTTTTCATTAGCTAATATTTTACGTAAACGAGATATAAAAACATCTAAACTTCTTCCCATAAAATAATCGTCATCACCCCAAAGTGATTTCAGAATTTCTTCGCGCTTAAGAACTACATTTTTGTTTTCGAGAAAAAGTTTCAGTAAATCAGATTCTCTTTGAGTAAGTGAAATTTTTTCTGTATCGGTGAATACTAAATAATTTTTGCTGTCAAATTGAAATTTACCAACCGTATACATATTTTTATCAGGTACGATACTTTTGTTAGTACGCTTTAGAAAAACTTCTATTTTAAGTAATAATTCTTCAATGCTAAAGGGTTTTACCAAATAATCGTCGGCACCAAGTCGTAATCCTTTAATGCGATCTTCTTTTAGGGTTTTTGCAGAAAGAAAAATAATAGGCACATCAGAATTAATTTTTCGAATTTTTTCAGCTAGTTCGAAACCATCCATTTTAGGCATCATAATATCTAAAATACAGATGTCAAAATTGTCTTTTTGAAAAGCATCTAAAGCGGCTTCTCCATCCACAAAATGGATCACGTCATAAACTTCTTCTAAGTTGTCTTTAGTTAAAAATGCTAGGGTTTCGTCGTCTTCTGCGTATAAAATTTTATATTTTGCCATGGGTTATTTCTTTGGGATTACAATTGAAATTGTGAGACCTTTATTGTTGTTATTACTTGCGAAAATTTTCCATTGATGCTGCGTGCAAATCTTTTTGACATAATACAATCCAAGTCCAAATCCATTAACTTCGTTGCTTTTTGTGGTTGGAATTCGGTAAAATTTATCAAAAATAAAACTTAAATTTTTATTAGAAACACCAATGCCATTATCACTAAAGTTGAGTTTAATTTGATGTTCATCTTCCTTAATTGTGATATTTATGTTCGGATTACTATCGCAATATTTAATAGAATTATCCAATAAATTGTATACAATATTGGTAAAATGAAATTCATCTGCAAGAATAACACAATCTGGATTAGAATCGATGTTTACGGTCAAATTCTGATGTTTTAATTGCATGTTTTCCACCACATCTTTGATGATTGGTACGACATGAACCTCCTTCAAATCCATTTTCATAGGAGCATTATCAGACTTTGCTATATTTAAAATTTGTTCAATATGACTGTTGAGTTTTTTACTCTGATTGATAATGATTTCGGTGTATTTTTCCAGCTTTTCATCTTTTTGAATCACTTCTTGCTTGTTCAAATAATTGGAAGCTAATAATATAGAAGACAATGGCGTTTTGAATTCATGCGTCATGTTGTTGATGAAATCACGCTGTAATTCAGAATATTTTTTCTGTTGTATGATGGTGTAAATCGAATAAACATAAACGACCAATATTATGGCCAATGCAAATGAGAGTATGAACCAAAATCGCAACGAACTGAATAAATACGATTTTTCATTTGGAAAACGTATCGCAAAATAGTACACCAAATTCTTGTGTTTAGGAAAGTAAACGGTTCTTTTTTCGGGTGATTTATTCGAAAAAGAAATGTAATCGCCATACACCATTTCGTCGCTTTGACAATTATACATGGCGTATTCAAAATCGGTTGTGATATTGAATTTGGTAAACTCTGATTTTAAGTAATATTCAAGAATTTTTGGTTCAAAATCATTGTCTACGTTTACAATGTAATAATCATTAGCTATTTTCTTTATCGGATTTTCAGAAGGTAATTCGCTATTGGTTCCTTGATAGAGTTTTTTAACAACTTCTAATAAAGCAATATGTGCCTTTTGAGAAAACTTCTTTTCTTCAAGATTAAAGGCTTGTTTTGTCCACAACAATTGCGCAATCAATATACCAACGGTAGCCACGAGCCCAAGAGCAATTATAATATTGAGATTTTTGGTTTTCATCTTGAAAAGGTTTCCCTACTATTTTGAGAATGTAATATTACTAAAAAAACGATTAGGATTTTACAGTTAACAAGTCGTTAACAAACATTTGAAATCAGTTAACAGCAGCTTCTATACTATTGAAATACATTTGACTTGTTGCAATTAACCAAAACAATACCAAAACAAATACTAATTCAAAAAATTAAATTATGAGAACAGTAACAAGTACGCTATTAGGATTGACTTTAGGATTGATGTCATTTTCAGTTCAACCGATTTCCAAAAACGACAGCCTTAAAATTACGGAACATTCGCCATTAGTATGGAAAACTGAAATGATTGACTTAGGAGAAATTCCACAAGGTACACCCAAAGTAATCGAATATGAATTTAAAAACACGAGTGAAAAAACGATACTAATTACCAACGTTAGACCTAGTTGTGGTTGCACGAATGCAGCGTATACAAAAGATTCTATTGCACCGAGTAAAACTGGATTTGTAAAAGCTACTTTTAATGCCGCAAACCCTGGACAATTTACGAAAACAATTACGGTGACTACAACGGCAGAAGAAACTCCAAAAACATTATCATTTAAAGGAACGGTTGTGACAAAACAATAATAAATAGATAGATTAATAACGAAAAAACTCCAAAGCAATTACGTTTTGGAGTTTTTTTATAAGTTAAAAGGAAGAAAATTAATTTCTAGACATTTTATATTTTTCTATTCGTTCTTTACGTTCATCAATAAATTTTTTGTACTTCACTTTTTGTTCATCGCTCAAGAACGTATTGATGGTTCGATCTGTTTTTTCGTTGATAGCTTCTACTTCTTTAATTTTATCTTCTTCAGAACTTTCGCTTTTCATCACGGCATTGATGCTTTTTGAACTGGCTTCAATTTCTTTTCTAATCACAATAACTTGAAGATCGTCTAACCCCAAATCTTTAGTAAGCTTATCTACTGTTTTATTCAGATTATCAGCTCTTTCCTTTTCAATTTGTTCGGGTGTTTTGGTATTTCTACCATAATTATTGGTGTTTTGAATACTTTGCTGATTCATACGGTTCATACCGCCACCATAGCCGTTACCATACATACCGCCATTTCCATAACCATATTGTGCCGATGAAGTGCTTAAAGCAAATAACACAAAACAAATTGTAACTATTGATTTTAATGATTTCATTTTCAACTTATTTAAGACCATAAAGTTAAATAAAATTTTAATATCTATACAGGTTCACCATATAAATCATATTCAGTAGCATCGATAATTTTTACCATCACAAATTCTCCAGTTTTAACATAGAATTTTGAGGCATCAATTAATACTTCATTATCTACATCCGGACTGTCAAATTCGGTTCTTCCAACAAAGTGTTGACCTTCTTTTCGGTCAATTATACACTTGTAGGTTTGTCCGATTTTTTCCTGATTTAAATCCCAAGAAATTTGCGATTGTAAATCCATTATTTCTTGTGCGCGTGCTTTTTTTACGTCTTCTGGAACGTCATCTTCTAAAGCAAATGCACCTGTATTTTCTTCGTGTGAATAGGTAAAACAACCCAAACGCTCAAACTTCATTTCTTGAACCCAATCGCGCATGATTTCAAAATCTTCTTGCGTTTCACCAGGATATCCCACAATCAAAGTGGTTCTTATCGTCATGCCAGGAACCGCCTCACGAAAATCTTTCAAAAGTTGAGTCGTTTTTTCTTTCGTTGTGCCACGTTTCATCGATTTTAAAATCTTATCTGAAATGTGTTGCAACGGAATATCAATGTAATTACAGATTTTTGGTTCGCGTTTCATCAAATCCAAAACATCCATTGGAAACCCAGTAGGGAAGGCATAATGCAGTCGAATCCACTCAATTCCTTCTACTTTAACTAAGTTTTCTAATAACTCGGCAAGATTGCGTTTTTTGTACAAATCCAATCCGTAATACGTCAAATCTTGAGCAATAAGAATCAATTCTTTTACACCGTTTTTAGCCAAACCTTCGGCTTCTTTTACCAACTTTTCAATCGGTTGAGACACGTGTTTACCACGCATAATTGGAATCGCACAAAAACTACATGGTCTATCACAACCTTCTGCAATTTTTAAGTAAGCATAGTTCTTCGGAGTTGTTGTTAAACGTTCTCCAAGTAATTCGTGTTTGTAGTCGGCACCCAATGCTTTCAATAAAAGAGGCAATTCGGTGGTGCCAAAATATTGATCTACATTCGGAATTTCTTGCTCTAAATCTGGGCGGTAACGTTCCGATAAACACCCTGTTACAAATACTTTGTCAACAATGCCACGTTCTTTTTTATCGGCATATTCCAAAATGGTATTCACCGATTCTGCCTTGGCATTATCAATAAATCCACAGGTGTTAATGACCACAATATTACCTTCTTGCTCATGCACAACATCTTTACCACTAGCTTTCAGTTGCCCCATTAACACTTCGCTATCATACGTGTTTTTAGAACATCCAAGTGTGATGACATTGATTTTATTTTTCTTTACCGATTTGGTTCTCATACCTTTATTTAATTGGGAGGCAAAATTACGTTATTTATTTTAAGAAGAGAAACTTTCGGGCATTTTTGGTTTCCCTATTCCTGCTCTCGTCAGTCGCTTTGCCATCTTAAAACATAGCAAGAGCTCCAACAATGACGAGATCAGGGCTAGTTAAGTAAGCTAAGTACACAAAAAAACCATCCAATAAATGAATGGTTTCTAATATTGATATTGAGCAGCTTTTATAATTCAAATAACAAAGTCAGACTCACGTTATTGTTAACCGATTTTATTCGTGCAGCATCAGTCAAACCTTGAGAGAAAAATTGTTGGTTGTAATCGCGTTTTGAGTTTGAATAAGCTAAATCTAATTTGGTAGAACCAAAGTTATAACCTAAACCACAAGATAAACTATTCAAATCACTCATTATATTTTTATCTTTGTATGGGCTTCTCTCCCAACGATATCCGCCTCTTAAACTCATTTTTTGTATTTTTAATTCTCCTCCCAGTCTTGCTTCATTAATAATAAATTGGAATTGACCATTTGAATTAAACAAAAAACCTTGGTCTATCAAATTGTTATTCATATAGTTGTTTGCGGCTACGAAATCATTTTTTGGTTTATAAGTTGTAGTATTATAATTTTTATTTCCTAAATCTAAACTTAATAAACCTCTTTTTCCAAACACATAAGCAAAACTTGTTGTCCATTTCGCTGGAGATTTCAATTTGTAGGGTTGAAAAATCATTGTAGTATTTGGGTCGGTAACCACGGTATTGTATTGTGTATTGTCTTGAGTTGAATTTAACCCATAACCAGAAGTAACCAATCGTTGTGTTAATTCATCGGTCAAACGATACCATGTAGGTGATTCATAAGAAAGACCTATACGAAACTCTTTTACAGGTTTGAAAATGGTTCCAAGTTGAAAAGAAAATCCGCTTCCATAAGTATATAGATCGTTGCTAAATCTCACAACATCTACCGTAGAACCAGTAGCATATTTTGGATTGCTATTCGATTCAAAGAAATTGCTAGATTGTCTAAAATCAATAAAGTGAGAGTTTAAATTCAATCCAAATGACCATTTATCGGTATATTGTGTAGAAAAGTTGAAAGCTAATTTTCCGTTGTAGCCGGTCGTTTTTATTTTGTTTTCTTGATAATAATTTCCAATCATACCAGATAATGTTCCAGGTGATACATTGGAGTAGTAACTTGTATTGTTGTTGGTGTTAGCTGTTGGATCTATAATGTAAGAGTTATATCCCAAATACGCTTGTTGTTCGTTGTAATATAATTCATCAAAATAATAATTATTTAAGGTTCCCAACGCTACGCCATTAGCATAACTCAAGAAATAATTATCGATAGAATTGTTGGGATTGGTTCCAGCCGAAAAAATAGAATTGTCTAAATTTCTATTGTTTTCATAATCTAGCGCTAGAGCAAATTTTTTCCAAGGACTTTTCGAATCATCATTATCAAAAACAAATACAGCACCAGCTTGATTCAAATCGAATGAATTTTTAGAATCAGAAGTTGCTTTTCCAAAATAATTGGAATTGTTTTTAGTGTTGTAATTGCTCAAAGTGAATCCAACTTGATTGTTAGCAAAAACTACCGAACCAGCAGGGTTAACATTGATAGATGAAAAATCACCTCCAAGTGCACCAAATGCTCCACTCATGGCTCTAAATCGAGCCGTTCCGTTTAAATCGGTTTGCGAATATCGCAAGGCGTCGGTAATATCTTGTGCTTGAATAGAAGTCACAGCTAAACTTGCTATTGCTATTGCAAAAATCTTTTTCATAGAGTTTTTTTTATTTTTAATAATTATGGATGATTTTGGTCAAACCAAATTTAGATAAGTAGCAAAAAAAGTATCATTAAATCTGATGATTAACGTCTTCCGCCACCGCCACCAGATCTTCCGCCACCGCCACCGCCGTAGCTTCCGCCTCCACCACCATAACTTCCACCACCGCTCGGTGTGTACGATCTTGGAGAATCATAACTTCTTGGTGTAGAAGGAGTATATGATCTTGGAGAATCGTAGCTTCTTGGTGTGGAAGGAGTTGAAGGAGTAGAAGGAGTATAGTTTCTTGGTGTATTATAATTATTGTTGTTGTTTGGAACTGTTGGTCTTGGAGAAACAGTTTCGTTAGTTCTCGGAGAATAGTTGTTTCTTGGAGTACCAGTATTGTTGTAGTTTCTTGGAACGCTTGATGGCTCACCAACAACTCGGGTTCCGCCTAGAGCAGATCTTCCACCATTGCCAGTCATTGATCGGTTAGGACTAAAGCCGTTACCAACAAAATTAGTGTTTCTTCTTCCTCCAGAGTGAGCATAAGTGTGACCTAAATAGCCATTGCTCCATCCCCAATTGTTACCGTAGTATCCGTAACCATAAGGGTAATATCCGTAGCCATAATAACCATACCAACTTGGTCCATACCAAGAATTCCAACCCCAACTCCATGCCCAACTAGGAGAATATCCCCAATAGTTGCCGTACCAGCTGTTGTACCCCCAATAATTGCCATAATATCCACCACCATAATAACCCCAATTAGGACCATACCAACTGTTGTAGCCCCATCCGTTATTGTATACGTTTACCGTTACATTATCTGGGTTTGAGCCCCAACTTGCATAACCAGTTGTGTTTTGGACTTCAGCGTTATTTTGGTTCGTATTAGATTTTTTTATTGTGTCGTTGTAGCTAGAATATTTTTCTACATCAGTAAAAACTTGTTGATTTTCTTTGTTTAAAGAACTAAAATAGTCTTTATAGTAACCACTATTTGCTTTTGTATCTTCTACAGGTTTTGGTTTTTCGGAACTTCCATAAACACCATCATTGTCATAATAAGACGTGTTTTGATAAGAACCACAAGAAGTTGCTAGTAAAGCGAAAAATCCGAGTATAGAATAAATTGAGGAATTTTTGGTAAAAAAGAAATTTGTTTTCATATCTATAGCATTTTTATTGTTGGTCAATACAAAAATAGTTAGTTTTGTCGAACTATTTAGTTAAAATTAGTTAAACAATATTTATGCCAAACTATTCATTATGAGTAAGAACTTAACAAAGAGAGCAGAAGACTATTCCAGATGGTATAACGAACTTGTGGTAAAGGCCGATTTGGCTGAGAATTCAGGTGTTAGAGGTTGTATGGTGATTAAGCCCTATGGCTATGCTATTTGGGAAAAAATGCAAGCAGAATTAGACAGAATGTTTAAAGAAACAGGTCATAGCAATGCCTATTTTCCTTTGTTTGTTCCCAAGAGTATGTTTGAGGCTGAAGAAAAAAATGCAGAAGGTTTTGCTAAGGAATGTGCCATTGTGACACACTATCGTTTAAAAAATGATGAAACACGCCCTGGGAAATTAATGGTTGATCCTAATGCAAAATTGGAAGAAGAATTGATTGTTCGTCCTACCAGTGAAGCTATTATTTGGAGTACTTATAAAAACTGGGTACAATCTTACAGAGACTTACCTTTGCTAATAAACCAGTGGGCCAATGTGGTTCGATGGGAAATGAGAACTCGTTTGTTTTTAAGAACGGCAGAGTTTTTATGGCAAGAAGGGCATACGGCACATGCAACAAAAGCAGAGGCTATCGAAGAATCAGAAAAAATGATGAATGTTTATGCTGATTTTGTTCAAAATTTCATGGCTATTCCTGTTATAAAAGGATTAAAAACAGAAACTGAACGTTTTGCTGGTGCTGAAGAAACGTATTGTATTGAAGCATTAATGCAAGATGGAAAAGCCTTGCAGGCAGGAACTTCTCACTTTTTAGGACAAAATTTTGCCAAAGCATTTGATGTGAAATTTGCTAATCAAGAAGGAAAACAAGAGCATGTTTGGGGTACTTCTTGGGGAGTTTCAACCCGTTTGATGGGTGCTTTAGTAATGACGCACTCTGATGATAATGGATTGGTTTTGCCTCCGAATTTAGCACCTATCCAAGTGGTTATCGTTCCAATTTTTAAAACTGATGAAGAGTTTGAACAAATTTCATCTGTAGTAGATGGTTTAGTAGCTCAATTTAAAAAGCTGAGAATTTCTGTTAAATACGACAATAGAACCACACAAAAACCTGGATTCAAATTTGCTGAATGGGAATTAAAAGGTGTTCCAGTTAGGATTGCTGTTGGTCCAAAAGATTTAGAAAATGGAACTTTTGAAGTAGCCAGAAGAGATACATTAACAAAAGAGGTTGTTTCTAGCGACGGAATAGTTTCTTACATCAATGATTTGTTAGAGACCATTCAAAATGATTTATTCAATAAAGCATTAAGTTTTAGAAATACGCACATTACCGAAGTAAATAGTTTTGAAGAGTTTCAAGAGGTTTTAGAAAATAAAACTGGATTTATTTCGGCTCATTGGGATGGAACTGCTGAAACAGAAGAAAAAATTAAAGATTTAACTAAGGCAACGATACGTTGTATACCATTAGATAGAGTAGAAGAAGAAGGAAAATGTGTTTTTTCTGGAGCGAAATCTACTGGTAGAGTGTTGTTTGCAAAGGCCTACTAAAAAAAATCAAAAAAAGTTACGACTACTATTGTGCGAATAAAAAATAGTTGTATTTTTGCATCCGCATTTAAGCAGTAGGCCCGTTCGTCTATCGGTTAGGACGCCAGGTTTTCATCCTGGTAAGAGGGGTTCGATTCCCCTACGGGCTACAAGTTCAATTTATTATTGAGATTACACTAGATTAAGTAAGCAATGGCCCGTTCGTCTATCGGTTAGGACGCCAGGTTTTCATCCTGGTAAGAGGGGTTCGATTCCCCTACGGGCTACAAATTAGTTGTAAAATAGTTTTATAAAATATAGATTCAGTGTCTCGAATTTTTATTTTATTAGTTAAAACCAAAGTGATTAAATTTAATTGTGGGAGGTTTTTCTTTTTTAACTAATAGTTTAACAATTATTACAATTAAATAAAAAGAAAATGGCAAATCATAAGTCAGCTTTAAAAAGAATTAGAAGCAACGAAAAAAAGAGAGTATTAAATAGATACCAACACAAAACTACTCGTAATGCAATCAAAGCATTAAGAATGTCTACAGATAAATCTGATGCTGCATCAAAATTATCTGGAGTAATTTCTATGATTGATAGACTAGCTAAGAAGAATATCATTCACGATAACAAAGCTTCTAATTTAAAATCTAAATTAACTAAGCACGTAGCTAAACTATAGTTTATTACACATTAGTATACAGTACAAAAAAAGCTTCCAAATTGGAAGCTTTTTTTATTTATTATCGATTGGATATTAAATTTAATATTTCCTTTGTGATAGGTTTGGATAGAAAATCAATTACCATACTGTATGATTTTGATTTTTCTATGTCTTTTGGATCGATTGTAGAGGAAAGAACAATAACTTTTAAATCTGGAAAAATAGAGTGGTAATTCTCTTTAGAAAAAATATCAAGAAATTCCCATCCACCCATTATGGGCATGTTTAAATCTAAAAACATTAATTCTGGTAAAACAACTTGGTTGTTGTTATTTAACTCTAGCTTTAATCGGTCAAAATATTTCAATGCATCTTCACCGTTTTGAGCTGTTTCTATTTCTTTTGAAAACTCAGATCGCTCTATTACCTTCTTGCACAACATTAGTGTGATAGGGTCATCATCAACAAATAATATTTTATTATACATTACTAATTGTTTTTAAATGTTATTGTGAAAGTGGTTCCAACCCCAACTTCGCTCTCTACGCTTATTTTCCCTCCCATTGATTCTACTTGAGATTTTACTAAGTACAACCCCAAACCTTTACTGTCGGGATAATCATGAAAACGTTGGTATAGTCCAAAAATCTTATCTTTATTTCTCGCCATATCAATCCCAATTCCGTTATCTCTAAAAATTAAATTGGTTTCATTGACTGTTTTCTTGGAGCTAATCCAAATCTTTAATTGTCTTTTAGGATCATGGTATCGTAAAGAATTGGTCATCAAATTTAATAAAATACTTTCAATATAAGACTTGTTCAGACTAATTACTTGTGTTTCATGTAAATCCATTTTAATAATAGGCTTTTTAATGCTTATTAAAAAACTTAATTGATTGAATACATTTTCAAAGACATCTCTAATAACGATTTCTTCTTTTTGAATGGATGGACTGTCTTTGATAATGATAACATTTACAAGATCATTTATGGTTTCGTTTAATTGTGTGGTAGATTTTGAAAAACCATTTATGATTTCTTTTAATTCTTCGTTCTCGATAGGAATATCTTCAACTAAGTTCAATAATCCAGTTAAATTAGATAATGGCGCCCTTAGGTTGTGTGAGGTTATGTAGGAGAATTGTTTTAAATCCTTATTGTTTTGAGTTAGCTCACTAATAAGGTGTTCGCGTTCTTTTTCGCGTTCTTTTTCTACAGAAATATCTCTTTGTATTGAAATCCAATGAGAATGTTGATTGTCTTTATTGGTAATCGGAATCATCGATATATTGGACCAGTATTCTTCTTTATTTTTTCTTTTATTAAGGGCTTCAAAAATAAATTCTTCCTTTTTTTTGAGTGCTTCGGCAAGTTTTTTAATGTCTTTTCGTACGCTAAATTTATTCATGAATACCAAAGCTGATTTCCCAATAACTTCTTTGGGTTTGTAGCCAGTCATTTTGGTAAACGCTGGATTTACGAATACGATTTTCGGAATTTCATTATCAACATCTGTAGATTCGGTGATGATCACACTATCTTTAGTTTGTGTAATAACAGTTTCTAGTAATTTTAATCGCTGTTCTTCCTCTTTTTGCTTAGTAATGTCTTGAATGGCTCCAATCATACGAATCACATTTCGGTTTTCATCCATTACTAAAAAACCTCGATCAAACACATATCGATAAGTGCCATCTGCACACATAAATCGGTAATAATCTTGCCATTTTTCGGTTTTTTGTTCGATAAAAGAATAGAGTTTTACCGACATTTTAAGACTGTCTTCTGGATGTATTTTTTCAAACCACCATTGCAAGTCGGTACCAATATCTTCCTTTTTGTATCCGAATACACCTTGGATACCTTTATTCCAAATAAAACTACCTGTTTTAATATCCCAGTCCCAAATGGTATCACTAGTTGCTTTGGCTACAATATCATATCTTTCGTTAGATTTGTATAACTCTTCGTTAATTTTTTCTAATCCTTCAAGATTAACTTTGTTCTTTTTGTCGTTTATTTTTAGCTGATACATGAACGCTAATGGCGATGTACAAACAAAAAATAAAATGAGTATTAGGTAGTATAAATTTTGATTTTCAACGGAAATTTCATTTACAATATAATAGTGGCCAATTAAAGCCAGAAGAAGTGATGAAACAAAATAAGTAATGATTATATTGTAGAAATTATTTTTCATTACTCAAAAATAAAAAAAAAACATTCACACAACCTGTTTAAATAAAAAATATTCAATTAAAGCGTGGTCTATTTTTATTAAGTTATTAAAATGTAAACTATTATCACTTAGGTTTTTTTTATCAAAATAAAGTGTACCTTTGCACCTCCTAAAAAAATCAGATGGAATCTATCAGAAACATTGCAATTATTGCCCACGTTGACCACGGTAAAACAACTTTGGTTGACAAAATTATGTATCACTGTCAACTTTTTCGTGAAAATGAGAATACAGGTGATTTAATTCTTGATAACAACGATTTAGAGCGTGAAAGAGGTATTACCATTACTTCTAAAAACGTATCTGTTGTGTATAAAGGTACAAAGATTAATATTATAGATACCCCAGGTCACGCCGATTTTGGTGGTGAAGTAGAACGTGTATTGAACATGGCAGACGGTGTTTGTCTATTGGTTGATGCTTTTGAAGGCCCAATGCCTCAAACTCGTTTCGTTTTACAAAAAGCTATCGATTTAGGACTAAAACCTTGTGTAGTTATCAATAAAGTAGATAAAGAAAATTGTACTCCAGAAGAAGTTCATGAGAAAGTTTTCGATCTAATGTTTGAATTAGGTGCAGAAGAGTGGCAGCTAGATTTTCCTACAGTGTATGGTTCGGCTAAAAATAACTGGATGTCTGATCATTGGGAAAATCAAACAGAAAATATTGAGCCATTATTAGACATGGTTATCAATAATGTTCCTGCTCCAAAAGTTTCAGAAGGAACACCACAAATGTTAATTACTTCGTTAGATTTCTCATCTTTTACTGGACGTATCGCAATTGGTCGTTTAGAAAGAGGTGTTTTAAAAGAAGGAATGCCAATCTCTTTGGTAAAAAGAGACGGAAAAATCATAAAATCGAGAATTAAAGAATTACATACTTTTGAAGGCCTAGGTCGTAAAAAAGTTACCGAAGTTATTGCTGGGGATATTTGTGCAATTGTTGGTGTTGAAGGTTTTGAAATTGGTGATACCATTGCCGATTTTGAAAATCCAGAAGCATTGCAAACCATTGCAATTGATGAGCCAACAATGAGTATGTTGTTTACCATTAACGATTCACCTTTCTTTGGTAAAGAAGGAAAATTTGTAACGTCACGTCACATTAAAGATCGTTTAGCAAAAGAATTAGAGAAAAACCTTGCGCTTAGAGTTGGAGATACCGATTCTGCAGATAAGTTTATGGTTTTTGGTCGTGGAGTTCTTCACTTATCGGTTTTAATTGAAACGATGAGAAGAGAAGGATACGAACTTCAAATTGGTCAACCGCAAGTTATTATTAAGGAAATTGATGGTGTTAAATGCGAACCAATTGAAGAATTAACTATTGACTTACCAGAACATTTGTCAGGTAGAGCCGTAGAATTTGTTTCTGTTCGTAAAGGAGAAATGTTATCGATGGAAGGTAAAGGCGAGCGTATGATTGTGAAATTTAATATTCCATCACGTGGAATTATTGGATTGCGTAACCAATTGCTTACTGCTACTGCTGGTGAAGCTATTATGGCACATCGTTTTATTGGATATGAGCCGTTTAAAGGCGAAATTCCAGGAAGAAATAATGGTTCGTTAATTTCTATGGAAAACGGAAAAGCTATTCCATATTCAATCGATAAATTACAAGATAGAGGTCGTTTCTTTGTAGATCCTAATGAAGATATATATGAAGGACAGGTTATTGGTGAAAACACACGTAGCGATGATATGACAGTAAATGTTACCAAAACTAAAAAATTGTCTAACGTTCGTTCTTCTGGTGCTGATGATAAAGCAAGAATCATTCCTGCAATCAAATTCTCTTTAGAAGAAGCATTAGAGTACATTCAAAAAGATGAGTATGTTGAAGTAACACCAAAATCGTTACGTTTACGTAAAATTTACTTGAATGAAAATGATAGAAAAAGATTTAAAATCTAAGTATTAGATTAGATCCATAAAAAAAACCATCTATGAAAATAGATGGTTTTTTTATTCTAAGTATTTTATACTTACTAGCGTTTTAAACTAAAATGCCCTTTAGCACTTCTACCATCATCAAAGTTGATGTTGTACCAATAATCATCGGCTGGAGCCAATTGCCCATTATAAGTTCCGTCCCAACCTTGTCCTAAAGGAGAAATTTGTTTGATTAGTTTTCCAAATCGGTCGTAAATACGAATTACCGAATTGGAATAAAATTGATTATTGGCACCTTTAATATTCCATGTATCATTGAATCCATCTCCATTTGGCGTGAAATATTGTGGTACCCCTAAAACAGATATCGTTTGTTGTGTTATTCCACAGCCATTTAAATCTTTAACATACACGGTGTATATTCCCATCGGTACATTAGTAAAGAAATTAGAAGCTTGATACGGACCATAAGGTTCTTGTATGCTATAAACATAATCACCATTACCAGAAACAATAACTTCTACTGTATTAATATCGCTTAAATCGACAATGTTAATGGCGTCAATTGTTGCAATTACCGATGTGGTTACTTCTATAGTTCTTGTTCTAACACATCCAAAAGTATTGGTAACATCAACCGTATAGGTTCCACCGGTATTTACTGTTAACGAATAACTTGTGGCTCCAGGTAGAATAGTTCCGTCAAGGTACCATTGATAGGTATAACTACTTGTAGGAGTTCCGTTCAACACACCAGCATTGATGGTAACTGTAAAAGTTGGAAGATTGGTACACACTAATTCATTTGCCCAGCCATTTTGGTTCAAATCAATCATAGGCACTGGATTAACAACAAAATTAAGAGTTGTAGTAACTGGACAACTTGTATTGATTGGATTGGTAACAGTTACAATAACATTTTGAGTTCCTGAGTTGAATGGATTTGGTAAATGATTTAATACCGTTCCGTTTTGTAAGGTAAATGAAATATTCATTCCGGTTTGTGATCCTAAAATAGTTGATTCTATATTTGAACTATCAAACGGATAAATGCCATCTTGTAAAGCCGGATCGGTTTCATTATCACATTGTGTGAGTTGCAACGATGTAGTTGGAAATATTTGTGGTAATTTGTCTACTATAAAAGTAATAGTTTCTTCATCGTAGCACGGACCATTTGATGCTAATGTAACATTATTAGTTACTCTAACGGTAATTGTTTGAGTAGTATTTACGGTAAATGTTGGTGTTACACTGATTAGGTTACCTAAATTATCATAATAAGTTACCGTTTTGTTAGTTTGACCATTTAAGATGGTAGCTTCCAAATTTGAAGTATCAAAAATATAACTTCCGTCTTGGTCGTCATCACAATGTCTAATTGTATTAGTAGCATTTACAGCATTTGCAACGGGTAAAGCTTCGGCAGTTAATGTAACAAAAGGTCCTAATCCAAAACAAGAATTATCTAGATTACTATCAATTCTTACATAAATATTTTGTTGATTAAGAATTGTATTTCTATAATTACTAATGTTAGTAATAGCATTAACTTCCGCTAAAGCATCGGCTTGATTGGCATAATAGGTAATGGTATAATTAGAACTTGGAATTGGTAAAATTGCCAAAATATCATTGGTTACGCTACTAAAGTCAAATACAGAAGTTCCATCAGTATCAGTAGAAATACCTGGAACACTATCGTCACAAAGCGTAAAGTTTCTGTGAAAAGTGGCCGAATTGATTTGAGTTACCGTAACAATCAAATTGATTTGAGCAATTCTAAAACAGCCATTTGCATTTTCAACTCTCGCATAGACTGAACCACTTCCGCTGATGTATGCCGTTGGATTGTTTATTTTAACCGAAGTGTCATTTGTATCAGCACCATTGTATGTGGTAAAATAAGTAAAAGTTTCTGAAGCATAATTTGCAGAAATAAAACTGTTTTTTTCAGTCAAATTAAAACTAGAAATACCATCTGTATCATCATCACATTGTTTTAATGTAATTGGAGTTATTATAGTTGGTAAAGCATAAGTAGTTAGTATTCCAGCGGCAGAATATAAACCACAAGAATTACCATTTTTATTTAAAAACACTCGGTATTGATAACCGTTTATGGCAGGAGTTACATTTGAAACCGTTAATGTTACAGTTGTAGTTCCTGTGTATGTTGCATTGTTTGTAATGTTATTCCACGTTACGCCATTATCGGTAGAAAGTTGCCACTGATAACTATTAACGGCATTAGTAGTTAGTGTAAAAGTAGCACTTTGCAATTCACAAGTGGAAGTATTGGCAGGTTGAGCTGTAATGGTGATAGGAGCATAGGTAATGTAATTGTTGTTCGGGACGGTATATCCACTACCGCTTGTAACTACTCCGTTTTGGTTGACAGTTGGTGGTACTGTAGTACCCAATAATCCATCATTGTTGCTGTCTGCAAAACCAGCTTCAATCACATCGTTGCAGCCATCGCCATCACTTTCTAAATCTAAATAATTATTTGCACTATCTCCGTCTGTATTGGCAACGGTATAATTTAAAACGTCACTATCAGGATTGGTTTCTACCGAATCGGCTAATCCATTAGTACCGAAGTTATTTCCGTCAATAATACCATTTAAATTGGCATCTGTTGCGCCAGAACCCGACTCGTTCAAATCGTAAATTCCGTCATTGTCCGAATCTAAATCTAAATAATCTGGAATGCCATCACTATCAGAATCTACTGCTGTAATTCCGTTTCCGTAAGTATTGTCAATACCATCATGATTGGTATCTGCATTGGATAATGCGGTAAAATTAACACCTTGAACTTCAATGTAATCGGTAATTCCATCATTGTCACTATCAAAATCCATTTGATCGGGAACACCATCTAAATCGGAATCTTTTGCCACACAAGTAGCTGATATTTTAAAGGTAGCTTTATTTGTATTGTTGTCTGAAAGATTTCTATGTGTAAAAATAAGTGTATTGGAACCATTGGTTAAAAATTTGAAAGTACCCGTTCCAGCTGCCAATGGCGTAATGCTGTTTAATCGGAATCGAATCTCAAAAGACGAATATTGAGTAATACCACTTTCGTAAATTCCATCATAATTAGTATCAATCAACAATTGATTGTTGGGATTCAAGACTGTAATGGTTTTATTGATAGGCGAATTGATTGTGAATTCGCCATTAGAATCTATCAAATCGGTAGTATTTGCAGTCGTAACGTATTCCATACTTAATGAAATCGGCTGTGCAAAAGTCATTGCATATTTTACCCAATTGGTTTTTCCAGCAGGTAAATCTGTTATAAAACTGCCGTTTGCATTTCCTACTAATGGTGTTGTACTTGGATTTGCTGATGTAGTAACGACTCCTGTAAATGAATTGGAATAAGTTCCAACACTTACAACACCCGCATTTGTATTGGCTAATGAAATGGTTTGATTACCATAAGATTCGGTACAATTTGTGAGTCCGTCATTGTCAAGGTCTTGATCTACATTGTCATTCACACCATCATTATCGGTATCAGTTGCACAAGAACTTACTGGAATTTCATCAGAGAAAAAATCGATACCACAGGCCGTTAACGAAGCTTTAATTTTATAATAACCTGGTTGTGTTGGAGTATAAGTGTTAGAAGTAGCTCCAGGAATTGGATTACCATTGAAATACCATTGATAGACATCAAAATTACTGATGGTATTAACTTCTAAGTTGATATTTGGAATACAATTGGAAAGCGAAGTTACAACTGGTTGGAAAACAATTTCGGGTTTAAAGGTGAATCCTGAATAAAATCCACCATAAGTGGCAGCACCACTCGAACCATAATACGAAAGATACACTTGTTCTGATGAAAAAACGGAAATGTTTCCTGTTAAGCCTTGTATGGTGTAGGTAACATAATCGCTAGTTCCAACTACACTTAACGGTCCGGTTGTAGTTAAACCGCCCGGTAATGTTGCAAAAGTATAGTTAGTTCCGTTGATGATAAAACTTAAGGAAGCTCCAGTTTTGGTAACAATACAAACCGTTCCATCAAAATTATTTAGGTTTCCTACTTGATTAATTAAAGGAATATTGTTGATAGATTTTGGCGTTTGACAGCTTAGTGGTGGCACAAAATGCATGTTTTGATTCGCTTGACTGGTAGATCCACCAATACCTTGATAAGCAAAAACATTTTTAGAGCTTTGAACGTACAGGTTTCCGTTGGCAGAAAAATCGGTGCCATTCAATTCAAGATAATCTCCGGCATTTAATACGGAATAAGGAGTAGTGCTTCCATTTAAATAGATTTCAGTATTGTTGTAGTTGGCTACCAGCAGTGGTCTTTCGGTTATATCCAATCCAGAACCTTTAACAAAAATATATTCCATTCCTGTTCGATCTGCCGAAACAATTTGGTCCATTCCTAAATCTAAATTCGAAGTATCTCCATTACTTCCTGCAAAGGAACCACAGTTTACAGCAATTGGTTTGTCAGAAATAATAGAAGCTCCAATCAAGCCATCTCTATTGGCATTGTTTGGACCTTGTACTGCCATTACAAAACTTTCTCCAGCATTCAAAGTAATGTTAGAAGGTGTGTTTCCTGCTGCAGTATTATTTATTAATTGTACTCCAGTTTTGATATCGCCAAATGAAACGGTAGTGTTGTTCTCGGTAGCTAAAATTGAGGCGAATGTATAATGATTATTATTTGTGGTTGGTACAGATGTGTTGGTAAATGCTCCAATTCTAAAAACAGTTCCCAATGCCGCACTTCCTTTAGAAACTAATCCGCCACCCTGATAATTTTGTGGTGTTGATGTCAAACGAACATTAACATAAATTAAATCTTGAGCTTGTATGATGTATCCTTTGTTATTTTTAACCGTATTTACATCACTACTTGAAACTAGTAATTGTGTGTCAAATCCGAAGCCAGCATTGTATACATAGGGAGTATCTCTGCTAACCACGCCATTAATAACAGCACCACCAATTTCCTGTATTTGAAAATTTATAGGTGTTATACTTGGGCAGGAAATATAAATGTATTGCCCTTGAGGTTCTTGAGCATCAGAATTTGATAAGGGTGGGATGTAATGCGTTTTACTGAATTGTGCTATGCAATTTGTTGATAATAAGATGGTTATTGTTAGTAAAAGTAATTTATTTTTCATTTGCTAAAAGTAGCAAATTTTGATTTATCTTTTCAATGAAAAATGTCCTTTAACATTTCTTTCACTAGCAAATTCAATTACAAACCAATAGTCGGTTGCAGGAAGTTGAACTTGATTTAGAGTGCCGTCCCAACCTTTTTTCGTTTCATTAAAACGATACACTAATTTTCCGAATCGATCGAATATAGTTACCTGTGAATTATGAAAATAAGATAAGTTTTTAATTTCCCAAACATCATTAATTCCGTCATTATTTGGTGTAAAATATTTAGGATAATTTAGTACTATGGCATTGGTAGTAAGGATTCCACAGCCATTTTTATCTCTTACAAAAATGTTATATTGATTAGGCATTAGATTCGAAAAAACATTTTCATCTTGATAGTGATATCCGTCTAGCGAATATTCATAAGCACCTAAACCATTTACATTGATTTGAATGGAATTGGTTTCATCTGAAAGATCATTCACAATTATGTTGTCTAAAAGGGCTATTTCTGAGGCATCAACGGTAAAAGTTTTTGTAATACTACAACCATTCGTATTGGTTACGGTTACTGAATATGTGCCTGCAGTCGAAACAGCTATGGCATTGGTAGTAGCTCCATTAGACCATAAATAACTCGAGTAATTAGAAGGAACACTCAGCGAAATCGGAATTCCATTGCATATATGCAGCGTTTCATCGGTAAATCCGTTTGGGTTGAAAGTGTTAACCACCAGTGTTACGGGAATTATTCCATAACAATCAGCACCATTTAAAACGCGCGCATAAATTATTTGTTGGTTGACAGTTGTATTTGTAAAATTATTGGGTAACGGATTGATTTGTAAAACCGCATCTTGAGCCGTAGCATAATATTGTACTATCAAACCTGACGGTAAACCCAAAAGTATTTGTGGTGTTATGGCAGTCAAATTGAATGAAGTATAGCCATCTTGTGGAGCTACTAAATCGCAACTTGAATAGGTTTGATTACTAATGGTATTATTGGAAATCAATAACGAAACCGTAGCATAATTTCCGCATCCAAAACCATTTGAAATCCAAGCAATAACTTGGTTAGTTGTGGTATTTTCAAATGTGGTAGGATTTGCAATTGGATTGATTTGTGCTTGAGCATCGGCTAAATTTTCATAAAAAGTAACAGCACTTAATTGTGTATTTCCACCTGTAATTGTGGTGTATGCTTTGGTTAAATCGAATGTCGAAATACCATCATTATTGTCGTCGCATTGCACTATCGTTGCATTATTTAGTGATGGTAACGGACTGTATTCAATAACAATTTCACCAGTAGTTGTACAAACAGAACCATTCAGCGTAATTTCTACTTTGTAAGTTCCAGCACTCGATACGGTATAAGTAGGATTGGTTGCTCCTGATAAAGCTATCCCGTTTTTAAACCATTGATAGGTGTTGTTTCCAGCAATGGTACCATCTAAAACACAAGTTCCGCCTTGACAAATAGGATTTCCTGTGGAAATTAATCTGTCGGGACCAAGATCGACACCAATATTAAAACTGTTTCCTCCAAGAAAAATGGCAGAATCATATTGCGGATTGGTTTCATCGGCTATAACAAGTTTTATATGATAAGTTGTTCCAGGAATTACGTTACCACGAGCAGTCATAACAACGGTTTGTCCATTAAAATTGGTAGGCGAGTTGGCACCGTTAAAACTTCCAAAATAGGCTTCGTTTTGCGGACCACAACCACCAGGAATGTTGGGATGCACGGTAGTTACTTTTACAGGAATTGAAGTATTAGGAATTAACGCTAAATTTTGATACGGATTGGAACTTCCAGCCACTTTTAATAAAAAGGCAAAACCGTCAGAATAGGTACATGATGCCGTGCCGTGATATTCTTCTGAAGCAAAAATATAATCAAAACTAATGGTGCTTGTTAACGGCACAAAGTCAAATTCTAAAATGGTTGCATTTGAAATATTAGAAATGTTTAAGGCTTGTGCTAAATCGGAATCTCCTAACCAATTAGGAGCACTATCACTCAAAACGGACGTATTTGGACCTGGAGTATAATTGGCTCTGCAGGTGCTTAAAACAACTCCGTTAGCTAAAGGAAAACCGCTGCTTCCAGAATTAAAATAACCATAACTGTGTTCTCCAGTTGCAAAGGCACCACCACTAATACTGAAGTTTGATACATTGGCACACGGACTATTTACTAAAACATTTTGAACCAACTGCTGTGCCGAATAAGTGTCATCTATGCTGATGTACTGGGCAAAAACGTGCATTTGAAATCCCAAAAAGAAAAGAAAACTATATTTTATCCACTTCATGATGTGGCAAAGATACTATAAATCTCTTTTTTTTAATAGCCAATGTGATAAGTAAACGAAAATTGCGGTCCACGATAAAACAATCAAAATAGTACTGAAATGAACATCATAATCTTTGATGTTTACAATGCCTATTTGTGAATTAATATTTTTGATAGCAGACAATTTGGTAAAAGGTTCGATTAATAGCTGCGACATCGATTCTAATGGTAGAAAACTATTGACTGATTTTCTCCAACCAAATTTGGTATACACTAAGAATACTTCCAAAATAAACCACATGAATAAAAAGCCAAGTGCAAAAGCAGAGCGTTTGATAAGAATTCCAACAAACAAACAAAAGGAGAAAAATCCAACCAAATTCACGAAATAAGCAATTAAATATTCCATGTGAGAGAATATAATACTCACTTCATTGTAGGATGAAAAAATCAATCCAAGTATTAGAGAAGTTATAAAAACAAATAGTGTTGAAACAAGTGAAAAGGCAACTACAGTAATAAATTTTGACAGGATGAATTCTTTTTTGCTCATACCATCAATTAGATTCTGTTTTAAAGTGCCATAACTGTATTCGTTAGACATCATCGAAACAATAATAATGGCAAAAAATACTTTAGCAAATACGGCAATAAACGAATTAAAATGCCAAATGAATGGAAAATTAAAAATGCCCATTTCGGCTAAATGAAATTTAAACGGACCGATATCAAATTTGATAGAAGCAATTAAAGCAATCAAACTTAAAAGTCCGAAGTAAGTTACCGTTAAAACTCTACTGGCTTTGTTTTTCCAGATTTTTTGTAATTCTATTGAGAGTAGTCGTTTCATGGATGCGATTATTTTCCGGTTAATTCTAAAAATTGTTCTTCAAGGCTATTTTTTCGTTTGGCCAAATGATTCAGATAAATCGATTTGTCAGCCAAAAATTTATTTAGCAATGACGGATCAATTTCGGATTTGGAATACAGCAGCACTTTACCGTCTTCTTCTTTAATTTTTTCAATATTTGGATAGCGTTCCAAAGCTTCAATTAATCCTACACTATCTGCAGCCTGAAGTTCGATGTAGCCGTTACCCGATGACATTCCTTCAACAGTTCCGGTGTAAAGAATTTCGCCTTTTCGTAGAACCAATACATGTGAACAAACTTTTTCAACTTCGTCTAATAAATGCGATGCTAATAAAATAGTGGTGCCTTGACTAGCGATTAATTTTATAAGATCTCTAATTTGATGAATTCCTTGTGGATCTAGGCCATTAGTTGGCTCGTCTAAAATTAATATTTCGGGATCGTTCAATAGGGCAGAAGCTATGGCTAAACGCTGTTTCATTCCTAAAGAAAACGTGTTGAACTTGCTGTCTTTTCGTTCAAATAATCCAACAATTTCTAATTTTTCTTGAACTTTAGAATAATTGATTCCTTTGATTTTACAAACCAATTCCAAATTTTCTTGAGCCGTCATATACGGGTAGAAATTGGGACGTTCTATAATGGCCCCAACTTTTTTCAGCGCTTCGTGGGTTTGCATGGTGCCGCCAAACCAACTGTATTCTCCCGAAGTTTTATTGACAACATTCAATACAATTCCCAAAGTAGTTGATTTTCCACTGCCATTTGGGCCTAAAATGCCGTATACATTTCCTTTTTGAATTTCTAGAGAAACGTCTTTTACAGCTTGTAGTTTACCATAAAATTTGTTGAGGTTTTTAATAGAAAGTATTGTTTCCAAGATATAATAGTGTTTGGTTTAGAGGTAAGACGACTGTGTTCTGGAATTGTTACTTGTCTTACAAAAAAAATCCCCAACTGAATTAACAATTGGGGATTTTATCATATAAAAGTGTCATTATCTAATGCCATTTATAATGCCAACAAAGTCATCGGCTTTTAAAGCTGCACCACCAATCAATCCGCCATCAACGTCTGGTTTACCAAAAATTTCTTTGGCATTATCAGGTTTTACGCTACCGCCATACAGAATTGAAACGTCTTCTGCAATGTCACTTCCAAAGTGTTTGCGAATGGTTTCTCTGATGAATTCGTGCATTTCTTGAGCTTGTTCTGGCGAAGCGGTTTCTCCTGTTCCGATAGCCCAAACAGGTTCATATGCCAAGATGATATTTTCCCAAGATTCATTGCTAATGTGAAACAATCCATCGCGCAACTGATTTTCAACCACATTAAAATGCTGATTGTTTTGACGATCTTTCAATTCTTCACCAAAGCAGAAAATCACAGTCATATTGTGTTTTAAAGCCGTATCTACTTTAAATGCTAATTGTGCATCTGTTTCACCAAAATAAGATCTTCTTTCAGAATGTCCAAGAATTACGGTGTTTACACCAATACTTTGCAACATGTCAGCCGAAATTTCTCCAGTATAAGCACCGCTTTCCGCTTGATGCATATTTTGCGCAGCCACAACAATGTTGGTGAATTCTAAATGATCGGCCGCCGAAGCTAAGTTTACAAATGTTGGAGCCACAATGATTTGCGCTTCAATGTCGTTGGGTAATTTATCAATCAATTCGTTTAATAAATCTTCGGTTTCTTCGGCATTTTTATTCATTTTCCAGTTGCCTGCGACAATTTTTTTTCTCATTAGTTCAAGTTTTTTAAAGTAGCATTAATTTTATCAAATTCGGTTTCTATAGCGCGATACAATTCGATTTGACCTTTTTTGTTGATGATGATGTATCTTGGAATCCAATCCAAATCTATCGATTTACCAAAAGCACCTTTCATTCCTTCAGGATCATTTACCCAGTAATGTTCTCCGGCTAATTGATGTTTTTCTATACCCGCTTTCCATTTGTCAAAGGTTTTATCCATTGAAACAAAAAGATATACAACATCGGGATTATTGGCTTGGAGTTCTTTTACTTTGGGCATGGCACCAACGCAATCGCCACACCAAGAAGCCCAAACTTCCATTACAATGGTTTTGCCTTTATATTTAGCAAGTACGTCTTTAAATGTAACTTCCTTACCATCAATGTCGGTTAGTTTTTGTGCCTGACTTTTCTTTGAAAATGGTTTCGTTTGTGCATTAGAACACGATAGGGAACTGATGACTACTGCAAATAGGAAAATTATTTTTTTCATAGCTCTATTTTTAACATATTTAGTTAATTTATTGAGGTGTTGGTTTGTGAAACCGAATAATCCATTTAAATAATAATAACAAATTTACAATTGTCGTCATTATTCCGATGGTAGGATACAATGGCAAATCCATTATTTTTAGATGGCTTTTAAGTGTGATTAAAAACAATCCAATCTTTATAAAGACGAGGCAAATAAAAATATGGTATAATGCTTTCGCTTTATGTTTGATTATTATTTTAATGCGCTGTAACAATTATTTTTTTAATTCTGAATAAGGTTTGTGTAAATAAATGTCTAAATCGGCGCCATTAAATTTATTATCTTTAATTCCGTCGTAGTATTTAATTTCATTACCGTTCCAAAAGTATTTTACGCCAGGTGTATCTCTGTTTTTTCCAAGAATATTCCAAAACGGAATGATTTCAATGATTTTGTAGGGATAAGTCGCACCTGCTTCTTTAAAGAAATCGGGAATCAAATCGGCTTCTTCATTCATAAATAAAACAGAAATAGGAGGGAAATTAGCATCTTTCTTTCTCATTTCCGTCAATTCTTTAGCTGCTGCTCTACAATGGTCGCAACCTGGAACGAAATAACATAGAATTTTTTTGCCTTTATCAATATTTGGGAAATAAACCGCATTACCCGATTTTACTTTCTTCGGTTCGTTGGTATTTTCAACTGTAACTTTGGCAACAGAATCTTTTTTTACGATTGTAGTTTCTCCAACTGTTTTTACGGTATCTATAGCTTGAGTAGTTTCTGAAATAGTATCTTGAGGCATTTCCATAACTGGCGAAACACTAAAATTAGAAGCTGGTGGCTGAATAGGAGCCAACATAAAAATCCATAAAATTGTAGCAAATAATACCGTCGTTAAAACCCAAAAGTTTCCTTGAGGTTCGGTCTTTGGTAATAGAAAAAACAAATAGCCTAGCATGGCCACCGCGACTATATTTTTGATAATGGCTTCAATAGGTGTCATTGGAAGTAATTCGCCAAAACAACCGCAATTGCCAGTATTTCCTCCACTTAAAAAAGTTACGTAAGTTAAATGCCCAATAAAAACCAATAACAATAAAATCGTTACCGGAATAATGAATTTACGCAACCAATTTTTTTGCAATAACAACAATCCCAACGCCATTTCAATCCCAATTAAGGTTCTTGAAAAGTAAGGAGCAAATCCTTCAGAAAACCCCATTGGGTACAATTGTTTTACTTCAAAAGTTGAAATAGCAAAATAAGGCGAATCTAGTAAATGACCTTTCGATAATTTGGCTACTGCTGAAAGTATGAATAACGCAGAAACAACAATTCGTAACGTCCAAGCAATGTATGATTTTTTAGTTTCCATAAAATTTGTTTTTACAAAGATAAAAAGGCTTTAGTTGGTATGATGTTAACGAATTGTTATTGCCCAAATTTCATCAAAATAAGCGCAAAAACCGAATAATTAATCATATCTTGGTAATTGGCATCGATGCCTTCTGATACTAATGTTTTACCTTTATTATCTTCAATTTGTTTTACACGAAGTAATTTTTGCAGAATCAAATCGGTTAACGAACTTACACGCATGTCGCGCCAAGCTTCACCATAATCATGGTTCTTATCTTCCATTAATTTTTTGGTTAACGCTACTTTTTCGTCGTATAATTTAACCGCTTGTTCGGTATTCAAATCGGGTTGCTCTACCACACCCAAATCCAATTGAATCAACGCCATAATGCAATAATTGATGATTCCGATGAACTCGCTAGTTTCGTCTTCGTCTACTTTTCGAACCTCATTTTCTTGTAAACTACGGATGCGTTGCGCTTTGATGAATATTTGATCAGTAAGCGAAGGCAATCTCAAAATACGCCAAGCACTTCCATAATCGGTCATTTTTTTACTAAATAAATCACGGCAAACGCCAATTACTTTATCGAATTCTTGTGAAGTATTCTTCATTAATGATATCTTTGTATAATAATTTTTACTGAGTACGATTCGACCAAAGTGGTCTCGGGTCAAAAGTAAAGAATTCAGATTGAAGTACAAAGTACAATGACGATTAACTGTAAAGGAACACTTATCGATTTATCTGCGCCAAAAGTAATGGGAATACTTAATGTTACACCCAATTCTTTTTTTGATGGAGGAAAACATGCTGATGAAAAAGCTATTTTAAAGCAAATTGAAAAAATGCTTAACGAAGGTGCCACTTTTATTGATATTGGAGGCTATTCGAGTAAACCCAGTGCCGAATTTGTCTCGGAGGAAGAAGAATTGCAACGTGTTGTTCCTGTGGTTCAAAAAGTATTGCGTGAATTTCCAGAAACGCTTATTTCTATTGATACTTTCAGAAGTAAAGTGGCCAAAGAAAGCATTGAAAATGGTGCTGCAATCATCAATGATATTTCGGCAGGAAATCTAGATGATAATATGTTAGAAACGGTGGCTCAATTGCAAGCGCCTTACATCATGATGCACATGAAAGGCACGCCACAAACGATGCAATCAATGACGCAATACGAAAATATTGTGAAGGAAATGCTGTTCTATTTTTCGGAAAGAATTGCCCAAGCCAGAAGTTTCGGAATGAACGATATTATTATTGATCCTGGATTTGGATTTGCTAAAACAGTGCAACAAAACTTTGAAGTTTTAAATAAGTTGGAATTATTTCAAATGCTGGAATTGCCTATTCTTTCTGGTATTTCTAGAAAATCGATGATTTATAAAACGTTAGAAACCACTGCAGAATTTGCCTTAAACGGAACCACTTCGTTAAATACCATTTCCTTGATGAAAGGAGCAAAAATTCTTCGTGTTCATGATGTAAAAGAAGCGGTAGAATGTGTAAAATTATACGAACAACTCACTCACTAAAATGAAAAAATATTTAGCACTTGTTATTATTATAACGTTACTTTCTTGCGAAGGAAAAAAAGAAATAGAATTACCTAAAGCCGACAAAACGATTGTGGCCGACGTGCAAGAACATTCTCCCATTTACATTTTTTTTAAAGTGGATGGAAAAGATACGATTGCCGATGTAAATCGTAAAAATTCTATCGTTTCTACCAATTGGATTTTCAACATCGACAAGCGTTTGCCGTTGAGAGTGGTAGTGCCCGAATTGATAAAACTACAAGCCAAAAAAGACGGAAGCATGCACAAGAACGAAGCAGCCGAAAATTATTTTTCGTATGCTAATGATGCGAAGAAAACTATGGCTTTTTTACCGTTTACCAAAGTGAAATACCATCTTTATTTACCAAAAGTTTTCAGGTTGGGAATTATTTTTGGTAAAAAGGAAGTGGCATGTTTTGGAAAAGAAACTCTAATTTTTAATTATAAAACACTAACAAAGAAGCAGCTTGCAGATTATATCACACAGATAAAAGATTGTAAAGACAAGGAAATTACATTGATTTTTGAAAAGAACTACTCGTATCAAAAGTATGTTCAATATAAAATTGATCTTCTAGACCTTATTAAAAATACAGATAAGTCGTTATCTAATGAAGAATATGTTTTCAATAAAATGTAGGTAAAGTTGTTTTTACTGATGATGATACGGTTCGTTTCGTAAAATGGTAAATCCACGATATAATTGTTCGATTACAAAAAGGCGTACCATTTGATGGGAAAACGTCATGGCGGAAAGCGAAATTTTCCCTTGTGCTTTTTTATATACTTCATCGCTAAAGCCATATGGACCGCCAATTACAAAGACAAGCGTTTTGATTCCGGCATTCATTTTCTTTTGTAAATAGTCTGAAAATCCAACACTCGAAAAGCTGCTGCCGTTTTCATCCAATAAAATCAGTTGGTCGGTTGCCGAAAGTTTCGATAGAATCAATTCGCCTTCTTTCTCTTTTTGCTGCGCTTCCGATAAGTTTTTTACGTTTTTGATGTCTGGAATAATTTCCAAATCAAATTTGATGTAAAATGATAACCGCTTGGTGTAATCATCGATTAAGGTTTGCAACGATTTATTGTCGGTTTTGCCAATGGCAAGAAGTTTTATGTTCATTAGATGTGTACTAGGTTTGCAAAAGTACAAAAGTTCCAAATTTTATATAGTGAAAGTGTATAAAAGCTAAAATGGGTAGAAAATTCTTTCTTGCTAAATTGTTTTTTATCTTTACCAAAATCAACATTTTTGATTAATTTAGCCATTCAAATTACGATTATGATTTCAGAAGCACAATTCCAAAACGAACTTCAACTTATTATACAAAACGCCATTAGAGAAGATGTTGGTGATGGCGATCATTCGTCTTTAGCTTGCATTCCAGCAGAAGCACAAGGCAAAGCCAAATTGTTGGTAAAAGACACGGGTATTATTGCCGGAGTTGAATTTGCAAAAATGATTTTTCACTATGTGGATGCTACTATGGTGGTGGAAACGTTTATAGAAGATGGAGCTGCTGTAAAACACGGAGATGTTGTTTTTCATGTGACCGGAAGTTCTCAATCAATACTAAAAGCAGAACGATTGGTACTTAATTCGATGCAACGCATGAGTGCTATTGCTACCAAAACCAAAAAATACGTCGATTTGTTAGAAGGAACTTCAACTAAAATTTTGGATACAAGAAAAACCACACCAGGATTTCGTGCTTGCGAAAAATGGGCAGTTAAAATTGGTGGCGGTGAAAATCATCGATTTGCCTTGTACGATATGATTATGCTGAAAGACAATCACATTGATTTTGCTGGCGGAATTACCAAAGCTATTGCCAAAACTAAAGACTATTTGAAAGCTCATAATAAGGATTTAAAAATCATCGTTGAAGCTAGAAATCTAGATGAGATTAAAGAAATTTTACAATCGGATGGAATATTCCGAATCTTAATTGATAACTTTAATTTTGAAGATACTAAAACGGCCGTTGCCTTAATTGGAAACCAATGTTTGACAGAATCATCGGGTAATATTAATGAAAAAACCATTCGCCAATATGCCGAATGTGGTGTGAATTATATTTCGTCTGGAGCTTTGACTCATTCGGTGTATAACATGGATTTAAGTTTAAAAGCCATTTAAGATCAATGTCAATAGAAATAGAAGATAAATTATTAAAGATTCCTGTAATCAGGCAATTGGTGTTGTTGGGGCAAAAAATAAAACTGCCTTGGTTGCACGGACTATCGCTCTATGATTTATTAGAATTATACATTATCGGAATTGTAGAAGGTGCCGTTTCCTATCGAGCTACTGCCATTGCTTTCAGTTTCTTTATGGCATTGTTTCCGTTTGCCTTGTTTATTCTCAACCTTATTCCGTACATACCACTACAAGGTTTTCAAGATGATTTCATGGATTTTGTGCATCAAAGTTTGCCGCCAACTACTTTTGATGCGGTAGCCAAAATCATCAATGACATTTTACATAACAGTCACTCGGGATTACTTTCCACTGGATTTTTTATGGCTATTTTCCTGATGGCAAATGGTGTGAATGCTATTCTTGGTGGTTTTGAGAGTTCGCATCACGTAACTATAAAAAGAAAATATTTCAGACAATATTTTATCGCTTTAGCTTTGTCTATTATGCTTTCGTTAATCTTAATAATTACCGTTGCTGCCATTGTTGCTTTTGAGGTTTTGATACAGAAAACTAAAATACAAGACGTTTTATCAGAAGATATTCCGCTCATCCAAATGGGAAGGTACATTTTTGTGATTATAATGATTTTGATTACAACTTCCATTCTTTTCAAATTTGGTACTAAGCAAGAAAGAAAGCGTTCATTTATATCAATTGGATCGGTTTTCACGACAATTCTAACCATAATAACGTCTTATTTTTTTGGGATTTGGGTGCTTAAATTTTCAAAATACAACGAATTATATGGTTCTATAGGCACGTTGTTGATTGTGATGTTTTTTATTTGGATCAACAGTATGATTTTGTTATTGGGTTTCGAATTGAATGCGACAATCAATCGTCTTAAACACAAACACGAAAAAGAGCAAGAAGCTTTGCAATAATCTTTATTCGTAATTCCTAATTTTTCATTCGTAATTTACATGTATTTTATAGAAGTAATCTTACCGCTTTCTTTGCCCAAAACGTTTACCTACAATGTTTCGGAAGCAGAATTTGATTACATCAAAATAGGCATGCGTGTGGCGGTTCCGTTTGGAAAAAATAAAATTTATACCGCTTTGGTGGTAGACTTACATAGAAATTCTCCAACGTTATACGAAGCCAAAGAAATTCATCAAATTTTGGATGAAAAGCCAATTGTAAACGAATTTCAAATCGAACATTGGAATTGGATTGCATCGTATTATATGTGTACTATTGGTGATGTATTTCGATGTGCCATGCCTTCGGCTTTTATTTTAGAAAGCGAAACAATTATTTCTCAAAAGAAAGATAATGCTGTTGATGAAAACGAATTGTCTGACGACGAATTTCTAATATATGAAGCGTTACAACATCAAAGTTCGCTCAAGGTTCAAGACATTATAGCAATTCTGAACAAGAAAAACATCTTTCCAGTTGTTCAGAAATTATTGAATAAAAACGTATTGTCGCTTCAAGAAGAAATTCAGGAAGAATACAAACCCAAGTTAATTCGATACATTCGTTTACACGAAGCCTATACTTCTGATGAAAGTTTGATAGCCTTGTTGGATTCTTTAAAAGGAGCAAAACAAAAAGAGGTTTTGATGCATTATTTTCAACTTAATGCAGAGGAAAAAAAGCCAATTTCGGTAAAGCAATTGACCGAAAAATCTTCGTCAGCATCAATTAAATCGTTAATCGATAAAAATATTTTTGAAGAATATTACATTCAAGAAGATAGAGTCAATTTTGATAAAAATAAAACCGAGAATAATTTACGTTTAAGTGAAGCACAACAAAAAGCTTTTCTTGAAATTAAAGAATGTTTTACAACCAAAGAAGTGTCATTGCTTCATGGTGTAACATCATCAGGGAAAACCGAAATTTACACCAAATTGATAGAAGAATATATTGCTCAAAACAAGCAAGTATTATATTTATTGCCCGAAATTGCTTTGACCACTCAATTGGTATCTCGATTAACAGCTCATTTTGGAAATCAAGTGGCCGTTTTTCATTCAAAATATTCTAACAACGAACGCGTTGAGGTTTGGAATCAGGTTTTGGAAAATTCAGAGAAAGCTAAAATCGTAATAGGAGCAAGGTCGTCGTTGTTTTTGCCTTTTTCTAATTTGGGATTGATTATCATAGATGAAGAGCACGAACAAACGTTCAAGCAGCAAGATCCAGCGCCGCGATACCATGCTCGAGATGCCGCTATTGTATTGGCACAATCGCAAAAAGCCAAAGTGTTGTTGGGTTCGGCAACACCAAGTATTGAGACTTATTTTAATGCGCAATCAGGTAAATTTGGATGGGTTTCGTTATCAGAACGATTTGGAAAAGCGCCTTTGCCTACAGTTGAACTAGTTGATTTGAAAGAGAATTACTTTAAAAAAAGGATGAAAGGTCATTTTAGTTTGACTTTAATCGAAGCCATAACTGAAGCGTTGAGTTTGGGCGAACAAGTAATTTTATTTCAAAATCGTCGCGGTTTTTCGCCTGTTTTAGAATGCATGACTTGTGGACATATTCCACAATGCACCAGTTGTAATGTGAGTTTGACCTATCATAAATTCAAAAATCAATTGCGTTGTCATTATTGCGGATATTCGATTGCTAAACCAACTAATTGCCATGCGTGTTCTAGTGTTGATATTTCTACAAAAGGTTTTGGAACTGAGCAAATTGAATTGGAATTAGCTGAATTATTTCCGTCCAAAAACATCAAACGTATGGATCAAGATACCACTCGTGGGAAATATAGTTTTGAAAAATTGATTGATAGTTTTAAAAATCGTGAAATTGATATTTTAGTAGGAACACAAATGTTGGCTAAAGGTTTGGATTTTGATAATGTTTCACTTGTTGGAATAATGAATGCCGATACGATGTTGTATCATCCCGATTTTAGAGCTTATGAACGAAGTTTTCAAATGATGACGCAGGTTTCGGGTAGAGCAGGACGTTCCGATAAGCAAGGAAAAGTAATTATTCAAACCTATAATGTGAATCACAATATAATTCAGCAAGTGACGCACAATGATTATGAAGGCATGTACAAAGAACAATTGTATGAACGCCAGATATACAAATATCCACCGTATTTTCGTTTGATAAAACTTACGTTGAAGCATCGTGATTTTGATAAATTAAAAGAAGGTTCTATGTGGTTGTATCAAGTGCTGCAACAAAATTTGCAGTTACCTGTTTTAGGACCAGAAGAACCTGTTATCAATAGAATTCGCAATGAGTACATCCGTACAATTATGGTTAAAATTCCTCAGAATACCGCAATAGGAAGCACAAAAAAAACTATCCAGAAAATTCTGAATAGTTTTGAAGTTATTCCGCAATACAGAACGATTAAAGTTACTGCAAACGTAGATTTTTATTAAGCAATCGCTAATGCTCTTATTAAGTCTTCTTTTTTGTTACGACTTAATGGAATTTTAGTTACACCAATTTCCGCAAATTTGCTATTAAAACGTTCTACTTTGTCGATATTAATAATGTACGATTTGTGAACTCTAATGAATTTATCTTTAGACAAGTCTTTTTCAAAAGATTTCATGGTAGAAAGTACAAGATTAGTATCTTCTTCGGTAACTACTTTTACATAATCACCATAAGCTTCAATCCATTTAATTTTATTGGTATAAACTTTTAATTTTTTTAGATTACTTTTTATAAAGATGTGATCTCCTTCTTCTTCATAGTTTTCACGTTTCATCATGTGAAAATCTAGGGCTCTTTTTACAGATGCATTAAAACGCTCTAATACAATAGGTTTCTGTAAATAGTCGGTCGCGTCATAATCAAATGCTTTCAAAGCATATTCTGCTTTAGAAGTGATGAAAATAACTTGAGGTTTAACTTTTAAACCATCAATAAAGTCAAAACCACTGATTACTGGCATCTCTACATCAAGAAATATCAGGTCAACAGTATGAACCGTCATGCAATTTTTTGCTTCTATTGCATTAGAAAAATCACCTACTAGTTGTAAGTTTGGGTGATTATTCACTAACTTTGCAATGACCATCCTCTGAAGAGAACTGTCATCAACTACGACACAATTTAATTTCATAATTCAGTGTTATTATAGATTTGGTGAGACAAATATAATAACTTTTTTTACAAAAACTAACGTTTATCGATTTTTTTTGCATTTAAGCAGTATTTTTTTGCATTTAGGCGATATTTTATGTTTTGATGTTGTGGGAGTAATATTTATTCTTACCTTTGCACCCAATTTTATATAATTAAAACATATTTATTATGAATCATTACGAAACTGTTTTCATCTTAAATCCCGTTTTATCTGAAGTTCAGGTAAAGGAAACAGTAAGCAAATTTGAAGATTTTCTTACAAGCAGAGGAGCAAAGATGGTATCAAAAGAGGATTGGGGCTTAAAAAAATTAGCTTACGAAATCCAAAACAAAAAAAGTGGTTTTTACCATTTGTTTGAATTCCAAGTAGCTCCAGAAGTATTAATTGCTTTTGAAACTGAATTTAGACGTGACGAAAGAGTTATGCGTTTCTTGACTGTAAGTTTAGATAAACACGCGATATCTTGGGCAGAAAGAAGAAGAGAAAAACTTAAAGCAGCAAAATCTTAATCATGGCAAATTTACAACAATCAGCTTCAGGAAAAAAAGACGGAGATATCAGATATTTAACGCCTTTAAACATTGAAACAAACAAAACTAAAAAGTATTGTCGTTTCAAAAAATCTGGAATCAAATACATTGATTATAAAGATGCAGATTTCTTATTGAAATTCGTTAACGAGCAAGGTAAAATTTTACCACGTCGTTTAACAGGAACTTCATTAAAATACCAAAGAAAAGTGTCAGTTGCTGTGAAAAGAGCTCGTCATTTAGCTTTAATGCCATACGTGGCCGATTTATTAAAATAATTTAAAATTAACAGTTGTTGGTTTCTCGTAAAACAGGACCTAACTTCTATAATAAGGACAACAACATGGAACTTATATTAAAACAAGACGTTCAAAACGTAGGATTTAAAGATGACGTAGTTACAGTAAAAGCTGGTTACGGTCGTAATTTTTTAATTCCACAAGGATTTGCAATTTTAGCTACACCTTCTGCTAAGAAAGTATTAGCTGAAAACTTAAAGCAAAAAGCACACAAAGAAGCTAAAGTAATTGCTGATGCTAACAAAATTGCTGATGCTTTAAAAGCTTTAGAAATTAAAATTACTTCAAAAGCAGGTGGTGAAAAATTATTTGGTTCTGTAACCAATATTGATATCGCTGCGGCATTAGAAGCTGCAGGTCAACCAGTAGATAGAAAATTCATCACTAGTGGAACTGTTAAAAGAACTGGAAAATATACTGCTTCTGTAAGATTACACAGAGATGTAGTAGTAGAATTACCATACGAAATCGTAGCTGAAGTTTAATATTTCACTATAAATTTTCTAAATCCCGATGTAAATCGGGATTTTTTTATGTTCTAAAAACTTCAATATTCAATTTTTCAAGTTGAATATTCTTAGTTCAAAAATTTTAAAATTAAAATTTTGAATATTCAACTTAGAATATTCAATTATGAAATAACAGATGAAATACAAAAGATTAACCAAAGAACAATTTGAAGCTTTACATCAAGAATTTGCTAATTTTTTGGCTTCACAATCTATTGATAAAAAAGAGTGGGATGAATTAAAAACCAATAAGCCTGAAGTAGCCGAACAAGAACTCGATGTTTTTTCGGATTTAATTTGGGAAGGCGTTTTAACCAATGCTCAATTTTTAGAACACTTTTCTAAAAACCACATTTTTTTGTTCCATTGCCAAAGTGAATTGATTCAATCTATTGTTTTAAAAGCGTTGGTTTCTGATGTTGATTTTATGACTAAAGAAGGTTTGCAGTGGTTAAGTGATAATCTTTTTACAGACACTGTAGAAATTCATATTGGTAAGAAAGAGTATGGTGAGGAACGCAATGCAGCTATTTTTAATTTGATTACCGAAGGCGCCATTCTTAGTGATGGTCAACTCTATCTTCAGATAAATAATATTCTACAATCATAATATTTTTACATTCAAAAATATTGGCTATTTTAGTGCGCGATACAAACTAATTTAGCCATTTTTGTCATATGGATATTCAACAAACAATTCTGGATTTACGGGAAGAACTTAACGTCCACAACCACAACTATTATGTTTTGGATAAGCCGACTATTTCCGATTTTGAATTCGATCAAAAATTGAAGCAACTTCAAGATTTGGAAGCGAAATATCCAGAGTTTTTCGATGAAAATTCGCCAACACAAAGAGTAGGTGGAACCATTACTAAGAACTTTCAAACAGTGGTTCATGAAAACAGAATGTATTCGTTGGATAATTCCTATTCTAAAGAAGACTTACAAGACTGGGAAATCAAAATACAAAAGGTTTTAGGAAATGTTTCATTGCAATATACTTGTGAATTAAAATACGATGGCGCTTCCATTTCGATTACTTATGAAAATGGAAAATTATCCAAAGCAGTTACTCGTGGTGATGGTTTTCAAGGTGATGATGTTACCAATAATATTAAAACCATCAAGTCTATTCCGTTACAACTAAAAGGAAACTTTCCGCCAAAATTTGATATTCGTGGGGAAATTATTCTTCCGTTAGAAGGTTTTGAAAAAATGAACCAGGAATTGATTGATATTGGTGAAATGCCGTATTCCAATCCACGAAATACAGCTTCAGGCAGTTTGAAGTTACAAGATAGTGCTGAGGTTGCTAAACGACCACTAGACTGTTTGCTGTATTTTATTATAGGAAACAATTTGCCTTTTAGTACTCAATTTGAAGGTTTAGAAACGGCAAGAAATTGGGGTTTTAAAGTGCCAACTCAATCTAAATTAGCCAATAATCTTGAAGAAGTTTTTGAATTCATCAATTATTGGGATGTACATCGTCATGATTTGCCTTATGAAACCGATGGTGTGGTGATTAAAGTCAACGATTTCAATCATCAGAATGAGTTAGGTTATACCGCAAAATCACCGCGTTGGGCAATTGCCTATAAGTTCAAATCGGAACAAGTTACCACAACTCTAAATTCTATTTCGTACCAAGTGGGACGGACTGGAGCCATTACACCAGTAGCCAATTTGGAACCTGTGCAATTGGCAGGAACTATCGTGAAACGTGCATCATTACACAACGCCGATCAAATTGAAAAGTTGGATATCCGCGTAGGCGATGCTGTTTTTGTTGAAAAAGGAGGCGAAATTATTCCGAAGATTATTGGTGTTGCTACAAGAGGCAGTCAGGTAGAACCAACTCAATATATTACGCATTGTCCAGAATGTAATACCGAACTGATTCGTAAAGAAGGCGAAGCGCAACATTATTGTCCTAATTTTTATGGTTGTCCGCCACAGATTATTGGAAGAATCCAGCATTTTATTTCAAGAAAAGCCATGGATATCGAAGGTTTGGGTGGAGAAACAGTAGCGTTGCTTTACAATAACGGATTGGTAAAAGATTATGCCGATTTGTATGAACTAACCATAGATCAAGTTATTCCGTTGGAGCGAATGGCACAAAAAAGCGCCGAGAATTTGATTAACGGAATTAAAAAATCAAAAGAAGTACCATTTGAACGTGTTTTGTTTGCACTCGGAATTCGATATGTAGGAGAAACCGTAGCAAAAAAATTAGCGAAGCATTACAAAAATATTGAATCATTGCGCCAAGCAACGCTTGTTGACCTGATTTTAGTTGATGAAATTGGAGAACGAATTGCACAAAGTGTGATTGAATTCTTCGAAAATCAAAATAATAGTAGTATCATTGAGCGCTTGAAGCAATTTGGAGTTCAATTTGAAATAGTTGAAAAATTTAATCCTAATGCGACTGAAAAATTGTTGGGTAAAAACTTTGTAGTTTCTGGAGTTTTTGAACAATTTTCACGTGATGATTTGAAAAAAGCGATAGAAGAAAATGGTGGAAAAGTAATGAGTTCAATTTCTTCAAAAACAGATTATGTAGTGGCAGGCGATAACATGGGCCCAGCCAAATTAGAAAAGGCCAATCAATTAGGAATAGCAATTATTTCTGAAAATGACTTTATAAAAATGATTGATGAAAACTAGTAAAATTCCTCTATACATTTATTTTATTTGCTGTTTTTTTGCTATTATTTCTGATATTTTTAAATTGGAAGGGTTAACTTTATTTACTTTTCCTCTCATACTTCCTTCTCTTTTTTTTTATTATTTTATAGAAACAAAAAAAATAAGTGTTTTAGCATGCTTGTTTATAGCAGCTAATTTTATTGGTGATTCTATTGGATTAATGGATTTTGACAATGAAATTTATTACATCATACCCCCTTTTTTCATCAGTAATTTGATTATGGTTATTGTTATGTTGAAAAATATCGAGAAATTCAAATTTAACGCACTCAACATAACATCATTAGTAATTATTGGAGCCTTTATGTCTTATATTCTATATACTGTAGAAGAATTATTTTCTTTTGGAGAAGGGCATATTCAAATTCAAGTAGGTATTTTTGGAGTTTTACTAATATTATTGGCACTTCTGGCTAGTTACAATGTAATTTGGAAGATAAACAGTTCTAATTTGTTTTTGATGTTTAGTGCCAGTTGTGTGGTTATTTCTGATACTTTTTACATCATTTTTAATTTTCAAAATCAGTTGTTTGTATTAGATACCATTCATTTTACTTGTCAAATTTTATCCTACTTTTTCTTTATAAAATACATTCTTTTAAGAGAAGAAAAAACAGCAATGCCATCATGATTAGCAACTTAATAGTTTTAGAAGAAAAAAAAGCAACAACAATTGTTTTGTTCTTGAAAGTGGCTTTTTTAGTTTTTTTATGTGTCGAAATTTATGGCGAATACATAGAAAATAGAGAAATTCAATATGCTACAAAACCTTTTTTAATGCCGTTATTGGCTGCTGTTTATTTGTTGACAGCACAAAAAGCTTCCAAACTATATCTCTCGGCTTTGTTTTTCAATTGGATGGCTAATTTGTTATTCATTTCATCAAATTTAAAATCATTGATTATCGCTTCTTGCTTTTTTCTTATTTATCGGAGTTTGATTTTATTCAAGATTTTTAAAGATAAGCGAAAACTCAGTGTTATTCCGATAGTATTAGGCGCTATTCCTTTTTCATTTATGTTTTTAAGTTTGATTAATTTAGTTAACGAAAATATAAGCGGCGGTGATTTTTATGTAGTGGTTTTTCAAGCTTTATTGATGACTTTATTAGGAGGTTTTTCTTTGGCTAATTATGTCGTATTCAATTCCATTAAAAGCAAATTGTTACTGATTAGTTCTTTGTTTTTTGGTATCAATCTTTTTACCTTAGGCGTTAAATTCTATTACATTGATTTTCTTTTTCTTAAACCATTATCAATGATTTTCTTCGCATTAGGACATGTTACATTTTACTATTTTATGATATTGAAAGAAGAAAATTAAAATAATTATGTTTTTTGTGTAAATTTTCTGAGAAAAAAAGTTAATTTTATGGAATGGAACTAAAAACTAAAAATAACATAATTACAATGTTGTTTGTAATTTATTTTATTAATGCAATAATTGAAGTTGTTGCCGAATCTGTTTCTTCTAAATTTTTGATATATATAACAAAACCATTAATACCTTTCATATTAATGGTTTTATATTTTTACAATTCATCCAAAAAAGATTTAATTTTCTTTAGTGCGATGTTTTTTTCGTTGGTAACGAATTTATTGTTTATACCAAGTGGAGAAAAATATCTTTTTTGGGGTGTGATTAGTTTTACAATTCACAGAATACTCCTGTTGATACTTATTTTTAAAATTGTTAAGATTAAAGATTATATTCCGTTTTGTTTAGCAACCTTACCGCTTGGGTTTATCTTTTTCTATCTTTTTGCAGCTACAGATGTTCCTGAAAACTCGTATTATTTAATAATATTTATAAACCTTCTTGCATCTATATTAGGTGGTGTAGCAATCTCCAATTATGTGATGAATGATAATATACAAAACTCATTATTGCTAATAAGCGTTTTACTCTTTCTAGGATTGCAATTGGTGGTTTATATAGAAAAATACTATTTAATAGATTTTCATTCTGTTTTGTTACGACCGTTAGCTATGACATTAAATATTTTAGCCTTTTTCTCTTTTTACAAATTTGTAATTTCTTCAGAAAAACTAAATGCTGATTGATGTTCCGTTACTAGCAATTTCTTTGTTGGTAGTAAGATAAAAATCAATTCGTCCTAAATTCAATCCGTAACAACCCACTTGATTGATCAAAACATCTTTTCCGTCTAAATTTTTCTCAATAACAGGTTTGTCCAAAAAGGTATGAGTATGTCCACCAATAATCAAGTCGATGTCTTTGGTTTTTTTTGCTAAAATTAAATCACAAACTTTATTAGGTTCTTCTTTATAACTGAATCCTATGTGCGACAAGCAAATTACCAAGTCACATTTTTGTTCATGTTTTAAAATGCGTGCCATATCAGTAGCCGACTCTATTGGGTCGTTATAAACCGTTTCTTTACAATTTTTTTTATCTACCAAACCCTGTAATTCTACTCCAAGTCCGAATACTCCAATTTTCACACCATCAACATAGGTAATCTTGTATGGTTTAACGTGACCATCCAAAACGGTGTTTTTAAAATCGTAGTTGGAAGAAACAAAGTCAAATTTGGCATTAGGCATTTGCGCTAATAATCCATCAATTCCGTTGTCAAAATCGTGATTTCCGATGGTCGCAATTTCATAGCCCATCATGTTCATTAATTTGAATTCTAATTCTCCACCATAGTAATTAAAATAAGGTGTTCCTTGAAAGATATCGCCTGCATCCAACAAAAGCACATTCGGGTTTTCTTTGCGAATGGTCTCAATTATCGCAGCTCGTCGAGCCACGCCGCCCATATTTGGGTTTTTGGGATGATTCGGTGGAAATGGATCAATATAGCTATGAACATCATTGGTATGAAGAATCGTGATGTGTTTGGTATCGTCAGCCTTGAAACTACTCAGCGAAAGTCCGGTAAGTGTAAAAAGAGCCGAACTTGCAGCCGTATTTTTGATAAAATCTCTTCTTTTCATAGCTATTATTCTTTTGTAATTCTAATATCTTTATTAATTCTCAAGGTGTCAACATCTTTAAAATAATCGATAATGATGTTGCGAAGTTTATAATCGGTATCCGTTCTACTTACTCCTTTTTTGAAAAAAGTCATATTGTCGCCACCATTCGATAAATAATCGGAAGTAACCACATAGTAAATTTTGTCTAATTCCAATGGTTTACCTTGTATTTGAATGTTGGTAACCGAATTGTCTTTAGTAATTGTGAAAGTCATTCCGGCTAAAGGATGCGGTTTTTTTTCGGTAACAATATAATTGGCAATTTCTACCAACTGTTCGCCTTTCATTCCAATAACCACGGCGCTATTCTCAAAAGGCATCACTTCATAGGCATTTCGTGCGGTAACATTTCCTTTTGGAATAATGGTTCTAATGCCACCATGATTCAACAAACAAACATCAATCGATTTTTGGGCTCTTTTTTGAAAAATAGGATTGCTTTTTTTCAAAGTAATGTCTGCAAGAAAACAACCAATATTGGTTTGCCAAATTCCAGTTTTATCTAAATTTTCTGGACAATAAGCTAATACTTCGTTCAAATCTTTGTCGATATTTTCGCGATACGGTTTGATATAATTTTCAATTTCGGCTGCTCCAGTTTGATTTTCTGTTATGCCAATTTTCTTGCCTTCAATTTTGGTAACGTAGTAGTGGTGACTCGAACAAGAAATTAAGGATATAAATGTTAATAATAAAACAAAATGTTTCATTCCAACAGTATAGTTTTTTAGTTTTACCATCTGATATAAGACTAATTTTAATTAAATTTGTAAACAAGTAAAAGTACTATGTTTTTAAACAAAATAAAGGATTTTTGGACAAAAAAAATAGTTAAGAAAAGGTTATCAAACGTAAAGCTAATAAATTCAGATAGTTCGATAAAAAAGGTAGGAATAGTTTTCGATGAAAGTTATTTTTATGAAAGAAAAGAATTAATAAAAGAACTGATTCAGCAAGGCATCAATGAAAATGAAATAGCAATTTTAGTGTTTAAAAACAAGATAAAAAAGAATGAAAAATACGATTATCCTGTTTTTAGTTATAAAAATTTAAGTTGGATTGCTCAGGTTGACGGACAAGAATTTAAAGATTTTACCGAGGCTAATTTTGATCTCTTAATCAGTTATTACGATGTCGAAAAAGCGCCTCTTTTATTGACAACACATCTTTCAAAAGCCAGTTTTAAAGTAGGATTTGCTTCAATTGATAAACGATTAAATCATTTTATGATTGATACCAATGCCGAAAACTACAAGGTTTTTATGGAAGAATTATTTAAATATTTGAAAATACTTAACAAACTATAACATGCAATCATTAATAGGAACTGGAGTTGCACTAGTAACGCCATTCAAAAAAGATTTTTCGGTTGATACAGAAGCATTGACTCGAATTGTACACTTCCAAATTGATAACGGAATTGATTATTTAGTCGTTCTTGGAACCACTGCCGAAAGCGCTACACTAAATAAAGAAGAAAGAGAATTGGTAATTCAAACTATTGTTAAGGCTAATAATGGTAGATTGCCTTTGGTACTTGGAGTAGGAGGAAACAATACTCAAGAAGTTGTGGAAGAACTTAAGTCGAGAGATTTTTCTAATTTCGTAGCGGTACTATCGGTTTCGCCTTATTATAACAAACCTACTCAAGAAGGAATTTACCAACATTTTAAAGCGATTGCACAAGCGTCACCAATTCCTTTGATTTTGTACAATGTGCCAGGAAGAACAGGTAGTAATATGTTGCCATCAACCGTTTTGAGATTGGCTAATGATTTTAAAAATATTGTTGCTATAAAAGAAGCTGCAGGCGATATCGTTCAAGCGATGAAATTGTTGCAAAATAAGCCCGAAGGTTTTCATGTAATTTCGGGTGATGATATGATTACTTTGCCTATGATTTTGGCTGGAGGAAGCGGCGTAATTTCGGTAATTGGAGAAGGTTTTCCTAAACAATTTTCTGAAATGGTGCGTTTAGGATTGCAACGTAAAGCAGATGAAGCTTACAAATTGCATTATCAATTAGCCGATGCTATCGATATGATTTTTGAACAAGGAAATCCAGGCGGAATAAAAGAAGTGTTTAAAACACTGGGGTTATCAGAGAATACGGTGAGATTGCCTTTAGTGAATGTGAATCAAGATTTGGCAGATCGTCTTTCAAAATTCACTAAAAATGTATAGTTTTTGATTGAAAAATAACAATTAAAAAAAATATTTCATAGTATCTAATTATTAACTAATTTTGCAGTTCGGTTTTTGGCGAAGGAATTCAATTCAAAATCTTGCATTTATAAAACAAAAATGAAAAAAATAGTTTCACTTTTAATCTTAGCAGTTCTTTTTTCGTCATGTAGCGAATATCAAAAAGCATTAAAATCTGAAGAGATTGATGGTAAATATGAAGTCGCGGCTAAAATGTATGATAAAGGTAAGTTTGAAAAAGCAATTCGCTTATTTGAACAAATAGCACCATCATACAAAGGAAAACCTCAAGCAGAGAAATTGTTTTATATGTATGCACAAGCTTATTATAAAACCAATCAATTTTATTTGGCAGGTTATCAGTTTGAAAACTTTTCTTCAAGTTATCCAAGAAGTGAAAAGCAAGAAGAAGCTTCTTTCTTGGGGGCAAAATGCTATTCAAAGCTTTCTCCAGTTTATAGTTTGGATCAAGCCGATACGGATAAAGCTTTAGAAAAATTGCAAAATTTCATCGATAGCTATCCGAATTCTACTTATTTAGCAGAAGCTAATGCCATAGTTAAAGAATTACGATTTAAAATCGAAAAGAAAGCTTTTGAAAACGCAAAACAATACAACACGATATCTGATTTTAAAGCAGCACAAATCGCTTTTGATAATTTTATTTCCGATTTTCCAGGGACGACTTTTAAAGAAGAAGCCTTGTATTATAAATTGGATTCGGCTTTCAAATTAGCTCAAAATAGTGTTCCACAAAAAATGGAAGAACGTTTGAATAACGCTAAAGCGGCCTACAATAGTTTGATTAAGTTTAATGCTGATTCAAAATTCAAATCAAAAGCTGACGATATGTTGGCTAAAATCGAAAAAGATTTAAAACAATTTTCTAAATAAATAAAAGTCATGGATTTAAAAAAGACCACTGCACCAGTAAACACAATAACATACAACAAAAATGTTATTGAAGAACCAACCGGGAATGTTTATGAAGCAATAACTATTATGGCTAAAAGAGCAAACCAAATCAATACTGAAATCAAAAAAGAATTGATTGAAAAATTAGACGAGTTTGCTACTTACAATGATAGCTTAGAAGAAGTCTTTGAAAACAAAGAACAAATTGAAGTTTCTAAATTTTATGAAAAACTTCCAAAACCACACGCTCTTGCAGTTCAAGAATGGTTGGATGGTAAGATTTATCATAAAGATACCAATAAATAATAAAGAACAATGTCAGTTTTAAGCGGAAAAAAAATAATACTAGGTATTTCTGGTGGAATTGCCGCTTATAAAACAGCATCATTAGTTCGTCTATTTATAAAAGCAGGTGCACAGGTCCAAGTGATTATGACACCTGCTTCTAAGGATTTTGTAACACCGCTTACCTTATCTACCTTATCTAAAAATCCTGTTCATTCTACTTTTTATAACGAAGAAGATGACAACGCTCAATGGAATAATCATGTAGAATTAGGTCTTTGGGCCGACTTAATGATTATTGCTCCAGCAACTGCCAATACGCTCTCTAAAATGGTCAATGGCAATTGCGACAATCTTTTAATTGCTACCTATTTGTCGGCAAAATGTCCGGTTTATTTTGCTCCTGCAATGGACTTGGATATGTACAAACATCCTTCTACTATAGCGTCTTTCAATACATTAAAGCAATTTGGAAATACTATAATTCCTGCAGAATCTGGCGAATTAGCTAGTGGACTTTCGGGTGAAGGAAGAATGGCAGAACCTGAGAATATAATCGCTTTTTTAGAAGCCGATTTACTCAGTAAATTACCACTTAAAGGAAAAAAAATACTAATTACTGCTGGTCCAACATACGAAGCCATAGATCCTGTGCGTTTTATAGGGAATCATGCTTCTGGAAAAATGGGATTTGATATTGCTAATGAAGCCGCTAATCTTGGTGCTGAAGTTATTTTAATTTCTGGTCCAACCCATTTGAAAGCAAAAAATAACTCTATAAAAGTGGTTAATGTTGTTGCTGCAAACGAAATGTACAACGCTTGCCACGAATATTTTGATAGTGTTGATGTTGCTATTGCTGCGGCAGCCGTAGCCGATTATCGTCCGAAGAATGTTGCCGAACAAAAGATTAAAAAATCGGAAGCTAATTTTTCTATAGAATTAGAAAAGACAGAAGATATTTTAGCATCTTTGGGAGAAATTAAGAAAAATCAGTTTTTGATTGGCTTTGCATTAGAAACTGAGAATGAAATTGAAAATGCTAAGTTGAAGATTCAGAAAAAAAACTTAGATTTGATTGTTTTAAACTCGCTTCAGGATGAAGGAGCAGGTTTTGGAAAGCCAACGAACAAGATAACTTTCATTGATAAAGATTTTAATGTTGAACCAATGGAACTAAAATCTAAGGAAGCTGTGGCAGTTGATATTTTAAATAAAGTAATAAGTCATTATGATGCGTAAATTTTTCAGTTTAATTTTAGTTTGTCTTTTTGTTAACGCTAAAGCTCAAGAGCTTAACTGTAAAGTAATCGTTAATTATGACAAAATTACAAATGCCAATAATCAAACATTTAAGAATCTTGAAACATCATTAAACGAGTTTGTTAATAAAACCGTTTGGACAGAAAAGTCATTTAAGAGTAATGAGAAAATAAGTTGTACGATGTTCATTACTTTAAATTCGTATGATTCCAACAACTACGAAGCCACAATTCAAGTACAAGCTTCACGACCAGTTTACAATTCAAGTTTTAGTACTCCGATTTTAAACATCAATGATAAAGATTTTAATTTTCAATACATAGAATTTCAAAATTTGTATTACAGTCCAACTAGTTACGACTCTAATTTAGTATCTACCATTGCCTATTATTGTTATATAATTTTAGGTGTAGATGCCGAAACATTTTCTTTAGATAGTGGAGCAAGTTATTTTCAATCGGCACAAGAAATTGTGAGTTTGGCCGCACCAACTGGTGGTAAAGGTTGGTCTCAAACCGATAAAACTCAAAACAGATATTATTTAGTCAACGATTTGTTGTCGACTACTTTTCGACCTTATCGAGAAGCAATGTTTCAATACCATTTTAATGGTTTAGATAACATGTATAAAGATTTAAAATCATCAAAAGAAGCTATTGTAACTTCAATCAATACACTTGCTGCGGTACATAATGTAAGGCCAAATGCTTATTTAACTCGTATTTTCTTCGATGCTAAGGCAGATGAAATTGTATCCATATTTACTGGTGGACCAAGGGTCAATATTGATGGTTTTGTTGATAAGTTGTCTCAAATATCACCTACTAATTCTTCTAAATGGATCAATATAAAGTTTTAATTTTGCATTAAATCTTTAACGAATGATTACGTCGCTATCCATTGAAAACTTTGCTTTAATAGAAAAATTGTCAGTTACTTTTACTGATGGATTTTCTGTGATTACTGGTGAAACAGGCGCAGGAAAATCAATTTTATTGGGTGCTCTTGGACTAGTTTTGGGTAAACGAGCCGATTTAACATCATTAAAAAATAAAGAGGAAAAGTGCGTTATTGAAGCTTGTTTTCAAATCAAAAATTACAATTTAAAATCGTTTTTTGAAGCCAATGATTTGGATTATGAAGACGAAACCATCATCAGAAGAGAAATTCTACCTTCTGGTAAATCAAGAGCGTTCATTAACGATACACCTGTAAATCTGAATGAATTACAGGATTTGAGTAATTATCTGATAGACATTCATTCGCAACATCAAACACAAGAGCTTTCAGACGATTCTGTTCAATTTCAAATTATTGATTCGGTAGCTTCAAATTTCGATTTAGTTGCAGAATATTCCGAAAAATTAAAAGAATATAAAAAGTTCAACTTAGAACTAAAATCAAAAAAAGAAGTGTTGCAATCGGTTCTAAAAGAGCAAGATTACAATGCGTTTTTGTTAGAAGAATTGTTGGCTGCCAATTTAAAAGAAGGTGAGCAAGAAGCGTTAGAAATTCAATTTGAAAAACTGAATAACGTAGAGTTTATTAAAGAAAATTTACTTAAATCTCTATCTATAGCCAATGAAGAGCAGTTTGGCGTGTTGCAAAATTTAAAAGAAATTAAACTGGCTTTTCAAAAGATAGCTAGCTTTTCGAGCGATTACCAAAACTTGTTCGACAGAATAAATAGCGTTTTGATTGAGTTTGATGATATCGAAAAAGAGCTAAATCAATTATCTGAAGCCACTTATTCTAATCCAGAAGAATTGCAACTAATTAACGAAAAATTGCAGTTGATTTATGCGCTACAAAAGAAGCATCAGGTCAATTCTGTGGACGAATTATTAGTTATTCAAAATGATTTAGATTCTAAAGTGATTTCAGTAACTACCTTAGAATCGGAAATCAATTCAATTGCAAACCAAATGGCTGTTCTAGAAAGTCAGCTGAATGATTTAGCTATCGAAATTCATGAAAATAGGATAGGAGCAATTCCAATATTAACAGATCAATTAGCTCTTATTCTTGGACAGTTAGGCATGGCTAATGCCCGATTTGACATTCAATTAAGCATGAAAGAAGATTTTTTCTCGAACGGAAAAGATGAAATTCAATTCTTATTTTCAGCCAACAAAGGATCTGATTTTGGGTTGTTGAAAAAAGTAGCTTCAGGCGGAGAGATGTCACGAATTATGCTTGCTGTAAAATCTGTTTTATCACAATATTCAAAACTTCCGACCATTATTTTTGATGAAATAGATACTGGTGTTTCTGGAGAAATTGCCCATAAAATGGGTGAAATTATGAAAGCGATGAGTAGTAATATGCAAGTTTTTGCTATAACTCATTTGCCACAAATTGCCGGAAAAGGAAAAGACCATTTTAAAGTATACAAGTTAATCAAAGAGAATCAAACCCAATCAGAATTGAAATTATTGACTGCAGATGAGCGAGTTATAGAAATAGCACAAATGCTTTCGGGTTCTTCCATTTCAGATTCTGCTTTAAATCATGCTAAGGAATTGCTGAACTAAAAAATTGAATTATCTTTGCTTGACCTGAAATTTAAACTTCAAATAGTAATAAAAAACATAAGAATATGATTATAGAACCAAGAATGCGTGGCTTTATTTGTTTGACAGCTCATCCAAAAGGTTGCGAACAAAACGTAAAAAATCAAATTGAATACGTTAAATCGAAAGGAAAAATTGACGGTGCTAAACGTGTTTTAGTTATTGGAGCCTCAACAGGTTTTGGTTTAGCTTCAAGAATATCAAGTGCTTTTGGTTGTGATGCAGCAACAATTGGTGTGTTTTTTGAAAAACCTGCATCAGAAGGAAAAACAGCTTCTCCTGGTTGGTACAATTCAGCTGCTTTTGAAAATGAAGCACATAAAGCAGGTTTGTATGCCAAAAGTATTAATGGTGATGCGTTTTCAAATGAGGTTAAGCAACAAACCATCGATTTAATCAAAGCCGATTTAGGTCAGGTTGATTTGGTAATTTATAGTTTAGCTTCGCCAGTACGTTTACATCCAGTTACAGGTGTATTGCATCGTTCAACTTTGAAACCAATAGGAAGCACATTTACTAATAAAACAGTTGATTTTCATACGGGTAATGTAACCCAAGTTTCTATTGAACCAGCCAATCAAGAAGATATTGATAATACCGTTGTGGTTATGGGAGGTGAAGATTGGTCAATGTGGATGAATGATTTAAAAAATGCTGGGTTATTAGCTCCAGGTGCAACAACAATAGCTTATTCTTATATTGGACCAGCAGTAACTGAAGCAGTTTATAGAAAAGGAACAATAGGAAGAGCTAAAGATCATTTAGAAGCTACAGCATTTACTATTACAGATAGTTTGAAAGAAGTAGGAGGTAAGGCTTATGTTTCTGTGAATAAAGCATTAGTAACTCAAGCTAGTTCAGCAATTCCAGTGATTCCGCTTTATATTTCGTTGTTATACAAAATAATGAAAGCCCAAGGTATTCATGAGGGGTGTATCGAACAAATTCAAAGGTTATATAGCCAACGTTTATATACTGGTAAAGATGTGCCAACAGATGAAAATGGAAGAATTCGAATTGATGATTGGGAAATGCGTGATGATGTACAACAACAAGTAGCAACATTGTGGGAGCAAGCTACAACAGAGTCATTGCCAGCAATTGGAGATTTAGCAGGTTATAAACAAGATTTTCTAAATTTATTCGGATTTGGTTTCGAAGGTGTTGATTATGATGCAGATGCCAATGAAATGGTAATGGTGCCAAGTATCCAGTAAATTTAGTTAAAATTATAATTTTTAAGAGCTCGCAATTTATTGTGAGCTTTTTTTGTTTAAATTTATACCCTTAATTTAACCTTTTTATTCATGAAAAAAAATACCTATTTAGTAGTTTTGTTTTTTTGCTTGTTTCAAATTGGGTTTAGTCAGAATCTTTCGCAATATACTTTTTCACAAAGTAATTCGGTATATACGGCTATCTCAGGAGGAATAGTGTTAGGCTCAACTACAACCGACGACCAACGATTTTTAGATCCAACGATTCCTCTTGGAGGTAGCGCGCTAACAGGTGTTGGTTTACCAATTGGATTTAATTTTACCTACAATGGTTATGTTTACGATCGATTTGCAGTTAATGCCAATGGATGGATTTCACTAGGTTCTTCTTTATTGACACCTTCTGTTGATATGAATACTACGACTTCTTATTCTCCATTGTCGTCAACTAGCACTGTGGTTTCTAATACTCTTGTTGCAAGAATCTCGGCTTTTTCTAGAGATTTAATGTCACAAGCAGGAGGAGAAATTCGTTATGAACTAACAGGAACTGCTCCGAATAGAGTATTAGTAGTTCAATGGAAAAATTATGCAAAATACCTAGCAGTTGGTGATTCATTTTCTTTTCAAATACGATTAAATGAGACTTCTAATGTAGTTGATATTGTATATGGTACAATGACCAATAATGCTACATCAACTACTGCTGATTGTGGACTTAGAGCTAATCCAAACAATCCAGCATCTAACTTTAATAGCAGAACAACAAGTACCGATTGGTTCGGAACTACAGCAAGTACTTTAGCTACTGATACTGTTTTATTATCTTCAACAATTTTTCCACCTTCTGGATTAACCTATACTTGGACACCTCCACCATCATGCTCTGGAACTCCTAATCCTGGTAATTCGGTTTCTTCTACAGCGTTGGCATGTAGTGGTGTTAATTTTACTTTGTCATTGCAAAATTCTATTCCAGGTTCTGGTTTAACATATCAATGGCAAACATCATCAAATGGAGTAACTTATGTTAATGCTTCTGGTACTTCAACGGATGCTACTTACACGGCTTCACAAACAGCTGCAACTTATTACCAATGTGTTGTAACTTGTACTGGATCGGGTATAAGTACTACAAGTACTCCAGTTATGGTTGGTATGAATAGTGCTATTAATTGCTATTGTACACCTGCTTATACCACAGGTAAAACAGATGGTGATTTGATTTCTAATATTGTTATTTCAGGAACTACTTTATCAAATAATTCGGGTACAAATCCTGTGAATCCAGCTTACACTTACTTTACAGGTTCTCCAAATTATACAGGAACGCTTCAAGCAGGTTCTTCTTATAATGTGAATGTTTCTGTTGGTACATTTGGAGGCCAAAATGTGGCTGTATGGATTGATTATAATGATGATGGAACTTTTTCTACTTCTGAAAGAGTTGGATATACAGTGGCTTCAATAGCTGCAAACGGCTCAGCAACATTTCCGATAGTACTTTCGTGTAACCCTCCACTAGGAACTCATAGAATGAGAGTTCGTGATGTATGGAATTTAGGTGGAATTAATATCGATCCTTGTGCTACATACGGATATGGTGAAACGGAAGATTATGATGTAACAATTTCTGCTGCTGTAGCTTGTCCACAACCATCTTTATTAGCAGCTTCTTCAATAACAGGAACTTCTGCAAGTTTATCATGGAATATTGGGTGTTCAGAGACAGCTTGGGAAATTATAGTAACTCCATCGGGTTCTCCAGTACCTACAGCAACTGATAGTGGTATTATTACAACTTCAAATCCTTTTATTGTGACTGGTTTGGTTCCAGCTACAAACTATTGTGTATATGTTAGAGCTAATTGTGGAGCGGGTAGTAATAGTCTTTGGACTGGTCCAACTTGTTTTGCTACATCACCAGTTAATGATGATTGTATTGGTGCTGTTTCGTTAACTGTTGGTCACGTTTTTGCAGATAATGCGGTAACAGGAACAAATGTTGCTGCGACTAATTCAAATCCACCAGCTCCAGGTTGTGCGAGTTTTTTAGGAGGTGATGTTTGGTATAAAGTTACGGTTCCTAATTCTGGAAGTGTTACAATAGAAACTAATCCTGCTGCATTGAGTGTTATTAGCGATACTGGTATGGCTGTGTATAGTGGAAGTTGTGGAGCTTTAACTCTTGTACAATGTGATGATGACTCAAGTGCTAGTGGTAATTTTTCACTTATTTCTTTAACAGGAAGAACTCCAGGTGAAACATTATATGTTAATACATGGGATTATGGAAATGATAATTTTGGTCAATTTCAAATTTCAGCTTACGATTGTCCTTCAACTACACCAGCTCCTACAGGTGATGCAGTTCAAGTATTTTGTAACGCCGCAACTATTGGGGATTTATATGTAGATGGTTCTACAATTCAATGGTATGCTACCGCTACAGGTGGTACACCATTATCTTTAACAGATGATTTAGTTAATGGTACAACATATTATGCTTCTCAAACTATTGATTGTGAAAGTTTTGATAGATTTGCTGTTGCTGTAACAATCTCAAGTACTCCTGTAGTTAGTGATACTTCATTAACTAATTGTGATGATAATTCAGATGGAATTTCTGTATTTAACTTGACAGATGCTGAAGCTTCAATTACATCTGAAACAGGTGTAACATTTACGTATTTTGAATCTTATTTTGATGCTGCGAGTAACGTAAATGCTATTGCTAATCCAACTAGTTATACTAATACTTCTAACCCTCAATCATTATATGTTAAAATAGTTAATACTTATGGTTGTTCAGGGCTTATCGAATTAGTGTTAAATGTAACTAGTACAGCAGCTCCAACAGGAAATGCAGCACAAACATTTTGTGGAGCTAGTACCTTAGCTGATTTGGTTGTAACAGGAACTTCTATTACTTGGTATGATGCTGCAACTGCAGGAAATGTTTTACCATCATCTACAGCTTTGGTTTCAGGTACAACATATTATGCTTCCCAAATAGATAATTCTTGTGAGAGTGCGCTTCGTTTAGCAGTAACTGCTACCGAGAACTGTCCATTCTCAGGATGTTTGAATGATCCAAATGGTCAGTATCCTTTTGTTGCTTTTACTCCAGGTTGTTTAGGTGTACCACAATCTATTGCAACAGATTGTTATGCAGGTGAGTATTCACTTGTAAACGTAACTTTAGGCGAAACCTATATTTTCTCTAGTTCTATAGCTACCGATGTAATTACTATAGGTGATGATACTGGAACTACAGTTTATACTTTTGGAACAGGTTCTGTAACTTGGACATCAACTCTAACTGGTCAAATCCGATTCTATACTCATGCTGATACCAATTGTACTGACAATCAAGATACAAGAATAAGAGCTGTTCAATGTGGAACTCCAGTAGCTCCACCAGCTAACGACGATTGTAATGGTGCAACAGCCTTAACGCCAGGTGGTGTTTTTGGTGACAACCCATTGGTAGGAACGAATTTAGGAGCAACAGCTTCAACTGGAGTTGCAGATCCAACATGTTCTAGTTATTCAGGTGGAGATGTTTGGTACAGCGTAGTTGTTCCAGCTTCTGGAAATATCACTTTTGAAACAGATAGTGACGGAACAAGTGATGTTACAGATACTGGTATTGAAGCTTATTCTGGAGCTTGTGGTTCTTTAACATCTTTGGGATGTGATGACGACTCAGGAAATGGATTCTTCTCATTGTTATCATTAACATCATTAACACCAGGATCAACAATTTATTTAAGAGTTTTTGATTATGATAATGCTGAGTATGGTACTTTCCAAGTGTCTGCTTATGATGGTTCTTTAGCAACAAACACATTCGATACTTCTAAATTTAATTACTATCCAAACCCAGTAAAAGATGTCTTGAATTTATCGTATTCACAAAACATCTCTAAAGTTCAAGTGATGAATTTACTTGGTCAAGAAGTGATAACTAAATCAATCAACTCTAATCAGAGTCAAATTGATATGTCAAATCTTCCTCAAGGAACGTATTTGGTAAAAGTGACTTCAGAGAATCAAGTTAAAACCATTAAAGTAATTAAAGAATAAATAGTAATTATTCAATAATAAATAAAAAGTCCTGCTTCGGCGGGACTTTTCTTTTTTAGAAAGACTATATTTGCTGAAATTTTTTCAGAATGTATTTTTCAATTATAATTCCGGTTTACAATAGACCAGACGAAATAAATGAACTGTTAGAAAGTTTACTACAATCTACTTATAAAAATAATTATGAGGTTGTGATTGTAGAGGATGGATCAACCCTAACTTGTGAAGACGTAGTTCAGAAATATGCTGATAAACTTACAATTTCTTACTATTTTAAGTCAAATTCAGGACCAGGAGATTCTCGGAATTTCGGAATGAAAAAAGCAAAAGGAGAGTACTTTATTATTTTTGATTCCGATTGTATTATCCCAAGTCACTATTTAACAGAAGTTGAAAAAGCTTTAAAAGAAAAATATGTTGACTGTTTTGGAGGTCCAGACAAAGCTCTAAAATCATTTTCTAACATACAGAAAGCCATTAATTTTGCCATGACGTCGTTTTTAACTACTGGTGGAATTAGAGGTGGCTCCGAAAAAATTGACAAATTTCAGCCTAGAAGTTTCAATATGGGAATTTCTAAAAAAGCGTTCGAAGCCTCTAAGGGTTTTGGAAATATTCATCCTGGAGAAGATCCCGATTTATCTATAAGATTATGGAAATTAGGATTTGAAACACGGTTGTTTTCTTTAGCATTTGTATATCATAAAAGAAGAATTGATTGGGATAAATTCAGTATTCAAGTATCAAAATTTGGAAAAGCAAGACCTATATTAAATTCATGGTATCCAGAATATAAAAAAATAACGTATTGGTTTCCATCACTTTTCGTGATCGGATTTATTATTTCATTTGCATTGTTATTTGTCTTGTTTGATTGGGCTTTGAAGTTTTATTTTCTGTATTTTATTCTAATTTTCATTGTTTCCTCCATTCAAAATAGAAATCCACTCATCGGGTTATTGTCTATAGTTGCCGTGTGGAAACAGTTTTTTGGATATGGAATTGGTTTTTTAACCTCATTTTATAAAATAAGCATTTTAGGTAAAAAACCACAAGATGCTTTTCCAGAACTTTTCTTTAAAGTAAGTACTGTTGAAGAAAACTATGAAAGAAGTTTGTTTACTAATACTCAAAATGAAGCACCCATTCAAAAAACAGTAGAAAAAGCTATTGATAAAATTATAACACCCATTCAAAAACTGGTAGAACCTATTCCGGTTAAGACCAAAATTATTGGTTTAACTGGCGGTATAGGAAGTGGTAAGACCGCTGTAGCTAACTATTTACAATCTAAAGGTGTCCCAGTGTATATTTCCGATTTGGAAGCCAAAAAAGTCATGGAATTTCCAGAAATCATCAACCAAATAACTTTAGCTTTTGGAACAGAAATGATTGGAGCCAATGGCACTTTAGATCGAGAAAAATTGGCATCAATTGTTTTTAATCAGCCAGAGAAATTAAAACAACTTAACGGAATTGTTCATCCAGCGGTAAAAAAGCACTTTGATAATTGGATTATTCAACACCAAAAATTTCCGATAATTGTTAAAGAAGCTGCTATTTTATTTGAAAGTGGAAGCTATAAAGATTGCGACAGTATCATCACCGTTTCCGCTCCATTAGAAACTCGAATTGAGCGTGTGCTTAAAAGAGATAAAACGACAAGAGAAAAAATTCTACAACGAATTAACAACCAACTTTCTGACGAAGAACGAATTGCAAGAAGTCAATTCGTAATAAAAAACGAAAATTTTGAAGATACTAAAAAACAAATCGACGAAATACTTAATTTATTGAAAAATAAATAATAAATGACTTCAATGTTAATGTTTGGTTAATACATTAACAGAACAAATGTTAAAATGCTAATTTTGTTCTGATGAATAAGTTTGTTTTTCGGCTTTTAGTATTGTTAATGAGCATCTCCTTGTTAGGGATAATATTAGTCCAAGTATATTGGTTCAATTCCTCATTAGAAAAAAGCGAAGAACAATTCAAATTTCACATCAAGCAAGTCTTAGGAAATGTAGCCGAAAAACTTCAAAAGCAAGAAGAATATGCTTTTTATAGTAAGTGTGAAGATCTTAAAAAAAGTACTGGCAAAGAACCCCAAAAAAGTGATTTGTTAGAGTATGGTTACTATCAAAGAAATGCTAAAACTAATGAAACTATTATCTATTCTAATAGCATAATTGCCGAAGATTACGATATGTTTTCAACGTTCTTTGATAAAAAAAATGATAACTCAAAGATTAAAAGTTTTACCGCTAAACGAAAAACAGAAATTTTTAATTCTAATTCTTTCGACAACACGGGTATCCAAAACAAAATAGCACCAGATGTTACTATCGAGAAATCTGGAAATTTAGATATTTTGGAACGTGCAGGATTTGAAATTCAATACAAAGATATTGTTGCCAATTATCCAATACAGGAAAGAATTTCTACTGAAAATCTGCAAAAAATTCTAGCGAACGAATTAAAAGAATACGGAGTAAAAACGCCTTTTGAATTCAATGTTTACAGCAATGGTTTGGCAACAAAAATTAAGTCAGAACATTTTGCTTATGATAAAGATGCCACGTATTCAATCCCGATTTTTATTGACAACGACGGAAACAACAAATATTCACTACTAATTTCTTTTCCACAAAAAAAGAAGTTTTTGTTCTCTGATATCTTAGCAATCACATTATTGTCAATAATTTTTACTCTAATTATCATTATAGCTTATGCCAATGCATTGCATCAATTGATCAAACAACGTCAGATTTCCGAAATCAAAACCGATTTCATCAATAATATGACGCACGAATTTAAAACGCCAATTGCAACCATTAACCTTGCTCTTGACGCTATTAAGAATCCAAAAGTTATCGAAGACAAAGAAAAAATTTTTAGATACTTGCAAATGATTCGTGATGAAAATAAACGTATGCATGCCCAAGTAGAAAATGTTCTTCGAATCTCTAAATTAGAGAAAAAAGAACTTGATATTTCTAAAGAATCGCACAACATTCAAGAAATTATTGAAGATGCAATAGATCACGTTCACCTAATTATTGAAGACAGACAAGGAACTATAACCACTCATTTTGAAGCCAATAGAACCATAGTACTACTAAATGACGTACATTTTACTAATGTAATTGTTAATATTTTAGATAATGCTATAAAATATTCGCCAGAGGCACCCGTTATAGATATATATACCGAGAATATAAAAGATTTTATTCTCATCAAAATTAAAGACCATGGTGCTGGAATGACCAAAACGGCACAAAAAAGAATTTTTGAAAAATTCTATCGTGAGCATACGGGTGATTTACACAACGTTAAAGGTCACGGATTAGGCTTAGCCTACGTAAAAAGAATTGTAGAAGATCACAACGGTCAAGTTTTCGTAGAAAGCGAAAAAGGAAAAGGAAGTACATTTATTATAAAAGTCCCATTGATAAATTAAAATAGATTATGGAAAAAGAAAATAAAAAAATATTATTAGTTGAAGATGACCAAAACTTTGGTGCCATTCTTAAAGATTATTTGATGCTAAACGACTTCGAAGTTACTTTAGCAAAGAACGGTATGGAAGGTTTTGAGAAATTCAAAAAAGACACTTACGACTTGTGTATTCTTGACGTAATGATGCCTTACAAAGACGGATATACCCTAGCAAAAGAGATACGTGAGAAAAACAAAGAAGTGCCAATCGTATTCCTAACGGCTAAAACCATGAAGGAAGATGTATTGAAAGGCTACAAAGTGGGTGCTGACGATTACCTAAACAAACCTTTTGATTCGGAAGTATTGTTGATGAAAATCAAAGCCATCATGCAACGTAAATCGTCTGAATCTAAAGCAGAAAATGTTCAATTCGAATTTCAAATTGGTAAATTCCACTTGAATTCTAAATTGCGTTTCCTTACTTTCCCAGGTAACGAGCCAATAAAATTATCTCCAAAAGAAAACGAATTGCTAAAAATGTTAGCGCTTTATGTAGAAGATTTGATGCCAAGAGAATTAGCATTGACCAAAATTTGGAGAGACGATAACTACTTCACTTCTAGAAGTATGGATGTGTATATCGCCAAATTGAGAAAATACCTTAAAGACGATCCAAACGTAGAAATTCTAAACATTCACGGTGAAGGATTTAGATTAGTCGTAAAAAAATAAATAAGAAAGCTCCAAGAAATTGGGGCTTTTTTTATAAGAAGCTGTTCTGGCTTTTCGTTCCTCCCGATAAATCGGGATCCTCTTCAATCCGGGTTAGGGCAGTAGTGTTACTAAGAAATTTTCTAACACATATTCAAAAAAAAATCTTCATAAAGCATTTTAAACAATCTGTGCTAATTTGTGAAATCTGTGTTTTAATGCTCCAATTCCAATGCAAAACAAGCCTTTCCTTCCCTAGTAATCGCAAAAGTATTCTTTTTTTGTACTATTTGAATGGCGTCTAATAACGAAAGTTCTTTCATGAAATTCATTTCAAAAGCCTTAATTTGTTGCGACAAAATAGCTTCCGAGTCTACCAAATCCAAACACCATTCTAAATATTTCACGTTGTTCACATGATTCACAATATCTAAATCGGAAAGTAGAATCACACGTTCTGAAACTAAATCTTCCAAGTCTTGAATGTTGATTCGACTAAAAGGCTTTTCGGTAGCTTTCTCGTGTTCGTATTTTTCAAAATGTTCGTGTGGTAAAGCTAATGCTTCTGGACGCCTTTTCTCCGTATTGAAAACCGCCCAAAAGGTTTCGCATCCAACTAATTTTTCTGTTCCAGAATAGACTTCCAAACAGCGAGTCGAACGCGAATTCTCTAACGAATTAATCCACGTTTTTACGGTTACCACTTCTTTCCATTTAGGCAAACGCTTTATTTCTACACGCATCTTACTCAAAACCCATGCTTGATTAAACTCTTGCATATCACTAAAACTAATGCCTCCAATTTCCGAATGTGCAGCTGCAGTCAATTGTAAAATATTACACAATTCGGTGTATTTCATAAAACCATTAGGGTAACATTGCAGAAAGTTAATGTCCCATTCTTTGGTTAAAATCGAGGTGAAATTCGGTGCTATTGGCATGTAAATAATTATGAATTATAAATTATGAATTTTAAATGATCAATCATGTTGTTTCTATCCGCTAGATAGTCAAACCAGGTGGCATTTTCAGTGCGTTTAAACCAGGTCAATTGGCGTTTGGCAAATCGGCGTGTATTCTTTTTGATTTCTTCAATGGCGAATTCTAACGAAGTTTTTCCATCAAAATAATCGAATAGTTCGCGATAGCCAACAGTTTGAAGCGCATTTAATGTTTTATGTGGATATAATTTTTCTACTTCTTTCAATAAACCTTCTTGCAACATCAAGTCAACACGTTGGTTGATTCGGTCGTACATGATTTCTCGTTCGGCTTCTAAGCCAATAATAATTGGAGTAAAGTTGCGGTTGTTTTTTTTCTGATTCAAGAACGAAGAATAAGGTTTTCTAGTTCCGATACACACTTCTACAAAGCGTTTCATACGTTGCGGATTTTGTAGTGTTTGCGGATTCTCGTTTTGTAATTTGGTATAATATTCTAAGTCTAATTCTTGTAATTTTTGTTGCAAATAATTGATACCATATGTTTCAAAATTAGCGTTCAATTCTTCTCGCACACTCGAATCAATATCTGGGAAATCGTCAAAACCTTTCAAAACTGCATCGACATACAAGCCCGAACCGCCCACCATAATTTGAATGTTGTTGTTCAAGAACAATTCGTCAAGTTTGGCTAAAGCTTCTTTTTCAAAATCGCCCACAGAATAGTTGTCAAAAATCGATTTGTTTTGAATGAAATGATTTGGTGCACCAGCCAATTCTTCATCGGTAGGAACGGCGGTACCAATTTTCATTTCTTTGTAAAACTGACGGCTGTCACACGAAATGATTTCACAACCAAAATGTTGTGCCAAAGCAATACTTAAGGAAGTTTTTCCTATAGCAGTTGGCCCGATGATGGTAATGAGATAGTTCATTTTTGTATTTCTTAATTCAAAATTCTTTGTTCCAATATTCAACATTCCATTTTGAATAATGAATGTTGTATTTGAACCGATTACCCTAGCCCCGATAGTAGTGAAAATTCTTTTCTTTTGTGGCCTGAGGCACTCGAAGGCCACAAAAGAAAAGATTGAAACGAATAGCGGGAATAGCTTCTAAAAAATTAAAATTTTAAAACTTTCATCACTTTGTTTTTCCTCAAATAACCTTGAATGATTGTACGTGTATCTCGGTTATTTTGCATGGGAATGATGATGTTTTTCAGCACTTCAATATTGTTGACTTGATAATTCAATTCGTAAAAGCAATAGCCTTTATAGATGCCGTTTTCGATTAAAATGGCGCTTCTTTCGTTGATGCTTCTGCCTCGGTCTATAAGGACTAAATTGTTGTTGTCAAAAGACATTTCGTTGATAAATTCTTCGACGCGTTCGTTATATATTTCGGGTGCTTCTTTGCCCAAACACGCTCCATTGCATTCTTTTATTTTATATTGAAAACAGCCGTTTTGTGTTTCGTACAAGCCGTTTAATTTCTGACACAAATTGTATTTTTCGGTAATTCTAAACAAGGCATTTTTTCCTTCTTGGAGGGAAGTGTACGAGGTGATTTCTTTCTTACGACCATCGGCTTTTTGAAGGCGCAAGTTTAAATAACCGTTTTCGTCTAAAACATCGTACAATGCCCATTGAAAAATGCTTTTGCGTTGTGCTCGATTGTATATAGGTTTGTTGATTTTGATTTCTTCGCTTTCTTTTAACAACGCCACCAATTCGCTACCGGTTTCTTCATAAGTAACGGCAAAAACTTCCATTTGAATTTTTTTGCTTTTGTTGGTGGTTCCAGTAAAATGTTGGTTGACCCGTTTTTTGATATTTTTACTTTTACCAATATAAATCAAATCGCCTTTCTCGTTGTGCATGTAATAAATGCCGGTTTTGCTTGGAAGACTTTCAACGATATCGAGTAATTTTGGAGTTAAGCCGCTTTTGATTTCGGCTTTAATCAAACTGATGAGAATTTCTTTTTCGGTGTCTTTAGCCAAAAGCATTTTGAACAACTTTACCGTAGCTAAAGCATCACCGCTTGCACGATGCCTGTCTGACATTGGGATACCGAGCGCCCGAACTAATTTTCCTAAACTATAAGAAAGTTGCCCTGGAATTAACTTTTTTGATAATTCTACGGTGCATAAGGTTGGTTTTACAAAATCGTAACCAAGGCGACTGAATTCAGTTCGTAAAATGCGATAATCAAACGAGGTGTTGTGTGCAACCAAAATACAACCTTCAGTAATTTCGATGATGCGTTTGGCAACCTCATAAAACTTAGGAGCACTTCGCAACATGGCATTATTAATCCCAGTCAATTTCACCACAAAGGGCTGAATGGGCTTCTCGGGATTGACCAAACTAATGAATTGATCAATTACTTCGTGACCATCAAATTTGTAGATGGCGATTTCGGTAATTCCTTCTTCATTAAATTGACCACCAGTGGTTTCTATGTCAAGTATTGCGTACAATTATATAATTAGTAATTAGTGATTAGTACCTAGTAAAAAGTCTTTTTTCTTTGTTCTATTTTCTTTTTTCTATCATCTTGTTCCAAAGATACTACTTCCAATCCGAACCATCGTACTACCACATTCGATGGCAAGTTGGTAATCGCCCGACATGCCCATAGATAGCGTTTTTAGTTCACAGTTTTCAGTTTTTACTTGGCTGTAGTGATCAAAAATAGATTTTAAATGTTGAAACTCTCGTTTTATTTGCTCTTGATTTTCCGTAAAAGTTGCCATGCCCATCAAACCTACCACACGAATATTTTCAAAAGTTTTGAATTCTTCAGAAGTTAGTAACTCCTTTAATTCTTTTTCATCCAAACCAAATTTAGTGTCTTCTTCAGCGATGTGAATTTGCAACAAGCAATCGATTTTTTTGCGCCATTTTACCGCCAAACGATTGATTTCTTTCAGCAATTTTAAACTATCCACACCATGAATCAATTTCACATACGGAATCATGTATTTTACTTTATTGGATTGAACATGACCAATCATGTGCCACTGAATGTCTTTGGGCATTTGTTCCCATTTTTCGGTCATTTCTTGGATTTTGTTTTCTCCAAAAATACGTTGTCCAGCGTTGTAAGCTTCCATCAAGTCTGCAACAGGTTTGGTTTTAGAAACAGCAACCAAGGTAACGTGTTCAGGAAGTTGGGATTTTATGTTTAGAAGGTTTTGTGCTATTGGCATTCTTTTACTATAATTTTATTTTGGAACACAGATTTAAGAAATCTATAAAATTTTCAAAATTTCTCTAATTTCTTAAATATGTGTTACTAAAAATGTATCCATTCTCTTTTCTCTATTTTCTCAAAATCACAACTCATACACCATCAATCCACTTCTGAACTTTGGTTCGATATAGGTGCTTTTTGGTGGCATAATCAAATTGTTGTCTGCCAAGGCTTTAATTTCGGATATATCGCTAGGAAATAACATAAATCCTACTTCAAATTCACCTTCGTCAACCAATTCTTTAATGGTCAAAATGGATTGTTTTCCAGGAATGTATTCGATACGTTCGTCGTTACGTAAATCTTCAATTCCTAAGATAGGTTGCAGTACTTTATCATACAAAATTTGTGCATCCAGATTTTCTAACAGCGACGGATTGTTATTTTCCAATTTGTAAAAAAGCGCATAAAAATTACCATCTAAATACATCCCGAATTCAAACTTACCCTGCGGTTTCCATAGTTCTTGTTCTTTCGATTTGATGATGAAATGCTCGGACAATAGTTCTAAAAAGGCATCTTTGGAATGACCATTCAAATCACGGATAATTCTATTAAACTCGTAAATTTTAACGTTGCTTTCGGCTATGAGAAAACTCATAAAATAGTCTAAATGCTCGTTACCTAAATGACGATCTTGATCGTATAAAAGTTCTGCCGAAGCTGATCTGTGGTGACCGTCAGCGATGTACAATTCGGAAATATTTTCAAATTGTAGCTCTAACCATTGAATTTCATTCACATCATCAACTTTCCAAAGCGTGTGTTTCTCTTTGTTGGTGGTGGAAAAATGATAAAGAGGTTGTTCCTTTTTCTTTTCAGAAATCCAACTATTAATGGTGACTTTATCAGGATATGTTATTAGAACTGGTTCGGTATTGAATTCGGTTTGATGTAAATAATCTTTAAACAGTTCCACACGATATTGCAAGGTGTCTTCGTGTTTTTTGATGATGTTGTTCTTGTAATCGGCAATAGAAGTTCCGGCTACAATTCCAGTAAACGACTGCGTTTTGGTTTGAATTTCATACACAAAAAACGAAGCCTTTTCATCGGCTACAAAAATGCCATCGTTTTTAAAATCTTGGTATTTATGCGCCACTCCTTTAAAACGTTTGTCTAACGTGATTTTTTGCGAATGCACATAGGCAGGATTAATCACGTGCAAAAACGAATACGGATTGAAATTCAGCCATGCAGCCAATTCGGCAGGCGAATAATCATCGTAGTTTCTACAAGTAACTAAGGCTACTTTATCAGGCGTTGGACGAACGGCTTTGAAAGGAATTATTTTGCTCATGATTTAGTCGAAAGTTGAAAGTTGTAAAGTCGAAAGAACTTACTTTAAGACTTTCGACATGTGACTTGATGACTACTTAAATTGTTTAGAAACTTTTTCAGCTTTTTTGCTTTCGGAATAATCATAAAAACCTTCACCCGATTTTACGCCTAATTTTCCTGCCATTACCATATTTACTAATAATGGGCAAGGTGCATATTTTGGATTTTTAAATCCGTCGTACATTACGTTTAAAATCGAAAGACACACGTCCAATCCGATGAAATCAGCCAATTGTAATGGTCCCATGGGATGCGCCATACCGAGTTTCATTACGGTATCAATTTCTTGAACACCAGCAACACCATTGTACAACGTTTCGATAGATTCGTTGATCATTGGCATCAGAATTCTGTTGGCCACAAATCCAGGATAATCGTTTACTTCAGTTGGAGTTTTTCCTAATTTCACGGATAAATCCATGATGATTTTGGTTACTTCGTCTGAAGTATTGTAACCGCGAATGATTTCTACCAATTTCATAATTGGCACCGGATTCATAAAATGCATACCAATAACACGTTCAGGATGCACTACTTGGGCAGCAATTTGTGTGATAGAAATAGAAGAAGTGTTGGTGGCTAAAATCACATTATGATCACAAACCTCACTCAATTGCTTGAAGATATTTAGTTTCAACGTCACATTTTCTGTAGCCGCTTCAACTACTAAATCAGTCCCAACAACACCATCTTTGATATCGGTGTAGGTAATGATGTTTCCTATGGTTTTATGTTTGTCTTCTTCGGTAATGGTTCCTTTGGCAACCATTCGATCCAGATTGGAAGCAATAGTTGCCATTCCTTTCTCTAGAGATTTTTCCGAAATATCGATTAATTTTACGGTAAAACCGCTTTGTGCAAAAGTGTGAGCAATTCCGTTGCCCATCGTTCCTGCGCCAATTACTGCTATTGTTTTCATTATGTTTGTTTAGTTTGTTTTAAATTATTTCACCGCAAATTCGCAAATTTTTATTTTTAATTCGTGAATTTGCGGTCAATATTATTTTTCGTTCATTGAGTCAATAATCATATATGCTACGCGCAATGCTTCGGTTCCATCTTCTAGTGTTACTACTGGAGTGGTATTATTATTAATGGCATCGGCAAAAGTTTCTAACTCGTCTAAAATAGCATTATTTGGTGCTACTTCAGGATTGTTGAAATAGATCTGTTTCTTTTCACCTTCAGCATTTTGCAAAATCATGTCAAAATCACCCGGAACTTCTGGGGCTTCTTTCATTTTTACCACTTCACAAATTTTATCTAAATAATCTACCGAAATGTAGGCGTCTTTTTGAAAGAAACGCGATTTACGCATGTTCTTCATCGAAATTCTACTCGAAGTGATGTTGGCTACACAGCCATTTTCAAATTCAATTCGTGCATTAGCAATATCGGGTGATTGACTCAAAACCGAAACGCCACTGGCATGAACGGCTTTTACTTTTGATTTAACCACACTCAATATCGCATCGATATCGTGAATCATCAAATCTAAAACTACAGGAACATCGGTGCCACGCGGATTGAATTCGGCCAAACGATGCGTTTCAATGAACATTGGGTTTTCAATTTGATTTTTCACAGCAATGAATGCCGGATTAAATCGTTCAACGTGTCCAACTTGTCCTTTTACGTTGTATTCTTTGGCTAAAGCAATGATTTCTTCGGCTTCTTCAACGGTTGTAGCAATGGGTTTTTCGATAAAAACATGTTTACCACTTTTGATAGAAACTTTAGCACATTTGTAATGAGAAAGCGTTGGAGTTACAATGTCAATAACATCTACAGCATGGATTAATTTGGCAATAGTGTCAAATCGTTTGTATCCAAATTCAGCGGCAATTTTTTCTGCATAGGCGGCATTTTCATCATAAAAGCCAACTAATTCATATTTTTCAGATTGTTGTAACAATCGCAAGTGTATTTTTCCGAGGTGACCAGCACCTAAAACGCCAACTTTAAGCATAAAAAAGTATTTTCAACAAAAATAAGATATTTGTTTCAAGTTTTGTGATTACAAATTCAAGTTTTTTTTGGAAAATGGAATTTGTTTTTTGGTTTTTTTACGTCTATTTTTACGCAACTAAATTATTGCCCAAATTGAAAGATACAAATAAACATCAAGGACTTAGAAATCAATTGGCTAAACAACTTGAAGAAAAAGGAATTACGGATAGAAATGTATTAGAAGCTATTAAAAAAATTCCGCGTCATTTATTTTTAAATTCGAGTTTTGAAGATTTTGCCTACCAAGATAAAGCTTTCCCAATTGCGGCTGGTCAAACCATTTCGCAGCCATATACCGTAGCTTTTCAGAGCCAATTATTAGAGGTGAAAAAAGACCAAAAAATCTTAGAAATAGGAACAGGAAGTGGTTATCAAACGGCTGTTTTGTGTTTGCTTGGCGCCAAAGTGTATTCGGTTGAACGACAAAATGAATTGTTTAAATCGACTTCGTTATTACTACCTAAATTAGGAATTCGTCCTAAACATTTATCTTTTGGAGATGGCTACAAAGGTTTGCCCAATCACGCTCCTTTTGATAGTATTATTGTTACAGCTGGCGCACCAATTATTCCAAAAGCGTTAATGGCGCAATTAAAAATAGGAGGAAGATTGGTTATTCCGGTTGGAGAGAAAGATCAAATTATGACGATGTTAATTCGTAAAAACGAAACTCAATTTGAAAAACACGAGTTTGGTGACTTCAAGTTTGTTCCTCTGTTAGAAAACAAAAATTAATTTACAATATATCATAAGAATTACTATATTGTCCTTCTAAATCAACTCCTTAAAATTAATGAAAAAAATTATTGCCATTTGTATTCTGTTTGTCAATATTTCTTTGGCACAAACGAGTGAAAAAAAAGTATGGGATTTATTGTTAGCCAATAAACGAGAAGATGCCAGAAAATTGTTTGATAAAGAACTAAAATCCAAAGAAGAAACGAATGTCGATTATTTGTTGCTCGATGCCATTTTAGACTATGAATCGGGTAAATTAGCTTTTGATGATGCTTACCTCATAAAGTTTTTAAAAACATGTAAGCAAAAGGAATATTTGTATCCAATTTGGTACAAACCATACATGATGGATAACGCTAATTCTAATGGCTACAACGACTATACTTATAAAAAAATTGATCTTTTAGCCGCTTCAGAAATCTTTGGTAAAGATCCGTTAGTGATCTATTTTAAAGCGATTTGTGATCGAAGAAGAAAGAACGAAGCTGGATTTGCCGAAAATATTAAAAAACTAAATGCAATTGAAGATTGGCAATATTGTGGTGTTTTTGAAAACCTAAACGATAGTGGTTTAGAAACCGAATACGAACCAGAAAGTTATGCCAAGAACGACAAGCTTTTTGATGCCAATAGCAACGGAAAAATAGGTTGGTATATTCCGGTTGACAAACAAAATCAAGGATATCATTTTTATTCCAATGAATCTGAATATGGAGATGGAATTATTTATTCTCAGGTATTTATTGATTCACCTTCAGACAAAGATGCGGTTTTAAATTTTGGAACGAGTTCGTCTATCAAAATATTTGTAAATGATGTTGAAGTATATGTCAACAATATGGCAGAGCATACCGATTTGAATGCTTTTAGACTGAAATTCAAATTGGCAAAAGGAACTAATCGTTTGTTGGTGAAATTTTCTTCTCAATCTAGTAGCGACAATTTCTTCGTTTCATTAACAGACGAATTGGGTAACAAACTTTCGGATATTACTTATGCCAATACCTACAAACCCTATAATAAATCAACCTTAGAACAATTAAATCCGATTGAAATAAATCCAGATTTCGAGAATTATTTCAAAGATTTAATCGTTAAAAATCCAGATAATATCTTGTATAAAATTATGTTGTTTGAAGCTTATTCTAATAACAGCAAAAATGACGAGGCAAACGATATTGTAGAAGAATTGATAAAAAAATATCCAAAATCTTCATTGATTCAAGTCATGTTGATGACCAATTATTCTAATAAAAAAGAAACTCAAAAAGTAGAAGAGATTTCAAAGAATATGGAAGTGAATGATGAAAATTATTACTACAATATTTTGAATAAAATTCAAGATCAAGATTGGATGAAGTCTACCAACATTGTTGAATTGGAGAAATATCGTGACAAAACACGCATGATAAAATCTGATATGATTACAACTTTATTCGATTTTATCCTGGCTTCAAGAAAATCAGATGTCAATCTAATGTTGCAAAAAGTAGATGAATTATTTGCTAAATCGGATAACAATGAGTTCTACATTACTACTTTTTCAGCCTTATATGAACAGTTGAAAAATGACAAAGCTAAAGTAATTCAGATGCTTGAAGATTTAGTGGCTAAGAAAGATAATATCACGGCTTTTAATCAACTTAAACGATATTATGAAGCTGCCAATAGAAAAGAAGAAGTAGAGAAAATGGTTCATGATTTGAGCAGCAAATATGCTTATTCTAACGATTTAAGAACAGATTACATAGAATTGTTAGTCGACGATAAAAAATACACTCAAGCATTAGTTGAAGTTGATAAAGGACTTGCAAATTTCCCATATTCTTTTACTTTATTACAGAAAAAAGGAAGCATATACAACAATCTAAATAATGTGAAAGACGCTGAAAAATATTTCAGAGAATCATTGTTACACAATTCTGGAAATAGCTCATTGCGCAAACAATTGTATGACATTACCAAAACACCCGATGAGATTGAAGAAGTAGCTACCAAAGATATTTACAAGGTGATTAAGCAACGACGCAATGCTACTTTAAAAGGTGATTTTGGAGTTACAACATTGTTAGACGAATATATAGTTAACATTTTACCCGAAGGCGGTAGAAAATCGAAAGTTACCTATTTATATGAAATTACTTCTGAGAAAGGTATCGAAGAAATGAAAGAGTACAATGTTCAATCGTATAGCAACACGGTTTTAAAATCGGAAATTGTAAAACAAGATGGTTCCATTGTTCCGGCAGAAGAAGGTGATGGAACGTTAGTTTTTACCGATTTAAAAATTGGAGATGTGATTTACATCCAATACGAGCGCTACGAAAATTCATACGGTAGATTCTATAAAGACTTCGATTTATCATGCTATTTTAACAGCTATTATCCAGCAGTAGAAGCCATTTTCGGTTTTATTTATCCACCAGGAACAGAATATATTTCTGATTTCACCAACGGAACTGTTCCTTCTACAACTAAAAAAGTGAACAATAAAACCTGTATGATTTGGAAAAGAACCAATGTTCCTGCTATGGCGCTAAATGAGGCTTATGCACCAAATTTCAACGATTTAACCAATACAATTCGAGTTGGTACTATCAAAACTTGGAAAGAAATTTCTAATTGGTATTCAGATTTAGTAAAGAAAAATTTGAAGTTAGATAAAATTACAAAAAACACCTTTGCTGAAATTTTTCCAAATGGAGTTGCTGGATTATCGCAAGAAGAAATAGCCAAAAAAATCTATTCGTATATTGAAAACAATATCAAATACAGCTCATTAGATTTTAGACAAAGTGGTTATGTTCCGCAAAAACCATCCAAAACAATTACTACCAAATTAGGTGATTGCAAAGACGTTTCTACGTTGTTTGTGGCTTTATCGCAATTAGCTGGTTTGAAATCTAATTTGGTTTTAGTTACGACCAACGACAACGGATTTACTTCGATGTTGTTACCATCCAATGATTTCAATCACTGTATCGTAAAAGTAATGATTGACAACAAGGAATATTTTCTTGAATTAACAGATAAATATTTACCGTTTAAGGCACTTCCAAGCAGTTTATATCATGCCAATGCTTTGGTAATTTCGTTTGATAAAGCCGAAAATGAAAAGTCAAAAATTATCGCTATTCCATTTGATAACGCCTTGAGAAATGTTTCAAAATCGTCTTCGGTGGTTACTATTGATGATAAATCGAAGAATTTCATAAATACATTTACGGTAGAAGGTGCCAATAAAGCCTATTATAATGAATTGTTTTCTGATGCTACCACAGAAGATGTTAGAAAGAAAAAAATAGAAGAAGATTACAATGCTAAATTGAAAAAAGTAGTAACGCTACAATCGTCTAAAATCATTAAAAATGAATTGTACGATAAAGACATTACTTTTGAAACACAATTTACCATACCAGAACGTATTCAAACGGTTGGAAATTTAAAAATTACAGACGTTCCTTTGTTGGATAAAGTGTACACTAGAGACATTATTGCTTTAGAAACTAGAAAATATGATATCGATTATTTTTCTTATGAAACCAGCAACGAATACCAATCGGAAGTGATTTTAAACATAGCTGCAGACAAAAAGTTTACCGAAATTCCAGAAAGCAAAACGTTCACTTTTAAAGGACATAAATATCAAATTTCGTTCGAATTAGTAAAACCAAATTCATTAAAAGTTACTCGAAATGTGACTTTGAATTGGGATAAGATTACGGTATCAGAATATCCAGAATTTAAGAAATATGTTGATGACGTGATTGCGGCAGAAGAACAAATTGTTGGATTCAAATAAAAAAGTAAAACCCACTGAAAAGTGGGTTTTTTATTGGGTTTAATTATAGGTTACTCAATTTGTTTTTTAGATTGTCTATTTCGGATAAAATAGCTGCAATTTGACTTTCTTTTTGATGATTGGTTAATTCGATTCCTTTTTCTCTCAGAATTTCGGTAACTGCCTGAATGGATTGGGTATTGAAGTCAATTCGATGCAACAGCTTTTGTTTGTACCAAGCTACCAAAAGCGCATCAAGATCTATTTCTAAAATAGCAGCAAGCGTTTTGATTTGTTTTTCTGTCGGAATTCGTTGACCGTTTTCAAACTTACTGATCAAAGCTTGGTCAATTTTGGCAAGTTCAGAAAGTTCGCGAGTTTTGATGTTTTTGTTTTCCCTAGCATTTTTTAAAAGATTTTTCATACGATAGGGGTAAAAGTTAAAAGGATTTTTTGATTCGATCTAAATCGCGTTTGGTATCATTTTCTTTTAGAGTTTCGCGTTTGTCGTAAGTTTTTTTACCACGAGCTAAACCAATTTCTAATTTGGCCAATCCTTTTTCGTTCGTGAATAATCGCAGCGGAATAATAGTTAATCCTTTGGTTTCGACGCTTCGGGCAAGTGATTTTAATTCTCTTTTATTCAAAAGAAGTTTACGTTCACTTCTCGATTTATGATTGAATTGATTTCCAAAAGCATATTCTTCTATGTAAGTGTTAATGGCAAATAATTCTCCATTATTAAACTCACAAAAACTTTCTGCTATTTGTGCTTTCCCAAGTCTGATAGATTTAATTTCGGTTCCTGTTAAAACAATACCGGCAGTATAAGTTTCAATTATCTCATAATCAAACTTAGCTCTTTTATTGAGTATGTTGGCGGTTTTTATCATTTCGAGACAAATGTACTAACAAAATAATGAAACAAAAAGTAAAATTATTTAGTGTCAAAAAAATTTTCAAACAATGATATATGTCAGTTTTTAAGTAGATTCTTGACTTTACATTTGTCTCAATAATTTTAAAACTAAAACAAAATGAAAAAAATTTTATTAGTTGCAGCTATAGCTTTATTTGGATTAACTGCAAATGCGCAAGAGAAAAAAGAAAGTAAAGGTTTAGAAGGTGCTTGGTTTGCAACAGCTCAGGTTGGTTATGCCCAAACCAAAGCTGGTGATGCAAAAAATACAACCACTACCATCTTACCTGTTGTGGGAACTTTTATTTCTCCATCTGTTGCCGTTGGAGCTGGAATTGGAACAATTGGAATTAAATCTGAAACAGGATCAGTAACATCTGCAAATTCTTCTTTATTGGTGGTTCAACCTTTAGTAAGAAAATATTATAATGTAGCAGGAAATTTATATTTCTTTGGTCAATTGGCTGCTCCTATTATTACAGGTAAAGAAAAACAATCCGAATTAAAAATTAGTCAATATGGATTATCAGTTTCAAGTGGTTTTGACTTCTTTGTAACCAAATCTTTTTCTGTAGAGTTTTCTTATAATTTAGCTAACTTAAGTCAAACTACATTAACTCCAAAAACAGGTGACAAAACAACTGTTACTGATTTTTCTTTAGCTCATGTAGCTTCAGCAGAATCTACATATAGTTCAGCTTTAGGCGGTAGCTTACCAACTTTAACAACTCCGTTATCTTTTGGATTTAAATTTATATTCTAATTTATTAGAATTATTTAGAGTTATTGGTTAGTTCCGATGAATTTCGGACGAAAAGGTCATCATTTTTATAATGGTGACTTTTTTTATGTATTATATTTGCCTTATGGAAGCAAAACAATCAAAAGATCCATTACACGGAATCACACTGCAAAAAATAGTCGAACAATTAGTTGATTACTATGGATTTGATACCTTGGGAGAACTAATTAAAATAAGATGTTTTAATGATAATCCAAGCGTGAAATCAAGTTTAACTTTTTTGCGTAAAACCGATTGGGCACGCAAAAAAGTTAAAGAATTGTATATAAGAAGTTTGCATAAATTTCCAAAGGAATCTTAATTATCTTTTGAAATTTCTTTTTAAAATCGAATAAATAACCGTATCCCAAAATTTGCCTTCCCATAATTCATTTTCTAAAATATGAGCTTCTTTTACAAATCCGTTTTTTTGTAAAACACGTTCCGAGGCAATATTATCTGGATCAATTATGGCTTCTATAGAATGCATATTTAAAACATCAAATCCATAAGCTAAAACGGCTTTTATAGCTTCTGTAACGATGCCTTGACCATTATATTGTGGTAAAATCATGTATCCAATTTCACAACGATGGTTTTCGGGTTGAATTCTGTAATGCCCAATAATTCCTATAAGTTTCGGATTTCCTTTAAGGGTAATAGCCCAATTGATGCCTACATTAGCTTCAATTTTATCGTCAATCATTTGAATGTGTTCCAACGCTTCTTCATGAGTTGTAATCAGCGGTCGCGGAATAAACTTCATCGTTTCTGGGTTACTTCTTAATTCTAAAACTTCATTAACATCAGCCGTAGAAACACGTCTAAGCAGTAATCTTTCGGTTTCTAAATTCTTAAAGGGATGAAAATTAATTTCAAGCATGGTGTTTTGTTTGTGAAGTTATAAAATTTCCAAAGAGAATTCGCATTCGAAAGAATTATTTTTTGGAACCACTTGAATACCTTCTTTTTCCATGATTTTTCCAGAAGAGTGAATCGTATCAGAATAACCTAACCAAGGCTCGATGCAAATAAATGGTGCACCAACTTTAGTCCAAATTCCTAAGTTTTCAAAGCGGTCAAAAACTATTTTCAATCTGGGTTTGTTTTTCTTCAGCAAAGTAATTTCTCTGGATTGCAATGTTTTAAAAATTAAAGCATCGTTGACAAAAGTAGAGTAGGTAAGTGGAAGTTTTTTGTGGATCAATTCTATTTCAAAAGTCGTATCAGACACTAAATCATTTTCCAACGTAAAACATTTTAAAGTTTCTTGTTTGTTAAATTCCAACGAATAGTTTTCAAATTCAGCAGGTAAAGCAAAAGCAGGATGTGCACCAATTGAAAATGGAATATCTTTTTCATCGAGGTTTATTACTTTGTAACCAATACTCAACGTATTGTTTAAAAGGGTGTATTTTATTTGCAATTCAAATTCAAAAGGATAGATTTTTTTACTTTCCTCAGATGATTGTAAGGAAAAAGTTGCTGATGATGTATTTGAGCTAATCAACTGAAAATTAACGTCTCTAGCAAAACCGTGACGTAATAATTTGTAAATCTTGTCGTTGTAACTATAAGAGTTGTTTTTTAAGGTGCCTACAATTGGAAAAAGAACAGGAGAGTGCTTTCCCCAAAAACTAGGATTGCCTTCCCAGATAAATTCTTCGTTCGATTGCATCGATTTTAATGAAATAAGTTCTGCACCTTTTAGCTTGATTTGTGCCGATAAAATTGAATTTGAAATAGTTACAATCATTAATTAATGAAAAATTAAGTTTAAAAAAATAGGTTGGGTAAATATATTTTATTAATTTTATTCTGCCCAATAAATCTAATCAATAATTAAAATCTACTATTATGGCTACACAGTTTGAATCCATCGAGAAAGAAGAGATAGCCCAATTGTCTTTTCCAAAGTCAGAAGTTCTTCAAGATATTGCAGAAATTAAGCAGCGTTTTTCCGACTTGAATCGTGCTCTTTCCTTAGGAAATTTAGAACATTCAAAAATTAAAATATACTTTGAAGATAATCAATCTAAAAAGGTGGTTGAAACTACCGTTTGGGGTCTGACCGATCAAAGAGTCATTTTAAAACAAGGAAATGTGATACCGATTCATCGAATTTTTAAATCGGCGTAACAAAATATACATTTATACTACTTATATAATGCTTTTGAGTCAATCAAAAGCATTTTTTTCTTTTATTTGCTATATTAAAACCAAATTTTATTTATGAAAAACATTCTTTTAAAAGCCTTCACATTAAGTGCTTTGTTTTTTGGGTTTTCAGATGCTTTTGCACAAGAGGCAAAACCAACTTCAAACTACAATTACAACGAGACGTTTGCTAATAATTTTTACACTAAAAATGGTACAGAAACTCGATCTGCGAGTGGACAACCGGGTGCAAAATATTGGCAAAACAGAGCTGATTATTCCTTAACAGCAACTCTTAACGATCAAACTAAAGAAATTATTGGTTCTGAAGTTTTGACGTATACCAACAACAGTCCTGATAAATTAGGCTTTTTATGGATGAATGTCGATCAAAATCTTTTCAAAAAAGATTCTCGTGGTAATGCAATCATTCCATTAAAAGGAAGTAGAAATGGTGCAAAAGGGCAAGACTTCGATGGAGGTTTTAAAATTAAATCGGTTAAAGTAGTGTCTTCTGTTGGTGGAAAATCAGTAGAAAAAGAAGCAACTTTCACCATTACCGATACAAGAATGCAAGTTGATTTACCTCAAGCATTAGCTCCAAATGGTGCTTCGGTAAAACTTAAAATAGAATTCTCATTCATTTCACCTGATTATGGCTCAGATCGTATGGGAGTAGTTGATACTAAAAATGGTAAAATTTTCACCATCGCACAATGGTATCCTAGAATGTGCGTTTATGATGACGTGCGTGGTTGGGATACACATCCGTATTTAGGTGCTGGTGAGTTTTATTTAGAATATGGAGATTTTGATGTTGCTATTACCGCTCCAGCCAGCCATATAGTTGTATGTTCGGGTGAATTACTAAATCCTAACGAAGTATATACTGCTGAACAACAAAAACGTTGGGCGACTGCTAAAAATAGCGATAAGACGGTTATGATTCGTACGGCTGAAGAAGTAACTAATCCAGCTTCACGACCAACAGGGAAAAGTACTTTAACATGGAAATTCAAAATCAAAAATGCTCGTGATGTGTCTTGGGCTTCATCGGCTGCTTTTATTGTAGATGCGGCTCGAATCAATTTACCAAGTGGTAAAAAAGCTCTAGCAATTTCAACTTATCCTGTAGAATCTGATGGACAAGCAGCATGGAGTAGAGCAACCGAATATACCAAAACTTCTATTGAAAATTATTCTAAAAGATGGTTTGAGTTTCCTTATCCTGCCGCTACAAACGTAGCAGGTAATGAAGGCGGAATGGAATATCCTGGAATTGTTTTCTGTGATTTAAAATCAAAAGGAGAAGAATTGTGGGGCGTTACCGATCACGAATTTGGACACGGTTGGTTTCCTATGATTGTAGGTTCTAACGAGCGTTTATTTGCTTGGATGGATGAAGGTTTCAATACCTTTATCAATGGTGTGAGTTCACAAGATTTTAATAATGGTGAATACAAACAAAACACGCCAAACATGCACCAAGTTGCAGGAATGTTAACCAACCCAGAAATGGAGCCGATTATGGCTGCACCAGATAATCTAAAAGAATCTAATCTAGGAATTTTAGCGTATTTCAAACCAGGTTCGGGACTTGATATGTTGCGCAATCAAATCTTAGGAAAAGAGCGTTTTGATAAAGCATTCAGAACTTATACTGAGCGTTGGGCATTTAAACATCCTATGCCAGACGATTTCTTCAGAACTATTGAAAATGTTTCTGGTGAAGATTTGGGATGGTTTTGGAGAGGTTGGTTCCTTAATAACTGGAGTCTTGACCAAGGAATCACTAAAGTAAAATATATTAAAGGTGATGCTAAAAATGGAGCTCAAGTTACCATTGAGAATTACGACAAAATGGTGATGCCAGTTGTTTTAGAAATTAAAACTAAAAAGATACTTATTTTAATGAAAATATATCTATTAA
>CAZNWY010000006.1:0-90156 GCA_964577105.1 uncultured Flavobacterium sp.
GGTTTGATGTAAGGTTCATCAATTATAGAATCTAAATCGTCTTTTCCTTCTTCTACGGCATATTCTTCTAGGTTGTAAACAGAAGTATCTGCATCTGGAGAAGTTGATTTCATTTGCGCCAAATCTTCACTCATCTCTTTGTGCTTTTTCTCAAAGAACGTTTTGATGGTATCTGGCGATAATTTGATTTTGAAAATCAAATAAATAACGACTCCAAAAATTAGGGTTAATAAGGTTCCTATTTTACCAATGTAGTCTTGAAAGAATAAATTCATTTCGTAACCAATAGTTCCGCCTAACTCGGGAATGGAATTGGCAAAGAAACCAAACAAAATAGAAAGAATGATGATGGCAAATAAATCCCAAAACCAAGTAGATTTTAGTTTTTTAAGTGGCAAATCTAACACCATGAAGGCTCCAGTTATGAAGAAGAGTTTTACAAAAAGAAATGAAGCCGCACCAAATCCTTTGTAGATAAAAAAGTCGGCCAAAAAAGCTCCAATTTTACCCAACCAGTTGTTGGCTACTTCATCACGGTTGGCAAGATCGGTAACAATATTTTGATCTTCTTGACCATTGATGAAATAGGAAGTAAAGGCGGCCAATAATCCAACGGATAAAAGTACCAAAAGGCAACCCAATATTACTTTGTACTGCCTTTTTATTTTCCAAGGGAGTTTTTCTCCTTGATTTTCTGTTGCTTTTGTATTTTCTTTTTTAACTGTTTTTGCCATTCGTTATTAAATAGATGCTATAAAAATAGAAATTTTATCTTGTAAAAGGTTATATTTTAGGAATATAAATAATACAACCAATAGCAATTGCGGTCATGGCAGCAAAGAATACCGCTCCAGCAGCAATATCTTTAATAAAACCAATTTTTTCATGAAATTCTGGATGTATAAAATCGGCTATTTTTTCAACAGCGGTATTGAGTCCTTCAATTCCCAGAACCAATCCGATAGCAAGGGTTTGTATCAACCATTCTTCATGCGAAATGTGGAAATAAAAGCCAGCGATAACCATTAAAACACCAATGCTAGATTGCACCATTACGCTGTGTTCTGTGGTGATAAGCTTGATTGCACCTTTCAGTGCAAAGCCCATACTTTTGAATCTTCCTGTTAAAAAGGTTTTGTCTCTTTCGAATTCTGCCATAGATATATTATAATGCCGCTAAAGTGGCTTCGTAATTAGGTTCGTTTGCTATTTCAGCAACTTGTTCGGTGTGTTTTATCATTCCGTTTTCATCCAAAACAATGATTACTCTTGAATGCAAACCTGCCAAAGGACCGTCGGTAATCTCTAAACCGTAGTCTTTACCAAAACTTCCTGTTTTAAAATCAGATAAATTGATTACGTTTTCTAAACCTTCGGCACCACAAAAACGTTTTTGAGCAAAAGGTAAATCTCTAGAAATACACAATACTTTGGTGTTTTCTAATGCACTTGCCTTAGCATTGAAAGTTCTTACCGATGTAGCACAAGTGCCTGTATCGATACTTGGAAAAATATTTAAAATTAGTTTACTTCCTTTAAATTCCTCTAAAGAAGCTACTGATAAATCATTTTTTACTAACACAAAATCAGGTGCTTTTGTACCTACTTTTGGTAGTTCACCATTGGTGTTTATTGGGTTTCCGCCTAATGTAATTGATGCCATTTTTCTTGATTTTTTTAAGATTTCAAAAGTAGTAAAAATAATTAGGATTTTAGGATAACCAAATGCGAATTTTGGAAATGAAGTTATTTAAAAGTTTAACATAATTTATTTGTTCATGATTATTGTTTTATCGTAATATTGCAATATAAAGAAATACATTTAAAATGGGCGCTTCAAAATCAGAATCTTTTTCTATCGAACACAACGACATGGCTACTTTGTTTAAAGCATTATCACATCCGGCACGGGTAGCAATTGTTGAGTATTTGTTGTCGGTTGATAGTTGCATTTGTGGCGATATTGTAAATGAATTGCCGTTAGCGCAGCCTACCATTTCGCAACATTTAAAAGAATTGAAAAACGCCAATATTATTAAAGGAAGCATCGAAGGAACGGCAATATGCTATTGCCTGAATTCGGAAACCATTCAAAAAATTGAACAGTATTTTAGTTCGATTTCTCACAAACTTAAAAATAAGTGTTGTTAAAAAAAGGTGCTAAGACGCTAAGTTTTTGATGAACTCGTTTTCTCAGAACCTTAGTAGCTTAAAACCTCATTCCTCAATAAACAAAAAACAAAAACATGAAACTATCCGAATTTAAAAACAGCTTAGGGCAAATAGAATATTTTACAATTCAGTTGCCAAACGGACTTCCAGTTCCGGCTCATTTTCACATTACTGAAATGGGATTATTGACTAAAAATTTTATCGATTGTGGGAATACTATTCGAGAGGAAAAAAGTGTTACGTTTCAAGTTTGGTTTGCTGGTGATTTGGAACACCGATTAGCGCCAAATAAAGTTTTGAAAATCATTGATGCTTCTAAAAATCTGATTGGAGATCAAGATTTAGATTTGGAAGTAGAATATCAAATGGAAACGACCATAGGGAAATTCGGATTGGAATTTGCGGATGGAATTTTTAAATTAATCTCTAAAGAAACAACGTGTTTAGCACAAGATCATTGCGGAATTCCACCTGAAAAAATGAAGGTAAAAATAGGAGAGTTGAAGGCAAAAACATCTTGTTGTTCTACAGAAAGTAACTGTTGTTAATAATTTGATTATGAATAAAAAAGAACATTGGGAAAATGTGTTTGCTACGAAACAAGAAAAAGAGGTAAGCTGGTACCAACAAAAGCCAGAAACGTCTATTAATTTTTTTATTGAAAATAACATTCCGAAAGACGTCAGAATAATAGATGTTGGTGGTGGCGATAGTTATTTAATCGATAATTTATTGGAAATGGGATACACCAACTTGTTTCTTTTAGATATATCTTCAAAAGCTATAGAGCGCATTAAAAATAGGCTAGGAGCCAAAGCGGAACAAGTTACTTTTATCGTATCGGATGTGTTAGATTTTATGCCAGAAACTGCTTTTGACGTCTGGCATGATCGAGCTAGTTTTCATTTTTTAACTTCTGAAAATGATATTGCAACCTATCAGCAATTGGTGTCAAAAGCTGTTGTTTCGGGCGGATTTTTATTTTTGGGAACATTCTCAGAAAACGGTCCTTTAAAATGCAGTGGGTTAGAAATAAAACAATATACAGCCGAGCAATTTGAAGCTGTATTTGGAACTGATTTTAACAAAGTAAATTGCTTTACAGAAAACCATCAAACGCCTTTTGATACGACTCAAAATTTTATCTTTTGCACCTTTAAAAAACAATAAATGAATTCTAATTTAAAGCCAATAATTGATATCGTTTCTTCAATTTCTATTTCTGAGGAACGTAAAACAGTACTTCAACCTTTAGTTGATTATATCCAATCTAAAATTATTGATAATAAAGAAATTAGATTGAATTTTATTTGCACTCATAATTCAAGAAGAAGTCATTTATCACAAATTTGGGCACAAACCATGGCATTTTATTTCGGAATTAAAAATGTGTATTGCTATTCTGGTGGAACCGAAGCCACGGCAATGTTTCCTAAAGTAGTAGAAACATTACAGCATCAAGGTTTTGATGTTCAAAAGTTGAGTGAAACAGATAATCCAGTTTACGCTATAAAATTTGATGAAAATCAACACCCGATTGTTTGTTTTTCTAAAACCTATTTCGATGATTTCAATCCGAAATCCAACTTTGGAGCCATCATGACGTGCAATAATGCCGACGAAGGGTGTCCTATGGTTTTTGGTGCAGAAGCAAGATTTCCAATAAAATACGACGATCCGAAAGCTTTTGATAATACCGATGTTATGGATAAGAAATATGCCGAACGAAGTTTGGAAATAGCTTCAGAAATGTATTATGTGTTTTCTCGAATTAATCAATAATTAAATGAAAAAAAGATTAGGATTTTTAGACCGTTTTTTAACGATTTGGATATTTTTAGCTATGTTAGTTGGCGTTGCAATCGGTTATTTTATTCCGAACTCTGCTCGTTTTATCAATTCGTTTTCTTCTGGAACAACTAATGTTCCTTTGGCTATTGGATTGATTTTGATGATGTATCCGCCTTTGACCAAAATTGATTTTTCAAAAGTACAGCAGATGTTTAAGCAACCAAAATTACTGACCGCTTCTTTTTTTATTACATGGATTGTAGGTCCGTTTTTGATGTTTTTATTGGCTACATTTTTTCTGAAAGATTATCCCGAATATATGACAGGATTGATTATTATAGGTCTTGCGCCTTGTATCGCCATGGTTATTGTATGGAATGAATTAGCAGAAGGAAACCGAGAATTAACAGCTGGTTTAATCGGAATTAACAGTTTGTTACAAGTATTCTTTTTCAGTTTATATGCCTATTTTTATTTGGAAATCATGTTGCCGTTATTCGGAATTAAAGGTTTAGAATTAAATATTACCATTGCTGAAATTGCCAAAACGGTTGGGATTTATTTAGGAATTCCTTTTGCATTAGCTGTTATTAGTCGATTTTTAATCAAAAGATATTTTGGAGATAAAGCCTTCAATCAAAAATTTATTCCTTTTGTATCTCCAATTACATTAATTGCATTGCTTTTTACCATTGTAATTATGTTTAGTTTAAAAGGTGAAATGATAGTTGATTTGCCTCTAGATGTACTTAGAATAGCTATTCCATTGGTTGTTTTCTTCGTCATAATGTTTTTCTTAATGTTTTTTGTAGCTAAGAAAATTGGTGCTAATTATAGAGATACAGTAGCTTTGTCATTTACAGCTTCGGGAAATAATTTTGAATTGGCTATAGCAGTTTCAATAGGTGTTTTCGGAATCAATAGCGGGCAAGCTTTTGCTGGAGTTATTGGTCCGTTAGTTGAAGTTCCAGCTTTGATTATCTTGGTTAATGTGGCCTTTTGGTTGCGAAAGAAATATTTTAAATGAGATGTGTAACACATGTTACTTTATGATGTTTTAGTGTTTGTAAATTTGTAATATGAAATATTTTGCAATTTTATTGTGTTTTTATTTTAATATGCTAACGATTCTTCCAACGATTAGAGTCATAAAGATGCATATTGCAGAAAAACATCAAATGTGTTGTAATACATCTGATTCTGATTGCGAGCCAAAAGGTTGTGAAAAGGAAAAGTGTCTATTAAATTATAGTTTAAATAGCCCTACTTTTTTAGTATTTACAACAAATTATTCTTTTATAAATGATTTGATTTTTATCCCTAAAAAAGAGAATATACTTTATCACAAAAATTTCATTTCTAATTATAATGTAACTATTTGGCAACCACCCGAGCCATTTTTTATGTCTTAAAAAAAGAAGTAATTCTAATGGATTACTATTGTTATTTATAAATTTAAAACACATAAAAATGAAAAAAATAGTTTCAATATTAGCAACAGCAGTTTTATTATTCTCAATAAATGTAAATGCTCAGCAAGAGCCTGTTCAAAAAAAGAAAAAAGCTAGAACCGAAAAATCTTGTTCAGCAGATGAAAAAAAATCATGCACTTCTGAAGAGAAAAAATCATGTGGAGCAGGCGAGAAGAAAGGTGGATGTTGTTCTTCAAAAAAATCTGAGGGAAAAAAATCATAATTTTTAGTTTATAGTTTTAGTATAGTGTCAGTTTTATAATTGACACTATACGACTATATACCTAATTAAAATATATATTATGAAGACGATATACACAATTATATTGCTCTTGGTATCACGTTTTGTATTGTCACAAACTACATTTGATTATCAAGTTCAATTAAATCCAATAAATATTCCAAACTTTCCAGGAATTCATTCCTATGCTTTTGCACAAGATAATGGGAAATGGTTAATCATTGGAGGTAGAATCGATGGGATTCATGCTCGACAACCATTTAACGCATTTCCAGCAGCAAGTAATAATACCAACATTTATGTGGTCGATATTGCTACTAACCAGTTTTGGTCGGCTTCGGTAAATTCATTATCTACACCATTAAAAGAGCAGCTTCAAGCGACAAATTTCAATTTTTATCAAGACGATAATACTTTGTATGTCATCGGCGGATATGCCTATTCTGTAACAGCTAACGATCATATTACGTTCAATAAATTGACATCGATTGATGTTCCAAATTTGATAAATGCCATAATTGCTGGAGTTCCAATTGCTAGTTATTTTAAGCAAATTACTAATGAAAATTTAGCGGTAAATGGTGGTCAGTTGGGTAAAATAGGAGATACTTTCTATTTAGTTGGAGGGCATCGTTTTGACGGAAGGTATAATCCAATGAACAACCCAACTTTTACGCAAACATACACTAATGGAATTAAGAAATTTGGCATTGATAATTCGGGAAGTCAATTGAGTATTTCAAATTATGAAGAAATCACTGATGCAGTTCATTTGCATAGAAGGGATTATAATTTGTTACCTCAAGTTTTTCCAAATGGTGAATTCGGTTATACTATTTCATCAGGTGTTTTTCAGATTAATGTAGATTTGCCGTTTCTTTATCCTGTTGATATTAAGGCGTCTGGTTATTTTCCGCAAACAGGTTTTAATCAATATTTGAGTAATTATCATAGTGCTAAATCTTGTTTATATGATGCTGTAAACAATAGAATGCACAACTTGTTTTTTGGAGGAATGAGTCAGTTTCATTATAACGGAACCTCTTTAATACAAGATGATACGGTGCCTTTTGTAAATACAATTAGCCGAACTACTCGTTTTGCTGATGGTTCCCTGCAAGAATATCAATTGCCAGAAACGATGCCGGGTTTAAAAGGAGCAAGTGCTGAGTTCATTCCAAACCAACAGTTACCTCATTTTTCAAATGAAGTTATTAAATTGGATGAAATCTCTACCAATGAATTTGTTATAGGTCATATTGTTGGAGGATTGTACAGTCCAACTACAAGTCCATTTAATAGTAATCAATCAAATACAACTTCTGCCAACGCTACTATATATGAAGTAAAATTGATAAAAAACCCAGTTTTGAATGTACAAGAAATAAATGGAAAAAATCCATTTTCAATGACTATAATACCTAATCCAGTTAAAAATGGAATAGTAAATATCAAATTCAACATGGCTTATGTAACTTCAATTGATTATTTTGTCACTTCAACGGATGGTAAAATAATTACTGATGGGGAAATTATTGATGCTAAACAAGGAGAAAATTCTATGAAATTTGAAATTGATGACGTTACTAACCAAACAGTTATAATTACATTTATTTTTGATAATAAATTCTATATTTCCCAAAGAGTAATTGTCAATTAGATTAAATAAATCATAAAAAAGATTAAAAGCGTTCAAGTAATTGAGCGCTTTTTTTTATCATTTATTACTCTGTAACATTTGTAACTGTACACGCTTTTTTACCGTTCTATTTTTGCTTCATAATTCAGAAAAACAATTATGAAGAAAATCAAATTTATCATTATCTCAGGTTTAGTGTTGAGTTCGTCTTGGATTTTTGGTCAGGATACACTGACTATTGCCAAAGGTGATTTGTTACAAAAACTATCCGATAAAAATTTGCAAATTAAGATTGCTGAAAAAAACTTTCTATCAGCAAAAGGCGATTTTGAACAATCCAATGCACTTTTTTTGCCCAATATCAATGTTTCTCACACCGGAATAGTTACGACCAATCCGTTGATGGCTTTTGGGTCTAAATTGAATCAAGCGATTTTAACGCCAATGGATTTTGATCCTAATTTATTGAACAACCCTGTTCGTACTCAAAATTTTGCTACTAAAATAGAAATCCAACAACCATTAATTAATATGGACGGATTGTATGGAAGACAAGCTGCTAAAGCCAAAATGGATGCTTATCAATTGCAAACCGATCGTACTAAAGAATATTTAGAATTAGAGGTTTCTAAAGCCTATATGCAATTGCAATTGGCTTATAAAGCGGTGAAAGTTTTAGAAAAAGCCAACATAACAGGTAAAGCCAATTTGAAGTTAGTAGAAAACTATTTCAAACAAGGAATGTTGCAAAAAACCGATTTGTTAAACGTTCAGGTTCGTGTAAATGAAATTGCCAATCAGTTGCAATATGCCAAAAGTAATGTGCAAAATGCCTCAGATTATCTAGCTTTTTTATTGAATGAAGATATGAATGGCAAAATTTTTAAGCCAGCAGAAGAGTTGGAGCATAAAATCACTGTTGAACAGATTAATGCTACGTTATCAGAGAATCGTAAAGATATTCAAGCCATGAGTAAATCTACAGCTGCTTACCAAAAGATGATGCTTTCTAGCAAAATGAATTTTTTACCGCGCTTGAATGCATTTGGAAGCTACGAATTGTACGATAAAAACTTTATGGGTACTTCGGCCAAAGGTTATTTAATCGGCGCACAATTATCGTGGAATGTTTTTGATGGTTATAAATCGATTGGGAAATACGACAAAGCCAAAGCCGATTTTCAAAAAGCTGAAGTCGAAACGGAACAATACAAAAAGCAAAGCCAATTGGAATTAAACAAAACCAATCGCCAATTGAAAGATGCCGAAAATAAAGTAAATCTTTCTCAATTAGCATTGGAACAATCGCAAGAAGCCTACAGAATACGTCAAAATAGGTTCTCACAAGGTTTAGAAAAAACCACCGATTTGTTGCAATCTGAAACTCAAATGATTCAAAAGGAATTGGAGCATTTGCAATCGGTATTTGAATATAATTTTACTAAACAATATTTACAGTTTTTAACTAAGTAAGAGAATAGATTAAAGAAAATAGAACAAAGACAAAATATAATAAAAGATATAACAATGAAAAAAACAATAACCATCCTAACCCTTTCAACATTCTTATTCCTATCCTGCGGAAAAGACAAGAAAGAAACAACCAATAACGAACCAGCAATTGCAGTGAAAGTAAGCGGAATTGCTGCTAATAACAACAGCGAATACGTAACCGCCAGCGGAAAAATTGAAGCAGAAAGTAGTGCTAATGTTTCTACTCGAATGATGGGTTATGTGACTAAAGTTCACGTTAAAGTCGGACAAAAAGTAGGAGTAGGACAACTTTTAGTGAGTATTAATAATACCGATTTGCAAGCCAAAAAAGCGCAAGTTGATGCTGCTATTATGCAAGCCACTGCTGCTTATAATAATGCCAAAAAAGATTATGATCGATTTACAACATTGTTCAATCAACAAAGCGCTTCTCAGAAAGAATTAGACGATATGACCTCGCGCTACGAAATGGCAAAAGCAGGTTTAGATGCTGCCAAACAAATGCGTAACGAAGTACTAGCGCAGTTTTCTTATTCCAATATTATCGCTCCATTTTCAGGAGAAATCACCAACACTTTTGTAAAAGAAGGCGATATGGCCAATCCAGGAATGCCATTAGTAAGCATTGAAGGAGCTTCCCATTTGCAAGTAACAGCTATGGTTTCAGAAAGTGATATTACTTCGATTAAAAGCGGTATGAAAGCCAAAGTAATTGTAAAATCAACAAATCAAGAATTGTCAGGAATCGTTACAGAAGTTAGTGGTTCTGCTAAAAATACCGGCGGACAATATTTGGTTAAAGTCAATTTAAACAATGTTGGAAGCAAGGTTTTATCGGGAATGTTTGTCAACGTACAATTTCCTGTAGCTAACAAACAACAAGTAACTACTGCAACGGATAAAGTTTTAGTACCCGAAACGGCTTTGGTAAAACAAGGACAACTTACTGGAATTTACACTATAGGTAACGAAAACACGGCCATTTTAAGATGGTTGCGCATCGGAAAAACTTTCGGAAATCAAGTAGAAGTGTTGTCAGGATTATCGGCTAACGAACAATACATCGTTTCTGCAGAAGGTAAATTGTACAATGGTGCTAAAGTTAGTATTCAGTAATCAGTCGCAGTTTTCAAGTTCAAATAAAAACTTTAAACAAAGTAAAAAATGCAAGAAGGTATATCAGGTAAAATAGCCCATTTTTTCATCAATTCAAAACTGACCATATTGTTAATGGTAGGTTTGATGATTATTGGTGTATACAGTTCTTTTTTGATTCCAAGAGAAGAAGAACCACAAATCAATGTTCCGATGGCCGACGTAATGGTGGGTTATCCTGGGGCAAGTCCGAGCGAAGTAGAAAGTCGTGTGGTAAAGCCGTTAGAGAAGATTATTTCTAATATCAAAGGCGTAGAACACGTACACAGTATGGCTATGAATGGTCAAGCCATGTTAATTGTTCAGTTTTTTGTAGGTCAGGATGTTGAACGCTCTTATGTAAAGTTATACGATGAGTTAGCCAAACACGAAAATATGTTTCCGCAAGGTGTATACAAACCTATGGTAAAAACACGTTCTATAGACGATGTTCCGATGTTGGGATTGACGCTTTGGAGCGATAAAATGAACGATTTTGAAATCCGTCAAGTAGCTGAAGAAGTAACATCTGAAATTGAAAAAGTAAAAGATGTTGCCATTACAAAAGAAATTGGTGGCAGAAACCGTCAAGTAAAAGTAGTTTTAGACAAAGATAAAATGGCTGAAAATGGCGTAGATGCTTTGGGTATTATGCAAATGATTCAGGCCAATAATGGAAGCTCGCAATCGGGTGCTTTTGTCAACAACGATAAAGAATATTTATTGACAACAGGACAATTTTTAAAATCTTCAGAAGATATCGAGAATTTGGTTGTGGGTGTCAATGCCAACATGCCAGTCTATTTAAAACAAGTAGCTAAAGTTCAAGACGGACCATCTACACCTAGTAGCTATGTATCTTTTGGATACGGAAAAGCCAACAATAAATTCGCTCAAAATAAATCGGAATATCCTGCCGTAACCATTTCTATTGGTAAGGTAAAAGGTGCCGATGCCATGAAGATTTCTGAGAAGATTTTGGAGAAAGTAGAACAACTTAAGAAAACACTCATTACCAACGATGTTCACGTAGAAGTAACCCGAAATTACGGAGAAACCGCTTCTGATAAAGTAGGCGAGTTGTTGATGCATTTGGGAATTGCTATTATTGCGGTAACACTTCTAGTGATTTTTGCAATGGGTTGGCGTGGCGGATTGGTCGTGTTTTTCTCTGTACCCTTGACGTTTGCCCTAACTTTATTCGCGTATTATTTATTGGGGTACACTTTAAATCGAATTACGCTTTTTGCTTTGGTTTTTGTCGTAGGAATTGTGGTAGACGACAGTATCATCATTGCCGAGAACATGCACCGTCATTTCAAAATGAAGCGATTACCGTTCAAACAAGCTGCTATTTATGCCATAAACGAAGTAGGAAATCCAACCATATTAGCCACATTTACGGTTATTGCAGCCATTCTTCCCATGGCATTTGTATCGGGTATGATGGGGCCTTATATGAGTCCGATGCCTATTGGGGCTTCGATTGCGATGTTGTTGTCGTTGTTTGTTGCCTTAACAGTTACTCCTTATTTAGGCTACCATTTGCTGCAAGAAAAAGAGGAGCAAGCACATAAAGCCGAACAAGGATTGGAAACATCATGGATTTATAAAATTTACAACAAACTAGAGCGTCCTTTGTTGGATAGCAGCAAAAAACGTCGACTTTTAGTAGGTGTTACCGTGTTATTACTTATAGGTTCGGTACTGATGTTTTTTACCGAATCGGTAGTGGTAAAAATGTTGCCTTTTGACAATAAAAATGAATTCCAAGTGGTTATTGATATGCCCGAAGGTACTACGTTAGAACGCACAGCAGCCGTTACACAAGAAATTGCGCAATACCTTTCTACGGTTCCCGAAGTGGTGAGTTATCAGAATTATATTGGTACTTCGGCACCAATTACTTTTAACGGATTGGTACGTCATTATGATATGCGTGGCGGAAGTAATATGGCCGATATTCAAGTGAATTTGTTACACAAAGAAGATCGCGATATGCAAAGTCATGCGTTGGCAAAAGAAGTACGTCCTCAAGTGCAAAAGATTGCCAAAAAATATGGTGCTAACGTAAAAATTATCGAAGTTCCACCAGGACCACCAGTGTTATCGACTTTGGTTGCCGAGATTTACGGTCCTAATTATAAAGACCAAATTAAAGTAGCTCATCAAGTGAAAGGTATTCTAGAAACGACTTCCGATATTGTGGATGTTGATTGGATGACCGAAGACAATCAAACCGAGTACAAATTGGTAGTCGATAAAGAAAAAGCGATGTTAAATGGCATAGCTCCACAACAAGTGGTTGGCAATTTGACGTATTTGATGAAAGAATATCCAGTTTCCAATTTGTATGATGAACATTCGAATGATAATGTTGGAATCGTTCTTTCTCTTGACGACAAAGACAAAACGTCGTTGCAAGACATCGAAAATCTGAAAATTAAAGGAAGCCACGGAAACGTTGTTCCATTGAGTGATTTGGTCAAAGTGGTTCAAGATACTTTACAAAAAACCATTTACAGAAAAGATCAAAAAAGAGTGGTTTATGTAACGGCTGATATGGCCGGTGCATTAGAAAGTCCGGTATATGCTATTTTAGGGATGAACGAAAAATTGCAAAAAATGCACTTACCTAAAGGCTACAAAGTGAATGAATTGTATATGGAACAACCCTCAGATGAAAGTGATTTTACAGTAAAATGGGATGGGGAATGGCAGATTACCTTAGAGGTATTCCGTGATTTGGGAGTCGCTTTTATGGTGGTTATCGTAGTCATTTATATGTTGATTGTGGGTTGGTTCCAAAATTTTAAAACGCCAATGGTCATGATGATGGCGATACCTCTTTCGTTGGTTGGAATTGTATTAGGACACTGGTTGTTAGGCGCTTTCTTTACAGCTACTTCTTTCATTGGAATGATTGCATTGGCAGGAGTAATGGTTAGAAATTCGGTGTTGCTTATCGATTTTATAGAAATCCGATTGCATGAAGGAATTCCATTAAAACAAGCCATTATCGAAGCTGGGGCTGTTCGTACAACACCAATATTATTAACGACTGGTGCAGTTGTTATTGGAGCGTCTATCATACTTTTTGATCCAATCTTTCAAGGATTAGCCATATCGTTGGTATTTGGTGCCATTGTTTCTACCATTCTAACCTTATTGGTAGTGCCAATCATTTATTACATTACTGAAAGAAAAAAATGGGAGAAATCATCAGATAAAGAATTACCTAATACCTAGAAATTATGAAACTACTTTTAATAACCGCAGTAGCAGAATTTGAAAAAGAAGTAAAACAAATTCTTAAAAATGCCAATGTAAAAGCCTATTCCTATAAAGAAGTTATGGGGTATCAAAATGCTTCGGAAGAAGGTATAGGAAGCAATTGGTTTGGTAGCGAAATGAACGAAAAAGAATCGATTATGTTTTATGTTTTTGTAGAAAATGACTATGTAGAAGCTGTATGTGAGGCAATTGATATTTTCAATAAAAAACAAGAAACACAATCACATATTCACTATACAATTTTAACTGTTGAAAAATCAAATTAATTATGAAAAATCGAATTATTAGAGCCATCGCTGGAAGTTTTATCTTGATAAGTTTACTTCTATCAATTTATGTGAGTCAAAATTGGTTGTGGTTTACTGCTTTTGTAGGAGCTAATCTTTTACAATCGTCTATAACCAAATGGTGTTTAATGGAAGACATTCTAACTAAATTGGGTGTGAAAGATTAAGCGCTGTTCTAACCATAAAAAAAAACGTCTTGTAATAACACAAGACGTTTTTTTTTTGATAACCTAAAAAACTATTTGTCAATTGAGCCTAAAACTCGTTTCATAAAGTCGTTCAAAGCTGTTTTTTTATCTTTTCCTTCTTTCACCATTTTGTGAACTTCTAAAGCACCATACATATTGGAAATTAATTCTCCAATAACTTCTAACTCTTCATCTTTCAATGTCGGAATTTCGGTTAAATTTTCTAGAACTTCAATAGTTTCAATTAGATAATCTTGATCATTATCTTCTATAAATTGAGTCAGGTGTTTTATTACAGGTAACTTCATTTTTTTGGATTAACGGTTGTATAAAATAATAGACAAATCTAATTTAGATTACTTCTGCAACCAATTCTGCCAATACTTCGGCTTTGTTGGTTTGTGTTTGATTTACTAATACACCATCTTTAAAAGTGGCAAATGTTGGTAAATTATCCACTTTAGCTAATTTTCTAGATTCTGGAAACTGTTCTGCATCTACAATTACAAAAGGAACGTTTTCGTTTTGGGATGCCAACAGTTTAAATTTAGGTTTCATGATTCGGCAATTGCCACACCACGAAGCTGCGTATTGTACCACAACAACTTTGTTTGAAGCTACAATTTCTGCTAAATTATCTTGAGTTATTTCTTGAAACATATAGATGATTTTTTATGCCACTACGAGCACAATCGGAAACTTGGGAGAATTTCGATTGTGCTACGTGTGACCATTTATTTATTAATGTGAAGATAAATAAGAAGCGGTACTGTTTCTATCAGCGTTCATCGCATCTTTACCTTCTTCCCAGTTAGCTGGACATACTTCACCTTTGGTTTGTACGTGTGTGTAAGCATCGATTAATCGCAAATATTCGTGTACATTTCTTCCTAAAGGCATGTCGTTCACACTTTCGTGGAATACTTTTCCTTCTTCGTCAATTAAGTAAGTAGCTCTGAAAGTAACATTTGAACCTTCTAAAATTTCGTCGTTTAATTCTTCGTCATAAATCCATTCTGCATCAAGAATGTCTAATGCGGCCGATAAATTACGAGTTGTGTCTGCCAAAATTGGGTAAGTTACACCTTCAATACCACCATTGTTTTTTGGAGTATTCAACCAAGCAAAATGTACTTCGTTAGTATCGCAAGAAGCACCAATTACCATAGTATTTCTTTTTTCAAAATCTTGTAATGCCGCTTGAAAAGCATGTAATTCTGTTGGACAAACAAAAGTGAAATCTTTTGGATACCAGAACAATACTACTTTTTTCTTGTTTTTTGTTGCTTCTTCAAGAACATTGATTCTAAGGTTATCTCCCATGAAAGAGATGGCGTCAACTGTAATGTTTGGGAATTTTTTTCCTACTAATGACATGTTTTTTTTATTTATAAGTTAATACTAATTTTCTGATGCAAATCTACAAATTGAATGTGCAAAAAAATATGATATTTATTATATTTTCTGATTAAGTAATAGATAAACACTATGAGTATATTTTATGACTGTTTTCGTGGAAAAATAGCAGTAATTATTAGTTTGTGAAGTTTAGTTGTAATGTAAAATAAAAAAACCATCTCACAAAAGATGGTTTTTTATAAATGTAGAGGGCTGTGATATTATTTCAAATCAAAACGATCTAAATGCATCACTTTGCTCCAAGTTTTGATAAAATCGCGTACAAATTTCTCTTTGTTATCGTCTTGGGCATACACTTCTGCGTAGGCTCTCAAAACCGAATTGGAACCGAAAACCAAATCGACTCTAGTAGCAGTCCATTTGGTTGCTCCCGATTTTTTATCAACGATGTTGTATAAATTTTCGCCAACAGGTTTCCAACTATAGTTCATATCGGTTAGATTTACAAAGAAATCGTTACTTAAAACGCCTTCTTTATCGGTGAAAACACCATGTTTTGTACCGCCATAATTGGTACCAAGAACACGCATTCCTCCAATTAAAACCGTCATTTCTGCGGCAGTCAATCCGAGAAGTTGCGCTTTGTCTAACATCAATTCCTCTGGTTGAACCACATATTTCGATTTCATAAAGTTTCTGAAAGCGTCGTTGGTTGGTTCTAAAACTTCAAAAGATTCAACGTCGGTCATTTCTTGTAAAGCATCGCCTCTTCCTGCATGAAACGGAACTTGTACCTCAAATCCGCCTTCTTGAGCTGCTTTTTCTACAGCAGCTGTTCCACCAAGAACAATTAAATCGGCCATACTCACTTTTTTACTAAATTCTGCTTGAATTTCAGATAGTTTTGCCAATACTTTCTCCAATCTTTCAGGTTCGTTTGCAACCCAATTTCTTTGAGGTTCTAATCGAATTCTAGCACCGTTTGCACCACCTCTAAAATCGGAACCTCTAAATGTTCTGGCACTATCCCAAGCCGTATTGATAAGTTCTACTCTTGTCAATCCGCAATTTAAAAGTTTGTTTTTCAATTCCGCAATTTCAGCATCCGTTAAGGTGTAATCTACTTTCGGAATTGGATCTTGCCAAATCAAATCTTCGGCAGGAACATCAGAGCCTAAATAACGTTCTTTTGGACCTAAATCTCTGTGAGTTAATTTGAACCAAGCTCTAGCAAATACTTCGGAAAAATAGGCAGGATCTTTTTGGAAACGTTCAGAAATTACTCTGTAGGCTGGATCCATTTTCATAGCCATATCAGCATCGGTCATGATTGGATTTCTTCTTACAGAAGGATTGTAAGCGTCTACAGGTTTGTCTTCTTCTTTTATGTTGATGGGTTCCCATTGCCATGCGCCAGCAGGACTTTTCTTTAATTCCCAATCGTGGTTTAATAATACATCGAAATATTCGTTGTCCCAACGTGTTGGATGAGTTGTCCAAGCGCCTTCAAGACCACTAGTTACTGTATCTGGTCCATTGCCGTTGCCTTTAGGATTCAACCAGCCTAGCCCTTGATTTTCAATTGCTCCAGCTTCTGGTTCTGGTCCTAAAACTGATGCATCACCATTTCCGTGTGCTTTTCCAACGGTGTGTCCACCTGCAGTTAAGGCAACAGTTTCTTCATCATTCATGGCCATTCTTTGAAAGGTTACACGAACATCATGAGCTGTTTTTAAAGGATCTGGTTTTCCGTCTACACCTTCAGGATTTACATATATTAATCCCATCATTACTGCGGCTAATGGATTTTCTAAATCTCTTTCTCCAGAATATCTTGTTCCTTCTCCACCAGATTTGGCTAACCATTCTTTTTCTGCGCCCCAATAAATATCTTTTTCGGGATGCCAAATATCTTCACGTCCGCCAGCAAAACCGAATACTTTTAATCCCATAGATTCATAAGCCATAGTTCCTGCTAGTATTATCAAATCGGCCCAAGAAATTTTATTACCATATTTTCTCTTTATTGGCCATAAGAGTCTTCTCGCTTTATCAAGATTTCCATTGTCAGGCCAACTATTGAGTGGAGCAAAACGAAGATTTCCAGTTCCTGCGCCACCACGACCATCAGAAATTCTGTAGGTTCCAGCAGAATGCCAAGCCATACGAATCATTAATCCACCATAGTGCCCCCAATCGGCAGGCCACCAATCTTGACTGTCAGTCATAAAAGCTTTTAAGTCATTTTTTACAGCTTGTAAATCTAATTTTTTGAATTCTTCCGCATAATTAAAGGTATCTCCAAGCGGATTGGTTTTTGTATCATGCTGGTGTAAAATATCTAAATTCAATGCTTTTGGCCACCAATCTTGATTTTTTGTTCCATCGCTCAAACCTTTTTGATTTTGATGAAACGGGCATTTGCTAATGTCGTTCGAATGTTCCATATATTTTAGTAATTATTTAATTATAAAACTATTTTGTTATTAATTATTTATTTTTTGAATTTTATTGTTATCAAAAGTATAAAATAAAAATTGCACAAGTATAGATAATTGATGATTTAAATTTATTTTTTAATAGTTTTTACTTATAGTTTACATTTTTCTCAATTTTGTAAATCAATGTGAAATTATGTTATATTTGTTTTGGTTAAACAATCAATAAACCATTATCAAATATGAACTTTTCCAAGTTATTCAGAAAAAAATCGGTTCAAGATATTCTCAATCAAGTTGCTAAGAACGAAGCAGATGGACATCATTCTTTAGGAAAACACTTAAGAGCTAGGGATTTAACAGCTTTTGGCATTGCAGCTATCATTGGAGCAGGTATTTTCAGTACCATTGGAAAAGCCAGTTTTGATGGCGGTCCTGCCGTAATATTTTTATTCTTATTTACCGCAGTTGCTTGTAGTTTTGCTGCATTTGCCTATGCTGAGTTTGCTTCTATGGTTCCTGTTTCGGGTAGTGCTTATACTTATTCTTATGTTGCTTTTGGTGAGATAATCGCTTGGATTATAGGTTGGGCGTTGATTATGGAATATGCCATTGGAAATATTACTGTTGCTATTTCGTGGAGTGATTATTTTACAGGATTACTCGATAGCATGGGAGTGAAGTTACCCCAATGGATTCAGATGGATTATTTAACCGCTTCTAACGGATATAAAGAGGCTACAGCCTTAATGAGTGGCGGAAAGACTTTTGATAATTTATCGGATGGATTGAAAGCTGCTTACACTGCTTGGACATCTTCCCCAACGATAGGTTCGCTTCATTTGGTTGCTGATATTCCTGCTTTATTGATTATTGTAATTATTACGGCATTGGTTTACAGAGGTATGAAAGAATCTCGTAATGCCAGTAACTTAATGGTAGTTGTAAAACTATGTATAATTTTATTAGTTATTGCTGTTGGTATTTTTCACATCGATACCAATAATTGGCATCCATTTGCTCCTAATGGAGTAGGTGGTATTTTGAAAGGAGTTTCAGCGGTATTCTTTGCCTATATTGGCTTTGATGCAATTTCTACAACAGCAGAAGAATGTAAAGATCCACAGCGAGATTTGCCAAGAGGAATGATGTGGGCTATAATAATATGTACTATTTTGTATATCATAATCGCATTGGTTTTAACCGGTATGGTAAGCTATTCTTCTTTAAATGTTGGTGATCCATTGGCTTTTGTATTTGATAAATTGAATTTAAAATGGATGTCGGGTATCATAGGGATTAGTGCTGTAATAGCTATGGCATCGGTATTGTTGGTATTTCAAATGGGACAACCACGTATCTGGATGAGCATGAGTCGAGATGGATTATTGCCGAAACGTTTTTCTAAAGTACATCCCAAATTTAAAACACCATCGTATGCAACTATTGTTACGGGTTTTGTGGTAGCTGTTCCAGCTTTGTTTTTAAATTTAACAATGGTTACCGATTTGTGTAGCATAGGAACCTTATTTGCTTTTGTATTGGTCTGTGCAGGTGTTTTAGTATTGCAGAACAAGCCTAATATTCCTAGAGGTAAATTTAAAACACCTTATTTGAATTCTAAATACATTTTCCCAATGTTATTAATGGCAGGTTTGATATTGGCTTTCACACAGTTTAAAAAAGAAACGATGAGTTTTATAACTAATGAAAAGAAAATTAAGAATCCAACCGATTTTATCACTTCAATAGGAGAAGAAGGTACCAAAAAAGTGTATAATTTCTTGATTGAACGTAATTATAGTGAAGTAAAACCGACTGATTTGGAGCAAATGATGACCCAATATCATCAAAACGAACAACAATATAAAAATGTAATCGATTCATTACCTGTTGCTGAAAATCAAAAGTATGATAGTGGGTTCGATTTGTTTAAACATAAAATTCCGATGTGGATATTTTTGTTTTCACTGATTGCCTTGGCCATTTGGTCTTGGAAGCAAAATTTATCATTAATTCCGTTACTCGGATTAATTTGTTGTCTTTACATGATGGCTGAATTGAGTATTTGGAATTGGATTTATTTCACCTGTTGGTTACTCATCGGTTTGACTATTTATTTTGGATTTAGCCATAAAAACAGTAGTTTGAATAAAATAAAAGCGTAACAATAGACTTAATTTTTCTTTCAAACATATTTGTAGCAAAGTCTTAAAAAAAATCCTCAACAATTGTATTTGTTGAGGATTCTTTATTAAAAATCAAGTACTGCTATATGGTTTTAGCTATAATTGCGTTCCATTTTTCAATTAATTCTAATTCATTAACCAGCGAAAGGGTTTCGTTTTGATCATAAAACTCAATTGATTTATCGTGTTTGTTGTGGTCATTAAATTCAAATTTTAATTCAAGTCTGTGAATAGCTTGGTTTTTATTTTGAATTTTAACAATACTACTTTTTTGAACTTCTGCTAAATTTAACGTTTCAAATGAATCCATATCAGTAGCTTTTTTTGAGAAGAAAAGCATTTTGTTGGTTGCATCAAATCCTATTGCCGAATGATTCCAAATTTCATTGGTTTCTATTGAAGCATTGTTCATTTTTGCAATATTGGATAAATTATGAATTATTTTTTGTTGTTGTTTTTGTTTTTTGACATAAAATAGTACAAAAGGCAAAATGCAAATGAGTACTATTATTCCGCCTATAATTGAGGTTCCTATATCCATTTTTTTTTAATTTAAATTATACAAATTGATTTTCAGTAGTACAAACCAATACGTTTCATACTACTAATTAATTCGGGCAGTGCCCAAGGCAAGATTTAAATGTTTAAATTACCAGAAATAATGAAAAGGGAAAATGATGTCGGTTTGAGTAAACCTAATAATGCTATGAATTGCATAGAATTTGTAGTCAGCAAAAAGGGCATTATACAATTGTTCTATTGCAATGTTGTGAATAAAGAACGCATTAGAAACTACTTTAAACGTCTGACAAGGATTCGTTTTAATGATCGAAATATTTCTAGTCGATACACCAACAACGTTCTCAGAGGCAATCGATTTTAATTGCTCTTTTTGCGTATTCTTATTACCATTGACAGTTTTGTAGTTTGCCAACGACGGAGCGCTATTCGCACTTAAAAGCAAATAGAACCATCCTAAAAAGGTATAAAATAAAATATATCGCAATGTATTTTTCACGGTACAAAGATAGGTCTAATAACTTAGAATCAAAAATGCTAGAATTCTGTGTCACAAAAAAAATCCTCAACAGATTGAACTATTGAGGAAAATATTTTTTAAAGTAGAAGTTAGAGTTTATTCAAATTTTACTTTAACTGTCTGACTAACTCCATCTCTAATGAAAGTCACTTCTAGCTCGTCGCCAGGTGTAATTTTAGATAGCGCCTCCATGTAACTGTATACTTCTTTAATTTCGGTTGTTCCAATTTTTGTGATGATGTCACCTTCTTTAATTCCAGCTTTTTGAGCAGGACGATTTTCGGTAACGCCATCTACATGTAATCCGTCACCATGCTCAGTATAATCGGGCATAATTCCCATAGTGACTTTGTATTTCGGACGTGTTTTTCCAGCATTATTTTTAGTTTTTGTAAATTCAACTTTGTCTAAATCGGCAATGTCGTTTGCAATTCTGAAAACAAAATCTACAATATTTTTAACGCCAGTGTAATTAATTTTATCTTCATCATCACTAGGTTTGTGGTAATCGGAGTGTGTTCCTGTAAAGAAATTCAAAACGGGAATATCTTTTAAATAGAACGAAGTATGATCGGTTGGTCCGATGCCGCTGTCTTCTAGCGTAATGTTGTATCCTGCCGATTTGTTTTTTTCAACAATTGCTTTGAATTGTGGTGATGTTCCAACGCCGCCAACAATCATGTCTTTTTTATCGTTCAATCGGCCAATCATGTCCATGTTAATCATGGCGATTACATTCGGATATTTAGCTTTTATAGTTTCTGCCATATGCTTAGAACCGATTAGGCCATCTTCTTCTCCAGAGAACAGAGCAAAAATATAGTTGACTTTTTCGGTAGCTTTATTTTTAGAAAATATTCTAGCTAATTCCAATACTCCAGATACGCCAGAAGCATTATCATCGGCTCCATTGTGAATTTCACCTTTTGAATTTACCTTAGTTGAATTGTTGTGCTCGTTCAAACCTAAATGATCGTAATGTGCTCCAATAATAATCGTTTTAGACGCTTTGTTATCTAGATAAGCAATCACGTTTCTTCCCGAATTTGCAACACTTTCGCTGTTGATAGAATCGTGTGGATTCAAACGTACTTTGTAATCAAATTTTTGAATATAACTTTTTCCTTCATAAGGTTTGAGGCCTAAGTTTTTGAATTGTGCCGAAATATAATCCGCAGCTTTTTGCTCACCTGCAGAACCCGTTAAACGTCCTTTTAATTCATCAGAAGCTAGAAAAGAAATGTGTTTTTTAAGCAGTTCTGGTTTTACGGCTTCGGTATCATCAGTGTCAACCCAATCAGCAATAAATACATTGGTTTCTCGAGCGGCACTTTGCATTCTATTGCTAGACCAAACTAATTTTTTGCCATCTGGAGAAAACATTGGAAAAGCATTGAATTCACTTTCCCATGTAATTTGTTTCAAATTAGTTCCATCAATATCAACCATGTACAATTGAAAATCGTAACCATGTGTTGAATGATGATTGGAAGAAAAGATAATTTTTTTATCAGAAGGATGGAAGAATGGTGCCCAGTTGGCTTTTCCTAAATGGGTTATTTGTTTGATATCAGAACCATCAACATTGCAGGTGTAGATTTCCATTTCTGTTGGAGCTACTACATTTTCTTTCAATAAAGCTTTATAATCGGCAATTTCAGCTTCTGTTTTTGGTCGAGACGAACGAAATACTAATTTTTTACTATCGTGAGAAAAAAAACTTCCACCATCATAACCCAATCCGAAAGTGATTTGTTTCAAATTAGTTCCGTCAATATCCATTGTCCAAAGTTCTAAATCGCCGGAGCGAGTAGAGGTAAAGGCGATTTTTTTACCATCGGGAGAAACCACTGCTTCGGCATCATAGCCTGGTGAATTGGTCAATTGTTTGACAATATTACCATTTAAATCGGCCATGTAAATATCAAACTCAGGATAAACAGCCCAAAGGTATTTGCCGTCATGTGGTTTTGGTGGTGCCGGACATTCTGGGCTTGAAGCGTGTGTTGAAGCAAAGATAATATGCTTTCCATCAGGCATAAAGTAGGAACAAGTTGTTCTTCCTTTACCAGTAGAAATTAATTTAAGGTTTTCGGATGAATAATTCTTGCTTTGCAAATCATACATATAAATCTGATCGCATGGAATATTAGCCTTAGGATTGGTAACTTGCATAGTCAACATTTTGCCATCTGGACTGAAATAGGCTTCGGCATTATCACCACCATTGGTTAGTTTCTGAATGTTTTTTAAATTCTTCTCTTGTCCAGCAGCATAAAAGCTAAGTAAAAGAAATACTAGTTTTAGTAATGAGCTATTCTTTAAAGTATTAGAATACATATTAATCGATTAAAATGAATGATTTTTTATAAGCAGTAAATATAGTCAAAATGCTTTTTTTTGAACAAATTGAGTATAAAAAAATCCGCTAGAAGCGGACTAAATTATTTGGGAAGAGCTTCTTCATAGCGTTCGCCAACTCTTTTCCAGTTGATGCAATTGAAGAAAGCATCGATATATTTTTTTCTTTTGTATTGATAATTCAAATAATAGGCATGTTCCCAAATATCTAATGCCAATATAGGAGTTCCTGCAATTTCACTTCTTGGCATCAACGGATTATCTTGATTTGGTGTACTCGTAACTTGTAATTTACCTGATTTGTCTACAATTAGCCAAACCCAACCAGATCCAAATTGTTTGTTAGCTGCGTCTTCAAATTGTGTTTTGAATGTTTCAAACGAACCAAAATCTTTATCGATTGCACTAGCCAAGGTATCAGTAGGTTTTCCACCAGCTTTCGGACCAATAATATCGAAATATAACGTATGGTTGTAATAACCGCCAAGATTATTTCTCAACTCTGCATTATTCATGTCAAGTTTCTTGAAAATATCGGTTATTGGAATGTTTTCTAGTTCGGTACCAGCCAACGCTTTGTTTAAGTTGTTGGTGTATGTAAGATAATGTTTAGAATAATGCATTTCCATGGTCATGGCATCAATATTTGGCGCCAAAGCATCATAACTATAGTTGAGTTTGGCAACTTCGAATGCACCAGGATCTGCTTTAACATCTTCTGGAGAACCGATTGTCATTTTTTCTTCTGCTGTTGGAAGTGGTACTTCAACAACTTCGGTATATTTTTTTCTTTTACACGAACCTATAGAAACTGCGAAAAGAGCACAGAATAAAAGGAAGATTATTTTTTTCATACCTTATTTCTTTTTTGCTAATGAAGTAATGGCTTCAATATAAAGTTCTTTGCATTCATCTTGAGTAAGATGACTAATTTGCATCCAAGCATTCATTTTAAATGCATTTCTCAAGTCATATACAGGATATACTCTACTATTGATTGTTCCATGAGTAGATTGTTTGTATAAAGCATACAAACGCAATTGAACGTCTTGAGGTAACTCGGCTTGAGTCATCTTGTTTGCTAGTTCAACAGCTTCATCAAAGCGAATATCTAAATCCTTTTTTTGCATTTATTTGGTTGCAATAATTGTTTTATTACCCACGGCTTTCTGACCGATTTTAATTTGAATATTAGTCCCTAAAGGGAAATATAAATCAACACGAGAACCAAATTTTATAAATCCTGCATCATCACCTTGACGTACATTCATACCTTCTTCTGCATAATTTACAATTCGTTTGGCTAATGCACCAGCAATTTGACGGTACATGATTTCTCCAAAAACTCTATTTTCGATAACAACAGTTGTTCTTTCGTTCTCGGTACTAGCTTTTGGATGCCAAGCTACTAGGTATTTCCCTGGATGGTATTTGCTGTATTTAACTTTACCACTAGTTGCATAACGCGTAACATGCACATTGATGGGTGACATGAATATAGAAACTTGAAGTCGCTTATCTTTAAAATATTCTGGTTCAAATACTTCTTCAATAACTACTACTTTTCCATCTACTGGAGCTACAATTACATCATCATTTGCTTGTATGCTTCGGTTTGGGTTTCTAAAAAATTGAAGTATGAGTAACAGTAATGCAAGTAATAGATATTGTACAGGTTTTAAAATCCAAGGATTTGTAAACACATACGTTGAACCTAAAAGTAGTACAACAAATACTGCTAGTGAGATAAAAATAATTTTCGAACCTTCTTTATGAAACATAATCTAAAATTTGATAAAACAAAAATACAAATGGTGCTACAAATATAACACTATCTAATCGATCTAAAATACCACCATGTCCGGGCATTATTTTTCCGCTGTCTTTTACTCCTGCAATTCGTTTGAATTTGGACTCTATTAAATCGCCAAGTGTACTAAAAACACTAATGATTGCAGCACTAATAGTCCATATTAAAACAGAAGTTTGATAATAATGTGGTTTGGGTTGGAAGTAATATTTTGAAATTAAAAAGCCTGCTAAAACAGAAAATAGCATGCCTCCAATGAATCCTTCGATTGTTTTTTTGGGCGATATTTTTTCTAATAATTTGTGTTTACCTATCGATTTTCCAACGATGTAAGCAAAGGTGTCGTTGGTCCAAATCAAAATAAAAATACTGATTACAATTTTTGGTCGGTAGGTGTTATTGGAGAAAGGAATTTTTGCTAATAAGATAAAAGGTAAAATAATATAACCAATGGTGTAAATGTATTTTGAAAGCGAATCTATTTTTTCTTTTTTGGTATTAAAAAGTAGCATCAAGCATTTGATGGACACAAAAAGAGTTGCAATCAGAATTAAAATATCATTGGTTTTATTGGTTCTGAATTGCGTTCCGAAATAAAAAGCAATTCCACCTAAAAGTAGCGGTGCTATTTTGTTTAATTGCACCAATTGGCTAAACTCATAAATCGCAATGAGCATGAATACACCAAATAGTATAAAAAAACTATCGGCAGAGTAGGATGTAGCCCAAAGTAATAGTGTTACATATACTACACCAGAAAGTAATCTCGTAAGCGATTCGTTCATTATTATAAATCTTCTAAAAGAAGTAAGTAAAGATTTTTAGCACAACTGCCATAGGTTAGGAAATCTTCTTCCTGTACTTTTTCAAAATATTTTATGGTGGTAATATTGGTAGGATAATCTTTATCGTATTTCTTTTTGATGACACGCAATCCATCACTTTTAGATTCCAAAATCTGACTGGTTGTAGCTAAAATGACGATATTATCGGGTAATTCGTTTGGTTTTTTATGCTTTATTTGATTGGAAGAAAATAAAACAGAACCTTCGTCGGCAATAAGATTTTCGCAACTGGCAAAAAAGAACTTAGGTTGAGTAGGATTGGTATACGTTAGTTTATTTTCATCTAATAGATGGAATAGCTTAGGCTCGTAACACAAGACTTCACTCTCGAACCAATCGTTTTCTTCTAATATGTTTTCAAATTGTTCTTTTACTTCGCTTAGATTTTCACAATAGATGAATTTTCCACCATTTTTCTTAAAATTGAAGGTGAACAAATCGTCAACTGGAAGATTAGAAGGTTTTGGAGTGTTATATTCACTTTGGTTTTCCTCATCGGAAGCATCGTTGCCTGAACCAAATATTTTTCTAAAAAGACTCATATTGTTGTATAAAATTCTTTATTTATTGCTTGAAAACTTTCAAAGATAAAAAAATCTTAATTCAAAAACATTTTTTGAATTAAGATTTTTATTAAAGACTTAAAATATGTTGTTAAAAGCTGTTACAATAACAACTGTAATTCACCAATGACTATTATTAATACTATTAATTTGTCATTTTTACTGGTTCAAGAGTTTTTAACTAGCAGACTCTAAAACACATGTAATCAAAGTGTTAATAGCTTAGTTGTTTCTGTTTAGCTTTCAACAGTTACATCGGCTAAATCTTCGTTGTCTTTTTTGAATGGACGTTTGCCAAAAATAGTTTCTAAATCATCTTTAAAAATTACTTCTTTCTCTATCAAGATATCGGCAAGTTCTAGCAATTTATCTTTATTTTCTTTCAGAATATCGATAGCTCTTTGGTATTGTCCTTCAATCAACGATGAAATTTCTTTGTCAATAGTGATAGCGGTATCTTCAGAATAAGGTTTGCTGAAATTGTACTCACTTTGCCCCGAAGAATCATAATAGGTAACATTTCCTAATTTGTCATTCAGACCATAGATAGTTACCATTGCTCGTGCTTGTTTAGTCACTTTCTCTAAATCAGATAAAGCACCTGTAGATATAGTGTCAAATATTACTTTTTCTGCAGCACGACCACCCATAGTAGCACACATTTCATCAAGCATTTGGTCTGGTCTTACAATTTGTCTTTCTTCAGGCAAATACCATGCGGCACCTAAGCTTTGCCCACGAGGAACAATAGTTACTTTAATCAGTGGTGCAGCGTGTTCGAGCATCCAACTTACCGTAGCATGACCTGCTTCGTGAACTGCAATAGCTCTTTTTTCTTCGGGTGTAACGATTTTATTTTTCTTTTCTAAGCCACCTACAATTCTGTCTACTGCATCTAGAAAATCTTGTTTGTCTACAGCCGTTTTGTTGTTTCTTGCAGCAATCAAAGCAGCTTCGTTACAAACGTTTGCAATATCGGCACCTGAGAATCCCGGTGTTTGTTTTGCTAAAAATTCGGTATCTAAACCTTCTACTTTTTTAAGTGGTGCCAAATGCACTTCAAAGATTTCTTTTCTTTCGCGAATGTCTGGTAAATCGACATAAATTTGTCTGTCAAAACGACCAGCACGCATTAACGCTTTATCAAGAACATCGGCTCTGTTAGTAGCTGCTAATACAATTACGTGAGTATTAGTTCCAAAACCATCCATTTCTGTTAGCAACTGATTTAATGTGTTTTCACGTTCGTCGTTTCCACCAGAAAAGTTATTTTTTCCTCTAGCTCTACCCACAGCATCAATTTCGTCAATAAAAATGATAGCAGGAGATTTTTCTTTGGCTTGTTTGAATAAATCTCTCACACGAGAAGCACCTACACCAACAAACATTTCCACAAAATCGGAACCTGATAATGAGAAGAAAGGTACTTTAGCTTCGCCAGCAACGGCTTTAGCTAATAGCGTTTTTCCAGTTCCTGGAGGGCCAACTAATAAAGCTCCTTTAGGTATTTTACCTCCTAAAACGGTATATTTTTCTGGGTTTTTTAAGAATTCTACAATTTCTTGTACTTCTTCTTTGGCACCTTCTAATCCGGCAACATCTTTAAAAGTTGTTTTAACTTCAGAGTTTTCATCAAATAATTTAGCTCTAGATTTTCCGATATTGAAGATTTGACCGCCACCACCACCAGCGCCACCGCCAGACATTCTTCGCATTAAATAAATCCAAACTCCAATAATTAGGATGAATGGTAATATTTGGAAGAATACGCCCGACCAATCGTCTTTAACTTTAAAGTCATACGATTTTAATTTGTGTTCCGATTGTGCCTTGATTAATTTGTTTTCAAAATTTTGAGCATCTGCAAATTCAAAAGTGTAATGTGGACCTTTATTAACACCACCAAAAAGCGGATCTTTAGCCACTTTTTTATTGGCCTTATCCTTTAAAGCTGCAGGCGTTAAAAATGCTTCTGCTTCTACTTTGTTATAAATGATAACCTTATCAATTTGACCTTTGTCTAAAAGTTCATAAAATTTTGAAGATGTAATTTTAGATGGGTCTTGCATACCACCATTGTTAAATATGTTTAGAAGAATAAACATAAAAATTATGGCTGCCGAAATCCACCAAGGACTAAATTTTAGCCCACCTGATTTTTTGTTTTCTGACATTATTTATTGTGCTTTTAGTATTTGTTTTCTAGTGTTGTAATTTTGGCATCACCCCATAGGTCTTCAATGTTGTAGTAATCGCGAATTTCTTTCTGAAAAACATGAACTACGATGCTCACATAATCCATCAATACCCATTCTGCGTTGTCTGTACCTTCAACGTGCCAAGGTTTGTCTTTGAGTTCTTTGGAAACTATTTTTTGAACCGAATTGACGATTGCATTCACTTGCGTGTTCGAAGAACCATTGCAAATCACAAAATAATCGCAAACAGCTGTGTCTATTGTTCTTAAATCAAGAATAACAATGTCATTCCCTTTTACTTCTTCTATTCCTTTAATGATGCTTGTTAACAAAACATCGGTACTAACTGTCTTTTTTGCCATCTAAATTTTATATAATTTGCAAAGGTATCAAAATTTGTCATTATTTTTGATGCTTAACATAAGTTTAAATACTGTTTTACAAAAATTAATTTCATGAAAGTAATCAAACTCGATGCCATAGATTCTACTAACGATTTTTTAAAAGAATTGTCAAAGAAACAAGTGGTAGATAACTTTACCATTGTCGTAACGCAAAATCAGACCAAAGGAAAAGGTCAAATGGGCGCTACTTGGAATTCTGAAATGGGCAAGAATCTAATTGTGAGTATTTTGATTAAAGATGTTTTGAAAAACACGGATGCTATTTTTCACTTGAACATAGCCGTAGCTCTATCTGTAATTCATGTTTTAGAAGAATATAACTTACCTAAATTAAGCATTAAATGGCCAAACGACATAATGTCAGACAACAAGAAATTGTGTGGCATTTTGATTGAAAATAGCTTTAAATCTGACAGTAGCATTGAATCGATTGTCGGAATCGGTTTGAATGTGAATCAAACAACATTCAACAATTTACCAAAAGCATCATCAATGGCGGTAATCATGCAAAAAGAGTTTGACTTAGAGACTCTTTTAGATAGAATGCTTTTTTACATCAAAAAGAATTGTAGTTTGATTGCCTCTCATCAAGAAATTAAACTATGGAATGACTTTCACAATCATTTGTTCAAATTGAATGTGCCGATGCCTTTTGAAGACGCCAACCAAAATCGTTTCATGGGAATTATTCAAGGTGTAACTGAAGAAGGAAAATTAGAAGTTGCCTTAGAAAACGACGTTGTTAAAACCTATGGAATCAAAGAAATACAAATGTTATTTTAATGATTTTTTTACTAAATACATGACGAATATCATTTAGAGCCTGTATTTTTATTCCGAAATTTGATGTAATTAATAGAACAATTTAAAACTAAAGATTATGGCAAATTTTGATAGTAAACACATTAAAAATGTTGTTTTAGTTGGACACACGGGTAGTGGTAAAACCACTCTAATAGAATCTATGCTTTTTGAAGCCGGTTTAATCAATAGAAGAGGAACCGTTTTAGATAAAAATACTGTTTCAGATTATACCGATATTGAGCATGAAAAAGGCAAAACTTTTTTCTCAAAATTGGTAAACACAAAATGGAAAGGATACAAAATTAATCTATTGGATACACCAGGATACGATGATTTTGCTGGAGAAATTATCGGCGCTATGCGTGTAGCTGATTGTGGTGTTATGTTACTAAATTCGGCTATGGGTGTTGAAGTAGGAACCGATATTATTTGGACCTACACCGACGAATACAAACTTCCAATGTTATTAGCCGTTAATCATTTGGATAATAATGCATCGGATTTTGATAAAACCGTGAAAGAAGCCCAATCGCATTTTGGAAATAATGTTGTTGTGGTGCAATATCCCGTAAATCAGGGCGAAAAATTTGATGCTATCATCGATGTTTTAAACATGGTAATGTATCAATATCCACAAGAGGGAGGAAAACCTCAAAAACTTCCAATTCCAGATTCTGAAAAAGAAAAAGCCAACCAATTGCATCAAGAATTGATAGAAACCATTGCGGGTAACGACGAAACGTTGATGGAACGTTACTTCGAAAAAGGTGAATTAGACGAAGATGAAATGAAATTAGGTTTGCATCATTCGTTAATCAAACATGAAATTTTCCCAGTCTTCTGTGTTTCTGCAAAGAAAAATATGGGTTGTGGAAGAGTCATGAGTTTTATTGATAATGTATGTCCTTTTGCCTATGAAATGCCAAAACAAAAAACTATAGATGGTAAAGAAATAGAATGCAGTGAGCAAGGTTCAACCGCTATATTTATATACAAAACCTTATCAGAACCACATATTGGAGATTTAAGTTTTTTCAAAGTTTTATCAGGTAAAGTAAAAGTAGGAGATGAGTTGACCAATGAAAATACAGGCCAACAAGAGCGCATCAATCAATTGTATGAAGTAGAAGGAAGTAAACGAACACCAGTTCAAGAATTGGTTGCCGGTGATATTGGTGCAACTTTAAAACTCAAAGATACCCACATCAATAATACGTTACACGAAAAAGGAAAACCTATTGAAATCGTTCCGATTCAGTTTCCAAATCCAACGTTAACTATTGCAGTTGAAGGTACTAAGAAAGGTGAAGAAGAAAAACTTTCTGTGGCACTACATCAATTGGTAGAAGAAGATCCAACTATCAAAGTGGAAATTTCGGCCGAGTTAAAACAAACATTGATTCATTGTCATGGCGAATTGCATTTGACAGTAATTAAATGGAAATTGGAAAATGCTTATAAATTATCCGTTGAGTTTAAAGCTCCTAAAATACCTTACAGAGAAACGATTCGCAAAAGTGCAGATACCGTTTATAGACATAAAAAACAATCAGGCGGTGCGGGTCAGTTTGCCGAAGTGTCTATGAAAATAGAACCTTGGTATGATGGAATGGAGGAGCCAAAAGGTTATAATATTCGAGGTAAAGAAGAACACGATTTGCCTTGGGGCGGAAAATTAGTTTACTATAATTGTATTGTTGGTGGCGCCATTGATGCTCGTTTTCATCCTTCTATTTTAAAAGGAATCATGGAAAAAATGAACGAAGGTCCGCTTACAGGCTCTTATGTTCGCGATATTCGAGTAATTCTCTATGATGGAAAAATGCACTCTGTTGATAGCAATGATTTGGCCTTTAAAACTGCCGGAATGATGGCATTCAAAGAAAATTTCCACCAAGCAGATCCTCAATTATTAGAGCCATTTTATCATATAACTATTTATACTCCAGAAGAATTAACAGGTACCATAATGAGTAACATGCAAACGCATAGAGCTGTTGTAGAAGGAATGGATTCAGAAGGTCAATTCTCTATTATTAGAGCACAAATTCCTTTTGCAGAAACCCATCAATTTACCAGCGATTTACGTTCTCTAACACAAGGAAGAGCTCGATTTACATTGGCATTTAGTCATTATGAAGCCGTTCCTTTTGATTTACAAAAAAGACTTGTTTCCGAGTTCAAACAGGAAACTGAGTTAGTTTAATTTTGTTCTATTATTAAGAAAACCACGCTTTTAGGGGCGTGGTTTTTGATTTTATAAAAAGTAAAAACAATTACAATTTAGACATGTTGTTGGCTAAAGTTTCTATAAATTTAGTGATAGGACCTTTAATCATCATTGCCATCATAGGATTGAAATCGCCTTCAAAATCTAATTTTACAGTGCTAGAATTTTCAGTAATAGCATCAATACTTGCCACCAATGTAAATGGTAATTTGTCACTAGCTGCAGCAAGATTTACCTTAGAATAAGGAATTCCTTCTTTCAATCTCAATTTAATTTCAGGCATTCCTTTCAAACCAAAGTTAAAAATATCGGCACCAAGAACTTCAAACTTAGCGATATTTTCAGGCATTAATTTTTCAAAATTTTTCACATCTGATAATTGTGTGTACAAATACTCAGCTGATTTTTCTACAGTAACTTTTGGACTTTCTAAGTTCATATATTTATTTTTTTATGAGAGAAAAGAAAATAGAATAATGACAATCCGTCTATACTCTATTTTCTATATTCTTTATTCTTGTTTCTATTATTTACACATTCCAAGTAGAGGGACTTTTACGCCATTCTTGTAATGTTTTTTGTTCGTTTTCAGTAATATATTTTTTTTCTACCGCCAATTCTAAAAGGTGTTCGTAGTTGCTCAACGTATTCAAATTCACATTAGCGTTTTTAAAGTTTTCATCGGCAACATCAAATCCGTACGAAAAAATAGCAATCATTCCTTTTACATTAGCACCAGCTGCTTTCAAGGCTTCTACTGCTTGAAGACTGCTGTTTCCTGTCGAAATTAAATCTTCAACTACCACTACATTTTGACCTTTTTGCAAAAAACCTTCTACTTGATTTTGTCTTCCATGCTTTTTTGGTTCAGGTCTAACGTATACAAATGGTAGTCCAAGTTCTTCTGCAACGAGAATTCCAATCCCAATTGCACCAGTGGCAACGCCTGCAATAACATCGGGTTTGCCATAAATTTCTTCAATTTGTTTGGCAAATTCATCGCGAATGTAATTTCTAATCGCTGGAAATGAAAGCGTTAGTCGGTTGTCGCAGTAAATTGGCGAATTCCAACCCGAAGCCCATTTAAAAGGATTTGACGGATTCAATTTAATTGCATTTATTTGTAAAAGCAATTCGGCTGTTTTTTCGGCTGTTTCTTTATTAAAAATCATACTACAAATGTATAAAGTTTTTGTGAACGATAAACCACTTTTTTTGACAAATGAAGTCGCTAAAGAAACCGATTTTCAATTGTTCTTGCTTGAAAGTGTTGACATAGAACAGCTTATTGTTAAAATGTTCAACAATAAAATTGAGAAAGCTTATTTGTACTAGCCAGACGAAAAAGAAATCCTTAAAAAAGTTAAGGAAAAAATTCCTGTTTGCAAAGCTGGAGGCGGATTGGTGTATAATAAAAAAGGTGAAGTTTTATTCATTTTTAGAAATGGAAAATGGGATTTACCCAAAGGTGGTACTGAAAAAGGCGAAATTATTGAAGCCACAGCCATGAGAGAAGTTGAAGAAGAAACAGGCGTGAATCAATTGAAAATTACCAGAAAACTTCAAAAAACCTATCATATTTTCAAACGCAACGGAAAATATAAATTGAAAATCACACATTGGTTTGAAATGCAATCTAACTTTGAGGGAAATCCAATTGGTCAGCTAGAAGAAGGTATAGAAAAAGTAGCTTGGCTCAATCCTGAAGAGATTAAGCAAGCGCTACAAAATTCGTATGAGAATATAAAATTGTTATTTGTAGAAGAAAATACGATTCATACTTCAAAATAATAAAACTTCTCATTCGTAATTTTTTAATCCGAATTGCGATTACCTTTGCAGAATGAATTCAAATCCACATTCGACCAATTTACTTCTAAATTTAGGCATTGAACGTTTAAACGAAATGCAAGAAATAGCGCAAGATGCTATTTTAAACGATACCAATGTTTTATTATTGTCTCCCACAGGTTCGGGAAAAACAATAGCTTTTTTGTTGCCTATTTTTCAAATGTTGGAAGAAGATTGTAAAGATGTTCAATGCTTGATTTTGGTTCCCTCACGCGAATTAGGTTTGCAAATTGAGCAAGTTTGGAAGAAAATGGGAACCGATTACAAAGTAAATGTTTGCTATGGCGGACATTCTATTGAAACAGAAATCAAAAATCTCTCCAATCCACCAGCTATTTTAATTGGAACGCCAGGAAGAATTGCAGATCATATCGATAGAGGTACATTTTCTACCGATGCCATTCAAACGTTGATTTTAGACGAATTCGATAAATCGTTGCAACTGGGTTTTCACGAGCAAATGTCGTTTATCATTTCAAGATTAAATAAATTGAACAAACGTGTTTTGGTTTCAGCAACTTCCGATATTGAAATTCCGAAATACACACGAGTAATTAATCCGACGGTTTTAGATTTTATTCCAACCGAAGAAGAGCGTTCTAATCTTTATTTGAAGATGGTAATTTCTGAAGAGAAAGATAAAATCAACTCACTTTTCAATTTGATTTGCTCCCTAAAATCGGAAGCTGCCATAATTTTTTGCAACCATCGCGATGCTGCCGAACGCATTAGTGATACTTTAAACGAAAAAGGAATTTTCTCGACGTATTATCATGGTGGTATGGATCAAGACGAACGAGAACGAGCGTTGATTCAGTTCCGAAATGGCAGCATAAGTTATTTAGTCACCACCGATTTAGCCGCTCGCGGATTGGATATTCCTGAAATGAAACACGTGATTCATTATCATTTACCGTTAAAAGAAGACGAATTCACGCATAGAAATGGTCGAACGGCCCGAATGTTAGCTTCTGGAACAGCCTATGTTATTATCCACGAAAGTGAAAAAAAATTAGACTATTTAGATTATGAAATGCCAGTTTTGAATCTGAAAAGCGCTACAACTTTACCAAAACCTCCCGAATTTCAAACGATTTATATCAGTGGTGGCAAGAAAAACAAGTTGAATAAAATAGACATTGTTGGATTCTTTTCTCAAAAAGGAAAATTAGAAAAAGGCGATTTGGGTTTGATTGAAGTCAAAGACTTTATTTCGTTTGCGGCAGTAAAATCTAAAAAAGTAAAAGAATTCCTTGCTAACATTCGTGATGAAAAAATGAAAGGTAAAAAGTATAAGATTGAAGTTGCACGAAAAGTGGTTAAGAAAGATGAATAAAGACACAGATTTCACAAATTAGCACAAATTGATCTGTGTAAATTTGTGAAATCTGTGTTGTATTAAATCTTCACCGAATCCGGAACTAAAACGGTGTAATCGCCATTATTTCTTATAACATCTCTAACAATACTTGATGAAATATAAGAAGTTTTTGAGGCAGTTAATAAGAAAACAGTTTCTATTTTAGACAAACGTCTGTTAGTGTGCGCTATGGCTTTTTCAAATTCAAAATCGGCTGGATTTCGTAAACCACGAAGAATAAAATCAGCGTTCAATTTACGGCACAAATCAATGGTTAAGCCTTCATAGGTAATGACTTTTACTTTGGGTTCGTCTTGAAATGCTTCTTCAATAAAGCGTTTTCTATCTTCTAACGAAAACATGTATTTCTTTTCGGCATTGATTCCGATGGCAACAATTACTTCATCAAATAGAGAAATTCCTCTTTTGATAATGTCGTAATGTCCATTCGTTATTGGATCAAAGGAACCTGGGAATATTGCTCTTTTCATTAGTCTCTGTTGATTGCGTATATTTCTTTATTTTGATACATTTTTCGAATTTCCTCAATAGAATAACCATATAAATTTTTGTAGTTTTCAGGTTTATCAATATCATCAATTCCAGAGGTTTTATTAGTTTCCATTTCGTTTAAAAAAACATGAAGACTATCTTTTAGTACTTTTTCAACTTTCATTGTTGAGTAAAACCCAGGATTGGATTCGAATCGATAAATATCGCCAACTTTTGGAGCCTTTAAATATTCAGCTTCCTGTTTTTCGGTTTCTCCTGAGGTATAGATTCCAAAAGCAACTAAAATTGCAATTATAAATAAGCCTGAAAACATCCATATAGGATATTTTACGGGACTTTTTTCTTTTTCTCTTTGAAATTTGATCTTAATTCCTTCTGGTAAATCTTTGTATTCGTATGTTTTTTTACAAGAATTGCATTCAGAAACAGTTATTTTGCTTATTGGAAAAAAAGGTATCCAATAAATATGTGCATATTTTCCAAAGACACTATATATCATTGATGTATTAGTTCCACAATGTGGACAATCAACATTAATTATTTGTCCGTTTTTGATACTACTCGCTTTTGTTCCGTAAAAAATCATGTGGTTTGATTTTGGTTAGTTTCTTTTTTTTTGAAAAATTACTTTTTCCAAATTAGTTTTCTTTGTAAAGCTAAACTAATTTCGTTATCCAACAAATCACTCATTGCCATTTGAGCATATGCCGCTTGTTGTGGGAAAATGCTCTGTGGCGACAAACCTGGATTGGTATTGATTTCTATAAAATGCGGAATGTCATTCATTACAATAAAATCGGTTCTCGAAAAACCACTCATTCCCAAGGCTTCGTAAACTTTTTTAGCGGTTTCTTCAATTCGAATTTTTATTTCTTCTGAGATATTGGCTGGGGTTATTTCTTCTGATTTTCCCAAATATTTGGCTTCGTAATCAAAAAAAGCGTTCTGAGATAATATTTCGGTCATTCCCATAACTTTAGTTTCTCCTTTATAATTCATAACGCCAACAGAAATTTCACGACCGTTAAGGTACGATTCTATTAAGATATCGGTGTCTTCGGCAAATGCAAAATCTAGTGCTTTTTGAAAATCATCTAAAGTCGAAACCATAGAAACTCCTAACGAACTTCCCGACTGGTTTGGTTTAACAAAAAAAGGCAAACCCAATTCTGCAGCTACTTCAGCACCGCTAATGTTATCACCTTTACTCAAATAAATAGATTTTGCTTTGGGAATATCGAATTTGGATAACACAGAAAGCGTATCTCTTTTGTTGAACGTAAGTGCCGATTGGTAAAAATTACATCCAGTATACGGAATTCCGAGTAATTCCCAGTACGCCTGCATGTGTCCGTCTTCGCCAGGTGTTCCGTGTATCGTGTTTGAAATAACATCAAAATGAATCGTTTCAGCATCTTTTGTAAAACTAAAATCAGCTTTGTTTATAGGATATTTTACGCCATCGACCAAACAATACCAATCGTTTAAAAGAATATGAACTTCATAGATTTGATATTTGTTTTTATCAAGGTTGTTCAAAATTAATTGACCACTTCGTAATGATATTACAGATTCATCTGAATATCCGCCCATAACTACAGCTACATTCATTCGTTTTAATTTAAATTACAATACAAATTTAGTACAAATGTTGAAACTAAAAATTATATCTTTGCGATAAATATATTTATATGAGTTTACGTCAATATCTAACCAGTAAAGTTTTTGTTGCACAAATTTTAGCCGCCTTGGCTATAATTGCAGTTATTGCTTTTTTGTTTTTTCATTGGATCACGTTTGTAACCAATCATGGCTATGAAATTACGGTTCCGAATTTAGCTAAATTGAACGAACAACAAGTGGAGCAAAAATTAGACGAACTTGATTTAGATTATCAAATTATTGATACCGTAGATTACAATCCTAATTTTCCTAAACTTTCTGTAGTACAACAAGAACCTACAGCCGGTTCAAAAGTAAAAGGAGGAAGAACAATTTACATAAAATTGAATGCTTCTACATTTAAAATGGTTGCGGTTCCAGATTTGATTGAAAAAACGTATCGTCAAGCGGTACCCACTTTGAAAGCAGTTGGATTACAAGAAGGTACCATAAAATACATTCCTTATATTGGAAAAGATATGGTGCTGGAAATGTGGATGAACGGTAAAAAGATAAAACCAGGAACAAAAGTGTTGAAGTCTTCTAAGATTGATCTTGTTCTTGGCGATGGAAAAGTAGTGTTTAACGATACAGAGTTGGATTCGATTCCAACTAAAACACCTTCAGATACGATTCCGAATGAGCAATAATTTAGAGTTACAAGAACCCGAAGAAGAACTTTTTGAACATCATAAATTTGAAGTTCCAAAAGGACAATCTTTAACGCGAATCGATAAATATCTTACTTTTTTGATTCCGAATGCTACCCGAAATAAAATTCAAGCGGCGGCAACTAATGGCGATGTTTATGTAAATGATATCCCAGTAAAATCGAATTATAAAGTAAAACCTTTTGATGTCATTCGAATTTTATTGTCTCATCCACCATTTGAAAATAGGGTAGATCCCGAAGACATTCCATTAGATATTGTTTATGAAGATGATGCTTTGTTGGTCATTAACAAACCAGCCAATTTTGTCGTTCACCCAGGTCACGGAAATTATACAGGTACTTTAGTAAACGCATTGGCATTTCATTTTGATAATTTGCCAATGAACAGTTCAGAACGTCCAGGATTGGTACATCGAATTGATAAAGATACTACTGGATTGTTGGTAGTAGCCAAGACAGAGGCTGCGATGACGCATCTAGCGAAACAATTTGAAGATAAAACATCAGAAAGAGAATATATTGCTTTGGTTTGGGGAAATGTAAAAGAAGATGAAGGAACGATAACCGGGAACATTGCACGTCATTTGAAAGATCGAATGCAAATGGCTGTTTTTGAAGATTCTGAAATAGGAAAACACGCTGTAACTCATTACAAAGTTTTGGAACGATTTGGTTATGTAACTTTGGTTTCGTGTAAATTGGAAACGGGTCGTACGCATCAGATTCGTGTTCACATGAAACACATCGGACATACTTTGTTTAACGACGAACGTTATGGTGGTAATTTGATATTGAAAGGAACAACGTTCACCAAATACAAACAGTTTGTAGATAATTGTTTTAAAACATTGCCACGTCAGGCTTTACATGCCAAAACGCTCGGTTTTATTCATCCAGTTACGGGTGAAATGATGCGTTTTGATTCTGAAATACCCAAAGATATGACCGATTGTATTGAGAAATGGAGAAATTACTCTAAGTCCAATGCTTCCGAAGAAGAATAAAAAAAGAGCTTTAGGATTTCTAAAGCTCTTTTTTGTTATGAGAAATTATCGCTACTTAATTAACAATAATTTTCTTTGCTATAGATTGATTTTCTGAATTCAATTTCAAAATATAAAACCCTTGAGGTATATTTTCTAAGGTATACGAATTGTTATTGAAAATTGGATTTTTGATTTCCATAATTAATTGTCCGCTAACGTTAATCAATTGAATGTTATCAATTTTATTCTCAGTATCAATATTGATTTTGTGATTGTTAGCAGGATTTGGATAAATAGAAATGGCTTTTATTTCTGCAGATGGATTGCTAAGTGCTGCACAATCATTTTGCCAGATTTGACAAACATATTCTGGATGATCAATATACGGATTTCTATTTCCTTGTCTTGCATATACGGCGTTATTACGCGCTATTTCTCTAGCATTTACGGGATCTTGTAAGTGCCATGTAATTAAGATATTTAAAAAAGTATTAGAATAGGAATGATCACTTGTGCCATCAAACATTACTTTTGCAGTAGAACTTGTCGCACCATAAAAACCAACTAATTGATTCTCGTAACGAGTAACAAAATAAAGTAAACAACGTGCAATATCACCTTTAAATTCATCTACTGGTTCAAAAACGGTTTGAGAATAACCAGCAGAATAACCAGAATTATTGTTGTTTCCAAATTTTGAACCATTCATTGAAGTCCATGTTACATTACCAACACGTCCATAAGGAAAATCATCTCTTTTGCCATTAACTTTACCATCGGTTGGTAAAACAAAGTGCGCATCAGAATACATAGGTTGTACGCCATTTCCAAAATAACTCTGCGGAATGGTGTGCTCTCTATTATAACAATCACCTTCATTGGTGTAAGAACCACATTGATTTGAAGAATAGATAAATGTATATGGATCTGGTCCTGTTGGATTTTCTGAATACACGTCTAAAACAGTATTGTCGTTTTCATAAAACAAATCTCTATCAGATGTAGCATAAGTTGTCCATAAACCAGCATAACCTTGATCGGTATGGTTTTTTATAATATTATACAATTGAGTTTTCAATGTATATCCGGTACCTGTTGCACTATTATAATAGCCATTAGGTATTTGAGCAACGGCAAAAAAGTTGCAAAGCAGTAAGAGGTAAAAATATTTTTTCATACAATTTTATTTTTTTCGTTCTAAAAGTGCCATGTAAAATCCGTCAAAACCCGATTGTGAGGCAAGTATTTTAGAATCTTTTATAAAGGTAAAGTTTTTCCCGTTTTCAGTCTTTAAAAACTTTTCGACTTGTTCTTGATTTTCTGAAGGTAAAACCGAACAAGTAGCATACACTAATTTGCCTCCTGGTTTTACTATTTTAGAATAATTTTCTAAGACTTCGGCTTGTACTTTTCTAATGTTATCAATAAATTCTGGTTGTAATTTCCATTTAGCATCAGGGTTTCGTTTTAAAACTCCAAGACCGCTACAAGGTGCGTCAATTAGAACTCTATCAGCTTTTTCGTGTAATTTTTTAATTACTTTGGTTGAATCTATAATTCGGTATTCTATATTAAAAGCACCATTTCTTTTAGCACGAAGTTTCAATTGTTTTAATTTACTTTCATACAAATCCATGGCGATTAGCTGACCTTTATTTTGCATTAAAGAAGCCATGTGTAATGTTTTTCCACCAGCTCCTGCACAGGTATCAACAACGCGCATTCCGGGTTGAACATCTAAAAAAGCTGCCACTAATTGCGATGAAGCATCTTGAACTTCAAATAAACCTTCTTTGAAAGCATCGGTTAAAAATACATTAGCTCTTTCTTTAAGTACCAAAGCATCGGGTTGATCTTTTAAAGGTTCGGTTTCGATGTTTAAATCCATCAAAATAGCACGTAACTTTTCTTTGGTTGTTTTTAAGGTATTAACTCTTAAAATAACTTGAGCTTGTTTATTTTGTGCTGCTATTTCTTTGGTCCAAAGTTCTTCACCCAATTCGGATACACCCAATTCATCCATCCAATCTGGAATGGATTCGCGCATTTTTCTGATTTTAGATAATTCGTCGAATTTCCCTTTGATTTTGCGCTCTGGCGTTCCTTCTAACTGTCTCCAATCTGGAATTGGGTAGCCTCTTAAAACGGCCCAAACAGCAAAAATGCGCCATAAATCGTCTCGGTCAAAAGGTTCTTTTACATTGGCTATTTCGGAATATAATCGTTTCCATCGCACGATTTCATAGATGGTTTCGGCAACAAATTTTCTGTCGGAACTTCCCCAACGTTTGTCTTTTTTCAAAGCTCTTGCTACTACTTTATCGGCATATTCACCTTCATTAAAGATGGCATTTAGCGAATCAATAGTAGTGTAAACTAAATTTCGGTGTAATCTCATTGTTTTAAAAAATAACTTTATTTGGACTTTGTCCAAGAGTCAGCTAGCAAAGGTATTGCTTTTTTATATTTTAATTTGTGAAATTTTAAAATGTTTATAAAATGCAGATATTGAATACATTCAAATGAATTTTCTATATTTGAATTCACTAATTTCTTATTATGAAGAAAGTAATCCTTCTGCTAATTGTTTTATTGAGTTCAGTCACTTGTATACAAGCTCAAACCTATTCGATAGGGCACACAACTATTAATTTTGTTGATTCTTCTAGAAGTAATAGAAATATTCCTACGGAAATTTATTATCCTGCAGATGTGTCGGGTGATAACGTTGCATTTACTACGTTGAATAATTTAAAATTTCCAAGTTTGGTTTTTGGACACGGATTTGTGATGACATGGGATGCCTATCAAAACTTTTGGAACGCCTTAGTGCCAAGCGGTTATGTTATGGCTTTCCCAAAAACCGAAGGTTCATTTTCACCATCACATCTAGAGTATACTAAAGATTTGGCATTTGTTGTTGATCAAATGAATTATTTGGGCACACAAAGTTCGTCTATTTTTTTTAATCGCATAAGTCCGATGAATGCTGTTATGGGGCATAGTATGGGTGGTGGAGCTTCTTTTTTGGCGGTTCCATTGAATTCGAATATCACTACATTAGTAAATTTTGCGCCAGCAGAAACTAATCCATCAGCCATTACAGCCAGTACTTCTGTTACAATTCCAGCTCTTATATTTGCAGGAGCTAATGATTGTGTAACACCTCCAAGTTCTAATCAATTACCCATGTATAATGGATTGGCTAGTGCTTGTAAGACTTTAATAAACATTATTGGTGCAAGTCATTGCCAGATGGCCAATACAAATACCTTTTGCAGTTTTGGAGAATCTACTTGTTCTCCTTCACCAACAATTACTAGAACAGTGCAGCATACCATTTTATTTAATTATTTGTTGCCATGGTTGGATTTTCAATTGAAAGGGAATTGTGCTCAAGGTGCTTATTTTGATTCTCAAATTGTCTCCGATACTGCTATTACGTATCAAAAAAACTGCATTCAGTGTAATGTTTTGAATTATAATGAAATGAGTGCACAGTCAAATCAAATCGTATTATATCCAAATCCTACAAAAGATAGTATTACTATAAAAGGACTTACTTTGAATGAGTATGCAATAAAAATTACTGATGGTAATGCTAAAGTAATTTTACAGCAAAAGTTTGTGGAGAGTTGTACTATTGATATTTCAAAATTTTCGGCTGGAATATATTATTACAGTGTTATTGGATCCAATAAAGAAATAAAAAACGGCAAGTTCATTAAGAAATAAATAATGAATTTGCCGTCTCTATTTTGATTTTATTGGTTAATGATTTCCATGAGAATCAATTCGTCTCATGTCAATGATTTCTGGTGGATGCAACACCATCGGGAATTGTTCAACTTTAACCGAGCTGCTGTCTAGGCCAAAACCTTTTTCTTCAGATAAACTGAATTTTTTCATGAAGAAATAAGCATTCATAACAATGTTTTCAAAGAAGGTTAAATCGCTGTCATTCGACAAGAATTTTTCTGAAAGCACAAATTTAAAATCTCCGATAATGTTGTTTTTATTTAAGGATTCGTAACGACTCGTTATATCTACTTCGCCTTTGCTCACCATATCTTTGATAACTTCTTTCAACATCAAATTGATTTTGGTAGGTTCTCTAAAACCAAGATAGAAGTCCACTCGATACAAGTCATCTGGAATAACTTCGGTAACTTTAAATTCTTTTTTATAAGGTTCGCTTAAAATATTTACGTGAACAAACCAATATAAATCGGCTCTTTTTGGTCTTTTTTGTAGAATAGAATACATTACCTTTTCTTCAATTTCATCAGATCGATTGGAGTTTGTCATGTATACTAAATGCGTAGCGTATTTTGGGATTGATAAATCGACACTCAATTCGGCAAGCACTTTTTTATAAGCATCAATCTTAACCATTTTGGTATAGTTTTTACTAATTTTCTTAGCCAAATACCAAGTTGACATAATGCTAATCAATATTATAGCAATGAATAAGGTCACAAATCCACCATCCATAAATTTAGTAATGTTAGCTGCTAAGAAACTAAATTCGATAGTAAGATAGATAAGAATTAGAGGTGCAATGAAATACCATTTTACTCTTTTCATTATCAAATAATAATTTAGCAAGATGGTAGTCATAATCATACATAAGATGATGGCCAAACCATAAGCGTGTTCCATATTACTTGATTCTTGAAAGTGCCATACAATTCCGACACAACCAAAAAATAAAAGCCAATTAATAGATGGAATGTATAATTGTCCTTTTACATCGGTTGGAAATTTGATTTTTACTTTAGGCCAGAAATTCAAACGCATGGCTTCGTTGATGAGTGTGAAAGAACCACTAATTAATGCTTGAGAGGCGATTACAGCTGCTAATGTAGCTACAACGATACCAAATGGTTTGAACCATTCTGCCATAATCAGGTAAAACGGATTAGGATTGTGAGCACTCAATTGGGCCAATGTTTTCCCTTCATGTAATAATAAATAAGCACCTTGTCCGAAGTAATTTAAAACCAAAGTAGTTTTAACAAACATCCAACTGATTCGGATGTTTTTTCTACCACAATGCCCCATATCGGAGTACAATGCTTCTGCTCCAGTAGTACATAAGAAAACAGCTCCAAGTATAAAGAATCCTTGATCGCTAACATCACTTGTTAGTAAATGATAGGCGTAATATGGGTTTAATGCTTTAAAAACTTCAAGATTAGTAACCATTTGAATTACACCTAAAACCCCTAACATTGTGAACCAAATCAGCATCATAGGAGCAAAAAATTTACCAACTAATTTTGTTCCAAATTGTTGAATAGTAAACAAAACAAACAAAATTGATATAACAATAGGCACCGTAGGAATGTCTGGTTTAAAAATTCGTAATCCTTCTACAGCAGAAGAAACCGAGATAGGAGGTGTGATGATACCATCGGCCAACAAAGCACTTCCACCAATAATGGCAGGAACAATTAGCCATTGAATTTTGGTTCTTTTTACTAGTGCGTACAAAGCAAAAATCCCACCTTCGCCATGATTATCAGCACTTAAAGTAATGATGACATATTTTAAAGTGGTTTGTAAGGTAAGCGTCCAGAAAATACAAGACAAGCCTCCCAATATTAGATCTTTAGATATAACACTATCGCCAATAATGGAATTCATTACATAGAGTGGAGATGTACCAATGTCACCATAGATAATTCCTAATGTAATTAGTAACCCAGCCGCAGTTAACTTGCTGTGAAGATGTTGATGGCTATGACTAGTCGAGCTCATAATAATTTGTTAAAAAAAGAGTACAAATGTATTACTTTTAAAGATTTTAAATAAAAAAAGCACCGAATATTTTCGATGCTTTTTAGTTTAGTATGATTTTAAATTATCTTCTGCCGCCACCAGAGCCTCGGCTACCGCCACCGCCACTGAATCCGCCACCTGAACTTCTGCCTCCGCCGCCACTAAAACCGCCACCATTGCCTCTTGGAGACGAGCTTCCACCAAAATTTCCTCCACCGTAGCTTCGTGGTGATGAACTTTCATTGCTAAAACTTCTTGGAGAAGCAGTTCCACCTCCGTAGCTTCTTGGTTCACTTGAAGGTGTGCTGAATCCAGAATTTCTTGGAGTATCACTCGAATAACTTCTTGGTGAACTATAAACAGTATTGTTTTCTGAAGAACGTGGTGTGCTGTAGCTTGTACTTCTCGGACTATCGTTTGAATTTCCTCTTGGAGAAGTAGAAATGGTGTTGTTGTCTGAAGCACGTGGTGTGCTAAAACTATTGTTTCTAGGTGAGTCGTTGGATACCGTTCTCGGATTTGAAATAGAGTTGTCTCTAGTTTCGTTTCTTGGACTTCCAATTGAAGAATTTCTTGGTGAATCTGATGTGTTTCCTCTTGGACTTGCGTCAGAGTTTCCTCTTGGGTTATCAAAGTTTCTCGGACCTACTTGACCTGAATTTCTCGGATTATCATTGAAAGCTACATCATGTCTTGGTCTTGTTTGATCCAATTCGTAGCGATTTGCAAAACCTGAATTTCTATGTTCAAAAGAACGGTTTGGATATTCTCTTTCGTAATAGTTGGCTCTTCTTCCATAGTAATGATTGTAAGCCCATTCGCATCTTCTATAATTTACATAATTGTAATGATAGTTAAAGTTGATGCACAATCCGATATGATGTCTGTATCGGAATATCGGACATGGGTTCCAAGCATAATAATAAGCTGGATAATAACCCCAATACCATGAAGAGTAGTAAGGACGGTAATTTGGCACCCAAAAATAATTGTAAATAACAGGAACATTTACATAAACAGGTTCATAAATATAGTTTTTACCATACATATAAACATCTCCTACAACTTGTACTTGCATGCGATTGTTGTTGTCTTTTTCAACTTCAACAGTTGCTACGTCTTGGTATTTATCTTGTCCTAAAACGGCTTGAATAATAATAAGATGTACGTTTTTTTCAACCGATTCGATAACGCGCAAATAATCAACTTGATTGTCGTTGTTTAAATCTAAATTTGAAATTTGTGCTTTGGGATCATTCAATTTAAATTCGAAATCGGCCAAATCTTTTGAATCTCCAAAAATAGAAGCTACAGCCCTAAGATCTAGGTTGTCGCTAATCTCAGAACTAGTCGCATTTACGGTAGTTCTGTCTTGTGCAAATGAACTTGCAAAAAGCAAACTCATGAATGTCGAAAGTAATATTTTAGTTTTCATAACGCAAAGTATTAATGGTTCATAATAGTCTTTGAAACCAGTAAACCAATATTTGTGCCAAGAATGAAACATTTGCAAATCATTAACAAAAATTAAGTTGTATTTTAGCAGTATCATTTCTTAAATTCTCATGAGAAAAACCTACTTTTTACTAACTTTTTTCGTTCTATTTATCTCTTGTAAGCTATTGCAAGAAAGTAAATCTACATTTTATAATTCTGTTAAAATTGATACTCTTTTGAAAGACAAGATCAGTATCCGACCGATTTCTGTTTCATCGGATAAAGTTTGGTATGCCGCCGATAAAAATAGAGTAGGGTATTTGAGTTTGATGAATGCCAATAAAATGGAACGTACAATCAATAAAGATTCTTTGAAAATAGAGTTTAGAAGTAGTGCACAGACCTCGAATTCAATTTTTGTCTTGAGTGTTGGTAATCCTGCTTTGTTGTATAAATTCTCAAAAAATTTGGTTCACAAGAAGCTCGTTTATGAAGAACACAATGAAAAAGTGTTTTATGATAGCATGCAATTTTGGAATGATAACGAAGGAATTGCAATTGGCGACCCTACAGAGAATTGTTTCTCAATAATAATTACTCGAGATGGAGGTGAAACTTGGCAAAAACTTCCGTGTGAAAAGTTACCCAAATTAGCAGATGGTGAAGCAGCATTTGCCGCTAGTAATACCAATATTATTGTTAAAGGAAATTCCACTTGGTTGGTTTCTGGTGGAAAAAAAGCAAGAGTTTTTTATTCGCCAGATAAAGGAATTACGTGGATGGTTTATGATACTCCAATTGTTCAAGGAGCAACCATGACTGGAATTTTTACAGCCGATTTTTATGACAATAATATCGGATTTGTTGCAGGCGGAAATTATGAAAAGCCAAATCAGAATTTTCAAAATAAAGCCCTAACAACCGATGGCGGTAAAACATGGAAATTGGTTGGGGAACAACAAGGTTTTGGTTACGCTTCTTGTGTGCAATTTGTGCCTAATAGTAATGGAAAACAACTCGTTTCAGTTGGAGCAAGCGGATTGTTTTATTCTAAAGATCAAGGAAAAACATGGTCGCAATTGAGTACCGATAGCACTTTGTATACCATTAGATTTATAAATGATTTTACCGCAATTGCCGCAGGAAAAGACAAGATTGTTAAATTGGAATTTAGTTCTAAGTAATTGTTTTTAATAAAAAAAGCGATTTTCAAATGAGAATCGCTTTGAGATATGATAGTTAAAATGGAATTATTTTTATCGACCAATTTTTTTATCGCGGTATTGTTGTAATAATTTTTTACTAAATTCTTCTTCTGCTTTTTTGAGTTTCAAAATTTTAGTTGCTGGAAGTACATTTTTCAAATTGGCTATAAATTTCTTTTTCAATTGATACAATTCGTCTTCAGCACTTTCCATCTGATTCAGCACTGTTGTAGCTTCTTTTTCGGATAATTTATCTAAAGAGTTATCGTCTTTTTGTTCTAAAAAAGCTTTCAATTTTTGCTTTCTAATTTCTTGTTGTTTGTCTTCAAAAGCATTAAAAAGTGGCCAGAATTTTGTAGCCTCATCGGGTGTTAGATTTAATTCATTAGTTATATAGGCAATCTTCAACGCTTTTATTTGCTCTTTTTTTTCTTTAAAACGTTGCCTTAAAGAACCATCTTGTGCAAATGACGCCATTGAAATTAAGACAAGTGCTAATGTTATTAATTTAAAATTTTTCATGTTGTTTAGTTTTCGTTTGTAATGTATTGCTCCAAATTGGTATTGCTAGAAAGAACTTCTTCAAGTGCTTCTTTTTCAATAGGAGTTTCTATATTTAATTTGTCAATATCTTCTTGGTCTAGTAAATTTACAATGTCTTCATCGGATAAAGAGGTATGATTTACAATATAATTTTCTACATCATTAGAAGATAATTCTTGTTCTCTATTTTGTATTTGATATACAATAGGAATCGATAAGGCAACTACTAAAATCGCCGCAGCAGAAAATAATAATCGTTTGTTTTTTGCATAAAACGATACTACTTTGGGTTCTTCTTTGGGCAATTTTTGCATTACCTTTTCTGAAAAAGTATCAAAATAATCTTCAGGAATTATAAAGCCTGATGTTATTTTTGGGTGAGTATCTAATTTAAAATCTTTCATATCTATAAGACATTTATTGGTCTAAAAGGTTTAATTGTTATTCATATATTCTTCAATTTTTTTTACGGCATGATGATAGGATGCTTTTAACGCACCTACTGATGTGCCTAAAATCTCCGACATATTTTCGTATTTAATTTCTTCGTAATACTTCATTTTAAATACTAATTGTTGTTTTTCTGGAAGCAATGCAATCGCCTTTTGCAATTTAATTTGAATGTCATTTCCATCAAAATAAACATCCGACTGAAGGTTTTCTACAATTTTTGTTTGCAACGCTTCACTAGTAGTACCATTACGTTTGGCTTTATTATTTATAAAAGTGATGGCTTCGTTGGTGGCAATTCGGTACATCCAAGAAAACAATTTGCTATCGCCTTTAAAATTTTTCAGATACTGAAATACTTTCACGAAGGTATTTTGCAATACATCATCGGCATCGTCGTGGTTGAGAACAATGTTTCTAATATGATTGTACAAAGGTTTTTGATAATCGCGCAAGAGTTTCTGAAACGCTACATTCTGCGTTTTAGGGTTTAAAAGTTCGTTTATGAAATCCTTTTCTTCTTGCAAGGCGAAAATTTATCTGTAAGAATAAAGATAATGGAAAAGGTTTAATCTAAACGTATTCCAATTTTTTTGTAAAATTTTTACGGTGTAGGATTTGCTATCGGAGTAACTACACGAGTAGAATCTGCTGGTTTAGGATTTGTTGGTCGTGGTGCCGCTTTTGGATATACTGGCACATAAATTTCGGTAACCCATTTAGACGGACTTTTAACATCATTTCGTCCTTTTACATATACTTCAATCACTTGACCCGAACGGTTGCGCTCTAGATGATTGTCGGAAATGTAGTTGAATGCTTTTTTCCAAGCCATTTGTGTATGTGAATAATCGCCCACCAAAGTAGTTTTTAACGACGTGTAATTTGGCATTTCACCCGATTCGATGTCGCTGCCTGGCATAATGTGAATAGAATCTCGAATAGGCATACATACCGAAAAACCTACATCATCATTAGTACGATCGTATTTGTGATAAATGATAAACAATTTTCCGTTAGCACTTAGATTGTTTTTTTCAAAGAAACGCTCCATTCGCGGTACTAAAACCTTGATGTAGCGATCTACGTCTTTTTGTTTGCAATGCATGAATTGCTTTAAATAAAATCCACCTTGGCGGTTTACAATTCCATTGACTTTAATTTTGTAGGTATTGATTTCGTAATCTAATGTTTTATTGAGGTTTTCAAGACTTTTCTCGTAAGAATCTCCAATTACCGAATTGATACCACCTTTAAAAAAGGCTAAGACTTTCGATTTAAAATCAAGTTTGCCTTTACTTCTCCAAGTAACTTTTGTTCCTCCAATGGTGTCTTTAAATTTCCAGAAAATGGTTGACGATTCATCGTTTTGAATCATTTTTTGAGCAAGACTATCATTTTCTTTTACAAAATACGTTTTTAAGTTTCCTTCATTACTATCGCTGGTCCAAGAACAAGAAGCACCTTTTCCCATGGTAAGTTCTGGGTAAGTAAATTTCATCGACGGATCGTTTTGAATCCATGAAGCAAAAGTTTCCCAATTTCGGTAATCATTAATGTAATTAAATACTACACTTCTAGGATTTTTGATAACCTTACTGCGAGTCACATCATAGTTCGCATTTTGTGTTGAAACAAAAACGGTCAATCCTAGTAGGATTAATAGAAGTAACAAAAATATGTATTTGAGTATTCTCATTAAAGGTTATAAAATTGCGACGTAAATATAATAAAATAAATTTATTGTTGAACAATTCCAACGCTGTATCATGTTTTGTGCTGAATCTTACAAGAACACTCGATTTTTTTAATGTCTAAAGAATATTTTTATCAAAAAAAGAAGAATTATAAAAACAAAAAAACCTAATAAAATCTTATAATTTCCCTTATAAAATTTGTTGTGTAACGCCTTGTCTTTACCATAAGCATAAATCATGGCAAAAACAAAAGCTACAATAAAAAGTCCTGCAAATAGTAATTGACCTTTTGTAAACATAATGGTGTAATTTTTCAACAAATTTAGGCATTTGAATTCATAATTTGTATTTTGGCTTCATAATTAATTTCAAATAAAAAATGCAAAAACAAATCAACGCAGTTAAAGAATTTCACACCGCTTTCGGATTGGGAGTAAGTGAAATTGTTCGAGGTAATTTAGGAAATCAAATCAATATGCTTCGTTATAATTTGATGAAAGAAGAAAATGAAGAATATCTCGAAGCAGTTCAAAATGACGATATTGTTGAAATAGCCGATGCGCTTGGTGATATGCTTTATATTTTATGCGGTACCATAATTGAACACGGTTTGCAACATAAAATCGAAGAAGTTTTTGACGAAATTCAACGAAGTAATATGAGTAAGTTGGGCGAAGACGGAAAACCTATTTACAGAGAAGACGGTAAAGTAATGAAAGGACCAAATTATTTCAAACCCAATTTTGAGGAAATATTAAAGTAGTTTTCAGTTTTCAGTCGCAGTTTTCAGATTTGGTACTGCAACTGAAAGTTGTTACAGCATTTTTTGCATAAAAACACTATCTAACCAACGGTCAAATTTGAATCCAGATTCTTTTATCGTTCCAACAATTTCAAAACCAAATCGTTTATGAAAATCAATACTTTTTTGGTTTTCAGAATCAATAACGCCAATCATCGTATGTAGTTTTTGGGCTTTCGCCAAATGAATGAGCTCTTCTAAAAGAAGTTTGCCAATGCCTTTTTCTAAGTGGTTTGGATGTGCATAAACCGAATGTTCTACCGTAAATTTGTAAGCTTCTCTAAAACGAAATTCACTATAATAACCAAAACCTACTACGATTTCATTTTCTAAAGCAACTATAATTGGAAATCTCTTTTGGAGTTTGTCTTCAAAAATGGCAATTTGATTTACCAAAGTACGCGGTTCGTAATCATACAAGGCAGTCGAATTTAGAATATTATAATTAATAATTTCTAAAATAGCTGCGGTGTCTTTGGTTTTATAGTTTCTGATTTTGATTTCCATAGCATATAAATTGCATTCAAAAATAATAAAACTTAGTTAACCTCTTGAAAATACTTTACAACTTTGTAACTTTGTAGCCTTGCAAATCCGATACAATGATTTACCCAAAAATACCTTTAGCGCAGTCTATTATCGAAATACTTCGTGCCAAAGGAATCACCAACATAATAATTTCTCCCGGATCACGTAATGCACCTCTAACTATAGGTTTTGCGAGCCATCCCGATTTTAAATGTTACAGTATTGCCGATGAACGTTCGGCAGCTTTTTTTGCTGTAGGAATGGCGCAGCAAATCAAAAAACCAGTTGCTGTTGTGTGTACTTCGGGTTCGGCATTACTTAATTATTATCCGGCTTTCGCCGAAGCGTTTTATAGCCAGATTCCGTTTGTGGTAATTTCTGCCGATAGACCACAAAGCAAGATCGATATTGGTGACGGACAAACCATTCGACAAGAAAATGTGTTTGCCAATCATTCGTTGTTCAATGCCAATTTAACCGAAGAAGCTTCCGATGAAAATGATTTTTTAATTAACGAAGCTATTAATACGGTTTTCGCCAAAAAAGGTCCAGTACATATTAATGCGCCATTTGAGGAACCTTTATATGAAACCGTCTCGGAATTGTCTGTCGAACCAAAGATAATTTCTTCTGTTACAACCGATTTTATTTATGATGAACCGCTTTCAGAATACGCTTCCATTTGGAATGCTTCCAAAAAGAAATTGGTTCTGGTTGGGGTTAACGAACCGAATGCCGTTGAGCAGAAATTTCTTGACAAACTTGCCGACGATCCATCGGTTGTGGTGATGATTGAAACAACTTCTAATCTGCATCATCCAAAGTTCATTAATACTATTGATTCGATAATTACTCCGTTTACTCACGAGGATTTTCTAGCTTTTCAACCCGAAATATTGGTGACTTTTGGCGGTATGATTGTGTCTAAACGTATCAAAGCCTTTCTTAGAAAGTATCAACCGCAACATCATTGGCATATTGATGATTTGAGAGCTTATGATACTTTTGGCTGTTTGAGCAAGCATTTTGTGGTTCGACCAAACGTGTTTTTTCAATCGTTTTTTCTTTTCACCGAAGCAGCTGAAAGTCAGTACAACAACTATGCGCAAGGTATAAAAAAACTTCGTCAACAGAAAAGTCTAGAATATTTGACTAAAATTCCGTTTACCGATTTAAAGGTATTTGAAAAAGTGTTGCCTGTTTTACCTAAAAATTCGCAATTGCAAATTAGTAATAGTTCACCCATTCGTTATGCTCAATTATTTGATATTGATGCAAGTATAGAAGTATTCAGCAATAGAGGAACGAGCGGTATTGACGGTAGTACTTCAACAGCCATTGGAGCCGCGGTTGGAAGTGGAAAACCAAACGTTTTCATCGCAGGCGACATCGGATTTCTGTACGACAGCAATGCGCTTTGGAACAATTATATTCCGAAAAATTTCAAAATCATTTTGATAAATAATGGTGGTGGTGGCATTTTTAGAATTCTTCCGGGTCATGATGAAACGCCAGTTTTCAATACCTTTTTTGAAACTTCACATTGCTTAACAGCAGAACATTTGTGTAAAATGTTTGGTTTGAATTACCTAACAGCAAGTAACGAAGCTGCATTAGTTACTAGTTTAAAAACCTTATTTTCAAATGATGAAAAACCAACTTTATTAGAAGTATTTACGCCAACATTAAAGAATGACAGCGTGTTATTGCAGTATTTTAAAGAGTTGGTTTAATAACTTATTCCTAATTCAATTTCGTACCTTTGCGCAAATTATTCCTTATTATGAAGATTGGTCAGTTCAATACATTAAAAATAGATAGAGATACCAAAGTTGGTTTGTTTTTAACCGATGGTAAAGAAGATGTTTTATTGCCTAATAAATACGTTCCAAAAGTATTTGAAATTGGCGAAGAACTTACCGTTTTTGTGTACCTTGATCATGAAGAAAGACCAGTTGCTACAACTTTAGTACCGTATATTTTCTTAAACGAATTTGCGCTTTTGCGTGTGAATTACATCAATCAAGTGGGTGCTTTTATGGATTGGGGAATGGAGAAAGATATTTTGGTTCCGTTTAAAGAGCAAGCGCGTCCGATGGAAAAAGGGAAACGCTATTTGGTATATCTTTATATGGATGAAAAAACCAAGAGATTAGTAGCTTCCAGTAAAACCAATCAGTTTTTAGATAATGAAAATATCACGGTTGAAAAGGGAGAAGAAGTAGATTTGATTATTTCGCACATTACCGATATTGGCATTAACGTCATCATCAATCAAAAACACAAAGGATTGGTTTACAAAGATGAGGTTTATGACGATACCATTCGTACTGGTGATAAAATGAAAGGCTATATCAAATTCATTCGTCCTGATGGAAAAATAGATGTTTCGTTACATAAACAAGGTTTTGAAAACATCGAACCTAATTCGGAAATTATTTTAAATGAATTGAGAGCCAGTCGAGGTTTCCTACGATTGAATGATAATTCTAATCCCGAAGATATTAAAACGGTTTTGAAGATGAGTAAAAAGACTTTTAAAAAAGCCATTGGTCATTTGTATAAAGAAAAATTGATTGAAATTAAAGACGATGGGATTTATTTGGTTAAATAATGTATTAAACCAATTGGATTTATATTGTTAAGTTATCGATTATAAAAGATACTTGAAGGGTGTGATTCATATCAAAGTTAGTATCGTGGGCATGATAAGAAAACTGATTGAAATACCCAGTTTCAATAGAAATATCATCGGTAATATTATAACCAAGCCCAATAAATACTCTGTATTGATCAAATGTTTTATAGCCAGTTATTGCACTTCCAACATTAAGTAACAGTTCATTAGATAGAATTCCATAAGAACTACCTTTATCATATTTTTGGTGTTTTAGAAGCCGCTGGTATTTAAGTAAATATCGCTCTCTAAAAGCAGTTTCAAAAAGACCGTTTTTATTTTTAATTTCTCTAATTTCAGATCTAAATCGGTTTGATAATGTATTAACTCCCCATACTTTATAAAATTGGGCTTGTATTGAAGTACGATACTCCGGATAATTTCTTTGACCAACATTTCCATCTATTTTAAAATTGTACCATAATCCTACAAAGGCTGATAGTTTGATAGTGGGTTGAGGGTAATAATGAATCCATGGTCTAACAGAAAATTGTTCACCGTATTTTAAGAATGATAAACTTTCATACGGACTTTGGCGTGAGTATTGAAAATCGCATTGCCATTTTAATTTTTTATTCAGATGTCCCATAGCATCTATTTCAGAAGCCAGTTGTGTACTTGGATTGATTCGTTGATTTTGGGCAACTACTTTTGTTGAAAAGATGAGAAGAGCGATAGTAAAAAAAAGTATTTTTATACAACTTTTTATATATGTTGACATTTCGAATAGGTCATTGTTTCTGTAAAAATAAAATTATTAGATAAATTATGCTCTTAAATTAGTGTAAAGAATTTGTTAATTTATTAGAATTTAGATTATCTCTTGCTTAAAAGCAGTATATTTGTATATACAAATGTTATAACATTGAAACGAAAAGAATTCATAAAAACACTAATAGGAGGAGCGGCAATGGCATCATTACAACCATTTTATAATTGGACCAAAGAATTAACAGAGGAAGACATAAAACTACCCGTATTGTTCATTGGTCACGGTTCGCCAATGAACGGAATAGAAGACAACGAGTTTTCTAGAACTTGGGCAAAATTCGGAAAAGAAATTCCTAAGCCAAAAGCAGTATTAGTAATTTCGGCACATTGGTTAACCGGCGGAACGCACATCACAGCCATGGAAAATCCGAAAACAATTCATGATTTTGGAGGTTTTCCACAAGCGCTTTTTGAGGTTCAATATCCAGCCAAAGGAAGTCCAGAGCTAGCCAAAGCTACTTCAGAATTAATTACATCTACAACCGTTGGTTTAGACCACGATTGGGGATTAGATCACGGCACTTGGACGGTGGTGCGGCACATGTATCCCAACGCCGATATTCCAGTGTTACAGTTGAGTATTGATTACAATAAACCTGCACAATACCATTATGATTTAGCCAAACAGTTGGCTTCTTTACGTAAAAAAGGAGTTCTAATTATTGGTAGCGGAAATATGGTGCACAACCTGCGAATGGTCGCTTGGGATAAATTACAAGAACCTGAGTTTGGTTACGATTGGGCTATTGAAATGAATACGCTATTTAAAGAAAAAATAGGAAATAACGATTTCAAAAGTTTAATTGAATATGAAAAACTAGGAAGCGCTGCCAAATTAGCCATTCCAACACCAGATCATTATTATCCGTTGCTCTATAATATCGCTTTAAGAGATAATAGTGACGATGTAAGTTTCTTTAACGATAAGCCAGTTGGTGGATCTTTAACGATGACTTCTGTAAAAATAGGATAATAAAAAAGGGAAGTAATGCAACTTCCCTTTTTTTAAATTATTTCAATCTTCGGATTTATCTTTTTGATTTCTTCTAAAAATTGGTCACTCATTTTTGGCGAAATAAATAAATCATCAAATTGATTATAAGTCACTATAAAACCTTTGATGTCTAAGGCAGGTTTTAACATTACTGGAACATTCAAACCTGAAAAACGCTTTATCGATTTTATTTTTGTAATATCCACTCTACCACGGATGGGTCCTGATCGGTATAATAAAAAATTATTTTTAATCACATAACGAGTATCCAATAAAACCCACAATACAAATGCCGTTACCAACGAAATAATAATTATTGGTACGATAGGAATGTTACCTTTTTCATAGTTTAAAATTAACATAACCATAAAAAACAAAACAATGCCCCATAATATGGATATGGTAAAAGTGTTTTTAGAGGATAAAAATCGATTCATAATTATATAACCCTAGTTTAGATTTGGTAGCCTTGATTGAGGCATCTTGGTGCAAAAGTACGGAGATACTTTTCAATTTCAAATAGGAAATGCTCATATAAATACAATTGTTTTTACGGATTTAGTTTCCTGTAATTGATTTCATATCTAAATTATTATGTAGTTGTACTATGAAATTCACAGAGAAGCTTCCCCATAATAGGATTGCTTTAATGTTTTGTAGCTCATTTGTTTGTAAATATCATCTGTAGTTTGATGAACGGAATCGGTTTCCTAAAAGTATTTTTAAAAGTTGTTTTAGTGATAGAATCTAAAATTTCCTTTATTTTTACGCTAAAATAACTAATTTAGTTTCCAACATTAATTTTAATATAAATAGTTTTCATGAGTTCAATCAATTGGGTAACCGTAAAAGAATTTGAAGATATTACTTATAAAAAATGCAATGGTGTAGCTCGAATTGCGTTTAATCGCCCAGAGGTACGCAATGCTTTTCGTCCAAAAACCACAGCCGAATTATTGCAAGCATTTCACGATGCGCAAGAAGATACTTCTATTGGAGTAGTATTACTTTCTGCAGAAGGTCCGAGTTCAAAAGATGGAATTTGGTCGTTTTGTAGTGGTGGTGATCAGAAAGCACGCGGTCATCAAGGTTATGTAGGCGATGATGGATACCATAGATTGAATATTTTAGATGTTCAACGATTGATCCGTTTTATGCCTAAGGCCGTGATTTGTGTGGTTCCTGGATGGGCTGTAGGCGGTGGTCATAGCTTGCATGTGGTATGCGATTTGACTTTGGCCAGTAAAGAACACGCTATTTTTAAACAAACCGATGCTGATGTAACGAGCTTTGACGGAGGTTATGGTTCGGCTTATTTAGCCAAGATGGTGGGACAAAAAAAAGCGCGAGAAATCTTTTTCTTGGGTAGAAATTATTCGGCGCAAGAAGCTTTTGAAATGGGAATGGTCAATGCTGTAATTCCACATGATGAGTTGGAAGCAACAGCCTATGAGTGGGCACAAGAAATTTTAGCGAAATCACCAACGTCTATCAAAATGCTAAAATTTGCCATGAATTTAACAGATGATGGCATGGTGGGACAACAAGTATTTGCCGGAGAGGCGACGCGTTTGGCTTATATGACTGATGAAGCCAAAGAAGGAAGAGATGCCTTTTTAGAAAAACGTAAACCAAATTTTGATAAAAAATGGTTGCCATAAAATAAAGGTTATGATAAAGAAAATAATATTGAGTTTGGTTTTAATCGTTTCTTTTAAATCAAATTCTCAAGACATCAAGAAAAAAGAGGATAATAAATTTTTAGTATCGCTCCATTATACAGGAAACCTAAGAAATAATAATTTTATAGGTGATAGTTACAATGGTGTTGTAGGTTTAGATGCTCGATATACGATAGTTAAAAAAGATTTTCTTTCTATTCAAGCGGGTTTAGGTATAGATTATTTAAAATCTAGAGAAAATTCTAGCCAACTCAAAATGAAAGATGCATTAATAGTAAATCCAAATATCGGAATTGAGTTTGTAGTTAGCAAAGAGTTTAAACCATTTTTTAATTTAGGCTATTCATTTTTTAGTGCAAACTATACTATATCTGGTGCTGCTTTTTTAGGTGCTTCACAATATGATCCATTAATTCAAGGCGGAAATGTAAATGGAAGTTTTAATTATAATAGTATTTCAATTAATCCAGGGTTTAGATTTTTCATCGACCAAAAAATATACATTCAAACCGACTATAATTATTTACCAATAGATTCAAATTTAAATGTTCATTTAATAGCAATTGGACTTGGATTAAATTTTTAAACATGGAAAACTTCACCAACGAAACAATAGATACTAAGCAACTTCCTAGATATGAAGCTGTGCAACTAACTTCATTACATCCAAAATATTGGAGCGTAACGCTGATTAATTTTAGTGTAGTTTTTAGTATTTTAGGAATCGCAGTAGCTTTTTTTTGGTACAATACAGAAGAAGTTGCCGATTATGGTTTGTATTTTATAATTACATACAGCATCATTTTATTGTTTTCTCTTTTGTTAATACGAATAGGTTACAAGAAAAAAGCATTTGCTTTTCGCAATCATGATGTGATTTACAGAAGTGGAGTGATCTCAACCAGCACTATGGTGATTCCGTATAATAGAGTACAACATGTGGCTTTGCATGAAGGTTTTATATCTCGAATTTTTGGTCTAGCCAAAGTAGAAATTTTTACTGCCGGCGGAAATGCAAGCGATTTAGAAATTCCAGGTATTGCTAAAGAAGAAGCCGAAGACATCAAACAACTTTTAATGGGTAAAATACAAAAACAATTGTAATGGAAGCCAATTTCAATCAACCACAACGTCAATCTCCAATTGGGATTTTGATTTTATTTGTTGATTCTTTGCAAAAATTTGCAAGGGCTTTTTTACCTTTAGTACTTATTTTTCTTTTCAAAGCAGACACAGCGAGTAAAATATATGTTTTATTAGGATTATTGATCGTTTTACTTCTGGTTGGGATTTTTGCGTATTTAAAATATTTAAATTTTACTTTTTATATTGATTTAGAACACGATGAATTTATTGTTGAAGAAGGCATAATTAACAAAACCAAAACGGCTATTCAGTTGAATAAAATTCAACAAGTTAATATTCATCAAAATCTGATCCAACGATTAATCGGTATTTATGCCTTGAGTGTTGATACTGCTGGAAGTGATAAAAAAGAAGGCAATATCAAAGCTATTTCTCATGCGCTTGCCTTAGCGTTAAAGTCGAAATTATTGGATAATGAGCAACAAAATATTGCTGTTCAACCAAATGAAACAGAAGTACTTTCCTTTGAAGAAGATGTTCAAAAAGAGCAGCCACCATTCTTGAAAATTAGCCTTGTTAGTTTGTTTAAAATAGGTATTACATCAAATTATGTTAGAAGTATTGGACTTATTTTGACGTTCTTTTTCACCATTTTGGATAATCTCAGAAATATTGGTAAAGATGACGTTATCGATGGAGATAAAATCGAAAGATTAGTCAATAATTATCCAGTTATTTATGCGATTCTTTTTGTCATTATCGTAATGTTTACCATTATTTTCTTGATAAATATTGTAAGAACCATTGTCAAATATTTCGATTTTTCTATTGCTAAACAAAAAGGTTCGTTACTGTTGTCCTACGGTTTAATTAATACAGAAAGTACTATTCTAAAGCCTGAAAAAGTTCAAATTGTAAAATGTTCTCAAAACTATTTTCAGAAAAAGCTCAATGTTTTGGAAATCAAAATTAGGCAAGCCATAAGTGACGAAAAAAAACAAAAGAATGCCTCAATTGAAATACCAGGTTGTAACACTATTGAACGCGACCAAATTCTAAAATTAATTTTCAAACAATTGCCAGAAAAAGGAGTAATGCTGCAACCCAATTTTCGTAAATTAGTTTTTTCGATTTTCCTAACAATTGTATTACCTTTAACAGGTTTTTATTTTTTCGGGAATAACGTTGATGCAGCGGTTTTTAAGTATTCGCATTTTGCGGTATTTTATACCTTATTTTTGCTGCTAATTCATTTTTTCGGATTTAGAAACTATCGTTTGTTTATTAGTGATGAGCACATTATAAAACAAAGTGGCGCTTGGGATATTGACAACGAAATTATTGAGATTAAAAAAATACAAGCCATCACAACATCACAACTGTTTTGGCATAAAAACCTGAATATCGGTTCGCTAACGTTGCATACGGCCGGAGGAAGTTTGACTTTCTATTTAGGAAAATACGATACAATTAAAGACTACGTAAATCTTTGGTTGTACGAAATTGAAACATCTGACAGCAATTGGATGTAATTTGAAATATAAAAGTAAAATTTAAAACATTATGAAACACTGGATTGAAGCCGCTCGACTAAGAACTTTACCGCTTTCTGTTTCTGGAATTTTGGTGGGTAGTTTTTATGCAATGTCGCAAGATTTTTTTAATTGGAAAATCATAATTTTTGCAATATCTACTACCATATGTTTGCAAGTTCTATCCAATTTTGCTAATGATTATGGCGATGGAGTTAAAGGCACTGATAACGAAGATAGAGTTGGTCCGAAACGCGCTATTCAAAGTGGTACTATTTCGCCTCAAGCGATGAAAGTAGCTTTGTTTTTTATGACATTACTGACTTTTATTTCGGCTTTGTTGTTGATTTATGTTTCTTTTAAAGGAAAGTACCTCATGTATTCTCTACTGTTTTTAATATTGGGTATCGCAGCAATTGCATCAGCCATACGTTATACAGTAGGAAAAAATCCTTATGGTTATCGTGGTTACGGCGATGTCTTTGTTTTTATCTTTTTTGGCTTGGTAAGTACTTTTGGCGTGTACTTTATGTTTTCCAAAGAAGTTGACTGGTTGTTGTTTTTGCCAGCAACTGCAATTGGTTTTTTAAGCGTTAGTGTATTAAATCTAAACAATATGCGAGACGAAGAATCAGATAGAAAATCAGGTAAAAATACTTTAGTAGTTAAATATGGAGGATCGTGGGCAAAGAAATATCATTATTTTTTAATCAGCTCTTCTATGGTTTTGTTCGTGATTTTTGCAATCATTTTTGATATTTATAAAGATAACAATCCATATGGTTTTAATATTGATGACTATTTTTTTTGTGTGATTTTTATACCATTGATATTTCATTTAAAGAGAGTTTTCAAAAATAAAGAACCAAAAAACTTAGATCCAGAACTTAAAAAAGTTGCACTTTCAACGTTTTTCTTATGTTTTATTTTGTCTATAGAAATGATAGCATCATTAGATTTTAGAATAATTGATTACATACAATATCTACTAAACTTATAAAAAATGAAAATAACATTCTACGGACATGCGTGCATCGGAATTGAAGTGAGTGGCAAACACATTTTAGTTGACCCATTCATATCAGGCAATCCCAAAGCGTCACATATTGATATTGATTCGCTTCAAGCCGATTATATCTTGCTCACACACGCACATCAAGATCACATTTTAGATGCAGAAGCTATTGCAAAACGAACCAATGCAACTATAGTTTCCAACTACGAAGTTGCCGTTTATTTCGGTAATAAAGGCTTGAAATACCATCCAATGAATCACGGTGGAAGCTGGCAATTCGATTTTGGAAAAGTAAAATTGGTCAATGCAATTCACTCCAGTTCGTTTCCAGATGGTTCCTATGGCGGAAATCCTGCTGGATTTGTAATCGAAGGTGAACACAAAAACATCTATATTTCGGGCGATACGGCGCTTACTATGGACATGAAACTCATTCCCATGCGCACCAAACTTGATTTAGCCATTCTGTCCATCGGAAATAATTTTACTATGGATATTGATGATGCCATCATTGCAGCCGATTTTGTAGATTGTGACAAAGTACTCGGAGTGCATTTTGATACCTTTGGTTACATCGAAATCAACCACGACGAAGCCAAAAAGAAATTCTTCGATGCTGGCAAAGATTTAATGCTCTTAGAAATTGGCCAAAGTATTAAATTATAAAATTTGTAATTGTTTATGAGCGAATGGCACGCGAATTGTTGCCAACCCTATTCCTGCTGTTCGCTATATTTTTAACCTTGCAGGTTTAAAAGATACCGCTTCCATCAGGGCTAATCAGTAATTGTATTGAATCCAATCAAAATGCTAAAGAAATTATATTTTATAGTACCCATACTTGCCGTAGCTTATGCCTCAGCGCAATCTAAAGAAGGTTATTGGGATAATATTAGAACCACCAACGAAACCATCAGTCTTAGAGCCGGTGAAAAAAAAGTAATTAAAACCGCCGATTTCCCAGAAGGAACTACCGAAGTGGTGTACAGAATCACGATTCTTGACGACAATCAGAAGTTGTCTTCAAGTTTAGTTTCGGTTTTAAAAGCCATTCCAGATCCTACAGGAATTAGTCAAGGTACAGCTGGTGCAGTATTTTTAGCTTCAACAATTTCTGGTGACGACAAGTGTAAATATGCTATTTTTACCCAACCCAAAGATGCTGATGCGTATTTGACGACAGAAAAAACAGATAATGCTTGTGTGGTTCAAGATACGCCAGTAAACAAAGAAGCTCGACTTCTAAGAGCCAAGAGCTCTGAATGTTTGACTACTAAAACTCAAAACCTGTATTTTGCATTTCAAAGTGACAACTGGGTAATGAAACAAAAAGTGGTTTTAGAAGTGGTGCCTTGGGTGGATAATAAAGCCAGTCGTGGTTGGAATTCTGATACCAAAAAAGAAATTCTAGAATTGAGTAAAACGCTCAAAGTATATAAATCACTGACGAGTAAAGATGCTTTTTCGGCAGCTTTTTTAGAAAAGGTATCTCAAAAATATACAGCTAAAGAGTTCTCCAGTTTGCTTCCAATTGAAAAAAGTGCTGCTATTGAACAAGCTACAGATGATGCCTTAAAGAAAACAGGTGAAACCCAAAAATACTACAGCCTTTTTAGAGAACGAGCAAATGCCGCTATCAACAAAGGCAATTTTGAAGATGCAATTACCATCATTCAATCGGAATTAATTGCAAAAAACCGCGCACAATCTATCGATTATGCAACTTTGGGCAATTATTGCATCTTATCGAAACAATTCGATAAATCTGAAAAAACACTCAATGAGGCGATTGCTAAAGACCCAACCGATATCAATTTACAATTGCAATTAGCGCATTTATATTTATTTACCAATAGAGTTTCCGAAGCAAAAGACATTCACAAAAAATACAAAGACCAAAATGTAAACGCCAAAACCTCTTGGATTCAACAAACCAACAAAGACTTTGATTTGTTTAAAAAATGCCATTTGCCAGAAGACAACTTCAAGAAAATCATGCGAGTTTTGGAGTAGCATATGTTTTATGAATTTAAAATTTAAGAGTCTAAGAATCTAAGGTGCTAAGGTCCTAAGAATCTAAATGCAGAGTATCTCAGGACCTCAGTATCTTAGCGCCTCAGTAACTCAGAATCTAAGAACCTCAGAGCCTTAGCACCTCAAAACCTAAACAACCCAAGAATGAAAGCCACTTATCAAAAATACATGCTTCACTTTAAACGACCATCTGGGACTTCTAGAGGTGTTTTGAATGAAAAAGAAACATGGTTTATTATTTTGGAAGAAAATGGCAAGAAAGGAATTGGTGAGTGTGGAATTCTTCGCGGATTAAGTGCTGATGATCGACCAGATTATGAAGAAAAATTGCAGTGGGTTTGTGCCAACATTCACTTGGGTAAAGACCAACTTTGGGATGCACTAATTGAGTTTCCATCGATACAATTTGGAGTTGAAATGGCATTCCAATCCTTTGCCTCAGAAAATCCATTTGTACTATTTCCGTCTGAGTTTACAGAAGGCAAAAAAAACATTACTATTAACGGCTTGGTTTGGATGGGTGATGAGGCATTTATGAGACAACAAATTGAAGAAAAATTGGCTCAAGGATTCAGTTGCATCAAACTCAAAATTGGTGCTATAGATTTCCAAAAAGAACTCGATTTATTACACTTTGTTCGTCAAAATTTTGATGAAAAAACTATCGAGATTAGGGTTGATGCCAACGGTGCATTTGCTGTAAATGATGCTTTAAGTAAATTAAATCAATTAGCTGGTTATAAATTACATAGTATCGAACAACCGATTGCAAAAAATAATACTGACAGTATGTCATATTTGTGTGAAAACGCTTCATTTCCTATTGCTTTAGATGAAGAACTTATTGGGGTGTTTTCATTGGAAGAAAAAGAAGCACTTTTGCAAAAAATACAACCACAATACATTATTTTAAAACCAAGTTTTATTGGCGGATTTCGTGGTACAAAAGAATGGATAAATTTGGCTAATAAATACCAAATAGGTTGGTGGATTACATCGGCTTTAGAAAGTAATATCGGATTAAATGCCATTGCACAATGGACTTTTTTACAACAAAATTCAATGCCACAAGGTCTTGGAACTGGAGGTTTGTATACCAACAATTTTGATTGCCCTTTAGAAGTTACAAATGGCCAATTGTGTTACAACAAAAATCTTAGTTGGGCAGTTGAAATTGTCTAACAATTTATCCGTTTATTTCCTACATTTTTTGTAAATTTGAGTGTGATTTATAATACACCTCTAATGCGTAACTTCTTATTAATTTCCGCTGTTTTTTTATTAGTAGTCTTTTCATCGTGTTCTAAAAAAACAACCGACGAATTCCAACCCAAATTAAATTCTATTACAGAAAGTGTATATGCTTCGGGCGTGATTAAAGCCGAAAATCAATATACGGTTTATGCTACCGTAAGTGGTGTGTTACAAAAAAGTTTAGTTACCGTAGGGCAATCCATCAATCAAGGGCAACCTTTGTTTCAAATAGAAAGCGATAAAGCAGCATTGAATACCGAAAATGCTCGATTAGCCTATCAACTTAGTCAAGAAAGTAATCGCTATATTCAGGATAAAATTGCCGATATGGAAACCAAAGTGCAAATGGCTAAAGATAAATTGGCTCTTGATCAATCGGTGTACAATCGCAATAAAAACATCAAACAATACAATGTAATTTCTGAAGTCGATTATGAAAAAGTAGAGTTGGCTTATAAAAACTCTAAATCCAATTACGAATCGGCTTTAAAACAGTTATCTCAATTGAAAGCACAGTTGAAAAACGACCAAAACAGAAACAACATTAATCTAAAAATCAATGAAAAATCACAAAGTGACTTTACTGTAAAAAGTGCTTTTTCTGGTGAATTGTTTGATATTTTGGTTAAGGATGGCACATTGATTTCGCCTCAAACGCCATTGGCAATTATTGGGAAAAAGAATTCGTATCTCTTAGAATTAGATGTGGATGAAAACGACATGGTTCATGTAGCACTAGGTCAAAAAGTGGTTGTTACCCTCGATAGTTACAAAGGAACTGCTTTTGATGCTATTGTCGACAAAATTTATCCCATTATGGACGAGCGTTCCAGAACTTTTAAAATAGAAGCACATTTTGTTAAAACACCAGCTAAATTATACCCAAATCTTACTGCCGAAGCCAATATCGTCATTCAAACCAAAAAAGACGTATTGACCATTCCGAAAAATTATTTAGTTGACGAAACCTATGTTTTAGTGAATAAGGATGAAAAGCGTAAAGTCAAAATTGGATTAAGCGATTATCAAAATGCAGAGATTTTAGACGGATTAAAAGCTGGCGAAACCATATACAAACCGAAATAATGAACTTTAAACTCATTTTAAATATTGCGGTGCATTTACTTCGGGCACGACTGAAACAAACTATTGTTGCCGCTGTTGGGGTTACTTTTGGTATCGCTATGTTTATTACTTTGGTGAGTTTTATGCACGGACTAAATAATATGCTCGATGAACTGATGTTAAATAGAACTCCTCACGTGCGCTTGTACAATGAGATCAAACCTTCTGAAAAACAACCCATTTCGTTGTCTGAAACTTATAAAAATAATATCAACTTTGTAAGCTCGGTGAAGCCCAAAGATCGAGGTAAAGCCATTTACAACAGCAAAGCCATCATTCATTATTTAAAACAAGATGCTCGCATTATTGATGTGGCACCCAAAATTACAACTCCAGTTTTTTTCAATTCGGGAACCATAGAAATATCGGGTGTTGTATACGGAATTGATGTTTTTGCGGAAGAAAAATTATTCAAATTAAGCGATTATATAATCGAAGGAAAAGTATCCGATTTAACTCAAAACAATAGTATTATCATCGGAAAAGGTTTGGCTGATAAAATGCTATTGAAAAAAGGCGATATCATTAAAATAACTACCGCAAAAGGTAATTTGGCATCGATGAAAGTTGTTGGTATTACCCAAATTGGTATTGCCGATTTAGACAATACGATGAGTTATACTTCGTTAAATACAGCTCAAAAACTATTGGGCGAACCTACTAATTATATTACTGATATTCAAATTAAACTCCACGATATCAATACCGCACCTGCTTTGGCAAACGAATTTCGAACAAAATTTGATGTTGATACCATTGATTATCAAACGTCTAATTCGCAATTTGAAACAGGTAGTTCGGTGCGAAGTATTATTTCGTATGCTGTGGGAATTGTTTTGTTGATTGTGGCTGGATTTGGTATTTACAACATCTTAAATATGATGATTTTTGAAAAAATGGATAGTATTGCCATATTAAAAGCTACTGGTTTTTCGGGCAATGATGTTAAATGGATTTTTATTTTATTATCAATGATAATCGGAATTGCAGGAGGTTTATTTGGGTTGCTTTTCGGATTTTTTTTTACTTCTATCATTGATGTTATTCCGTTTAGTACAGCGGCATTGCCAACTATTAAAACCTATCCAATTGATTATAATATTGTGTATTATTTTGTAGGCATCACCTTTGCGCTTTGTACCACGTTTATAGCTGGTTTATTTCCAGCGTTGAAAGCAGGAAAAGTTGATCCAGTTGAAATTATTAGAGGAAAATAGATGAGCAATAAAGTATTAGAAACTAGAAAATTGTCTAAATATTTTTATGATCCTGTCAAATTTCAGGTCTTAAAAGAGATTGACATGAGTATCGATCATGGTGAATTTGTTTCTATTGTTGGAAAATCAGGCTGTGGAAAATCTACTTTATTATACCTTCTTTCTACCATGGATACCGACTATGAAGGCGAATTGTATATTCATGAAAAACTAGTTACAGGTAAATCAGATAAAGATTTTGCCAAAATCAGAAATGAAAATATTGGTTTTGTGTTTCAGTTTCATTATTTGCTTTCAGAATACAATGTGTTAAAAAACGTGATGCTACCTGGAATGAAATTGGGCAAATTATCTCAAGAAGAAGTAGAACACAATGCCATGGAACATTTGCGCACGCTAGATATGCACGAACAAGCTCTAAAAATGCCCAATCAATTGAGTGGAGGTCAGAAGCAACGTGTGGCAATTGCTCGTGCTTTAATCAATAATCCACTAATCATTATGGGTGATGAACCTACAGGAAATCTGGATCATAAGAATAGCGATATGGTATTTGATATTTTTCAGAAGTTAACAATAGAACATCAACAAACGCTCTTGATAGTTACTCACGACAACGATTTTGCTTCTCGAACCAACCGAATCATCACTATGGAAGACGGAAGAATTATTTAATCTCTTCACACTTTTAATTTCGTACTTTGTACTTTTAACATCGTACTTTATTTCACCACAATATCGTATTTCATTAAAAGGCCTTTCAATCCATCTGTAGAAAAAATGGCTTTTTTAAGTTTATTTTTTTCAGGATCGATAATGTAATCATAGCTTGTGGAAAAATCGGTTTTATTCGCAATAGTATCAATAAAAACAGCATGGCGTAAATTGCAATTGTCAAATAATACTTCGGTTAAATCGCTGCCCATAAAGTCAATCGCAATCATACTGCAATTGATGAACTGCATCTTTCGAAGTTTTAAAGCGTAGAATTTGGCGTAGTCCAGCAAACAATCTTTAAAATGAAACTCATAAATCACTTGGTCGGTCATGGCAAAGTTTACATTGGTAAAATTGCATTTGGTAAAGAACACACCGCGTAAAGAAACATAATTGATTTTGGTTTCCTTAAAATTACAATCGAAGAAATTACAATCGATAAAAGCCACAGTTTGAAAAGTGCATTGTGTGAAATCGCAATTGTAAAAGGTGCAATTTTCAAAATCTTTGAATTTGGTATTGTTGTCGTCAAAAAGTTGGTCTTTAAACTCTTGGTCTAAAATGTAATCTGCACGCATTGTCTTGTTTTAAGGTTGTAAAGCTAAACAAATTTTTAGTATTTATGGATTGCTTTTTTAAGCTTCAAGTTTCTGATTTTTGATTCTTATATGGTGATTGATTACTAACAATTGTTGATAAATTTTACGCAATAAATTCCAAAATGATGTACTTGTATTTTATTGAAAGTGATACATTTGATAACCACCAAACAACAACAAAATGAGAATAGAAACCGAACTAAAATTAGGCTTTAAAGATGTTATGATCAGACCCAAACGTTCTACTTTAAACAGTAGGGCTCAAGTGTCTTTAGAACGAGAATTTAAGTTCAAACACAGTACGGCAACTTGGACGGGAATACCCATTATGGCAGCCAATATGGATACGGTTGGAACGTTTGAAATGGCTTTGGCATTGGCTAAAGAAAAATTATTTTCATGTATTCATAAACATTATACGGTTCATCAATGGAATGAATTTATCAAAAATGCACCTAAGGATATTAGCCATTATATTGCTGTAAGCACAGGAACTGGTAAAGCCGATTCCAAGAAAGTCGCCGATATATTCGAACACAATCCGCAATTACAGTTTTTGTGTATTGATGTGGCTAATGGTTATTCAGAGCATTTTGTGAATTTCTTGCGTCAAATGCGTAAGCAATATCCCGATAAAGTGATTATTGCAGGAAATGTAGTAACAGGTGAAATGGTAGAAGAATTATTGTTGGAAGGTGCCGATATTGTAAAAGTCGGAATCGGACCGGGTTCGGTGTGTACTACAAGGGTAAAAACTGGCGTTGGATATCCGCAACTTTCTGCCATTATCGAATGTGCTGATGCAGCTCATGGTTTGGGTGGACACATCATTAGCGATGGTGGTTGTGCTATTCCTGGTGATGTTGCCAAAGCTTTTGGAGCTGGTGCCGATTTTGTGATGTTGGGAGGAATGTTGGCTGGACACAACGAAAGTGGAGGAGAATTGATAGAAATCAAAGGCGAGAAATACAAAATGTTCTACGGAATGAGTTCTGAAACAGCCATGAAAAAACACGTAGGTGGTGTTGCCGAATATCGTGCTAGCGAAGGCAAGACAGTTCAAGTGCCTTACAAAGGTGAGGTAATAGATACGTTACATGATATCTTAGGCGGAATAAGAAGTACTTGTACTTATGTTGGTGCTTCCAAATTGAAAGAACTTACCAAAAGAACGACTTTTATAAGAGTATTGGAACAAGAGAATCGCATTTTTTCTAAATAAAAAGCGTAGATTCTCATTGAAGAAACGGATGTTAATTTTAACCCAAACTGTTCCAATAAAAATAGGGTTTTAAAACAAAATGGTAATTTTGCTGTTTCAATAATCTATTTGACAGATACAACATGGAGAAAGAAAACCCATCATCCATTACTAATTCTGGTTTTTTTTATAAAAATCCTTCTTTAAAGATTAGGGAATTTAGAGCTTTTCTGATGACAAGGTTGGGAATCATATTTGCGTTAAATATGCAATCAACCATTTTGTATTTTTGGGTCTATCAAATAACCAATAATAAGTTATCATTGGGCTTTGTTGGATTAGCAGAAGTTATTCCAGCCATTGGATGCTCTTTAATAGCAGGGCATTATGTAGATCAAAGTGAAAAACGAAAGATGGTCATAAAATGCCTTTCGGGATATTTAATTACGGCAATTTGTTTGTTTGTATTAGCATTACCTTTAGTTGAAAAAGAATTGTCTGTATCTCTAATCGTCGGATTAATTTATGTATTGGTCTTTTTAGGCGGTATCATGCGTTCGTTTTTTGCACCTTCTATGTTTTCATTATTTGGATTGATAGTGCCTAGAGAACATTATCCCAATGCAACCAGTTGGAGCAGTATGTCGTGGCAAATGGGCGCCGTTATCGGACCATTAGTGGCTGGTGCTTTTATCGCTTGGTTTGGAATAGTTGAAGGATTATTTGCCGTAATTTGTTTCTTAATAATTATGTTTTTGCCCTTACTTTCTATCAAAGTCAAACCGATTCTTAAAAAAGAAAAAGAGCCTGTTTTACAGAGCATTCGTGAAGGTTTGAAGTTTGTTGTGCGTACACCAACACTTTTAGGAGCACAACTTTTGGATATGTTTTCGGTTTTGTTTGGAGGTGCTGTGGCTCTGTTGCCTGTTTATCAAAAAGAAATACTGCACGTTAATGAAATGGGCTTCGGAATTCTGCGTGCTGCACCCGGAATTGGAGCTATAGTTACGCTTGGTTTGCTCGCATTTTTACCATTAAAAACACAACCAGGGAAAAAGTTATTTATTTGTGTTACAGGATTTGCGTTGTCTATAATTGTTTTCGGGATTTCAACTAATTTTTACTTGTCTTTTTTGATGTTACTTTTTTCAGGAATGTTTGATGCCGTTAGTGTGGTAATCAGAAGTACCATATTACAATTGGTCACACCCGATGACATGCGCGGTAGAGTATCGGCTGTGAATACTATTTTTGTGAGTTCTTCAAATGAGTTTGGCGATTTTGAAAGTGGTGTTATGGCCAATTGGTTAGGTACCGTTAGAGCCGTTGTTACAGGTGGCGTTTTGACACTAGGCGTCATTGCTTTTACATATGCTAAAGTACCTAAATTACGCAATTTTACCTTCGAAGATAATAAGAAATAACAGGTTTAAATTTGCAAATAGTAAACATACTAAATGTTGTGATCAAACTATTTGTTAGCCAAACTTAAATATGTCGTGTTTTTTTATAATTTTACCAGATGCGGTACTATTGTAGTAAACCGATTATTTCTCACTTTTATAATCAAAATATGAAGAACTCTTTTTTCTTTTTTTTCTTGTTATTTCTTAGCTTCACGGCACAATCACAGACCAAAGCTCTTACCGAAGATGGACGAGAAGTCGTTTTATACAATAACGGAACGTGGCGTTACCAACAAGAACAAGATAGTACCGCTGTGAATACAGCCAAAGTAGATTCGTTGCCACTGAATAAAAAAAAGTTTACACGGCCAGCAGGTTCTTCATTTTTGGTAAAAAGTAAAGCTTTTAATATTGGTATATATATAAATCCCAGTAAATGGACTTTTGCACCGAGAAAAGATAACGAAAAAAATCCTGAATTTCGTTTTGCACTCAAATCAGATGATGCTTATGCCATGACGGTTGCAGAATCGACAACAATTGACTTGGATAATATTAGAGATATTGCTTTGCTAAATGCACAAAAAGTGTCTTTAGATGTTAAAGAAACATTTGCAGAATATCGAATGGTGAACGGTTTAAAAGTACTTTGTCTTCAATTTAAAGGAACAATAAAAGGAATTAAGTTTGTATACTACGGTTACTATTATTCCAATGCCAACGGTACTATTCAGATGATTGGTTACACGAGCCAACAGAAGTTTGAATCACTTAAATCAGAAATAGAGAATTTTCTAAATGGTTTGGTAGAAATTAATTAAATCAAATTCATAAAGTGTTATTAATTGAAAAACACAATCTTGTCATTTCTACGAAGGAGAAATCACAAATAAAGATCAAAGAATGAGATTTCTCCTTCGTCGAAATGACAAATAGGATTTGTAAAAAAAATAATTATCAGAAATCTAAAATATTTACAAAAAAAAATCCTCAATGAAGAGGATTTTAGTTTTTGTGTTATTGTTTTAAAACAGGAAGTTCAATAGTACTTGAGCCATACCATTTTATTTTTAGCGGAATGGTTGCGTCTTTTATGGATTCGTCGCTTACATCTTTTCCAGTACCATAATTAATTTGCCAATCTTGATTTTTATTTATTCCTAATAAAATAACTATTTGACTGCCTTTTTGTAATTGTTTGCAAGCTAAAAAGTTGGTGTTTACTGGGATGTATTCTATAACATTGGGTTTTAGTAATTGTCTTTTGGTACTGTCTTTGGCTAAGCTGGCTCTTTGAATGTTATTGCTGAGTGCAAAGTATGTTCCATCGGGTCTTTTTTCATACAACTGAATCACGATATCCAGGTCTTTTTTATTACATTCCATCACCAAATTGGCACGTAAAGCTCCTGTGATTGCCATAGTTTCTTGTAATGGTTGGCTTTCAAAAACAATGAGATCTGGGTTTTCAGGAAGTTTTTTGGGTTGCATCAATTCAAAACCACAATAGTTATTGTCGTTTGTTGCCTTAATGATGCTTCTGTCTTTAAAATCTATAGTTTGAGTAATGAAATTGAGTTTTTGGAGTTTGGAAGTAATCAAAGAATAATTTCCGTTGTTTTTAGTACTACTGATGTGAAAGGTTAGTTTATCATTCGACATTTTATCTAGGCTAGGAGCGTGGTTCCATACATTAGCTCCCATTAATTGATAATTGACTTTGTCTTTTAAAATCTCGGGTTTTGGTCCGTTTTTTAAAGTGTAATTGAACCATTGAAAAACAATTTCTTGAATTGGAATATTGGCCACTTCATCGATAGTATAATCGTTTAAAGCTGCTTTGGGATAACCTTGCGCACCAAAGTGATCGTAGGGACCAATGAGTAGGTAGTAGTTATCGCTTTTATTCCATTTTTGGTATTGTTTGTAGTAATACAAAGCACCCAATTGATCATCGTCGTAATATCCAGTGGTAGTTAAAATTGGAATATCAATTTGGTTGAACTCTTCTTTTTGTGGCGTCATGTTTTGCCAATAACTATCGTAAGTAGGATGATTCAACCATCTTTGGAAAATAGAATTAGGTCTACCATCAATAGCATCCAATTCTCTAAAAGGTTTTCCAGAAGTATAATAGTCTTGAAAAACTTTATTCCAATGGTCGGCATTAGAAAAATCGGCTATATCAGTAAGTTTATTATTGGTTACATAATGAATCCATCGCAACATATAACTCATAAAAACGCCATTAGCCATTGGATAATCAATTCCAATACCCACGGCAACTTGCGGTACAATTGTTTTTAAGGCTGGATGTTTTTTCTTAACGGCACTCCATTGGCTAAATCCGAGATAGCTGCCGCCATACATGCCTACTTTTCCATCGCACCATGATTGTTTACTAATCCAATCTATGATTTCGTAGGCATCTTTAGCATCGTGTTCAAAAGGTTCGATGTCATCTTTACTCAATCGTTTGCCTCGTGTATTGGCTATGATTCCTACAAAGTCTTTGTTGACTGCTTCTTTGCAATGTGACGCATCGGCACCAGCATAGATGTTATACATCAGTACAACAGGCAGTGGTTGCGTTTGATTTTTGGGACGTACAACAGTTAGAGAAACGGTTCCACCATCAGACATGGTGAGTACAATATTTTCATCGACTGCATATTTCTCATCTGAAATTTTTTGAAGTATTTCTTTGGCTAAAGCACTCGTATTTGAGAATGTACTATAGCTACAATAGCTTCGGCAAAGTGCTACAGCTTCTTTCAAACTTATTGTTTCTTTGTCTTCAATGGCTTTAAGTTTATCTTCTAGGTCTTTTTTTAATTGCGCAATATCTTTTTGATAGTATTGATCGACCATAATTTTGCCATCATCATTTAAATCGTCATAAACTTTATGAAATTGGAGCACAAATACTGACTTAAAATCATCTTTATTGGCAGGATGGTTGTTTAAGGTATTGGCATAGATGCGAAACGAAAAACCTAAAGCTCGAATTGAAGTACTGTCTTTATAGGCTTCTTGTCCTAATTCTCTAATCGTTGGAGCAATTGAAGAATAATTTTTTGCCACCAATTGCACTCTAAAAAGATTGTCTTTGTCCTCAATAGAAAGTGGTTCTTTGAATTGTTCTAATGTTTTTTTAGCCAATTCGGTTATGTTTGTGGCAAGAGCTGTACTGTCTTTGTATTGACTTTTAGGAAAATAAAGCTGCTGGGCAAAACCAGTACAGGCAAATAAAACTGAAAGAAGTAGTATAATTTTTTTCATAGATCAAATATAGAGTATATCGTTTTACTAATGTAAGCAATCTTATTTAAAATGAGTAAGTTATACTAAAAAAAGCAATAAAAAAAACACGAATTGTAATTTATTCGTGTTTTACTTCTTTAGGAATTATATATTTTATCGTATAACTTCTGATATTTTTCCTTTACAATTTTACGTTTCAGTTTTAAAGTAGGAGTGAGTTCGCCACCATCAATGCTCCAAACTGTAGGTGTCAGTTCAAATTTTTTGACTTTTTCCCAATTGCCAAATTTTTCATTGTAATGATCTACTTCTTCTTGAATTTTTTGCATCACTCTGTCGTTACTGATGATTTCTTCGTTTAAATCGCCTACGTCAAACCCTTCTTGTGCTGCCCAACTTCTAATGTAATCAAAATTAGGTTGAATAAAGGCTGCAGGCATTTTTTCGCCATCACCAATCACCATTATTTGTTCAATAAAAAGCGATTGTTTCATGGTGTTTTCAATAACTTGTGGTGCAATATATTTACCTCCAGAAGTTTTAAACATTTCTTTTTTGCGGTCTGTGATTCTCAAGAATCCTTCGACATCTATTTCGCCAATGTCGCCTGTGTGAAAATAACCGTCGTAAATGGCTTCATTGGTTAGTTTTTCATCTTTATAATATCCCATCATAACATTAGGTCCTTTACAAAGAATCTCACCATCTTCAGCAATTTTAATTTCAACATTCTGAATAGGTTTACCTACAGTACCAACTTTAAAAAGATGGTTTCGAGTATCATTAACGGTAATCACTGGCGATGTTTCGGTTAATCCGTAACCTTCCATAACGGGCATTCCAGCTGCAGCAAATATTCTTGTCAATCGTTGTTGTAATGCAGCACTTCCCGATACCATTACCACCAAGTTGCCTCCTAAGCCTTCTTGCCATTTGCTAAAAATTAGTTTGCGAGCTAACTTTAGTTGCAATTCATACCATAATCCGTTTTTGCCATAAGGTTCGTATTTGAGACCTAAATCTACTGCCCAAAAGAATAGTTTTCGTTTTACGCCAGTTAGTGTCGAACCTTTTTCTATGATCTTATCGTACACTTTTTCTAACAACCTAGGCACTACAGAGAATACTGTTGGTTTTACTTCTTTGATATTATCAGAAAGTTTATCAATGCTTTCGGCAAAGTATATTGAAACAGAATAATATTGGTAAATGTATAATATAACACGCTCAAAAACATGACATACGGGTAAAAAACTTAATGCTTTACTTGAACTTTCTTCAAATGGAATTCGAGGTGCGCTATCCAATACATTTGAAACAATATTGTTGTGAGAAAGCATTACACCTTTCGGTTTTCCTGTTGTTCCAGAAGTATAAATAATGGTAGCTAATTCTTCTGGTTTGACGTTGTTTTTACGATCTTCAACCACATCTTGATTGGATTGATCTTCGCCTAAAAGTAAGAGCTCTTTCCAGTTTTTACAATCATTAATTTCGTTAAACGAGTAAACTTCCTTCAAAAAAGTTAAGTTGTTTTTAATCAAGTTTACTTTTCGAAGCACTTCTTCATCCGATACAAAACAATATTTGGCTTCACTATGATTTAAGATATATTCATAATCTTCTTCAGAAATTGTTGGATAAATAGGAACCGTTTGCGCTCCAGTTTGTAAGGCGCCAATGTCAATAATATTCCACTCGGTTCTATTACTGGATGAAATTATGGCTATTTTATCATTTTTAGCCACACCCAGTCGGAGCAAAGCGCGTGAAATAGTATTGGATTTATCAATATATTCTTGGGTTGAGGTTTTAATCCATTCTCCGTTATATTTAGTTACAAGACAATCTAAAATATTGTTTTTTTCTAACTGATGGTAAGGAAAATCGAATAAACGCGTGATATTGCTCATTGTAAGTAGGATAATTTTATGCAAATTAATCAATAAATTATATATTAACAATATATTTTTAATTATACTTGTAGTATTTAGTAGTTTTGCACAAAAATTAGGCGCAGAAAATGAATCGATTTCCAAGATTTGAAGAATATAAAGTACTGTTTTACAGAATAGGTTTGGCCTATTTATTCTATATGATAGCTCGAGTGCTTTTCTTTATTTACAACAAGAATTTAATTAAAATTGATTCCGTTTCCGATTTTATTTTACTAGCATACCATGGCGTAGCTTTTGATACTACAACCATTCTTTATGTGAATTCGTTGTTTATCATTTTGTCCATTTTACCGCTTACGATAAATACCAAAAAAGGTTTTCAAAAGTTTTTATTTTACTTGTATTTTGTAACCAATCTGATAGCGTATACGGCCAATTTTGTAGATTTTATATACTACAAATATACCTTCAACCGAAGTACTAGAGCGTCGTTAGATACTTTAGAAAACGAAAGCAACAAAACACGATTGTTTTTGAACTTTTTAGTAGAATATTGGCATGTGTTTTTCTTATTCTTTTTATGCGCTTTTGTTTGGATTTATCTCTACAAAAAAGTTACCATAAAACACTACAGTCCGAAACCAACATTAAAGTTTTTCTTGGCTTCTGCAATTAGCTTTTTGTTATTTACAACTTTATGTATTGGAGGCATTCGCGGAGATTTCAGAAAAAGTACACGACCAATCAACATGCTTGATGCTAGTAGATTTGTAACCGATGCTTCACAATCTGATTTTGTATTGAATACGCCGTTTGCAATCATTAGAACTTGGAATACCAACACGTTTAAAAAAGTGAATTTGGTTGACAAAAAAACAATCGATTCGCTACTGGTTCCAGTAAAAGAATACCATAACAATCCAAAATCTAAGCCTAATATTGTAATATTTATTTTAGAAAGTTACGGAAGAGAATATATAAGTGCTTTTAATAAAGGCATTAAAGATCCTAAATATAAAGGGTATTCTCCATTTGTGGATTCGTTGGCGCAACATAGTTTGATATTCACTAACGGATATGCTAATGGTTACAAATCCATTCACGGAATGTCGTCAGTGCTTGCCGGAATTCCTTCGTTTAAAGATGCATTTACTTCTTCACCTTATCCAAAACAAAAGATTGAATCATTGGTTTCGGTTTTAAAAAGTGAAGGTTACGATACTTCTTTTTTTCACGGTGCTCCTAATGGTTCAATGGGATTTTTAGGTTTCGGAAACATTCTTGGTTTTGACCACTATTATGGTAAAAATGAATACAATAACGACGCCGATTTTGATGGTTCTTGGGGTATTTGGGACGAACCATTTTTCCAATATTTTAATAAAACCTTGAGCAATAAAAAAGCACCATTTATGGCTACATTGTTTTCGGTTTCATCACACGAGCCTTATGTGATTCCAGAAAAATATGAAGGTAAATTTCCTAAAGGAGATAATCCAATTCACCAATGTATTGGCTATACCGATTATTCCTTAAAGCAATTTTTTAAAGCGGCTAAAAAACAATCGTGGTATAATAATACAATCTTTGTTTTGGTAGCCGATCACGATAATCTAATTTATTATGAGGATTATTACAAAGATCAAAATTTGCATACAGTACCTATTTTGTTTTTTACTCCTAATGAAAAATACAAAGGGATTAACACAGATTGGGCGCAACAAATCGATATTTATCCTACACTTTTAGACATGATTGGTTATGACAAACCTTTTAGAAGTTGGGGTAGAAGTTTGATTAGTAATGATAAAGTTACGCCATTTGTAATGCGTTATTCATCAGATAAATATCAAATGATGAGTGGCAATTATATTTGTACCTTTGACGGAGAAAAAGCGGTAGGGTTTTACCAAAAAGACGATAAAGAATTAAAACACAATTTAATCAATCATCGTAATGCCGAGATGAATGTATTGGAGAAACGCTGTAAAGCTTTCTTGCAAGATTACATGGAACGCATTATTGATAAAAAATTAGACAAATAATATGAGTTTGAAAAAGAAAATAATAATTGGAGTAGTGGTCTTAGTTTTGGGTATTACTGGGAAATACCTTTACGACCGCCATATCAATCACAATTTCATGACCATAACAGAAGGTAAAGTATATAAAAGTGGCGTCATTCCACCCGATGAAATTGCAGATTATGTGAAAAAATACCACATCAAATCAATTGTAGATTTGCGTTTTCCGGGTACAGGTGACGATGTAAACAATCCTGAAGTGCCAGCCGAATTAACTGCTGAGAAAGAAGCCGTGGCTAAAATTCCGGGCGTTAATTATTTTAATAATGGTTCTGATCAAGTGCCTAAACAAGAAAATCTTGATAAGTTTTTTAAAGTGATGGATAACAAAGACAATTATCCAGTTTTAATTCATTGTTATCACGGAATTGGTCGTGCCCAAATGTATTCGGCAATCTATCGTATAGAATATGAAAATTGGTCTAATGAAGACGCCAGAAGACATGCTGCCGATCCATTTCCCTTATTGTATAGTTCTTTTGACGATGGTAAGCCCAAAGGAGAATACCTAAAAGCCTACAAGAGCAGAAAGCAAATGGAAGCAAAAAAATAATACATCAACGTCTCTTAAAGAGGCGTTTTTTGTTAGTATTCTGGTGTGAATTGATTTTCTAGTAATTTTTCCTTGAAAGCTGATTTGAAAGTATATGCAAACGTAACCATTACTGCTCGAGTATCCGATTTGGATGTTCTGTTGTTGGTAAAGTTAGCGGTATTGTTTACATAACCACTTTTTAAGGTATTGAAAGCATCGGTAACCACCAATCCCAATCTCGAATTGCTGTTGCCTAATTTTTGCTGAAAACCTAAGTCGGCACTATAAATCGCAATACGATTGCCTTGCGGTGTAGCCAATTTAGAATTATAGCTGCCTATCAATTGTAGTTTTCCGCCTTGCCAAGGCACACAGTTATTGATTAGTTTACCATACCAGTTAAAGGCTTTACTCACCACATCTTCGGCTACATTAGAACCATTGATATTTTGTTGAAAAGCTGTCAAACTAATATTGGCATCGTAGAATTTTGCCGGTTTTAAACTAAAAATCGTTTCCAAACCATAGGTTAGGGTAGTACCAAAGTTTTTTGGGGATAATAGTACCACACCGTTCGATTGCAGTTCAGAATATTGTTTGATGGTATTGGTGGCATTTCTGTAAAATGAATTGACCGAAAACGAATATTTATTCCATTCTTTGTTGTAACCCAATTCCAATACATTCACGATTTCGGGTTTCAAATATGGGTTTCCACTATGCGGATTCAAGGCATCGGTTATGTCAACAAACGGATTGAGTTGATCCAATTCGGGACGATTGATGCGTTTGCTATAACTCAATTTCACAAATTCATCCGATTTCAAATTGTATTGCAATAACGCCGAAGGAAAGAATTTGAGATAATTATTTTTAAAATCGGTGCTTTGTGTGATGGTTTTACCTGCGTTAGAAACCAATTCGGCACGAATTCCAGCATTGTATTTCCATTTCGGATGTTCTTTGTCACCAACAAACGAATTTAACATGGCATAACCGGCATTAATTTGTTCGTTAAATTTGAAAGTATTGCTTGAAGCAGCATTGATTACATACACATCATTGATGTTATCGACACTTTGAAAATCGGAATTAAAAAAACGAAATGTTCCTTTATAACCAGATTCTATAACCGATTGAGCCCCAATTGGAAAAGCATAATCCAAAATGGCATTGGATATATTTTCATTTTCATAATTGTGGGTGCGTTGCCAAAAAGTGTTACCAATTTGAGTTTGATTATCATCAAAATTATACGTATCAATATCGGTATTTTCGCGATCTCTATTGAAAGAAGAAGTCATACTTGCTGTTAAACTTTTACGATCATCGGTATATTTTCGCTCGTAATTCAGCGCAAATTCGGCTACTTTAGAACGTTCTAATTCCAGCGAATGCCTTTTGTTGTTCGAATAAAATGCATTGGAATTGGTTGTTAATAAGCTATACAACGTCTCGTTATTGTCTTGACCTTCCATGTTTCCTATGGCTTCAAAGGAAAAACTATTTTTATCGTTGGGCGAAAAATCGATGTTTAATTTCAAATTTTGCAATTGTTCCAAACGTTTGTCGTCTCTGGTTTGATTGAGTTGATGTTCGTCGGCAATAAAATAGTTGGTTCGATTGGCATTGATTTTCTTAGTTCGTCCTGCAAAACGGTTGTCGTAACCCAATCCAAAATTCCATTTTCCAGCTTTGTGATTCAATAAAACAGAGCTGTTTATTCTGCCTTTGGCGCCAAATCCTGTTCCCAAAACAAATGCACCATTCGTGCCACTTTGGTTGTTTTTTTTCAATTTGATATTAATGACACCACTTTCTGCATTGGCATCATACTTTGCAGATGGATTGTTCACCACTTCAACACTTTCAATGCTACTGGCTGCAATCTGATCGATATTGGTTATGGTCGAATTTTTACCATTAATTAAAATCAAAGGTGTTTTTCCTCTCAAGGTAATCGCTCCGTCGGCATCCACCGAAATAGTCGGAATGTTTTTAAGCAAATCGGTAGCGGTTCCACCTACTTGAGCAATATTGGTTGAAGCATTAAAAACAAAGCCTTCTTGCGTTTTTTGAATTACTTTCTTTTGAGTGGTAACGACCACATTATTCAATAACGTAGCGTCGCTTTTTAATGTGATTTTGTCCAAAATTAGAGCCGAATTGGTCTCCGTTATGTTTACTTTTTGCAAATAAGTTTTGTATCCAATTAAACTAAAACGAATAGTATAATCGCCATTTGGGATGTTGTTTATGATAAAATTTCCATTAGCATCAGTTGTGGCATAACCAACTGTTTTAGTGGTATCAGTACTTTTTTTCAGATTGACATCAACAAATTCTAAAACGCCTTTTTCGTCGGATACTATACCTGATATTTTACCAATATTTTGAGCAAAAGAAAACTGACATAAACAGAATAGAGCTATTAAAAATGTCAGTTTGAAATGTAGTTTTTTCATTCGGTAAAGATATTTATTTCACATTTTTACCCAACGAAACAGCACTTAAAATATACTTAAATTTGAGGATTACTTCCCAGTTAAAATAAACTTTAAAAGTAAGAAGAACACAATTACTTCGATGGCTAATAAAGCAATGAAAAGTATAATTTTAGGCAAGAAAACCCACTTTTTATAATAATCTCCAAATGCATTATAGTAGGCAAATAATATGTATGACACTAATATAATGGGTGTGAAAATATTCATATAGTCGGAGATGAAAACCAATTTTTCCGTAAAATCAAAAAAGAGGAATAAATTCATTATTGCCGAAATTAGTAAAATTCCGAGGTATAACATTCCGGCAATAATCACATGTTCACTAAAGTTTAATTTTCTTTTTCTAAAAAGAATAAAGCTGTTAAAAGCAAATAAAGGCAATAAGCCTAACAATAATAGTTTAGAATAATTTTCTAAAAACACATCTAACTTGTCGTTTTGGTAGTGAAATTTTTCAATTTGTGGTGTATATTCTTGGGTAAGAATGTCGTAATAGTGTACTACAAAAATATTCAAACCAATCAGGATTAAAGCTAAATAGAAAACATTGTAATATCGAATTCGTTTGCCTTCAATGTAATCTATTGCGGCTTTTCCCGGACGAGTAATGGCTTCTTTTAATGTGAACAAAATTCCTTTTTCAAAGTGCCATACGCCATGGATGATGTCATGAAAAACAAGATGTTTGAAGGTAATTCGATGCGTGTCGGTTTTCTGACCGCAATTGGGACAAAATTTTTGCGAAACAGCTTCGTTGCAATTTAAACAATGGGTGTTGTGGCTCATAAATAGTTTCTTTCAGCAAGTATACAAAAAAAGCACTCAAATTAATAAGTGCTTTTCAAATTTATTTAGTGTTTTTCAATCCATAATCTAGCATTGACAAAAGCTTCAATCCAAGGCGATACTTCGTCCTTTTTGTCGCTAGGATAATACGCCCAGTTCCACGGAAATGTAGAACGCTCAATATGTGGCATCATCACCAAATGTCTTCCAGTAGCATCACACATCATGGCGGTGTTGTAATCAGATCCGTTCGGATTGGCAGGATAACCTTCGTAGGCATATTTGGCAACAATATTGTACTGACTTTCATCATACGGCAATTTGAATTTCCCTTCACCATGCGAAACCCAAACGCCTAAAGTGCTTCCAGCTAAAGTCGAAAGCATCACCGAATGATTTTCTTGCACCGTAACCGATGTAAAAATGCTTTCGTGTTTGTGCGAATCATTGTGACTCATTTTGCCATGAATTTCGTGTTCTGGATGAATCAGTTCCAATTCCATAAACAACTGACAACCGTTGCAAATTCCCACCGAAAGTGTGTCTTCTCTTTTGTAAAAATTCTGTAATGCAGTTTTTGCTTTTTCGTTATACAAAAAGGCACCAGCCCAACCTTTGGCAGAACCCAACACATCCGAATTTGAAAATCCACCTACAGCACCAATAAATTGAATGTCTTCTAATGTTTCACGTCCCGAAATCAAATCGGTCATGTGCACATCTTTCACGTCAAATCCAGCTAAGTACATGGCGTTGGCCATTTCGCGTTCCGAATTACTTCCTTTTTCACGAATGATGGCTGCTTTTGGTCTTGTCACACCGAGCGCAGTCGAGGTGCTTTTTAATTCAAGTTTTCCTGTAAAATGACTAGGAAATTTATATTCTAAAGCTTGTTTTCCTAAATTTTCAAATCGCTCTTGAGCTTTGTTGTTTTTAGTTTGTTTTTGATCTAACAAATAAGAAGTATGAAACCAACAATTTCTCAAATCAGAAATCTCAAATTTGAAATTTGATACTTCCAATACGTCAGCACTAGTAACTGTTCCGATTTTAAATATTTCAATTCCTTCCAAAGCTTTTTCAAAAATAACATCATCTTTTGCTTGAAGTACAACACCAATATTCTCTGAAAATAAGATTTTTACTAAATCTTTTTCACGGAATGAATCGAATGAAATGGTGGCACCCAAATTCACATCAGCGAAGCACATTTCCAATAAAGTTGTGATTAATCCACCACTTCCAATATCATGACCAGCCACAATCTGACGGTCTTTAATTAACTCTTGAATGGCATTAAAGGCTTGCTTAAAAAAAGCAGCATCTTTGATGGTTGGAGTTTCAGAACCAATTTTATTTAAGGTTTGCGCGAATGAACTGCCGCCCAATTTAAAATCGTCTTGAGATAAATTGATGTAGTAAATGGAACCGCCATTGCGTTGCAATACAGGCTCGACTACTTTGGTAATATTCGAACAATTTCCTGCCGCAGAAATAATCACCGTTCCAGGAGCAATCACTTCATCGTTTGGATATTTTTGTTTCATCGAAAGCGAATCTTTACCAGTCGGAATGTTGATTCCCAATTCGATTGCAAAATCGGAACACGCTTGAACTGCTTGATACAAACGAGCATCTTCGCCTTCATTTTTGCAGGCCCACATCCAATTGGCAGAAAGAGAAATGCTTTTTAAATTATCTTTTAACGGAGCAAAAACGATATTGGATAACGCTTCGGCAATGGCATTTCTACTGCCTGCTTTTGGGTCAATCAATGCCGAAATAGGAGCATGCCCAATAGAAGTCGCAATTCCTTCTTTTCCGTTGTAATCTAAGGCCATTACGCCAACGTTATTTAACGGCAGTTGCAACGGACCGACACATTGTTGTTTGGCAACTTTTCCGCCCACACAACGATCGACTTTATTGGTCAACCAATCTTTACAAGCTACCGCTTCTAGTTGCAGCACGTTTTTTAAATAACTCGGAATATTATCTTGGGTATATTCTAAATCACTGTAATCTCTAACAATTGTTTTGTCGTTCATGATGGTTTTGGGCGAACTTCCAAACATATCTTCTAAAGCAAAATCCATAGGTTTAGCTCCAGTTGTTTTACTTTCAAACGTAAATCGATGATCGCCAGTTACATCGCCTACTTGATACATTGGCGAACGTTCTCTGTCGGCTATGCGTTGCAAAATAGCAATGTCTTTTTGACCAATCACCAATCCCATACGTTCTTGACTTTCGTTACCAATAATTTCTTTGGCAGAAAGTGTCGGATCGCCTACAGGCAATTGATCTAAATCGATTAATCCGCCAGTGGCTTCTACTAGTTCGGATAAACAATTGAGGTGTCCACCAGCGCCGTGATCGTGAATGGAAACAATCGGATTTTCATCGCTTTCCACCAAACCACGAATGGCATTGGCAGCACGTTTTTGCATTTCAGGATTGGAACGTTGGATGGCGTTTAGTTCAATTCCCGAACCAAAAGCACCCGTATCTGCCGAAGAAACCGCAGCACCACCCATACCAATTCGGTAGTTTTCACCACCTAAAATTACAATTTTATCACCGGTTTTTGGTTCGTGTTTCTGGGCTTGCGAAGCCTTGCCATAGCCAATTCCACCAGCTTGCATGATGACTTTATCGTAACCTAATTTTCGATTGGCTTCTTCATGTTCAAACGTTAAAATAGAACCTGTAATTAGAGGTTGTCCGAATTTATTTCCAAAATCAGAGGCGCCATTCGATGCTTTGATTAGAATATCCATCGGGGTTTGATACAACCATTTACGCTCTTCAAATCCCAATTGGTTTTCTTGCAAACGCGAATAGGCTGTCATGTAAACCGCTGTTCCAGCTAATGGCAATGAGCCTTGTCCGCCAGCGAGACGATCGCGAATTTCTCCACCAGATCCTGTCGCAGCACCGTTGAAAGGCTCAACAGTGGTTGGAAAATTATGAGTTTCAGCTTTTAAGGATAGTACCGAATCGAATGATTTTTTAGTGTAAAAATCGGGTTTGTCAGCACTTTTAGGGGCAAATTGTTCTATGGTTGGACCTTTGATGAAGGCCACATTGTCTTTGTAAGCCGAAACAATATCGTTCGGATTTTCAGCAGATGTTTTTTTGATTAATTTGAATAGCGATGAAGGTTGTTCTACACCATCAATGACAAAAGTTCCGTTGAAGATTTTGTGTCGACAATGTTCCGAATTCACTTGGGAGAATCCAAACACTTCCGAATCGGTTAGTTTACGGTTGAGTTTTTTAGATAGATTTTCTAAGTAATCAACTTCTTCTTCACTCAAAGCTAAACCTTCTTGCTTGTTGTAGGTTGCAATATCATCAATTTCTAAAATAGATTCTGGTTGGATTTTAATAGTAAAAATATCCTGATGCAATTCGGTATATTTTTGCGAAAGCATTGGATCAAAATCTGTAAAATCAGAAGAAACTTTTTCAAATTCTTCAATTCTTACAATGCCTTCAATTCCCATATTTTGGGTGATTTCAACAGCATTGGTGCTCCAAGGTGTTACCATAGCGGCACGTGGACCAACAAAAAAATCCGTAAGAACGGATTTATCTATTTTATGTGCGTTACCAAAAAGCCAATTTAATTTTGATATGGTTGCTGTCGAAAGTTCGTTTTGCGCTTGAACGGCAAAAACTGTAGTGCTTTCGTTTCCGAAGAAATGAATCATTGTATTATTTTTAGTTGTTGTTGTAGGTGCAAATTTAGTGTAAATATCAGAAGTTGCCAAAAGAGTTTGTAATAGTTTTTAACGTGTTTTCGACAATTGGAATGCAACAAAAAAGCCTTCAATTACGAAGGCTTTTTTATTAATTTGTGATGAACTGATAGGCTCCAACATTGGCGTTAGACGCATTTCTTGATTTGTTCAATAGGTCGGTAGCACTTACAATGCCATTGGAAGCAATTTTTGGATATAAATCTTCCGTTGGCCACATTTGGTTTTTATTGATGTTTTTAAATTTTGGGTTGATGTTTTTCTTGTTGCCATTTTGTTCCAATCGAAGACTGTCGTATAGCGGATTGGTTATTAATGCCTGACTCAAATCGTTTATTTTTACCAAGCAATTATTAAAGCTAGTCGTAAATGAAGTTCCTTTTTTCTCTAAAGAAATTTCGGTGCTGTTAGAACCATAAACAATACAATTGGTCATATTAACTGTAGTTGGTTTGACAATGTAGGCTGTATCGGTTTCTAAATAATCGTTTAAGATTACAGCAGCTTGCTTGGAACTGTTCCAATTATTATTGAAAGTACAATTGGTAAAATTATAAAGACCTCCATAAGTAGCAGCAATACTAGCTTGTCCGCAATAATTAATTACCAAATTATCGGCAGTTATAGAAGCAGATCTTGCTAATATTCCGAAGTTAGAACAATTGTAAATCTGCGAATCTTTAATCGTCAATTGAGTAACTGAAGGATCGTTTTCTAATGCCAAATTATTAGATAGTATTCCTACGGTAGCATTTTTTAATGTCAAATGGTTGATTAAATTATTGGGTGAAGTCGATAAATTAATAACTGCCGTCCATTGTCCAGGTACGTCTGAGAATTCGGGTTCTAATCGATCACCTTCAAAAATCACTTCTTTAGATAAATCGGCTGGATCGTTAGTGGGTGAGGGTAATCCGTTTACTTTTAGAACACCATTTTTAGCAATAATCAAACCTGAGTTGGCATGAAAATGAATGCGAGCTCCATTGGTTACGTTTAAGGTTTCGCCATCAGGCACGAGCGCATATCCGTAAATTACATAGGGCTTATCGTTTTTCCAGAGGTATTCGTTTCCGTTTACAGGATCGCTGTGATCAAGTGTACTACCTACTATGGTAACTGGATTTCCACTGTCATCATTACCTAAGTTAATGCCTTCGTAAGTATACGTATTGTCTGGATTTTGTGTTCGGTGTGGGAAAATAAAATAAGCGTCTTGAATCAAAGTCACCAATTCAACCGTTTGTGGTGCGCCACTTACATTCGTAAATTGGATTTGGTCAGTATACAAAAAATCAGAAGGATTAGCGCTAGCAACATCACTAGTTACTTCAATAAAAATAAACAAGCTGTCTTTGGCTAAAAGTTCTACATTACTGAAAATTTTTCCTTGTGCGCCAGCATCGCCAGTCATACCGTCTACCATGATTCGGTATTTTGAATTGGTACCTTTTCCTAACTGAATTTTGGGTATAGAAATGTCTTTGTTACTTCTGTTGTACACTTTTAAACGATAGGTACTCGATCCAATATTGGTAAAAACAGTATCTAAATAAACGGTGTCTTTTGAAAATTCTAATCCACCGGTATTGGGTTCAAAAGCAAAGTCGTTTCGGCAAGAATATAAGGTTAAAGCAATTCCAGCAAAAAGCAAAAAAAGTAATTTACGCATGGTCTACAATCTAATTTTGGTAAATGTATGTATTTATTTGAAAACTTAAAAATTGATTTTCCAAAAGTAATAACGCTACAAAAACTATTTTAGTTTGTAACTGTTAAAACAATCGAAGGTTTCTATTTAAAATCATTAATTTTGCAAAAAAAAATACTATGTCTTTTGATAAAGAAAAAATGCTTCAACTTTGTAATGATTGGTCCAAAAACACGTTGATGCAAACCTTAGAAATTGAATATACCGATGCTGGCGAAGATTATTTAGTGGCTACAATGCCCGTAAATCCTAGAGTGCATCAACCTATGGGATTGTTACATGGTGGTGCTTCGGTAGCTTTGGCAGAAAGTGTTGGAAGTGCTGCTTCTTTAATGTTTGTGAATCCAGAAAAGCAAGAAGTTCGCGGAATCGAAATATCGGCCAATCATTTGAAAAGTAAACGAGAAGGAATCGTTACGGCAACCGCCAAAATTCTTCACAAAGGTGCCAGCATTCATTTGTGGGAAATTAGAATTGTCGACGAGAACAACAAATTGATTTCATTGTGTAAATTAACCAACATGGTTTTACCACGAAGATAATGAGTATGCTTTTTCAAAAAATAAAAGAACAATACAACAAGCAATTGCCTTTTGTGGTTTATTGTAAGCCAAATGCTCAAAAGAGTATCGCTTTCATTCAAAAAAATGATACTTTATACGACTTGAATACTACCGATTCGGGTTTTGCTTTTGTTTCATTTGATGCTCAAAAAAGCCATATTATTCCTGAAAATCATTCGGATGTGTATTTTGAAAATATAGAAACTTCCGATTTTATTTTTTCTAATAACAATGATACATCTATTGATTTGAATGCTAAATCAACTCATGAATCATTAGTTATTAAAGCATTACAAGAAATTGAGAAAGGTGTTTTTCAAAAAGTAGTTCTTTCGAGAGAAGAAATCGTTTCTATTTCTAACTTTGATTTGGAACTTCTTTTCAATAAGTTGGTATACTTTTATCAGTCAGCTTTTAAATATGTTTTTTTTCATCCCAAAATAGGGTTGTGGGTAGGAGCAACGCCTGAGCAATTTTTAAAAATCAATAAAAATAAGATAGAAACCGTTGCTTTAGCTGGTACGGTTTTAAATACGAATTCAGAATTAGTCATTTGGTCCAAAAAAGAAATAGAAGAACAACAAATTGTAACCGATTATATTGTTGGGAATTTAAATAAATATGCCAAGGAAGTCACTTTTTCTAAACCGTACAATTACAAAGCAGGCGCATTGATTCATATTAAAACCGATATTCAAGCTACATTTGAAAGTCAATCCGATTTAGAAAAAATTATAAAATCTTTGCATCCAACCCCAGCAGTTTGTGGTTTTCCTAAATTGGAAGCTCAAAAATTTATCATTGAAAACGAAGGTTATGACCGAACTTTTTATGCCGGATTTTTGGGCGAATGGAATAAAGATTTTGTTTCATACAAAGAAAACTGCTCTGATTTGTATGTAAATTTACGATGTATGAAAATTGAAGCTCAAAAAGCAAAATTGTATGTGGGTGGCGGAATCAACAAAGGTAGTAATCCAGAAAAAGAGTACATCGAAACTGTGAACAAATCACTAACGATGAAAAAAGTTTTGTAATAGTGTAATTAATTAACTTTGCATAATAATTTAAGAATATGAAATTAGATATATTGGCTTTCGGAGCTCATCCAGATGATGTAGAATTAGGTTGTAGCGGAACCATTGCTAAAGAAATTAGTTTGGGTAAGAAAGTCGGAATTATTGATTTAACTCGCGGCGAATTAGGTACTCGCGGTTCGGTTGAAATTCGCAATGCAGAATCTGCAAAAGCAAGTCAAATTCTTGGTGTATCCGCTAGAGAAAATCTCGATATGCGTGATGGTTTTTTTGTGAATGATGAAGCACATCAATTGAAAGTGATTCAAATGCTTCGCAAATACAAGCCAGAAATTGTGATTTGTAATGCTATTGAAGACCGCCACATTGATCACGGAAAAGGCAGCAAATTGGTTTCAGATGCATGCTTTCTTTCAGGTCTTCGTCAGATTAAAACAGAAATTAATGGCGAAGCACAAGATGCTTGGCGTCCAAAAGTAGTTTACCACTACATTCAATGGAAGAATATAGAACCCGATTTTGTGGTAGATATTTCAGGATTTATGGACGTAAAAATGGAATCTATTTTGGCTTATAGTTCTCAATTTTACAATCCGAATACCAATGAACCGGAATCTCCAATCAGTTCAAAAAACTTTTTAGATAGTGTAAAATATCGAGCTCAAGATTTAGGAAGAATCATCGGAACCGATTATGCTGAAGGTTTTACAGTTGAAAGATATTTGGCTGTCAATAGCTTAGGGAATTTAATATAATTTTCTTCTTTTTTCTTTGCAAAAGAAAAGAATTGCAATATATTTGCACTCGCAAAAGAGGTTCTAGCGATTTTAAACTCGTTATCACTTTGAAAAGCAAGATAAATGGTGATTGTAGCTCAGTTGGTTAGAGCGTCGGATTGTGGTTCCGAAGGTCGGGGGTTCGAGACCCCTCATTCACCCAGAAGTCAAAAGCCTTGAAGTAATTCAAGGCTTTTTTTGTGGTTTTATTTTTATTCTGTTGCCATTCTTTTTAAAATAGCCCATTGTTTGAGTGCAGTTCGAGCTTCAACAGCAGGATAACCCAACATTGTTTTTCCGGCAGGAACATCGGCTGCCACACCAGACCCAGCGCCAATCATTGCGCCACTGCCTATAGTTATATGATCTTTAATAGAAGCACTTCCACCAATAATTACTCCGTCTTCTAAAGTCACAGACCCAGCCAATCCGCTGTTGCCAGCCATAATACAAAATCTTCCTAATTTGCTATTGTGTC
>CAZNWY010000007.1:0-85387 GCA_964577105.1 uncultured Flavobacterium sp.
TCCTGTAGATCATGCTAAGGCTTTTATAGAAGCGGTGAAGGAGTATAATCAATAGCGGAGAATGAGGGATTCGAACCCTCGGAGAAAACATGAAAGATAAATTTTATCAATACATACTTCAACTTCAAAACCAAATCACTTCCAAACTCGAAGAAGTGGATGGTGTTGCTAAATTTCGTGAAGATATTTGGGAACGACCAGAAGGTGGCGGCGGAAGAACACGAGTGATTGAAAACGGACAAGTTTTTGAAAAAGGCGGCGTAAACATTTCTGCAGTTCACGGAAAATTACCCGATTCCATGCAAAAGATGTTCAATGTAGGCGAAGCCGATTTTTTTGCCTGCGGATTGAGTTTGGTAATTCATCCAAAAAGTCCAATGGTGCCGACAGTTCATGCCAATTGGCGCTATTTTGAAATGTATGATGATAACGGAAACGTAATCAATTCTTGGTTTGGTGGCGGACAAGATTTAACGCCTTATTATTTATTTGAAGAAGATGGAAAACATTTTCATCAAACTTGCAAAATAGCCTGCGACAAACATAATCTAGATTTTTATCCAAAATACAAAAAGCAATGCGATGCCTATTTTTGGAATGCACACCGAAATGAAGCACGCGGTCTTGGGGGATTATTCTTTGATTATTGCAAAGAGACCAATGAAATGAAAATGGAAGATTGGTACAACTTTGTCACAGAAGTCGGAAACAGTTTTCTAGAAGCGTATGTACCCATTGTAGAAAAAAGAAAAAATTTACCTTATACCGAAGCACAACGCACTTGGCAAGAAATCCGTCGCGGGCGTTACGTCGAATTCAATTTAGTACACGACAAAGGCACGCTTTTCGGACTAAAAACCAATGGTAGAATCGAGTCTATTTTGATGAGTTTACCACCACATGTGCAGTGGCATTACAATCATCATCCAGAAGTTGGAAGCGATGAAGAAAAATTAATTCAAGTGTTAGAAAAACCTATTGATTGGGTTTAGAAAATAAAAATAATAAACAACTTCGCTTTGCACCTTTGTGCCTTTGCGAGAAAAAATAAAATTATGTTCCCATTACAAAGAGGCAGAAGATTACGCGTTAACGAATCCATTCGTTCTTTAGTTCGCGAAACCACATTAAGTCCAAGTGATTTTATGTTTCCAATGTTCATCGCAGAAGGTGAAAATTACAAAGTAGAAATTCCTTCTATGCCAGGAATTTTTCGTCGTTCCATCGATTTAACCGTGGAAGAAGTGAAAGAGCTTTTCGCTTTAGGAATTCGAGCGGTGAATATCTATGTCAAAGTCGACGAAAGTCTAAAAGATAATACCGGAAAAGAAGCTTGGAATCCAAACGGATTAATGCAACGTGCCATCAAAGCCATCAAAGCGGCTTGTCCAGAAATGATTGTGATGCCAGATGTAGCTCTCGATCCCTATTCTATTTATGGTCACGACGGCATCATCGAAAACGGCGATGTAGCCAACGATGCAACTAACGACGCTTTAGTAAAAATGGCCGTTTCTCATGCTCAAGCTGGAGCCGATTTTGTGGCGCCAAGCGACATGATGGACGGACGTGTATTGCGTTTACGTCAAGGGTTGGATGCTGCTGGTTTTTCTAATGTAGGCATTATGAGTTATTCGGCTAAGTATGCTTCGGCATTTTACGGACCGTTTCGTGACGCGTTAGACAGCGCACCAAAAGATACTACGTTGGATGCTGAGCTTGTCGAAGCACCAAAAGACAAAAAAACCTACCAAATGGATTATGCCAACCGCATCGAAGCCATCAAAGAAGCGTTAATGGATGTAGAAGAAGGCGCCGATATGGTCATGGTAAAACCTGGAATTGCGTATCTCGACATCGTTCGTGAAGTCAAAAATGCCGTAAATGTTCCAGTAACCGTTTTTCACGTTTCGGGTGAATATGCCATGATAAAAGCCGCTTCAGAAAGAGGTTGGCTCGACCACGACAAAATTATGATGGAGCAATTGATGTGCATTAAAAGAGCTGGTGCAAGTTTAATTTCGACTTATTTTGCTAAAGAAGCTGCGATTATTTTAAACAAGTAATGTCATCCTGAGCGCAGTCGAAGGGAGCGAATGGTTCGGGATGTATCGGCAAACCTTTTTCCCGCTTTTCGCGCTACATGGTAGCTGCTGCAATCGGGGCTAGAAAGTAATGGTATCGACTTTAAGTTACTGATAAAAATCATGTTTCAGTTTTATAAAAACACGTACTTTTGGGTATGTTTAATTACAATAAGGAATGAAAACAATTATAAAATCGGTCTTATTCGCAACATTAATAGTGGTGACCATAAGTTGTGGTGGTAAAAAAGAAGATCAAGATTTTGGCAAAAAAGAAGCTACAGAAGAGGCAAAACCCGATAACACTGCGTTTCCTTTAGCCGAAAAAGGGAAAACCATTTTTGAAGGCAAAGGCACCTGTGCTACATGCCATAAACCAGATATAAAATTAGTTGGGCCTAGTTTACAAGACATCGCTAAAATATACAAAGATCAAAAAGCAAGTATTGCCACTTTTCTAAAAGGAGAAGAAAAACCAATTGTCGATTCAACTCAATTTGATGTCATGAAAGCAAATTTTGCTTTAACCAAAACCTTTACCGACGAAGAAAGAACATCCTTAGAACAATACATCCTAAGCCAAGGAAAATAATCAACTACAAACAAAACTATAATGCCAACCTGTAAGATTTTTGTGTCTTGCAGGTTTTTTTTCGTAAAATCACTACTTTTAGTTCCAAAATAAACCAAATATGGAACACGTTGTTTTTATCAGCTCACCTCTAGGAACTACCAAAATTGTGGGAGATGAAAACGGTATTTCTCAAATTTCAATTTTAGAAGAAGGTACCATTTCTACAACAGTTCCTAATGAATTAGCCCAAGCTGTAGCGCAACTTAACGAGTACTTTTTAGGCAAAAGAACCTATTTCGATTTTAAAATAAACCCAAATGGCACAGAATTCCAATTAAAAGTTTGGCAAGAATTACAAAACATTCCCTTTGGTAAAACATTGTCTTACCTAGATTTGTCTAAAAAGTTGGGTGATGTAAAAGCCATTCGTGCGGTTGCTTCAGCCAATGGCAAGAACCCACTTTGGATTGTAATCCCGTGTCATCGCGTAATCGGAACGGATGGTTCTCTCACGGGTTACGCTGGCGGATTATGGCGCAAAAAATGGCTTTTAGAACACGAAAACCCATCCCATCAACAAAGCTTATTTTAAAAAAGTTCTTTTTATGCTTTACCTAAAGCAATATTTATTTAATTTCGTGAAAGAACGTATTTAAATATAAACGCCATGATAGAAAAAATTAAATTAGACCACATCTTATTTCTTGACATCGAAACGGTACCGCAAGAAGAACATTTCAATTCGCTCGACGACGACATGAAACACCTTTGGGAACTCAAAACCCAATACCAACGCAAAGACGAATTCACTCCTGAAGATTTTTACGACCGCGCCGGAATTTGGGCCGAATTTGGAAAAATTGTATGCATTTCGGTAGGCTATTTTGTTACCAAAGGGGATGTTCGAAACTTTCGCGTGACTTCATTTTTTGGAGAAGAAAAGAAAATCTTACTCGACTTCAACAATCTGCTCAACAATCATTTTAATGGAGCACAACATCTTTTGTGTGGTCATAACGCCAAAGAATTCGACTTTCCATTCATCGCTCGACGTATGATTATCAATCAAGTTGCACTTCCAAGCAAACTCAATTTATTTGGAAAAAAACCTTGGGAAATTTCACATTTAGATACGTTAGAATTATGGAAATTTGGCGACTACAAACATTTTACATCTCTAAAATTATTAACTAAAATTCTAGAAATACCATCACCCAAAGGCGACATCGACGGAAGTCAAGTGGGTCATGTTTTTTATGTAAAAAAAGACATTGATAGAATTGTGACTTATTGCGAAAAAGATGTTATTGCTGTAGCGCAAGTATTTCTTCGATTTAGAAAAGAAGATTTATTGATTGAAGACGAGATTATTCATGTTTAAAGAGGTTTATTCGATCATTCGTTGCGTACTTTGCTGTAAAAACCTTTGCGTTCTTTGCGGTTAAATTTATACATTTACAAAAAAAACAAACCATGGTATTAAGTAGATTTTGGCTAGCTATTTTCATCTCATCAATTGTATTTGTGATGGTTAGTTTGTTTTCTGGAAATAGTTATTCCATCGATTTTATATTGAATGGAAAGAAAGACGATCCCATTTTAATTTCTGAGAAATATCTTAAAGACCTACCTGTTTTTATCAAAGACAGCATTCAAAAGGCACCAGATAAAACGATGGTCATTAATCGTGACACCACCAATATCGACACTTCTTATGTGTATAAAAACAAAACAGTAAAAATATTTAGTGGTGTTCAAAAAGCCGATGGATTATTACCAACATGTAAGAACACATTACTTGATTTGATTCTTCCTTTAATTGCTTATTTAGCTTTTTTCTGTGGGTTGATGGAGCTTTTAATCATCTCTGGAGCTTCTGGAAAACTAGCTAAACTGTTGAGTCCTGTATTTGTGAAAGTGTTTCCAAGTATTCCAAAAGACCACCCATCTATTTCCTATATGACCTTAAATTTTGCCGCAAACTTTCTAGGATTGGATTCGGCGGCAACACCATTTGGATTAAAAGCCATGGAAAGTTTACAAGAACTCAATCCCGAAAAAGAAAAAGCTAGTGATGCACAAATTATGTTTATGTGTTTACATGCTTCTGGACTTACTTTAATAGCCACTTCCATTATTGGTTATCGTGCTGCGGCTAACGCAAGCAATCCGGCAGATGTAATGTTGCCTTGTATTATTACCTCTTTTATTGGAACGATTGCAGCGTTTTTAATTGTTGGAATCAAACAAAAAATCAACTTCAAAAGTGCTTCATTAGTAGCAGTATTAATGGCTTTAATAGCTGCTATTGTTGGGTTGTTGATGTATGTGAATCATTTAGATTTGATTCAAAAAAATTCTTTTACCGCTAATCTTTCTGGATTAATCTTGGTCGGAATTATTGTATTTACCTTGCTCTTTTCTTTTGCTAAGGAAAAAAAATTTACAGAAGCTAAAACCACTGTTTTTGAAGCTTTTGTATCAGGAGCGAATAACGGAATCAAAACAGGTGTTACCATTTTTCCATACGTAATGGGAATGTTGGTAGCCATTTCTTTATTTAGAAATAGCGGTTTGTTTGAAATTATCAGCAATTGGATTGCTTTTGGGTTTTGCAATATGGGCGTTAGTAAAGAAATTACCGATGCGTTACCCGTAGCTTTACTTCGACCTTTTAGTTCTGCGGGTTCACGAGGATTTCTGATTGATTCCATGAATACTTTTGGAGCCGATTCCATGACAGGAAGATTGAGTAGTATTTTTCAATGCAGTGCCGAAAGCACTTTTTATGTTATTGCGGTTTACTTTGGATCTGTCAATATAAAAAATACCCGTTACGCACTAGGAACGATGCTTTTAGTAGATTTAATTTGTGTAATTACCGCAATTTTTGTGGCGGGTTGGTTTTTTTAAAATTAATGTATGAAAAATTTACTTTTCCTTTTGATTGCAGTTTCTTTTATCAGTTGTAAAAAAGAAATTCCCGAAGCCGAAACGGTTTCCGAAAAACAAATTGATTCAACGGAACTAACAACTCCTGAAATTGAAACTGTTCTTCAAACGGACACTTTAAAAGCTGAAAAGTTAGGAGCTCTGAATGTTGTTGATAAAATTTTGATCAAAACAGTTAAAAAAGAAATCTCAAAAGACAGTATGGGAACTGCTTTTTTCAAGTTGGAATTTTACAACAAAGAAAAATTAGTCAAATCGTTTCCAACAACAATCGAATTTGGTTCGGAAGAAGGCGAGTGGTATTTGTCGGAAGATGTATTTTTAGCGGAAAACAGTAACAAAACGGATCCTCATTTTATTGAATTATCTTACGGATATCCTGCTTGCGGCTACACACATACCAATTATTTGTTTTTTATTGACGAGAAAAATTTTCAATTTGTAACCAAAAATGAATCGATGTCCGATAGTGGTTTTGGGATTCATACCACCTTTGAACCCATTTTTCAAAATGGAAAATTGATTTCTTTTACTTCAAAAATCATCAATGTTGATAGTGATGATTCCAAACCTTATAACGAAGAAAACGAAAATATAGTAATAAGTTTTTCAGATTCAATCGTGTATACTAAATCATCTAATACTTGGATTGGAAAGTTGAAAACGCCAAAAGGGAAGGTATTTCGAAAAGTAACTACTAACTTTCAAGAGTACTTTAAATAATTGATTATGGGTTTTTTTCCATCCGAAATCAGCAAGAAAAACAAAACCTTTATTCTATCCGGAATTGTGGTTTTTTGGATGATGATTGGGGTATTGATTTTTATCACAGAATTTATTGCCTATAAATATTTCGGAGAAAAACCGTTGGATGAAATCGAAAAACGGCAGTATTTTTTTCGTTGGATTTTATGGCTGATTTTAACGCCATTCATCATTGGTTTCGCTTTCAAACTCAATTTTGAACGCACCAAAATCTTCCGATTAACTCTTATTCACTTGCTTTTCGGAACTTTTATTTTGGCCTGCGAGTTCTTTATGGAATATGGAATTATTCATTATTTGGCTTTAAAAAATTACCAAACCAACATTCCGTTAAGCGCTTTTATTGTTCCATATTTGCACAAATATTGGGCGTATATTTCCATTTATTTTCTCATTATCGGAATTGCCAATGTGTTTTTGTACATCCTGAAATACCGCCAAAGTCAACAACAAATTTTAGCAACCGAATTGCATAACAAAGAACTTTCCAATCAATTGACACTTTCGCAATTGCAAATGCTGAAAATGCAAATTCATCCTCATTTTTTGTTCAATGCGCATCAATCGATTATCGGGTTGATTGTCAAAAAAGAGAACGATGCAGCTAAAGAGATGTTGTTAAAATTAAGCAATTTACTCCGATTAACACTCGAAAAACAAGAAAGCGAGTTGGTGAAATTAGAAGAAGAATTGCAAATTATTCGACTCTATTTAGAAATACAACAAGTGCGTTTTAAAGAACGATTTGAATATACGATTGAAGTTTCCAATGAAGCGATGCAATGTCATTTACCCTTTCTTTTGTTGCAACCGATTGTTGAAAATGCTATGATTCATGGCATAGAAAAACTGGACGAAAACGGATTTTTATCCATTGAAGCCACCGTTGAAAATCATCAATTAAAATTAAGAATCCTTGACAACGGGACTTCCGATTTAGTGAACTTCAAATTCCGAATTGGGTTGACGAATATTCAAAATCGTTTGCATCAATATTACGGTGAAACTGCTATTTTTACATTAGAAAAAAATTCCGAAAACAGATCTGTAGCTAATTTGATAATTCCACAATAAGATGCCTAAAATTACCACCATAATTGTTGATGACGAATCGCTTTCTGTTGATGTGATTGCCGAATATTTAAAGCCGTTTTCAAACATAGAAGTCGTTGGGAAATTTACAAAAAGCAAGTTGGCTTTGGAACAAATAAAAACCCTTAAACCCGACTTGCTTTTTTTGGATATTCAAATGCCCAAAATAGACGGATTTCAATTGTTGCAAGAAGTTTTGGCGACTTATAATCCGTGTGTTATTTTTGTTACCGCTTTTGATCAATATGCCATCAAAGCTTTTGAAACCAATGCATTGGGCTATATTTTGAAGCCTATTGACGAACAAAAATTCAAGCTTGCGGTTACCAAAGTTATTGCGCAATTGGAACAAAACCATTGGCAAGATTTAAAGGATTTCTTAGCCAATTATTCTATTACAAAAGAGTATTTGACTAATGTTTTAATCAAAGAACCGAATCGTTTGTTTTACATTCCCACTGAGGAAATTCTTTGTTTTGAAGCTTCGGGCGATTATGTAAATGTGGTAACTTTAGCTAAAAACCATCTGATAAACGAAAGTTTAACTTCGCTGGAAAGCAAATTAAATCCGAATGATTTCATCCGAATTCATCGTTCCACCATTGTAAATGTGCATCATATAAAAGAATTTCAACCCTATTTTAATGGGGAATATAATTTGATTTTAACCAACAGAAATCAAGTTAAATTGAGTCGAAATTACAAAGAAAATTTGAACCGAATTTTTAAGGAATTGTAGACCATTTTCCTTTCAAAGGCTAATTTATTCCTCTCAACTTTAAAACAACTCGTATCATAGAATTTTAATTTTATGAAAAGCATTCTGCATTAGTTTTATCAAAAACTAGAACTAATGAGTACAGCAAAATTTCCAAGGGCCATCCGATTTATAATGTGGAACGAAGTCGCCGAGCGGTTTACTTTTTACGGAATGAAAGCCATTTTGACCACCTATTTAATCAGCAAATTTTACAATCCAACCAACAATCCAAATATTCAAGATGTTGCGGTTTCCCATGCCAACGAGCAAACGCATTTGTTCATCACATTGGCCTACGCAATTCCGTTGCTGGGGGGCTTTTTATCGGATTGGTTTTTAGGAAAATACAAAACCATTTTATACTTGTCGGTGTTGTATTGCATTGGTGTTTTTTTGCAAGCATTTGGAGTTGAAAATTACCCAATGTTTATGGCCGGAGTTTTTATTATTGCCGTTGGTTCGGGCGGAATAAAACCCAACGTTTCGGCCAATTTAGGCGATCAATTTGACGAAAGCAATAAACATTTGATATCAAAAGCATTCAATTTGTTCTACTTCTGTATTAACATTGGTTCGTTTATTTCAGCGCTCTTAATCCCGATAATTTTTAGGGTATACGGAGCCAAAATCGCCTTCGGAATTCCAGGAGTTTTGATGTTTTTCGCTTTGGTTGTTTTCATTATGGGAAAAAAATATTATGTCAAAAAACCACCTGTTGGCTATCCGAAAGAGAATTTTATAGTGATTAATTTTTATGCTTTAAAACGATTTTTTAGCGGAAAAAAAGCCGATTCTTTTTTGGATTTAGCTAAGGATAAATACAGTTCCGAAGCTGTTGACGGAATCAAACAAGTATGGGTAATTTTAGGATTGTTTGCGTTCATTCCGTTTTTCTGGGCTTTGTACGATCAGAATGGTTCCGAATGGGTTTTGCAAGCCACGCAATTGGATCTAAAAGTTATGGGTATAACGTTTATGGCGCAACAAATACAGGCAATTAATGCGATTTTAATCTTGGTTTTTATTCCGTTTTTCTCGCTATTTTTATTTCCGTTTTTAGATAAAAAAGGATTCAAAATTGATGCATTAACCAAAATCGGCTTCGGATTTGTATTCACTTTATTATCGTTTGTAATTATTTGGGCAATTCAATTAAAAGTTGATGCAGGCGAACATCCAACCGTTATTTGGCAAGCCCTTGCTTATGTAGTTTTAACCATTGGAGAAGTTTTAATTTCGATGACCGGACTGGAATATGCGTATCAAAATGCACCTTTAAAAATGAAATCAACCATTTCTGCATTTTGGCTTTTGACCGTTTCAACCGGAAATTATTTTGTTTCATTAATCAACAATAATATTTCGCACAACGGAATTTTATCCGGATTAAAAGGTGCTAATTACTATTTGTTTTTTACTCTTTTATTGGTGGTTGTTACGCTTTTATATTTTGTTTATGTTCGAAACATAAGAAAAAAAAGAATTTTGCTTGAAGGATAAGATGTTATTTTGAATTGTAAAGGAAAATTTTCAGCACCGCTAATCAGCTACATCAATTTAGCAAATTATTAATTCCTTATTCGCGTAAGTTTCCGTAATTTTACGATTCAAAATTATTTTAAAATGGACTTTATATATCAAGATCCGTATCCGATTCTAAAAGACGATACGCAATACAAAAAACTGACTTCCAATTACGTAAAAATAGAGCAATTTGGCGACAGAGAAATTCTTACAGTTGACCCAAAAGGATTGGAATTGTTGGCTCAAGAAGCAATGAACGATGTTTCATTTATGTTACGAACGGCACATTTGCAAAAGCTTAATAACATTCTAAACGATCCGGAAGCAACTGATAACGATCGATTTGTAGCTTATAATTTATTGCAAAATGCTGTCGTTGCTGTGGAAGGGCAATTGCCATCTTGTCAAGATACCGGAACTGCGATTGTTATGGCCAAAAAAGGTGAAAATGTATACACCGGTGCCGATGATGCCGAATATTTGTCAAAAGGAATTTTCAATACGTATCAAATGAAGAATTTGCGCTATTCGCAGATTGTTCCGATCAGTATGTTTGAAGAGAAAAATTCAGGTTCCAACTTGCCAGCTCAAATTGATATTTATGCCAAAAAAGGAGCTTCTTATGAGTTTTTATTTTTAGCAAAAGGAGGCGGTTCGGCCAACAAAACGTTTTTGTACCAAAAAACAAAATCATTATTGAACGATAAATCGATGGAGGAATTCATTCGTGAAAAAATTAAAGATTTAGGAACTTCAGCTTGTCCACCGTATCATTTGGCTTTGGTAATTGGAGGAACTTCTGCGGAAGCGAATTTAGCGGCAGTAAAAAAAGCTTCTGCCGGATATTTCGATAATTTACCCACATCCGGTAACATGGCCGGTCAAGCATTTCGCGATTTGGAATGGGAGAAAAAAGTACTGGAATATTGTCAAGAAAGTGCCATTGGAGCCCAATTTGGCGGAAAATATTTTGCGCATGATGTTCGAGTTATTCGTTTGCCACGTCACGCAGCTTCTTGCCCGGTTGGATTAGGAGTTTCGTGTTCTGCTGATAGAAATATTAAAGGCAAAATCACTAAAGAGGGTATTTTCTTGGAACAATTGGAAGTGAATCCGAAACAATTTTTACCGGAAGTTCCGCCACATTTGGAAGCTCCAATTGAAATCGATTTGAACCGCCCAATGGCTGAAATTTTGGCAGAATTGTCCAAATATCCAATCAAAACCCGATTGAAATTAAACGGAACTTTGATTGTAGCTCGCGATATCGCTCATGCTAAAATTAAAGAATTGTTGGATGCCGGAAAACCAATGCCGGAATATTTCAAAAATCATCCGGTGTATTATGCCGGACCTGCTAAAACTCCGGACGGAATGCCATCGGGAAGTTTCGGACCAACAACAGCAGGAAGAATGGACGTTTATGTAGAAGAATTCCAAAAAGCGGGCGGAAGTATGATTATGCTTGCCAAAGGAAACAGAACCAAAGAAGTAATGGAAGCTTGTAAAAAGTACGGTGGTTTCTATTTAGGTTCGATTGGCGGACCAGCAGCTATTTTAGCTCAAGATAATATTTTGAAAGTTGAGGTAGTTGATTTTGAAGAACTCGGAATGGAAGCTGTACGAAAAATTACGGTTAAAGATTTCCCAGCTTTCATTATTACAGATGATAAGGGAAATGATTTCTTTGCTAATTTATAATTAAAAGATTACCGCAAATTCGCAAATTTTTAGTCTAAAATGAATTTAGATAATTTGTGAATTTGCGGTTAATTATTTTACAAACAATCTTAATATGTCTTTTGTAGCAACATTTTCAGAATTTTACACCAAAGTTAAAGTCAGTATAGAAGATGGAACTTTTGCCAAATTAACTTTAGCAAAAACCATTGGAAATGCTCAATTAATGAATATCTACGTGCGTCCGATTATGGATGAAGGAATTTTGAAATTGGAATTGAAATTCAAGTTTCAAAGAGAAGAAATTACTGAAATTCATACTATTGATAAGGCATTCAACAGATTATTGGAATTTATAAATAATCCGTTTTTATCTGCGATTTTATTCACAACCGAGTTTGATTTGACTTATAAATTGAATAAAAAAAGGGCAGTGAGTATGGTAGAACAATTTCCTAGTTTTACTCATGCATCACCGGTGATTATTGAATATTTCGAGAATAAAAAGTAATATTAATATGATAAAAAAACCACAAAATTCGATTGAGTTTTGTGGTTTTTTTATATTTAGAATGATGATTTTTCAATCAATCACCATTTCTGGGATATCACCTTCTATAATTAAATCGGCTTCAGTAGAAGAGACAATATGTTCTACAGAAACACCTGGTGCACGTTCCAATAATTTAAATCCTTTTGGTGTAATTTCTAAAACAGCTAATTCGGTTACTACTTTTTTCACGCAGCCAACACCAGTTAAGGGCAAGGTACATTTTTTAAGAATTTTACTCTCGCCAGCTTTGTTTACATGCATCATAGCCACAATAATATTTTCTGCAGAAGCCACTAAATCCATCGCGCCACCCATACCTTTTACCATTTTTCCTGGGATTTTCCAGTTGGCAATATCGCCGTTTTCAGAAACTTCCATAGCACCAAGAATGGTTAAATCTACTTTTTGAGCACGAATCATTCCGAAACTAAAGGCCGAATCGAAGAAACTTGCACCAGGTAATGTGGTTATCGTTTGCTTACCAGCATTAATAATATCCGCATCTTCTTCGCCCTCAAATGGAAATGGTCCCATTCCGAGAACTCCATTTTCACTTTGAAATTCTACAGAAATATCGTTACGAACATAATTGGCAACCAAAGTTGGTATTCCGATTCCAAGATTTACATAATAACCGTCTTTTACTTCTTTAGCGATTCGTTTTGCTATATCGTTTTTATCTAATGCCATGATTATGCTCTTTTACGAGTTGTACGTTGTTCAATTCTTTTTTCAAATTTCTCACCTTGAAAAATACGCTGAATCATAATTCCAGGAATATGAATTTGATTAGGATCTAAAGTTCCAGCAGGAACCAATTCTTCTACTTCTGCAATGTTAATTTTTGCCGCACCTGCCATTACAGCATTGAAGTTTCTTGCGGTTCCTTTGAAAATTAGATTTCCTGCTTCGTCACCTTTCCATGCTTTTACAATCGAGAAATCAGCTTTATATGCCAATTCCATTAAGTGCATTTTTCCGTTAAATTCACGAGTTTCTTTACCTTCGGCAACTTCGGTTCCGTAACCAGCAGGTGTAAAAAACGCTGGAATTCCCGCTTGAGCTGCACGACATTTTTCGGCTAATGTTCCTTGTGGTGTAAGTTCAACATCCAATTCACCAGAAAGCATTTGACGTTCAAACTCGGCATTTTCACCTACATAAGACGAAATCATTTTTTTGATTTGTTTTTTCTGCAATAGCAAGCCTAAACCAAAATCATCTACTCCAGCATTATTAGAAATGCAGGTTAAATTGGTAACATTTTTTTGTACTAATTCAGCGATAGCATTTTCTGGAATTCCACAAAGTCCGAATCCTCCCAACATAATTGTCATATTGTTCTCAATACCTTGAAGGGCTTCTTGAACGGTAGGTACTTTTTTATTTATCATTTTTATAATAACTTTTATTATTTGAAGCCAATGAATTTATTGGATGTATAATCTTTTGAAATTAGATACCAAACTCATCTGGATTTTGTTCTTCAATATTAGTTGAGTCTTTTTCTACGCGTTTTGAAGGCGTCCAACAATCTACCTTGATATTGAAACCATCGGGACGTTGGAACTCATCTTTAGAAATTTGCAAATCAGGATCTTCGTAACATTTTTTCATAAAATAACCCCAAATTGGTAATGCAGCTGTTGCTCCTTGTCCGTAGGTAATACTTTTGAAGTGTGCAGAACGGTCTTCGCAACCTACCCAAACACCAGTTACAAGATTTGGAACCATTCCTATAAACCAACCATCGGATTGATTTTGGGAAGTACCCGTTTTTCCTGCAATTGGGTTTTTAAATACATAAGGATAACCTGTCCAACGGTTATCGCCTGCGCCACCACTTTCGGTTCTCAAGCGTTCTCCAGAACCACCTTCGGTTACACCTTCCAATAACTTGATTACAGCAAAAGTCACGTCTTTATTCAAAACATCATGTGATTCGGGAACAGGTTCATAAATTACAGCGCCATTTTTATCTTCAATTCTAGAGATAAATTGCGGTTTGATATAAACTCCTTGATTCGCAAACGTACTGTAAGCAGCAACCATGTCTTGAACAGTAATATCTACTGCTCCGAGTGCGATTGACGGTTGTACAGGAATTTCAGAAGTTACGCCCAGTTTATGTGTTAGTTCAACCACTGCTTCTGGCCCAGTTTTATCAATTAATTTAGCTGAAATGATGTTAACCGAATTGGCTAAAGCTCTTTTCAAAGTCATCATTCCTCGATATTTTTGATCAGAATTTCTTGGTTCCCAATCTTCTGTTACGTGGTGACGCCCTTTGTGAATCATGAATGGAGCATCTAACAAGGTATCACAAGGCGACATTCCTAATTGTTCGATAGCCGTTGCATATACAAATGGTTTAAAGGTTGAACCTACTTGACGTGCACCTTGACCCACGTGATCGTATTGAAAATACTTGTAATTGATTCCGCCCACCCATGCTTTCACTTGACCAGTTTGTGGTTCCATTGACATTAATCCTGCTTGAAGGAAATGCTTGTAATAACGAATAGAGTCAAGAGGTGTCATGATAGTATCACGTTCACCTTTCCATGTGAATACGGTCATTTTGGTTTTTTTACTGAATGACGCTATGATTTCTTCGTCTGTTTTATCATCTGCTTTGAGAACTCTCCAACGTTCAGAGTTTTTCATAGCTTGTTTGATGATTTTATCAGTTTCTGCTTCAGTAATATTTACAAATGGTGCATTTTTATTTTGTTTTTGTTGAATCCAAAATTCTTCTTGAAGATTTTTCATGTGAGCCAACACTGCTTCTTCCGCATGCTCTTGAATTTTGGAATCGATTGTGGTGTAAATTTTTAATCCATCACCATAAATATCGTATTCTTCTCCATCAGGTTTTTTATTTTCTTTTACCCAATTTTTCATGTAATCACGAAGGTATTCTCTAAAATACGTAGCCGTTCCATCAAGATGACTTTCGGGATGAAAGTTCAAGACGATTGGTTTTTGTTCTAATATTTTTTTAGCAGATTCTTCCAAATGATGATTTCTAACCAATTGACCTAAAACCACATTTCTTCGTTTCAATGCTTTTTCTGGTCGGCGCACCGGATTGAATAAAGAAGGATTGGTTAACATCCCAACCAACATAGCGCTTTCTTCTACATTCAAGTCACGAGGCTCTTTGTTAAAATATACTTTGGCAGCAGAACGAATTCCAACGGCACCATTCACAAAATCTACCTGATTGAAGTACAAAGCAATGATTTCGTTTTTAGTATATTGTCTTTCCAATCGAACGGCAATAATCCATTCTTTTGCTTTTTGAATCATACGAAAAGGCAGGAATTTAGAACCTTCTCCGTGGAATAAAAGTTTTGCCAACTGTTGTGTAATCGTACTTGCTCCTCCATTAGAACCTAATTTCAAGGCAGCTCCAAATGTTCTGCGAGCATCAATACCCGAATGTTCGTAGAAACGTTCGTCTTCTGTAGAAACTAGGGCATCAACTAAGGATTTTGGTAAATCTTTATATTTAATTGCCGTTCTATTTTCGTTGTAAAATTTACCTAATGTTACTCCATCCGAAGAAATGATTTCGGTGGCTAAATTAGAATTTGGATTTTCTAAATCTTCAAAGGAAGGCATCTTGCCAAAAAGTCCCCACGAAGCAAATAAGAAAAATAAGAACACACCACCAAGACCATAAAAAAACACTTTCCAAAACTTTTTTTGGTAGTATTTAATGTCTTTCACAGGTGTTGCTTTAGCTTTAGTATTCGTTTTTTGTGCCATAATTTTATTCTATAGATTCAACTCTAAAACCTACTTCTGTAATTCCTTTTAAGTCGTTCACACCAGTTACTTTTCCAGTTTGTCTAACCGCTTGTTGGATGTGAACTTTATAATCGCCTTTCAATTTAAAGGCCACTTTTTCTTTGTAAAAAAGCTTACTTTCTTTTATGTCTGTAAATCCATCTCCCATTAAAGTTCCGTCTGGATTTGCCATTTTGTATTCTAAGGTATCAACAATTATTTTTTTGTTAGGTTGTTCCAAAGAGACAATTAGAAACAAATTATCGAAAGGATAATCATTATTGTCACGAACATTTACAAATAAATTGTAGTTCTTGTCACTTTCCAATTTTGGCAATTTGAACGTAATGATACTGTCTTTGTGCCACGAATTCCCAACCGATTTATATTCGTCAAAAACTCTTTTTTTATCACAAGAGATAATCAAAAGTGCTGCCAAAAAAAACCATAAACTATTTTTTATCTTCATTCTTTTTAATGATTATTGGTCTCTTATTTTGAGGTTTTTGGTTTTGTCCTTTGTTTTGATTTTGGTTCGGATTTCCACCTGATTTTTCTCCTTGATTATTAGGTTGTTGTCCTTTGTTTTTGTTGCGATTTTTGTTTTTGTTCTTGCTCTTTTTAGGTTGATCAAAACGTGTCAAACTTTCTTGACCCATAGCGTTATTGAAGTTTGCTTCTGGCTCGGTTATAATTTCGATGGCAAAATCTTCTAACGAAGAAACGCGTTTTTTCTCTTTATTTTGAGCAATAATTTCTTTTACCTGATCGATTTTCAACACATGCCAATTGGCAAAATTATCGGTATAAGCAAACCACATCAACCCTTTAAAGATGTCTTGTTTCTGACAAACAGCATCGCCTTTTTCGGTGTGTAATTTGGTTTCAAAATCAGGAAAATCTTTCAAAGCGTCTAAATAAGTGTCTAGTTCATAGTTCAAACAACACTTTAATTTTCCGCATTGTCCCGCAAGCTTTTGTGGATTTAATGACAATTGTTGGTATCGGGCAGCAGAAGTATTCACACTTCTAAAGTCGGTTAACCAAGTAGAACAACACAATTCTCTTCCGCAAGAACCAATGCCGCCTAAGCGAGACGCTTCTTGGCGAAAACCTACTTGCTTCATCTCGATTCTGGTTTTGAATTCTTGAGCATATTCTTTGATTAACTGACGAAAATCTACACGATCATTGGCAGTATAATAGAACGTCGCTTTTGATCCGTCGCCTTGAAATTCGATATCCGAAATTTTCATTTCAAGTTGTAATCGAATGGCAATTTCACGTGCTTTAACCTTCATAGGTTCTTCTTTATCGCGCGCTTCACTCCAAATATCAATATCTTTTTGGGATGCTTTTCGGTAGATTTTCAGAATTTCTGGACTAGTAACAGCCACACCTTTTTTCTTCATCTGAATTTTTACCAATTCACCAGTAAGCGTCACAATGCCCACATCATGACCTGGTGAAGCCTCGGTGGCTACAATATCGCCAATGCTTAAAGTGAGTTTTTCAGTATTTCTATAAAACTCTTTTCTTCCGTTTTTAAAACGAATTTCGACGCAATCAAAAGGGGTTTCGCCGTTAGGTAAATTCATATTTCCCAACCAGTCGAAAACCGTTAATTTGTTGCAGCTATCGGTGCCGCAAGTCCCATTATTTTTACATCCTCTTGGTGTACCGTCTTTGGTACCCGTAGAACAGTTTGTACAAGCCATAATATATTTAGATTGTTGCCCAAGGCAACTTAAATTCTTAAAAACGATTAATTGGTAAAGATAGTATTTTTATAAAATAAATTCCAATAAAAAAATCCCAAAAACCAATGGTAAAATTAGTGTTTGGAATTTGATTTTTAGTTCTAGTAAACTGTTGATTTTATGTTTCTTTTATCGTAATAATATGAACCGGACATGCTTTTTCGGCCAATTCACATTGTTCTACAATGGTGTGATCGGGTGATTTTAAGGTATAAAAACCTTTGGCGTTAACCGATTTTATGAGCACCGATTTCCCATCTTTTTTAGACATCTGAAATTGATTTGGAGCCATTTCTACACAATAATTGCAACCAATGCATTTGTCTCGTTGAAGGGTAACAATAACCATTAGTTTTCTACAATTTTATACATTTTATCCGACAATCGAATTCGAAATGGCACTTTCACCGTGCAACTATCGCCTTTGGTTGCTTTTTCAGAATGGATGTCGTTAACCAAAAAATCGTCTAAAATTAGTTCTTGTGCACCAGTACTCGGACCTGTAATTAAAATTTTATCGCCTTTTTTGATGTCATAAGCTTCAATTTTGAATTCGGCAATGCTCGATTTCGGAAAGTAATGCATGCCTTTTCCAACATACACTTTCTTCTGTGTAGCACTCGAACCTGGATTATCCGACCATTCGCCCAATTTTTGTCCGAGATAATACCCGCTCCAAAATCCGCGATTGTAAACTGTTGCTAAGGCTTCCATCCAAGTATTGATTTTTTCCTTGGTAAATGTTCCTTCATAATACGAATCAATGGCTTCACGATAAGTTTTGATTACGGTTGCCACATAATCGGCAGCACGACCGCGACCTTCAATTTTAAGCACTTTAATTCCGGAATCAATTACTTGATCTAAGAAATCTAACGTACACAAATCTTTTGGCGACATCAAATATTCGTTGTCGACTTCAATTTCAAAACCAGATTCTTGGTCGATTACGGTATATTTTTTACGGCAATTTTGCTTGCAAGCACCACGATTGGCTGATGAATTATGCGAATGCAAACTCAAATAACATTTTCCAGAAACCGCCATACACAAGGCACCGTGACCGAAAATTTCGATTTCTACTAAATTACCACTCGGACCTTTAATCTGTTCTTTTTCGATATCATCGGTAATTTTTTTCACTTGACGCAAACTCAATTCACGAGACAATACAATGGTATCTGCAAACATCGCATAGAATTTTACCGTTTCGATGTTGGTCACATTCAATTGTGTAGAAATGTGCACTTCCATTCCCATGGTTCGTGCCGTCATAATTACCGCTTGGTCTGATGCTATAACTGCTGTAATTCCAGCTTCTTTCGCTTTGGTCAACAATGTTTTTACAATCGACAAATCGTGATCGTAAATTATGGTATTTAAAGTGAGATAGGTTCTAACATTTTTTTCGTTGCAACGACGCGCAATTTCAGGTAAATCGTCTAAAACGAAATTTACTGTGGCACGAGCGCGCATGTTTAATTGTTCGACACCAAAATAAATCGAATCACAACCATTGTCTAAAGCCGCTTGCATCGATTCGAAATTCCCAGCCGGAGCCATTAATTCTATTTTTCCTGAAGCTGTCATTAGCTGATAATTTTGAATAATTTATCTGATTTTCGTACTCTAAAAGGCACTTCAAAAGTTAATTTATCACCTCTTTTTGCTGTGGTATTTTCACTTCCATTGACGAACATTTTTGTTAAAACTAACTCTTCATTTCCTGTCGTTGGACCAGAAATTAAGATTTTGTCGCCCACATTTAATTCCTGATTTTCGATAACGAAAAGACCTACTTGTGCTTTTACATAATAGTGTTCTACTTTGCCAACAAGTACTTTCTTGACTTTTATTTTTTGACGAATATCTGTTGTTTGGCTTTGACCTAAATCGTGTGCTTTCGCCAAAGGTTTATCCGACAATTCGCCTGAGTGCTTGAATTTCAAATTTTCTGATTTTCCTTTTCGGAAGACTTTATTGCCCACTTGCTTGCCGCTTCGCAATTTCACTTGTTCCGCCAAAGGCAAATGCGTAATTTCTAAACATTCGGTCGAACAACAATTTTCCATCGCAGCTTTACATTCGTCACATTGAATAAACAACAAATGGCAACCGTCGTTCGCACAATTGGTATGATTATCACATGGTTTTCCACATTGGTGGCATTGCGAAACAATATCATCTGTTATGCGTTCGCCAAGTCGATGGTCGAAAACAAAGTTCTTTCCGATGAATTTACTTTCTAAATTTTCTTCTTTGATTTGCTTGGCATAATTGATAATACCGCCTTCCAATTGGAACACGTTTTTAAAGCCTTGATGTTTAAAATACGCCGAAGCTTTTTCACAACGAATACCGCCAGTGCAATACATCACCAAGTTTTTATCTTCTTTAAAATCTTTCAATTGCTCGTTGATGATTGGCAAACTTTCTCTAAAAGTCTCAACATCAGGAGTAATGGCGCCTTTAAAATGTCCGATTTCACTTTCGTAATGATTTCTGAAATCTACTACAATCGTATTCGGATCTTCTAAAATTTGGTTGAATTCCTTCGCTTTCAAATGCACGCCAATGTTGGTTACATCAAACGTTTCGTCGTTCAATCCGTCAGCTACAATTTTATCGCGCACTTTTACGGTCAATTTCAAAAACGAATGATCGTCGTGCTCTACCGCCACATTCAAACGAATACCACGCATAAAATCGTAGGCTTCTAAAGTTTCTCTAAAAGCTTCAAAATTCTCGGCCGGTACAGACATTTGCGCATTGATTCCTTCTTTGGCAACATAGGTTCGACCAAGAGCGTCGAGCTTGTTCCATTCGATAAATAAATCGTCGCGAAATTTTTTAGGATTTTCAATTTTGGCGTACGCATAAAACGACAACGTGAGACGTTGTTTACCAGCTTGATCGATCAGCTCGGCACGTTCTTCTGCGCTTAAGGTGTTATACAGTTGCATGCTATAAACGTTTAAGTGAGAATTATGTTATGAATTCTAATTGGAAGAATTCGGGTGCAAAGGTATAATTTAACCGCAAAGGCGCAAAGTTTTTTCGCAAAGTTCGCTATGATTTAAAAAAGTAATACCGCAAATTCACAAATTTTTATCTTTTTATGGAATATAATTTGTGAATTTGCGGTAAATAAGTCTTTGCGAACCTTTCGAAATCCTTAGCGTTCTTTGCGGTTAAGCAATTAACAAAATTCCGCGTAAGCGTCTTTCAAGTTTTCAGCAATCATTTCGGCTGGGCGACCTTCAATATGATGACGCTCTAACATATGTACCAATTCTCCGTCTTTAAACAAAGCCATGCTTGGCGATGATGGAGGAAACGGAAACATTTCAGCACGAGCAGCATCAACCGCTTCTTTATCTACACCTGCAAAAACGGTGATTAAATGATCGGGTTTTTTTGCGCCATCCAAACTCATTTTCGCACCTGGACGAGCATTTCTAGCCGCACAACCACAAACCGAATTCACCACTACCAAAGTAGTTCCTTCAGCTTTAATCGCATTTTTTACGTCTTCTGCGTTATATAAATTTTGAAAACCAGCGTCCGTCAATTCGGCACGCATCGGATTTACCATTTCTTCTGGATACATAATTCTTTATAATTTAGATTAAGGATTTTTTGAATTTGATTATAAAATCATTGCAAAGATAAATAGAATTCTGCTTTTTAGAATGATTCTAATCATAAAGATTTGTTATCGTTCTATAGATAATTTGGGCGTTCCCCGATTAGTAAAAACTACGTTTGAAAACTTGTTTTTATCTATCGGGGCCGGGCTTTTCGCAGTGCGCGGCACTTTGCTACAATCCCTAACGCAACCCCGTGATTCTTAGAAATAATGCTTTAATAAACAACCCTTTCGGGCATTTCCAAATCACTTTTAAATCTTCCCAAATCGAAGTTTCTTCATCCAAAAATTTAAAAATAACCGTCGAATTTCCTTTTCGAAACATCGCCGAAAAGATGCTCGAACCCAATTCATTTTTTCGATCTAAAATATCCAACAACAACAAATCATAGAACCAAAATTTGTCTTTTTTGTGGAATTTTCTAAAGTCAGATTCTTTTGATAAAAACCGAATTAAGGCTTTCGATTTTTTAATCGTATTTTTAAACGTATAACCCGTGCTTGCTTTGGTCCAACCGCCAGCCGAACCAATGTTCAAAATATTTTGGGTATTGTGTTTCCAAAACGGATAACACGTCATCGGAATGTTGCCTTGCTCGGTTTCAGTTATTTCGTAACTCGTAATTCCTAATTCTTTGATGTAATTTTTAATCTCGTTTTCATATTCCTCTTTTGAAAGTAAATCTTTTGAAAACAACGTGTATTCCAACAACGCTTCGGTTGATGAAGTTGGCAAAACATACATGAATCGCGTATTGCCTTTTTGTACCACCGAAAAATCCATAAACGTCGCCACATTTTTATCGAAAACAGCTTCGTTTGATTTGATAAGCCAACCTACAAAATGCTGTTGTAATAATGGGTATTTCGTCTGCTTTTTAACCAATTCCGGATTGAAAATCGAGTTGAAAATTTTATTACAAGTATAGGTTTCAGCATCCGTTTTAACCACACAATGATTACCCAATTCTTGAAAATCAACTACTTTTTGTTGCGCAAAATGAATGTTGGATTGTTTTGAAATCAAATCGAAAACCAAATTGTAAAAACCCAACCCTTGAATCATTTGGTAGCGATAGGGTTGAAGGTCTAATTTTCGTTCGAAAACTTCATTTTTAAACCAAGCGGCATCCCATTTTCTGTGCACTAAATCAGAAAAAGCATTGTGTTCTTCCCAAAAGCACCACGTTCTGTCGTTGGTTTTTTTCGGATTTTCATCCAAAAGCAAAATCGTTTTATCCTTAAACTTTTCAGACAAAATCATCTCATAAACGGTCATCAATGCCGCTAATCCCGAACCTGTAAAAATGTAATGATAGTGTTTCATGTTAGATTCTAAACGAAATTCCCAAGGCTAAATAGTATTGCGGTGCTGTTTGAGTTATCCCAAAGCCCGAAGACAAATCTACCATAAAATTATCGTTAATCAAATAGGTAAAACCGCCGTCAAAATTGTGATAAGCGGTTTCGTTTTGTGGCGCAAATCCAAATACTTCAATATAGGCGCCCACTTTTTCAGTTATAGCATAACCAGTCGTTAAGGTATAAATGCCAGTCGATTGTTTATTGAAACCGTCCCATGCAGCACCAATATTATACCCAAAAGTCATTTTCTCGCTCAAATGATGTTGCATCGTAAACCGAAAATCGGGCACATAATAATCGTATTTAAAGTTTTTTGAGGCGGTATTTTTTAAAGAAATATGGCTGATTAAAGACGTTTTGGGCAACCAGCCTTTTTCTTCTAACAGATTTACTTTAAAACCAACAGCAACAGGTAAAAGACCTTTTTGTTTTTGGTTTTCATTCTGTTCAAAAATCCATTCGGTGATTAATCGAAGTTCTATTTTTTGAGAAATACCGTATTTCCATAACGTTGAGGGAAGAGTAAACACAGTATTTTCAGCAGCCTTTTTTTCAAATGAAAATCCTGATTCTGCTTGAAACATTCCCTTTGGCACAATTGATGGCGTTTCGGTTTGGTCGGGTCGATCGGCCTCTAAAGGTGCGGTTTGTGCGTTGATTTTACAAGTTGCAATTATAATTAATAACAATATTTCGATTTTCATAAAATTAAATTTAGACAAAACTAAAAATAATTTTATATCATCATTAATTATTTTATTTATATTTGTAAAAATGTTTTTTAAAATGACTATTTCCGAAGAAAATTATATCAAAGTAATTTACCATTTGTCACTGGTTTCCCCAAAAGGAGTGAATACGAATGCTATTGCTGGAATGCTCGATACCAAAGCATCATCGGTGACGGATATGTTGAAGAAATTATCTGAAAAAGAATTGGTTTCCTATCAAAAATACCAGGGCGTAACCTTGACCGAAAAAGGGTTTTATTTGGCCAAAATGATTGTTAGAAAGCACCGTCTTTGGGAAGTTTTTTTGGTCAACAAACTCAATTTTTCTTGGGATGAAGTACATGAAATAGCCGAAGAATTGGAACACATCAAATCGGAAAAACTCATTAACAGTTTGGATGAATTTTTAGGTTTTCCTGCGTTCGATCCGCACGGAGATCCAATTCCGAATCATAAAGGAGAAATCGTTAAAATTGATAAATTGCTTTTGTCTGAAGCCGATTTTGGTAAAGAATATGTGTGCGTAGGTGTAAAAAATTCGTCGGTGGAGTTTTTACAATATTTAGACAAACAAAATATCTCGCTGGGTTCGAGTATCAAAGTAATTTCAAAAGAAGATTTTGATGGTTCGTTAACCATCGAATTGAATTCTAAAACACTATCGATTTCTAATAAAATTGCCGAAAATTTATTCATTAAAATTCAGTAAAACATGAGTAAATCACTTGAAGAAGTAAATGAATCGGTTGCTACGCAAGGTAAAACCTCTACATTTCGAAAGATTTTAGCTTTTTTCGGACCAGCTTATTTAATTAGTGTAGGCTATATGGATCCAGGCAATTGGGCTACCGATATTGCTGGTGGAAGTCAGTTTGGCTATGCACTAATTTGGGTTTTACTAATGAGCAATATTATGGCGCTGTTGTTGCAAAGCTTGAGTGCAAGACTCGGTATTGTTACCCAACGCGATTTAGCGCAAGCATCTCGAGAAACCTATTCCCCTTTTATCAATTACATTTTATATTTTTTGGCAGAAATTGCCATTGCTGCCTGCGATTTAGCCGAAGTACTCGGAATGGCAATCGGAATCAATTTACTTACAGGTTTGCCCTTAATTTATGGCGTTTTATTTACGGTTTTGGATACTTTTTTATTGTTGTTTTTGATTAATAAAGGCATTCGAAAAATGGAAGCTTTTATTATTGCGTTAGTTGCAATAATTGGATTTTCATTCATTTTTGAAATGATTTTTGCCCAACCAGAAATGGGTAAAGTGCTCACAGGATTGATTCCTTCATTGCCTAACAAAGAAGCATTATATATTGCTATTGGAATTATTGGCGCCACAGTAATGCCTCATAATTTATACCTGCATTCGTCGTTGGTGCAAACCCGAAAATTTGATCGTAGTAAAACCGGAATCAAACAAGCGTTGAAGTATAATTTGATCGATTCTACTATTGCGCTGAATTTGGCTTTTTTTGTGAATGCCGCGATTTTAATTTTGGCAGCTGCTGCATTTTACAAAAATGGTTTATTTCACGTAGCCGAAATTCAAGATGCACACCAATTATTAGCACCTATTTTGGGTAATAAATGGGCACCCATATTGTTTGCTGTAGCTTTGATTGCTGCAGGGCAAAGTTCGACGATAACCGGAACATTAGCAGGTCAAATCATCATGGAAGGTTATTTGAATTTAAGAATTCAACCTTGGGTACGACGCATCATTACACGACTGATTGCTATTGTGCCTGCGGTAGTTGCTATTTTAATTTTTGGAGATAATGTTTCGGGAAAATTATTGCTGTTGAGTCAGGTGATTTTGAGTTTGCAATTGGGTTTCGCCATCATTCCGTTGATTCATTTTGTGAGTGATAAGCAAAAAATGAACGGATTTCATATTTCCAAAATAACGCAAATAGCATCGTGGATTATCGCCTTGATTATTGTGTCGCTCAATGCTAAATTGGTTTTTGATGAAATTCATGGTTGGTTGCAAACTTCCAAAAATCCAGTTATTTTGTGGTGTACCGTGGTTCCGCTTGCTGTAGGTTTTTTGATTTTGTTGCTGTACATTATTTTCAAACCTTTTATGGTTAAGATAAGAGCGCATGCCATCACATCCATTTATAATCATTCGCCTCACAATGTAGAACTGAAATTAGAAACGATTAAAAAGTACAGCAAAAAGCACATTGCTATTTCAGTTGATTTCTCTTCAGCCGATGAAAAAGCCATTCAACACGCTATAGATTTGGGTGGAAAAGACGCGAGTTACACGCTCATTCACGTGGTTGAAACTGTTGGAGCTATGATGTATGGCAACAAAGTTAGAGACCACGAAACGACTATTGATGAGAAGTTATTGCATAAATATTATGAAATGCTTTCTGAAAAAGGATTTACTATTCACACAAAATTAGGCTTTGGTAAACCGGGTAAAATAATTTCTAGAATAGTCAACGAAGGTAATTTCGACATACTAATTATGGGAACACACGGACATACTGGTTTGAAGGATTTACTTTTTGGAACGACTGTTGATAAATTACGTCATAAGATATCCATTCCGTTATACATTGTAAAAAATTAGAAGATGAAAAGAATTCTAACGTTGTTTTTGTTATTGATGAGTCTTTCATTTTATGCTCAAAATGAAATTAAAATCACGTCTAAAAAATGCCTTCCTAAAAAAGGAATTCATTTGCGATTGAAAAATGTTTTTGACGATTCGCGTTGTCCTGAAGGTGTGACGTGTATTTGGGCAGGTGAAGTTTCTGCAACTATTGAAGTTTATAATAACAAGAAATTTGTGGAAGAAAAAACGATAATTTTTAATGCCAAAAACCGCGATGAAAATTTGAAATGGTTTGAGAAATATTATCAGAAGAAAATCAAAAGCATGGGTGTTTTCCCGTATCCAAAGGATGGCGTTACAATGAAACCTAAAAAGCAGTTTGTGAAAGTAATTTTTGAAAACTAATTACAACCACAATCGTCGTCACCACAATTTTTCTTTGGTTTTTTCTTGCCAAAAAATTTATTGAATAAGTAGGATAACGCAATTCCTAAGACAAAATAAACAAGTATTTGTTGCATGATTTTAAAGTTTTAAAAATAAATTCCGGCTCCTAAAGCCACAAAATTATAGGTTGGAGTTGCAATTTTTAAATGTTCAAATCCTAATGTAAAAAAGTAATTTTTTCTGTGAAACTTACTTTGCAATTCGTATGCATTCACAGGTAAACCATTGATTTTACTCCATTTTGCAGCGCCTAAAAAACTAATGTGATTTCCCATAAAATACTCAGCATTCAATCCATAAGCCAATCCAGCTTTTCTCACTTCATTTCCTACATAAGTCGCACCTAAATTCCAACCAAAGTTAAATTTTTCCAATCGAATTCTATCATAATTTAAGTTAAATTGAAATAAGGAAAGGCGATTGTTAGTATTGTCAATTTTATTGAATTCAAATAATTGATGAAAATCGGTTTGCAAATAAAAATATTGAAACGGACGAATTTTAGCTTTGAAATGGTTGCCGTATAAGGTGTTGTCTTTATACACAAAACTATTTTCGATGTCCAAACGAGCTTTGTTTTTAGAGATTGAAATGGTATCTTCGGTTTTTTCAAAATTTCCAGAAGTTCCGTTGTAAAACGGATAAGGTGTTAGATTACTGTATAAATGATTTTCATTTTTATAATCACCAATCATTCCGTATTTGAAAATGCCGTAAGTGGCGTACATCAAAACATCAACAATAACACCACCTAACAATGGTTCGGCATCATTTTGAGAAGATTTTGATGAACCTTTAGTGGATGTAGTAGTGGTGTTGGTTTGATTTTTTTTGGAACCCGAATTGAGTTCGCTTTTCGATTTATCTAATTTATTTTGCCCAAAGGCAGATAGCGTAATAAAAGTTAAAAGAAATAGTGTTGATTTTCTCATAAAATTTTTGATATACTTTTCAAAAATCGAACCAAATTATTTCAAAAATTGATAAGCCAACAGAGCAGTTAAGTAAGCAAATCCACTCATGAATACCAATTGGATAACAGGCCATTTCCACGAATTGGTTTCTTTTTTTACAATAGCGAGCGTACTGACACATTGCATGGCAAACGCATAAAATAGCAAAAGCGAAATTCCAGTGGCTAATGTAAATGTCTTAGAACCATCTTCCTTAATTTCATGTTTCATTTGTTCCTTGATGGTATTTTCTTCGTCACTATTATTTCCAACACTATAAATAGTAGCAAGCGTACCCACAAAGACTTCTCTAGCGGCAAACGAACTCACAACGGCAATGCCAATTTTCCAATCGTAGCCCAAAGGTTGTATTATAGGTTCTATCGATTTTCCGATGATTCCAATGTACGAATGTTCCAATTTATACTCGGCAACACGATTAGGAATGACCGAAGGATTGATAGGAATATCACTTGTGTACACTTCAGTTTCTATAATTTTTTGAGCATTTTTGAAATCTTTTCCTGGTCCATGAGATCCTAAAAACCACAAAATAATCGATATGGCTAAAATAATTTTCCCTGCACCAAAAACAAACGATTTGGTTTTTTCTAAAATGTTAATGGCAACGTTTTTAAACAGCGGAATTTTATAACTAGGCATTTCTACCACAAAGTACGATTTAGTACTAATTTTCAAAATTTTATTCAACACAAAAGCTGAAAATATCGCCATTCCAAATCCCAAAAGATACAACACCATCAAGGTTAGACCTTGTAAACTTATAAATCCTAAAACTCTTTTTTCAGGAATGATTAAAGCAATCAAAATGGCATAAACCGGTAATCGAGCCGAACAGGTTATGAATGGTGTAACCAAAATAGTAATTAATCGTTCTTTCCAATTTTCGATGTTTCGAGCTCCCATAATGGCAGGAATTGCACAAGCTGTTCCAGAAATTAAAGGCACAATACTTTTTCCAGAAAGGCCAAATCGACGCATGATTTTATCCATCAAAAATACTACACGACTCATATAGCCGCTTTCTTCAAGTACCGAAATAAACAAGAATAAAAAGGCAATTTGCGGAATGAAAATTAAAATGCCACCAATACCTGGAATGATTCCTTCGCTAATTAAATTGGTAAATTCTCCAGCAGGTAAATGCGCTTTAGCATACGTAGCAAGGTTTGCAAATGAAGCATCTATAAAATCCATTGGAACGCTACTCCAATCAAAAATCGATTGAAAAATTGCAAATAGAACAAAAAAGAAAATTAAGTAACCAAATACCTTGTGAGTGAGCACTCGATCTAATTTTGCACGAACATCTGAGGCTTTAGAATGATCTATTTTTTGACCTGTTTTTAAAATGTCATTAATAAATTGGTACCTTTTGATTGTTTCTTTTTGTTGCAAACGTTTTAAATCGGTATGCGATTTGGTAAACGAACTTTTCATTTCGTTTCGTTCCAAATTCAAAAAATTCACATCTTGTGTAATGACCAACCAAAGTTTATAAACCAGTTGATTTGGAAAAGCTTTACGCAGTTTATCAAAGTATTCAGAATCGATAGAAGAGGCATTTAAACACGGTTCGGTAGAAAGTGTTTCGTAATTTAAAATCAATTCTTTTATTTTTTCAATTCCGATATTTTTTCTCGAACTGACTAAGGCAATTTTGGTTTTCAATTGACTTTCTAAAAACGGAATGTCTAACTCAATACCTTTCAGTTTCATTCGGTCGCTCATATTGATGACCAAAACGGTTGGAATTTCTAAATCTTTTATTTGAGTAAAAAGAAGCAGGTTTCGTTTAAGATTTTCTACTTCGGTTACCACGACTACGACATCAGGAAAGTTTTCGTCCTTCTTGTTCATCAATAACTCAATCACCACATTTTCGTCAATCGAACTAGCATTCAAGCTATAAGTTCCAGGTAAATCAATGATGGTAGCGTTGGTAGTATCGTTTAGTTTACACGTTCCGATTTTCTTTTCAACCGTGATTCCTGGATAGTTCCCAACTTGTTGGTGCAATCCTGTAAGATGGTTAAAAACCGAAGTCTTTCCTGTATTTGGATTCCCAATTAACGCTACTTTGATGAGTTCTTTTGCCATTAATTTTGGTTTTCAATCACAACAATGATTTCTTTAGCCGTTTCCAAACGGATAGCTACATGAGAATCGTTTACATTAAAATACAAGGGACAACCGAAAGGTGCAATTTGAATTAATTCAACGGTATTGCCTGGCAAACAACCCATTTCGAGTAGTTTTAACGGAATTTCCTCGATGTTTAAATCGGAAATAATTCCTTTTTGCCCAATTTTAAGATCAGCAATTGAAGTTTGCACGGCTTTATTTAGATTGAATTAAAATACAAAAGTAAGCATTTGTTGCGTAAAATTCATGATAATTGTCAAGTTTAAGATAATATTTAAACTTGTTGATTCAGAATCAGAATGAAAAAAAATGATTTAATTTTCTTCTTTGCAAAGAAAAGTAATATCTTCCAAAAGTTGTTTTACGTTTTTAATACCAGGTTCGGTTGGGCCATCAAGATTGGTTCCGTCATAAAACCCACGAATACGTCTTTTAGAATCTACTAAAACAAAATTTTCAGTATGCACCATATCATACATTTCAGAAGGTTTTCCTGTTTTTACTACCAAGTACGATTTTCTGGCGATGTAATAAATGTCTTTTTTATTGCCTGTAACCAAGTTCCATTTACTGTCAATCACACCTTTTTCAAGAGCATATTTTTTTAAAACAGGAACGCTATCGATATCTGGAGTAACCGAATGAGACAACAACATCACTTTTGGATTATTTTTAATTTGACTTTGTAACCACGCCATATTGTTAGTCATTTTCGGACAAATGGATTTACAAGTGGTAAAGAAAAAGTCGGCTACATAAATTTTACCAGCATAATCTTTTTGGGTAATTATTTTTCCGTTTTGATTGGTAAAAGCAAAATCTGAAATCGTGTGATCTAGTGCTACATATTGTATTGTAGAATCTACCAATTCTGGATTAACATCGCTCGGATTGTAGATAGGTAATGATTTTTTTGGTTTCAAAACCGTGTAAAAAGCGGTGATTGCTACAATTGAGAAAATCACAAAAAAGCTTATGAAAATCTTATATTTTTTTAATATCGGATGCATCTTTTTTTTGCAAAGCTACAAAACAACTTTCAGAAAGCTAAAAATCATAGTAGCAAACAAAAACGTATTAAGTGTTTTTTAACATTTCATTATAATAAAATCGATAGATTTGTTGTGAAGTTAAGTAGCATACATTTTTATCGATGTAACAAACACAAATGTTTTACTACCAATTACTTCGTAATATTCAAATTCAATTAAGTTATCCAATTATGAAAATTCAAACTAATTTAAGGTTTGGCATTCTTGTAGCCAGTTTTTTTGCTCTGGGTCAAGTAAATGCTCAACAAAAAAAACCAGGTTTAAATCTTGATTTGATGGACAAATCAGTTAGACCAAATGATGATTTCTTCAAATTTGTAAACGGAACGTGGTTAAAAAACACCGACATTCCTGCAGATAAAACTCGTTGGGGAAGTTTTGATGAATTGCGTCAAAACACCGACAAAGATGCGTTGGCTATTTTGAAAGATGCGACCAAAGATCCAAAGTACAAATCGAATACCGATCAAGGTAAAGCCATCAACATGTACAAATCGGCTATGGATACCGTAGCTCGTAACAAACAAGGAATTGCACCTTTAAAACCGTATTTGGCTAAAATTAATTCAGTAAAAAACATCAACGATTTGCAAAAGTTAATGATGAGTGAAGAAGCTGTTGGTGGAGGAGTAGGTTTCTTTGGTTTTGGAATTGGAGCAGACGAGAAAAATAGTAACAGAAACGTGGTAAGCTTAGGGCCTGGTTCCTTAGGATTACCTGATAGAGATTACTATGTTTCAGACGATAAAGATTCTAAAGAAAAACGAGAAAAATATGTACTTCACGTAGCTAAAATGCTTCAGTTTTTGGGTGAAACACCAGAGCAAGCTAAAGCAGATGCAGATAAAATTTTGGCGTTAGAAATTCAAATGTCGAAACCAAGATTGGATCGTGTAGAGCGAAGAGATAGTAAAAAACAATACAATCCGACAGCTATTGCCGATTTGAAAAAAATGGTGCCAATTATCGATTGGAATACCTATTTAAAAGGAATTGGAATTGCCAAAATTGATACTGTTATCGTGTCGCAACCAAGATATATGGCTGCTTTGCAAACTATTTTCACCGAAAATAAAGTAGAAGATTGGAAAGCTTACATGCGTTGGATGTTGTTAAGAGGTGCTTCAAGTCAATTGTCAACCAACATCGAAACGGCTAACTGGGAGTTTTACGGAAAAACATTAACAGGTGCTTTAAAACAAAGACCGCGTCATGAAAAAGCACTTCAAGTAGTTAACGGAACTGTTGGCGAGGCTTTAGGAAAATTATATGTAGAGAAAATGTTCCCTGCAGAAGCTAAAACCAAAGCGTTCAATATGATTAAAAATATTATTCGTGCTTATGAAACGCGTATCAATAATTTAACCTGGATGTCGGCTGAAACTAAATTAAAAGCGATAGAAAAGTTGAATAAATTAACCATCAAAATTGGATATCCAGACAAATGGGAAGATTATTCTGCGTTAACAGTTAAAAGTCCAGCTGAAGGTGGAAGTTACTTTGATAATTTGAAAAATGTATCAAAATGGCAATGGAAAAAAGATTTGGATAAATTGAGCAAACCTGTTGATAAAACCGAATGGGGAATGTCGCCACAAACCGTTAATGCATATTACAATCCATCGTATAACGAAATTGTGTTTCCAGCCGCTATTTTACAACCACCATTCTATGATTATAGAGCCGATGAAGCTGTAAATTATGGTGGAATTGGAGCGGTAATTGGTCACGAAATCTCTCACGGATTTGACGATCAAGGAGCAAGTTACAATGCAGATGGAAACCTAATTGATTGGTGGACAGCAGACGATTTAGCGAAGTTTACGGCTCTTGGTGGTGCTTTGGCAGATCAATATTCAGCGTTAGAACCACTTCCTGGAATTCACGTAGATGGTAAATTTACTTTAGGAGAAAATATTGGTGACTTAGGTGGAATCAATGCGGCTTACGATGGTCTACAATTGTATTTGAAAGAAAATGGAAACCCAGGTTTGATTGATGGATATACTCCAGAACAACGTTTGTTCATTTCTTGGGCAACTATTTGGAGAGGAAAAATTCGTGATGAAGCTCTGAAAAACCAAGTGAAAACTGATCCACATTCACCAGCACAATACCGTGCTTATGTGCCGTTAATCAACTTAGATACATTTGCCAAAGCATTTGATATCAAAGAAGGAGACGGAATGTATGTGGCTCCTGAAAAACGAGTTAAAATCTGGTAATTAAAGAATATAGATATAAAAAATCCCAAGTTATGCTTGGGATTTTTTTATGTTTTTTACTAGACCAACAACGCTAACAATTACCCAAGCCGCTTCCAAAATTATAAAAGGCATAAAGTGAATTAGAACAGCAGCTAACCATGCGATTCCTGCACCGAGGATATTGATAATAAAATAAGCATTTCCGTCTTTTTTTATTAAAGAAAACATATTTAAAAAATAGGCAAGAAGAATTAGCCCTACACCAATAGTTCCAATTAAATCATTAAGGGTCATTACAAAGTATTTTTAAAGTTATAATTCAGTATTGTTTCAACTTTCTCGCTCGAAATTAATTTTCCAACAGAAGGTCTTTCGTCAAATTCTGGCAAAGGTAAACCTAATTCCATGGCTTTTTGACAATAATATTCTTTTCGGGTAGGATGAAAAGGCGCAACAGCATTAAATGTTTCCTGCCAACAATCGAGTTCAATGATTTTTTCAATAATACCGATACAATCGTCTTGATGAATCATGTTGATAGGTGCATCGGGATTTTCAATATTTTTTCTTCCTGCCAAAAATTTTATAGGATGTCTATCGTTCCCAATCAATCCACCAAAACGAACAACAGTTGTTTTAAAATTGGGATTACTTTGTAAAAGACGTTCCACTTCCAATAATTGTTTGCCACTTTCCGAATCGGGATGTGGTATAGTTTCTTCAGAAAGGGTAGAATTATCATCAGAATACACCGAAGTTGAACTTACAAAAAGCACTTTTTTAACCGATGATTTTTCAATAAAAGGTACTAGCGTTTGAATCTTACTAACAAAATTTTCTTTAACATCACCACGTAATTTGGGCGGAATATCAATGATTAAAATTTCTGAATCATCCAGAAACAAGTCTATTGCACCTTCTATTCTAGTTTCAGAAATAGCAATTAGAAAAGGAAGGATTCCGTTTTTTTGTAACACAGAAATTTTTTCTATTGAAGTAGTAGAACCTTTGACTGAAAATCCTTTTTCCAACAACGATTGGGCTAAGGGTAATCCCAACCAACCACAACCTAAAATACTAATTTGTCTCATCGATGCAACTTGATTCAACTCTCAAAAGGCTGAATTATTTATAATCTGTATAATCCGTTTAATCTGTGGTTAATTCTTTCTCAAACTATCAACAGCAACATTCAAACTGTCTTTAGAAAGCAATTTTCTGTAAGGTTTTGGCTTCGGATTATCTTCCAGATTTAAACTTGGCTTTATTTTTTCTTTAATGATTATAGCATCGGTCAATACAAATGGCGTTGGAATCATCCAATCACGACGTTTGGCCATACTAAATAACGGATTGGTCATTAAATCGAACGAACTTTCTACTAAATTCATATCCAATTTTTGAGTAGAATCGATAGCAAATTCTAACGTCAACGGAACGTTATTCACCACATAATAACTCAAGATTTTATTGCTGTTTTTGGTAATAATATTGCTTTTCAATTCGATCGATTGCACGCCATTAGCTCTCAAATTCTTTATCTTCGAATTAGAAAAAATGTCGTAACGATTCACTTTTCGATTGGGTGTAATCACAATTTTCAAAAAGCGTTGGTTGCCAACAGTAGAATCTTTCACAAATTCAATCGTTGGCTTGGCTATATTTTTCAAAGGCGCTTCAGCCATAAATGTGAATTCTGAACCATATTTACTGTATAACTTGTTTGTGTTTAACGACTTTCCGTCTTTTGGATTTTCACCCAAATAGCCTTTGGTCCATTCGTCTAAATTGGTGTCGTAAGTAGCCCAATTGGCTTTGTTGGTATCACCATTTAATAAGTAAACCAAGCTATTGGGTTTGGCTTTTCCATAAACATAACCCGACGATTGATGTGCTTTGACAAACAATCCAATGGCCAATAAAAAGAATGTTGTTGCCCAGAGTTTCTTTTGTGTAAACGAACCAAAAATAGGCAATAATAAAGTGAAGGTTAGCACTGTTAAAATAGAACTTCCAACCAATATTTTCAATCCTAAACCAATAGGAAACATTTGAATAAATGGCGCAATAATCAGTAAAGAAGGAATGGCTAAAATGATATTTAAAACGATATTCGATTTTTGTGTAAACACATAATACACTAACATTAATGTGCTAGACAGCACAGGAATGATTAAAAATCCGGCACCTTGAAGTTTAAAGAAAATGGCAACATTGATAAGTAACCATACCAATAAAGGCGCAATCATTTGACTCATTTCTGAATTTCGTTTCGCCTCATTTCGATAAATGAAAAAGCAAATGGATAATGTTAAACACACAAATCCGTAAATATAATCATGACCATTATAGGTAAATCCTTGTAAAATGTCGTTGTATTGTGGATAAAATCCTAGCAATAATTTCCATAACACATAGGTTAAAGCACCAGAAATAAATAGCGCACTAAATAAAGGCGCAAAACCACGAATGATTTCATCCATTCGCAACAATTGCTTTCCTAAGCCAACAAATACGAAAGAAACTAACAACACAAATCCTAAGATAAGCATCGGCAAAATCCATGAAAATGGATAATGAACAAAGGCAAACGGAATACTAAAATAGACTTGGTCATCGTTCGAATTCAAGTTGGTTAAATCGGCATTGGCAAAATGTTTTAGTAACGGAAATAAATACGACCCTTGATGCGCCAAAGTGTTTGGATCCAAATGATTGTAAGTATCTTGCATCGTATGATAGTTAAAATGACTATCAATAAAAGCAAAATTAAATCCTTGAATTTTGCCACTTTCTCTAAAAACGGTCAAATCAGTATCATTATGCAACATTTTGTAAATGCTGTACATCAACGAATTCGATACTGGATATTCAGCATTTCCTTTAGAAAAAGCATCCACTATTTTGGCATTTCCTTCGTTGGTTTCCATCAACATATAACTTGGTCCTGACGAACCACGGGCTTCAAAGTTCAGCACCAAACCTACTTCTTTAGCCCATTGGTGTTGGGTTACAAAAAGTGCCGCACCGTTCAAGCCTAGTTCTTCCGCGTCAGAAAACAGAATGATAATGTCGTTTTTGTGCTTCGCTTTAGAATGTAAAAAGACACGCACACTTTCCAAAATGGTCGCGACTCCACTGGCATCATCACTCGCGCCATGAGAAAATGAATGAGGTGCCGAATCGTAATGCGAAAGCAGCAATAACGCTTTAGTATTTTTTGTCGCATCGAGCGCAGTCGAGTTGCTTTTAATGCGCGCCAAAATATTTTTAGATTGTACCAAAGTACCTTTTTCGGTCATCGTAAAACCTTCTTGAAGTGAGGTTTCCAAACCAAGATTGCGCAATTCTTTTACCAAATAATTGGCTACCACTTCATGATTTTGCGAACCTACATAATGCGGTTTCACGGTCATTTCTTTTACTTTCTCTAACGCACGTTTAGTAGAAAATTCAGAAAGTGAAGCCTCTGTAGTGTCGTAACGCTGCGGCATCATAAAATAAAAAATGCCCAATAGCAATGCTACCAACACCAAGATAGAATATAAAGAAGTATAATTTTTTTTCATGTAGCTATTTTAATCTTTGCACTTTGCACTTTGTATTTTGTACATCGTACTTTTAAAACTAGTATTCTTTTTTGACCAACATATACAAATCATTTTCTAACATTCGATAGCCTTGATCGTACACAAAATAATACGTGTTTCCAGTAGAAGTACTTAAGATGTTGGTAAAATATTCAAAATCAAACCCTTTGCTTAATAGTTTTGATTTGGTTGTCTTCGATTTCCCTTCAGTATTTAACTCAGCCAAAATACGATAATTTTTACGCAATTTGTTGTTCACATTGCGCATGTAATTGTTACTATCTTTATTGATTTTGTTGTTATAGCTGTTGCGGCAACCGTCGCTGCAGAACTTTTTGTCTTCACGACCAACAATTTTTTCACCACATTCTAAACAGTTTTTACTCATCTTTTTTATTTTTTTGAAGCGAATCGTTTGGGCTTTATCGGGTATCCTTGTTCCTGCTTTTTGTTCTATCCCGATGCATCGGGATGCCACTACAAATGAAATTCATCGAACTCCAATTAAAATCATTAAAGTAGTGAGATAATCAGGGCTAAAGAGTAATTGTCTTTTGTTTTTGTTTAAAATTTCAATCCATTAGAATCTTAAATAGAAATTGTGATTTTATATACAAATCTTTTAAAATCAATCAAATATACTAAAATATTTCCGTTTACAAACGTTTACAAACAATTACAACCGAAATTAAACGATTATCAACCGAATAAAGTTTGCTATTCGTTACAACTTTGCCTTGTCGAAAAGAAACAACGACAAATCTAAAACAGTTATTAATTATTTAAATTTAAACGCCATGAGAAACAAAGTGCAATTAATCGGACACGTAGGACAAGATCCAGAAATCAAAACTCTTGAAGGAGGAAAAAAACTAGCCAATATTACTATCGCTACAAACGAGGTATATTACAAAGAAAATGGTGATCGAGTAGAAAACACCGAATGGCATAAAGTAACCGCTTGGGGAAAAACAGCCGAGATTGTAGAGAAGTATGTCACTAAAGGTAAAGAAATTGCCATTGAAGGAAAATTAACGCACCGTAGTTACGAAGACAAAGAAGGTAATAAACGCTATGTTACCGAAGTTGTCGCCAACGAACTAGTACTTATCGGAAAGTAAAATAATCTCTTTCAAAAGATAAAAAGACGAGACTTTATGTTTCGTCTTTTTTTTTGATGGTTAACACTAATTCTACACAAAACAACAAGTTTTTAACACGAAAACGTTTTCGGGGAAATGTAAATTAGCAACTGATGATTTTTTTAATATCTTTATTAAACAATCTATAAAAAATTAACTTTTACCAAATGAAAAACCTTAAACAAATGCTCTTAATTACAGTGTTTGGCTGCTTCTTTCAAAGTGGTTTTTCACAAGTAGGAATTAATACCACCACTCCGTTAAGCACTCTCGATATTAACGGAAATCTAAATGTAAAAGAAATTGGGCTTGCCAATGTCAACGTGTCGGGTTCGGGTACTTTTAATGGCGGACCAGCAGGAAGTGCCACTCCAATTAACGATGGCGTATACATTTCGTTAACACCCACTTCGGGAAATCAAGAATTTATTCTTCCCAACGCAGTTAATGTTCCTGGTAGGATTTATGTATTGCGCAACATTTCCAATTCTGTAGATGCTAAAATTTATACTTTCGGAGGTTCATTTTATGCTAAAGACTCAAGTTCGGCAACAGGAGCACCTTTAACAATGCCATTCAATGCTTCTTTAAAAACCGTTATTGTAATAAGTGATGGCGTAAATTGGACGTATATTTTTTAGTTGTCCATTAAGTTTTGAAATAAGTTTACAAATTCACCCACATGGTAGCCATCCATCAATCCGTGGTGCACATGAACCGACATCGACATGGTTTTTTTACCATTTTCATCCATCATTTTACCAAACGAAATTTTAGGACAACTGTCGGCAAATGAAAAACTTCTAGCATGTGAAAAAGAATCAAAATTAATCCAAGGTAAAGCAGAAAAATGGATTAAATTTTCTGGAAACAATCGTGTAAAAAGACCATCAGTATTTTGGATGCGCTCAATTTCTAAAGCTACAATTTTAGCAAATTCATGAATGTTTTCTACATAATTCATATAGGAAAACCCAAAAGTCTTGTCGTTGCGAAATACAGTAGCCGAAACATCAATTTGATCAAAAATATAAACATCGTCATTGATAATTCGATATTTAAAAGGTTCAATAGCGTTTACAGCGCTTAAGGTTTTGTGTAGGTAATAAGTAAAAAAAGTAACTCCTAATTCCTTAGATTTTTGGTAAGCAATAGTACAATCAATTGTTGTTGTGATTCCGAAAAACGGTTCTTCCATCTGTTTAAAAAAGAGAAAATGCTCTTTTCGATTCCAAGTTTCTAGGTCTAGTTTTTGCTTCATTTTATGGAAATGATATTGCAAACAATTGATGTTTAGCGTAATAAAATAGGTAAAACGTCGGTGATTTTTTCTAAAGTTTTAAAGTTAGGATGTTCTACTTTATGATTCACTTTTTCGTGTTCCCACGTGGTGTGAAACGGAATATGTACCGCATGTCCACCAATTTCTAAAACGGGCAACACATCTGATTTTAGTGAATTTCCAATCATAAAAAATTCGTCAGCATTGATTTCTAAACGCTTTAGTAATTTTTGATAATTTACTTCTTGTTTATCGGCCATAACTTCAATATGATGAAAATAATGTCCCAAACCCGAACGATGCAATTTGCCTTGTTGGTCTTTCAAATCGCCCTTGGTGGCTACAATAAGTTTATATTTTCCGTGAAGTTGTGCCAAAGTTTCTTCAACACCATCCAATAATTCGATAGGTTTTTGCAACAATTCTTTTCCGTATTCCAAAATCTTTTCAATAATTTCGATTGAAATAGTATTGTTGGAAATTTTCATTGCGGCTTCTATCATCGAGAGAATGTATCCTTTGATTCCGTAGCCGTACAAATCTAAATTCTGTATTTCTATTCGAAATAATTCTTGCGATAATCCTTGTTGCGATAAATAATCACTCATCAAGGCACAAAATTTATGTTCGGTTTCCTGAAAATAAGGTTCGTTTACAAAAAGTGTATCGTCTGCGTCGAAAGCAATTACCTTTAAATTCATATCTAATTAATCATTAAATTTATAAAAAGAGTAAGTATCTTTTTCTCTATCGTAACCACCGAAATATAGAGTAGTATTCAATTTAAAAACGGTTTGACAAACAAAGTAATCATTATTATCGGCAAAAACTCTAAGCTCATCAAAAGCTAATTTTTTAAGTTTTCCATCTATGTGATTGAAGTCATTGTCAAACAAACAATTTATATAAACTACTTTTCTATTTTGATAAGCATTTAGGTTGTTAACCGAATAATTAGATGAAATTGCCATGCCAATCAACACACCAGTTGCACCAAACATTCCTCCATACATTACAGCATTATTATTTTGAATCATAGAAACACTTCCTAAAGTAAGGTAAGTTCTATCGTTTTGTGTGTAACAAGAAATAGATGGATTAAGATTGTAAATTTTTCTTAACAATTGATTTGAATTGTCTAAAATCCTAGTGTTTCTAATACGTCCGTTTTCTTGAATGATTTCAGAGTTTTTAAATGACACTTCTTTTTCAGAATAAGCTTCATAAGTTTTCAATTCGTTTCCTTCTAAATCTTTAATTGAAAGTCGCATAACATCTGAATTCAATTTCATCAGCACTATTTTATCATTCAATAAAAATGAATTAGATTCTGAACCACTAAATTCTGTTTCTTCAATGTATGGTTGTGTATATGATTTTAATTGAACCGTAAAGTCATTCAAGTTAAAAGTCAACATTTGTGTAAAACTTTTATTTTCATCAAAAGTAAAAATTAGATTACTTCCGTTTACATAAGCTTTTCTCTTATTAGCACTAAAAGTCAGTGATGGCGGTGTTTCATTTAATATGTTTTGAAAACTCAAAGGAGCTTGAAATCCAGTAAAATAATTAAGAATTTCCCAAAGATTAACTTTTTTATTTTCCCAGTTTATGAATTTTTTGTCTGATAAATCAATGGTTTTCTTTTCCATTTGACCATCTTTAAACACATAGAAATTTAAAATACTCGTGTTTTTTAAAATTGTAATTAGATAGAAAACATTGTTAACAGTTATTCTTTCAATAGGTTTCTCTTTAACAAAGTCTAATTTATATGTTTTGAAATCTATTTTTTTATTTTCAAAATCAAAGCATTGATAAGCAATATCTTTATTGTTTGAACTTGCCCAATAAGAGCAGTACTTATTGTTAGAAGTGCTATATCCAATGATATCATCATATTCATCATATGGACGATTTCCACTTAATGAATCTTGAACTTCAAAATTCTCATTTAATCGAATTGTTTTTACACCATTTTTATTGCTGAAAAACAATAGAACTTGCTTTTTTTCTGAATCTATAACCTGAAAAACATCTGATTTTTTAGGTAGTTTTAGATTCATGGTTTTAACCAATTGTTGCGAAAAAGAAATAGATGTAAAGAGTAAGGCGAATAATAATTTTTTCATAATATTTTTAATAGTTCAAAGCGTAATCATCAACTAAACGCAATAATTCAGTTTTTCTTTTATCATCCAATAACGAATATTGAAAGGAATTTTTAGCTAAAGTGATCAAGTCGTCTTTAGATAAATTTAAAGCTTCTTGAATAGCGGTGAAATTTTGATTCAAATAACCTCCAAAATAAGCTGGATCATCCGAGTTTACAGTTGCTTTGATGCCTTTGTTCAACATCGTTTTTAACGGATGTTCTTTCAAATCGGTTACGACTTTCAACTCTAAATTAGACAACGGACAAACCGTTAATGCCATATCACGTTTGATGATTTCATCCACCAATGTAGCATCAGTTAAGCAATTATTTCCGTGATCGATGCGAACGATTTTTAATCCGTCAATGGCTTCCCAAACGTATTCGGCCGGACCTTCTTCACCAGCATGTGCTAACAAAACATAACCTTCTTTGGCTGAAGCTTCAAATACTTTATAAAATTTAGATGGCGGATTTCCTTTTTCAGAAGAATCCAATCCAACAGCTTTAATCAAATGCTTAAAAGGCAACGATTGTTTCAAGGTTTCAAAAGCGTCTTCTTCTGACAAATGACGCAAATAACTCATAATCAAAAGCGATGAAATTCCCCATTTTTGTTGTGCTTCTTCTCGTGCTCGTTGAATTCCGTTGATAACTGTTGCAAAAGCTACTCCTCGATGGGTGTGCGTTTGCGGATCAAACATAATTTCGGCGTGAAGGATATTCTCTTCATGGCATTTGGTCAAATACGCCATGGTCAATTCGTAGAAATCTTGCTCTTTAATCAGCACACTTGCACCAGCGTAGTAGATATTCAAAAAGTCTTGCAAACATGAAAATTTGTAAGCTTCTTTAACTTCTTCAATGGTTTTATATGGGATTTCAATTTGATTGCGTTGCGCCAAAGCAAACATCAATTCAGGCTCAAACGAACCTTCAATATGTAAATGTAATTCGGCTTTGGGTAGTTTTTGTATGAAGTTTTTCATCTAATTATGATTACCGCAAATTCGCAAATTTTAAATGAGAATTAACGAGATTATGTTTTGTGTTTTTAAAAATTCGTGAATTTGCGGTGATTTATTCCTAACTAATCAAAGCTCCATTGTCCACACCATCAGCATCTGGGTTTACAAAAACTAATTTGCCTTCAGCGTTGTTGGTCATCAAAATCATCCCCTGACTTTCTACACCACGTAACGCTCTTGGAGCTAAGTTTACTAAAACGGTTACACGTTTACCTACCACTTCTTCGGGTGAAAAATGCTCGGCAATTCCAGAAACGATGGTACGAACATCAATTCCAGTATCGACTTTCAGTACTAAAAGTTTGTTCGCTTTCGGCATTTTTTCGGCTTCCAAAATAGTTCCAACACGTAAATCTAATTTGGCAAAATCTTCAAATGTAGATGTTTCTTTTTGTGGTTCAATCACTTTATTTTCTGCTTTATTAGCCACTTTGGTAGCTTCTAGTTTATCAATTTGTTTCTGAATTTCGGCATCTTCAATTTGTGCAAACAAGATTTCGGCTTGACCAATTTGATGGTTTGCAGGAAGTAAGTCGTCGCGTTGTGCTACATCGTTCCAACCCAAATTCAAATCGGTTTTTAAAATACCAGACAATTTACAAGCGGTAAACGGCAAGAACGGTTCTGATAAAACGCGAAGTGCAGCAGCAATTTGTAACGCTACATACATTTGGGTTTTTACGCGTTCCGGATTTTCTTTCACCATTTTCCAAGGCTCTTCATCGGCAAGATATTTATTTCCTAAACGAGCTACATTCATCAATTCGCCTTGCGCTTCTCTAAATCTATATCTTTCGATTGATGAAGAAATAACGGCTGGATAGGCTTTCAATTCTGCTAATGTCTGTTCATCAACATCACTAAATTCATTAGGTGTAGGAACAATTCCGTTGTAATATTTATTGGTCAATACTACCACACGATTGATAAAATTTCCAAAAATAGCAGCCAATTCATTATTATTTCTCGCTTGAAAATCTTTCCAAGTAAAGTCGTTGTCTTTGGTTTCTGGCGCATTCGATGTCAGTGCATAACGCAAAGAATCTTGCTTGTCTGGAAAATCTTGTAAATATTCGTGCAACCAAACGGCCCAGTTTTTAGACGTCGACAATTTGTTTCCTTCTAAATTTAAAAACTCATTCGCTGGAACGTTATCGGGTAAAATATACGTTCCTTCGGCTTTCAACATCGCTGGAAAAATGATACAATGGAATACGATATTATCTTTTCCGATAAAGTGTACCAATTTGGTATCGGCATCTTTCCAATACGGTTCCCAATCTTTTCCTTCACGAGCTGCCCATTCTTTGGTTGATGAAATATAGCCAATTGGCGCATCAAACCACACATACAATTTTTTTCCTTCGGCACCTTCAACAGGAACATCAATTCCCCAATCCAAATCGCGAGTTACCGCACGAGGCTTTAATCCGTCGTCCAACCACGATTTTACTTGGCCCAAAACATTCGTTTTCCAATCTTTGGCATGATCTTCCAAAATCCATTTTTTCAAGAAATTATCATATCGATCCAAAGGTAAAAACCAATGTTTGGTCGATTTTAAAATAGGCGTTTCACCCGTTATCGTCGACTTCGGATTAATCAAATCGGTCGCATTCAAGGTCGAACCACATTTTTCACATTGGTCGCCATAGGCTTCTTCGTTGCCACATTTTGGACAAGTTCCTATTACAAATCGATCGGCCAAAAACTGATCGGCTTTGGCATCATACAATTGCTCGGTCACTTCTTCAATAAAGTCGCCGTTGTCGTATAATTTTCTAAAAAATTCGGAAGCGGTATCGTGATGAATCTTTGATGAAGTACGGGAGTAATTATCAAATGAAATCCCGAAATCAATAAATGATTTTCTAATGATTCCGTCGTATTTATCAATCACTTGTTGTGGCGTAATGCCTTCTTTTTTGGCTTTCATCGAGATAGCAACGCCGTGTTCGTCGCTTCCGCAAATGAACGCCACATCTTTTCCTTGCAATCTTAAATAACGGGCATAAATATCGGAAGGCACATAAACTCCAGCCAAATGCCCAATATGAATGGGTCCGTTGGTGTATGGCAATGCTGCCGTAATGGTATATCTTTTAGCTTCGCTCTGTTCGGCTTGGCCTCGGGTTGGATTTTCTAACATGATTTAATTCGGTATATATTTTGCAAAAATAAGGCTTTTTGCCCTAATGATGGTGACTAATTTATCGAACGAAGGTGCTATCTAATTTGCGTATTATTGTTGGCAGCATAGCGCACTTGAATTTCGCGAATTTCATCATCTAATTCTTTTAATTTATTGAATTCCGTCAACAACAGCATGATGGCTTCGCTTTTTAAAGCTGGATTGGTTATGGTATCTATTTTTACTTTGAAAACCAACATAGAATTGTCGTAGGCATCAAACATATCCAACATTTTGGCTCTCAAACCTTCGTCATTAATGGGAATTAGAGCTTCAACCGATTTTTTGGCTTCGGCTATTCGAGTTTTGGTTTTGGATATTAAGTCCATAAACTCGGCTTTAGACTTTGATTTTTCAAGAAACTGTTCGTATTGCATAGAAAAATCTTGATTGATTTTAAGCAATTCTTCGTGTGCCGAAACAATAGTGTTGTTGTAAGAAACAATAGTTTGATTATTACAACTCGAAACACATATAATCAAGCTCACAACAAAAAGAAATTTAATGATTTTCATATAGACGTTACAATTTTAATTTAAACATAGTACACAAAAGTAATTAATAGATTTGAGAGTTGGATTGTTTTATTTGTGGCTATCCCTATATTTGTTTAACGAATAATAAAAATTCATGATAAAAAAAATATTGTTGTTTGGATTACTTTTTCTTTTAAAGATAAATTGTTGGAGTCAAGATCAAACAAATCCTGTAGTTTATGCCGAATTATTTGGAGGATATTCTATTGGTAGTTCGAGCGGTTGGACTGGAGGAATAGAACTAAATTATCAGATTCACAACAGTTTAATTACTGGACGATATGTTGGTTTAACCGAATTGAAACATGTAGGAAATTTTATTTTTCCTTATTACATTCATGTTGATAAGATAAATGAATTAGCACTATTGTATGGTAAAAGACATACTTACGGAAACCACACAATTAGTTACTCGGCAGGGCTTTCGTATGTTAACAGAGAATTTATAATTAACAATGATTACAAATATCCGTCATATGATAATCAGCAAAGTATTGGAATTCCGTTTGAAGCAGATATTAAATGGTTTAAGAGAAAAAAAGAACGCTTTAGAGTAGTTTACGGATTGGTTCCTATAGGAAAGCCAACAGGTTTTGGAAGAAGCATTGGGTTTAAGTTGTATGGTGATATCTCTAAAACCACATTTGTAGGTTTAGGAATTACTTTTGGACTTGGCTGGCATAAAAAGTATTAAATTTGTATTTAGATTTCAAAAAATGAAATGAAGATAACAGTACCTATTTTATTAGCTACAATTTTATTTGTTACAAATATTCAAGCTCAAAAAAAAATGATTATACCTCCCTATTTAAAAAAAGGCGATACGGTAGCTATTGTTGCTACTGCTCGTAAAAATGTTGAAGATAATTTAAAACCTGCTATAAGTTGGCTAAAAAGTTGGGGATTGGAAGTGGTGATTGGAAAAACCATAGGTTTGGATAACAATCAACTGGCAGGAACTGACGAAGAACGCGCTGCCGATTTTCAAACGATGATGGATAATCCCAACATCAAAGCCATTTGGTGTGTACGTGGCGGTTATGGTACAGTTCGCATGATTGATTTGTTAGACTTTACCAAATTCAAGCAGTCGCCCAAATGGATTGTAGGTTTTAGTGATGTCACTGTAATGCACAGTCATTTAAATAATTTAGGGTTTGCTTCCATTCACGGTATCATGCCGGTGAGTGTGAAAGCTTCAGAAGAAGCCAAAGAAAGTTTGCGAAAAGCCTTGTTTGGAGAGCCACTAGAATATACGGTTCCGTGTGATCAAATGAATCGATATGGCACAGCCAAAGGCGAATTAGTTGGCGGAAACTTGTCCATTTTATTCAGTTTATTAGGTTCGCCATCTGCGGTAAATTGTGATGATAAAATTCTGTTTATTGAAGATTTAGACGAGTATTTGTACCATATTGATCGAATGATGATGAACCTAAGACGCAACGGTTGTCTAGAAAGTTTGAAAGGTATTATCGTTGGTGGGATGACCAAAATGCATGATAACGAAATTCCGTGGGGTAAAAATGCACAAGAAATCATTGATGATGTAACTAAAAAATACAACATTCCTATCATATACAATTTCCCTGCAGGTCACATGGCCGATAATCGTGCGTTGATTTTTGGAAAACAAGTTACCATTGACGTGAATGATTTAGAAAGTAAGGTAGTTTTTGAATAGCTAATTAGATTTTAGGATTTCCGGAAAATACTTTCATAGAACTCCAACCATCCAAAAGTTTAACCATCCAACCATCTGAAAAAATGGCCGAACACAACGAATTAGGAAAACTAGGAGAAGAGAAAGCGGTAGAATACCTACAGCGAAATGGCTACGAAATTCTAGAAACGAATTGGACATTTCAAAAAGCCGAAGTCGATATCATTGCTCAAAAAAATAGCATTCTTGCCGTAGTAGAAGTTAAAACTCGTTCTTCTGTTGAGTTCGGATTGCCACAAGATTTTGTGAAACCCAAAAAAATCCAACTTTTAGTAAAAGCCGTAAATCAGTATGTTATTTCCAATGAATTGGATGTGGAAGTTCGTTTTGATATTATTGCCGTTCATAAAAAAGCTAACGATTTTGAAATAGAACACATTGAAGAAGCCTTTTTTTATTTCTAGTCTTCCTAATCTAGGTCATTTTAATTAAATTTACCTCAATTTTATTACAGATATCATGAAAAAAATCTTTATCCTAGCTATGCTTTGTTCTTTTGTAAGCTCATTTGCCCAGCATGAAGTTGCCAAAAAGATCCAAGAATTAGAAAGACAACATACAGTTTTTAAGTCTATTTCGGTATGGGGGAGCCTTAAAAACACTTCTGAATATCATCTGAGCAAAACGGTCAGCAATGCTACTGTTGCTACTTTAAAAATCAACACAGTTAATGACATTGTGAGTAATCAATATAACAATATTGAGATGACCATTCCTTATAATAATAGCCTAATTACAGTTGATTTATATCAAGTAAATATAGTAGCAGATGGGTTTCATATTGATACAGACAAGCAAAAAAATATTTCTTATCAAAAGGGAGTATATTATCGAGGTATTATTAAAGGTAATTATGCTTCGGTAGTTTCTTTTAATTTTTTTAATAATGAATTGAATGGTCTGATTTCTTGTCCTGAGTTGACAAATGTGGTGATTGGAAAAATGGATATTCCAAATAACACATCTGATTACATAATATATTCTGACTCTAATTTAAAAATCGCAAATACATTCCATTGTGATTTTAAAGATGATGAATCTAGAGCTGTAAACCAGAATGTATTAACTCAAAAAAATACTACTAGTACACGATGCGTTACTATATATTTTGAAATTGATTATACTTTGTTTCAAAACAATAACAATAGCACTTTACAAACTGCCAATTGGATGACATCTGTTTTTAATAATGTACAAACATTATATGCTAATGATGGAATTTCAATTGCAATTAAATCGCTTTACATTTGGACTACATTAGATCCTTATGAGGGTATTGGTACTACATCAACAGACTATTTGTATAAATTTAATGAGGTTCGTCCTGTGTTTGATGGTGATGTTGGACAACTAGTTGGTATTGAGCCAACAGGACTAGGAGGTGTTGCTATTGGTATAAATGGACTTTGTTCTCAAAATAATTTTAGTTATTCAGATGTGAGTTTTTCTTATGATTCAGTGCCAACATATTCATGGACAATTGAGGTAATTACTCATGAACTTGGACATCTGTTAGGTTCTCCTCATACTCATGCATGTGTTTGGAATGGCAACAATACGGCTATAGACAATTGTGGTTCATCAGTATCTGGCTCTGGTTCTGAAGGCTATTCTTGTATTTCAACACCAGCTATTTTACCTTCGTCAGGCGGAACTATTATGAGTTATTGTCATTTAATTGGTTCTGTGGGTATCAATTTTAGTAATGGTTTTGGACCACAACCTGCAGCAGCAATATTAAATGATGTTAATAATGGATTGTGTTTGAGTAGCGATTGTATCAATACCTGTATCAATACTGTTGAATCTGTCAGTGTTACAGGAGTCACTTCTTCATCGGCAACAATCAATTGGGTAGATTCTGGAACTACTTTTACAACATGGCAAATATCCATTTATCCTTTTGGCAGTTCTGCAACTACATGGGTTACCACTACAACTACATCTTATATGGCAACAGGCTTGTCTCCAGACTCATACTATGTGGTTGAAGTTAGACCCAATTGTTCATTTGGTTTGGTTTCGGGTCCTAGAAAAATAATTTTTGTTACAGCCACCAATTTTTGTGATGGTATTTTATTTGCTGATTCAGGTGGAGTATCCGCTAATTATGGTGATCTAGAGACGGTGGTTAGAACTATTGTTCCCAACATACCCAATAACAATATTGAGTTGACTTTTTCGGAATTTAATTTTGAACAAGATTACGACTTTTTGTCGGTATTCAATGGAAATACAACTGCAGCACCTTTATTAGGTAAATTTACTGGAACTACTATTCCAGGACCATTTACTTCGTCTGCACCCGATGGTTCATTAACAGTGAAATATGCATCCGATCAATTTGTTAATTTTTCTGGATTTATAGCTAATATTTCGTGTACACCTAATTTAAGTGTGAACAACTACAATGGTTATATTGATTTCAGTTACTATCCAAACCCAAGCAACGGAAAGGTGGTAATTACTTCTAAAACACCAATGAGTCAAGTTACTGTCTATAATGTAACTGGGCAATTGTTGTATGAAAGTAAATTAAACGATTTAAATGCTCAAGTAGATTTATCTTCTTTTGCAGTAGGAACCTATTTCTTTAAATTGAAATTTGATGGCGATAAAGAAGCCAATTTTAAAGTAATGAGAAAGTAACAGACTTTTATAAAAAACAAAAAACCATCCCGATAAAGGATGGTTTTTTTATTTGTATTGTATTGGAATTAATTCTTAACACATCGTACCGAAAAAGCACTGTTTTTCAAAGCACCACTACGCACAACATTATCACTTATGTTGTTGATGTTTCTCGCCCAAACCAAACTTCCGTTGGCAGTTGAGCTCCAAAAATAAGAAGCTTTAGTTTTATCTTTAAATAAATCGGCTAATGTATAAGTATTTGTGGCAACGTAATGAAAATTTAAATAACCATTACCGCCTGGAAGTGCCGTAAAACCAGATTGATTAGAAGAATAAGTAGTTGTTGAAGCGGTCCAATAGGTAGTAGAATCATCTCTAAGTTTCCCACCTGCAACATCTTCTCCACCTAGAAAAGTAGTCAATGATGTCCATTCGGTGTCGGTTGGAATATGCCATCCGTTTGGAGCCAAACCTCTTGGATCATTAACTGCATACCAGTTGTATAATTTGCCATAAACTGGTCCGTTAGCAGTATCATTTTCATAGTAACACCAAGCTCCAGTAGTTAAGGAATTCCATTGTGCTACATCGGTTACTTGCGGAATTACATCACCATTTTTGTATTTGCTTACGTTTAGGTTTTTCTTCATCCATTCTTTGCCATTTATCACTACTGAACCATAATTCTCACCATCAATATCGGTTACACCAGCTCCCAAAGTAGACAACATTCCTAAAGTCGTAAACGAAGTTTGAGCTCCATAAGAGATGCCACTACCATCGATAGCATAAGCTCTTACATAATAGGTTGTATTAGGTAATAAAGGAGTCATTGGAAGGGTGAATGTTCCTAAATTGGCACTCAAAGTTCCTGTAACATGTGCACTTGCAGTGGTTGGATTTTGAGAAGTACTCCAACAAATCCCAACACTTGAAACCGCACTTTCCCCAAAAGATGTGATGATACCAATACCGTTTGCCGAAGTAAATGTAACATCTATAACACTATAGGTTTGCACTTTTAAAGCATTGGCATTTCCATTAATATCAACATTAGGATCAGTGCTACTACAACCGAAAAGCAAAACGGATATAAAAGATAGAAGTAAAAACTTTTTCATAAAAAAGTAAATTGAGTGAATAAAGCACAAATATAAATAAATACATTTAGTGTGCAACACTTTCTACTTTTAGGGATAACGTTCAACGGGCAGTAAGTTGTTTTTTAGATCGTGTGATGTTTCTTTTTAAGAAGTTCCAATGGATTAAAGCACAATTTGTCATTCTGAGGCACGAAGAATCACATATTGTATTCACATAAAGAGTTATAAAGTTATAAGTGTGATGTTTCCTTCGTCAACATGACAAAAAAACTATTTTTATATCCTATTCATCAATTCCAACGCTTTATTAATACTTTTTACATTCTCAAAAGTCAATAACAAACGCAGGCCGTTTTTGGTATCTTTTTCTTTCATTTTACAAAGGTTGCTATTGAGTTGTACAAACTGCAACATTTTCATAAAACGATTTGATTGGTAAAAATCACTTTGTTGATCACCCACAAAATAGCCTACCATTTTACCTTGTTTCATTACCAGTTTTTCAATTCCAATGCTGGTAGCTTTCCACTTAATACGGATGCTATTGAGTAGAGCAATGGCTTCTTTAGGCAAAGCACCAAAACGGTCGATGAGTTTTTGTTCGAACTGTTGTAGCGCTTCTTCGGTTTTAATCAAACTCAATTCATTGTAAAGATTCAAACGCTCCGTGATATTATTGATGTATTCATCAGGAAACAACAATTCAAAGTCGGTGTCAATCTGTAAATCTTTAACGTATTCTTTGGTCTCGATGTCGTTTTCTTCGGGATATAAATCTTTGAATTCGTTTTCTTTCAACTCTTCAATAGCTTCATTCATGATTTTTTGATAGGTATCAAATCCGATATCGTTGATGAAACCACTTTGCTCGCCACCTAATAAATCGCCAGCACCACGAATCTCTAAATCTTTCATGGCAATGTTAAAGCCGCTTCCCAATTCACTAAATTGTTCCAAGGCATGAATACGCTTTCTAGCATCGTCGGTCATGGCCGAATAGGGTGGTGTGATGAAATAACAAAAGGCTTTTTTGTTGCTTCGTCCTACACGACCGCGCATTTGATGCAAATCGGATAATCCAAAATTATTCGCGTTATTGATAAAAATCGTATTCGCATTCGGAACGTCCAAACCACTTTCGATGATGGTAGTAGCTACCAACACGTCGAATTCACCATTCATAAACGCCAACATCAATTCTTCTAACTTCTTGCCGTCCATTTGTCCGTGACCCACTCCAACTCTTGCATCGGGCACTAAACGCTGAATCATTCCGGCTACTTCTTTAATATTTTCAATGCGGTTGTTGATGAAAAATACCTGTCCGTTGCGCTGAATTTCATACGAAATCGCATCACGAATCAACTCTTCGTGAAAACGAACCACATTGGTTTCAATAGGATAACGGTTGGGTGGAGGTGTAGTAATTACGGATAAATCACGAGCCGCCATCAACGAAAATTGCAACGTTCTTGGTATTGGTGTTGCCGTTAAGGTTAATGTGTCGACATTGGCCGATATGGTTTTGAGTTTGTCTTTTACATTCACGCCAAACTTTTGTTCTTCGTCAATAATGAGCAAACCTAAATCTTTAAATTTTACGTCTTTATTCACCAATTGGTGCGTGCCAATAATAATATCTACACGACCTTCTGCCAATTGCTTAATGGTTTCCGATTTCTCTTTAGCAGTCCTAAAACGGTTCAAATAATTTACCGTAACTGGCATATCTTTCAATCGTTCTGAAAAAGTTCGATAATGTTGGTAGGCCAAGATAGTGGTTGGCACTAAAACCGCAACTTGCTTGCCGTTGTCTACCGCTTTGAAAGCAGCACGAATGGCAACTTCGGTCTTTCCAAAACCAACGTCACCACAAACTAATCGGTCCATCGGACGATCGGTTTCCATGTCGGCTTTTACGTCTTGTGTCGCCGTAATTTGGTCGGGTGTATCTTCGTAAATAAACGAACTTTCAAGTTCCTTTTGCAAATAACTGTCAGGCGCACAGGCAAATCCTTTTTCCAATCGGCGTTTGGCATACAACTGAATCAAGTTGAACGCAATGTGTTTAACACGCGCTTTGGTTTTTTGCTTTAAGGCTTTCCAAGCACCCGAACCTAGTTTGTATATTTTGGGCGGTGCTCCGTCTTTGCCGTTGTATTTTGAGATTTTGTGTAGCGAATGAATGCTTACATACACAATATCATTGTCGGCATACACCAGTTTAATCGCTTCTTGGGTTTTGCCTTCGACTTGTATTTTTTGCAAGCCACCAAACTTTCCAATACCATGGTCAATATGCGTCACATAATCGCCAACGGTTAGTGAAGTCAGTTCTTTTAAAGTGATGGTTTGCTTTTTAGAATACCCATTTTTGATGTTGAACTTGTGGTAACGCTCAAAAATTTGATGGTCGGTGTAGCACGCAATTTGGTTTTCTTCGTCGATAAATCCTTGAAACAAAGGAAAAACGATGGTTTTATATTGTTTGCGAATGCTTTCGTGATTTTCTTCGTCAATTTCTTCAAAAATATCATGAAAACGGTTCGCTTGATTTTCATTAGAACAAAACAAATAATTCTTAATGCCGTTAAAATGGTTTTCACCCAAATTGTTCAGCAATAAATCAAATTGCTTGTTGAACGACGGTTGCGGATGAATATGAAATTCGATGGTTTTTTCAATAGCAAAAGTTGGGGCATTGCTCAATTCGACTACAGAAAAGTTGAGCGCTTTCTTAAAAAATTGTTTTTGGTCTACAAACAATTCTTCGGGTGCCACATGTTTGATAGTAGCATCCAATTTAGCAAAGGCTTCGGTAGCTTTCGCAAAAAGTTTGTCGAGTTGTTGCCCAAGCAAATCAGTATTTTGAATGAATAAAACCGTTTTTTCGTTGATGTAATCGAGGAAGCTTTCGCGGTTTTCTTCAAAGAATTTATTTTCTACATTAGGAATAATGGCAATCTTCTTGAGCTTTTCTATAGACAATTGCGTTTCTACATCAAAACTTCGAATAGAATCGACTTCGTTGCCAAAAAACTCAATACGATATGGATTGTCGTTAGAGAACGAAAACACGTCTACAATACCACCACGAACCGAAAATTCACCGGGTTCAGTCACAAAATCAACGCGCTTGAAGTTGTATTCAAACAAGACTTCGTTGACAAAATCGATGGCTAATTTATCGTTTACGGATATTTTAAATGTATTCTTTTCGAGTTCTTTTTTAGTAACTACTTTTTCAAAAATGGCTTCAGCATACGAAACAATGATAGCCGGTTTTTTACGCGAATTGATGCGGTTCAATACTTCGGCACGCAACAAAATGTTAGCGTTATCTGTTTCGTCTATTTGGTACGGACGACGGTACGAACCTGGGTAAAACAACACGTCTTGATCGTTAATGAGTTGCTCTAAATCGTTGAGGTAATAAGCCGCTTCTTCTTTATCATTGAATAACAAAAGAAAGGGCAATTCCGACTTTTCAAAAACCGATTGAATGACAAACGACAGCGCCGAACCCAACAAGCCTTTAGCATTTATTTTGGTGTCGCGTTGCCCTAAAGCATTGGCTAAAAGTTGCACTTTAGCCGATTTTTGGTAAACCGAAGAGATGATGCTTTTACTCAAACTATTATTTTTGAATTGGTGTATTCGGAATGGCTCGGGCAGTATCTTTCATTCTAATTAAATCAGATTCGCCTTCTTCCATAGGGATTTGTTTTCTTTTTACAATTTCTTCCATTTGCAATTGCAAAAAGTCAATTTCGGTATTGATTTCGCCTATTAGCTTTACTACTTTGGCATCTGGAATTTGGTTCAAATGAATGAACAAATCCATCGATTTTATTTTGGTAGTAATTACGGCAATACGTGCTTTGATTTGTGGTTTGTTGAATTCGCCCGGAATATTTACATTCAAATCGGTTACTTTTTTAGACAAAGCCGATGCCTTTTTTTGAAAAGCACCAATAGTACTTTTAGGCTTTTGATTGATTTCGGTTAAAAAAGCGCGCCATTCCATCCAATTGTTTACAATGGCTTGTGTCGCAGGTTCAATTGGCGAAATATTAAACACCCAACCGCGGTTGATGTTGTTAAAAATGACTTCTTTTTTCTTGGCTTCTTTTTGTTGTTCAACAACAAATTGCTTGTTGTCGTTTTGACACGAAACAAGTGCTAATGAAAAGAGAAGAAAGTATATAAATTTCAACTTCATCAGAAGAGTTTGGTTTAGATTACAAAAGTACAAAAGTAGTAGTTTTGTTTTAGGATTCTGTGAAAGGTTTTATAAAAGTTCAACATTCAAAATTCCAAGTTGGATATTCAATATTTTTAACATGGAATATTGAATAACGAATGATGAATGTTCAACAGCATTCTTATGAAATCGTTATATTTGTACCACAAACAAACAAACTATGACTACCAAAATATTAATCATCGGTGCTTGTGGCCAAATAGGTACCGAACTTACTACCAAGCTAAGAAGCATTTATGGAAACGAAAACGTAATTGCTTCCGATATCAGAAAGCTCAACAATGATATTGTAAACAACGGCATCTTTGAAGTAGTAAATGCATTAGACTACAATCAGATTGAGCATTTGATTGAACAATATCAAATTACCGATGTCTACTTGATGGCAGCATTACTATCGGCAACAGCCGAGAAAAATCCAGCTTTTGCATGGGATTTGAATATGAACTCGTTGTTTCACGTGTTGAATTTGGCGAAAGCTAAAAAGATTAAAAAGATATTTTGGCCTTCTAGTATTGCGGTTTTCGGACCTACTACACCAAGACATAATACGCCTCAATACACCATTATGGAACCTACAACGGTATATGGAATATCTAAACAAACAGGTGAACGCTGGTGTGAATACTACCACCATCAGTATGGAGTTGACGTGCGCAGTATTCGATACCCAGGATTGATCAGTTGGACGACCGAACCGGGTGGTGGAACTACAGATTATGCCGTAGATATTTACCACAAAGCTATCGAACAAGGAAAGTTTACTTCGTTCCTTTCAGAAAATACCGAGTTGCCTATGATGTATATGGACGATGCCATTAAAGCTACTGTTAGTATAATGCAAGCCGATGCTGATGCCATAAAAATACGTTCGTCCTACAATCTATCGGCAATGAGTTTTACTCCAAAAGAAATTGCCCAAGAAATTCAAAAGCACTATCCTAACTTCACGATAGATTATGCTCCCGATTTTCGTCAGAAAATTGCCGACAGTTGGCCTGCTTCTATAGACGATACCAATGCTAGAGAAGATTGGGGTTGGCACAACGATTTTAACCTTGAAAACATGACGGTTGAAATGCTAGACAATCTGAAAAAACTAAAATAATACCACAAAACAAAAGCGCTACCCCAAGAACAAGGTAGCGCTTTCTACTCTAAATAAAAAACCCTATTGTTGAACAATCGGAGCTCTTAACGATTCTAATACCGCTACAACATCGGTATACAGTTGTGTGTTGGCAGCCACGCCGTTTTGCACAGCAGCGGCACCTACATAACCTTCAAACTTGTCGTAATTGGCATTAGTAGATTTTACACCCATTCTTGGGTTTGTGGCAGGATTGTGAGCGTCTACCATCGACATTCCAGAATAGATATTTACCGCATTGGTTCCTCCAGTATTGTACGAGAAGAAATCGGTTAGATTGTCTACCAATTCGGCCAAATTAGTCGTGTTTCCAGCACTAACTTCTCCCAAAAGTGGCGCAAAATGAGCACCCAAATTACCAGAAGCGTTCGATTGCACATCGGCTACAATCAATCCAATGGTGGTATTAACTACTTTACGGTAGCTCAAACGCCCTTTTTCAATCATTTGCCCCGGATTGTCGGGATCGGCAACCAAAGTAGTGCCACCTAAACGGGCATAAATAGAAGGAGTTGCTGCAGGTGCATCTTCGTTATCTTTACTGCAAGACGTAAACATTGCTGCTCCCATTACCAAAGCACATAGTGCCATTTTTGAATACTTTTTCATAATAATATATTTAAGGTTAATTAAAAATTCTTTGTACCAATTTGGTAAACTTATAGCTCAAGCCGTCTTTCTTCATTACGGGACAAACTTGTTGATTCATCATGTTGGCCGGAAGTATAAACCGTTGGGCGCTGTAATGACCTTTGGCCATCAGCTCGTCATAAACTTTTTTAGAATCGGCTATACGGTTGTCGTGAAAATACACAACCACATTGCGCTTAACAATGATTTCGCTTTTTACCCCAGCAATGGAGTGTAATTTTTCTTTGATGTCAACAGTGCTTAACGAGTCAAAAGGTTGGGCAAAATCTATACGGCTTATCTGAATCGTAGCATTTTCTTTAGGTTTGGCTGTAGCAATATGATACACCAAAACAACAAACAGCAGTAAAGCAATGCCTAGAATGCTCAATAATGCAATTTTTATTTTTTTGTGAATTCTCATGATGTTCTTGTTTTATACCAAGAGTTACGAGAAACCAAAGCGTGTGGTTTTATAAAACATAAAAAAAGTCCCAATACACGGGACTTTAACAATTTTTGTAGTAAAATTAGTTCGCTTTAAGCTTTTTAATGAGCGCTTCTTCTATAGGAGTTTTAATTTTTACCACTTCATTAGTAGTATCGTTTGGTACGGTCATCGACAGCACATAGTGTTGAATAAACCATTGGTTTTTTATCTTAACCAACACGCCAGAACCGCGACAGATTTTCATTTGAGTATCCAATAACTCGTCAAACCACGCGGTTTTACCATCTTTAGAAAAATAAATATGACGTTCTAGCGCGGTAAAATTCCAGGCTTTACCTTTATCAAAATAAGGTTTGGCAAATTCTTGAAATTGTTTTTTGTTCCAGTTTTCAGTAGCATCGGTACCAATAAAAATAGCATCATCACTCATAGCACTAAAATAGGCTTCATAATTAGCCGTAGCTGCGGCTTTATGCCAATTGTTTAAAACCAAATCAATTGGCGCTTTGTCCTGTGCTTTCGAGGTATGCCACACAACAACCAATCCAACAATTAAAAGTAATTTTTTCATAAAAATAAGAAGGAGTTTTAGGTTTAAAAAGCTAAAAATTCAGGTAAATGTACTAACTTTATGCTACAAATAAATAAGCTCCTCTATGAAAAAATCAATTGTGTTTACGGTTTTGCTTCTGTGCTCAATTCTCGGATTTTCTTTATTATTAGGATATTGTCGACAAAAAGAAAACACTTTTGTTCAAGCCCATAAAACGCCCTATGCCAAGTCAGAAACGTATGCTCTTGCTCCTTTTGACAGTACCTTAATTGCCACTTTTTTTGTAAAATATCCTACTTTAAAACCCTACCAAAAACAAGTGGTTACCATTTATCAAAAACAGCAGTTCAAATACATTTGGTTTGATAGTAAAGGAAAAAAAGAAACTGCCGGAGTAATTAATAATAAAATAAACAATCTCGAAGCCGAAGGATTAGTTGCCAAAGTGCCCTACCAAGACATCTACAACAAGTTATACGAACTCGAATCGGCCAAACCCAACTTAGAAATAGAGTTGTTTTTAACCACCTATTATTGCTATTACACCACCAAAGTACTGCATGGTATTGACGATGCCAAATCCAACGAACTAGGATGGTACTTACCCAGAAAAAAACAATCGTATGTAGATTATTTAGATTCGTTGTTGGTCAATCCAAAAGAAATCGAAAAAAAAGACCAATTAATCAGCCAGTACTTCAAATTAAAAGACATTTTACAAAAATACCGAGACATTGAAAAAAAAGGAGGTTGGTCGACCATACCTATTCCGCCTGATTTTAAGTCGCTCAAGTTGGGAGATACCGCTACCATAGTGGCCTCCATTAGAACCCGATTATTCCTTTCGGGTCATCTGGCATCCGATTCTAAAAGCACTATTTACGACGAAAGTCTTAAAGAAGGTCTACTCCAATTCAAGAAAAGTACGGGTTACATAGAAAACGATGAAATACTTCCCAAACACATTGCCGAAATGAATATTCCGGTATCCGATAGAATCAAAACCATAATGGTCAATATGGAACGTTGCCGATGGATGCCAGTTGATATATCCAAATCAAAAGAGTGGATTGTAATAAACATTCCGTCTTTCAAATTGCGCTATTTCAAAAACGGAAAAACCATTTTAGTATCCAATGTTGTGGTGGGCAAAGTAATGAACAAAACAGCCATTTTCAGCGGAATGATGCAGTACATTGTGTTCAGTCCGTATTGGAATGTACCCAAAAGCATCCTACGCAAAGAAATTCTTCCAGCCATCCGAAAAAACAGAAGATACTTGTCTCAACACCACATGGAATGGTACAAAGGCGACGTCCGTCAAAAACCCGGACTTGACAATTCGCTAGGTTTAATCAAATTTTTATTCCCCAATTCCAACAACATTTATTTGCACGATACACCCTCTAAAAATCTGTTCAACGAAGAAACCAGAGCCTTCAGTCACGGCTGCATTAGAGTAGAAAAACCAAGAGAATTGGCGCAGCTTATACTACAAGACGACCCTAACTGGACTCCCGAAAAAATAGACGAAGCCATGAACAGAGGCAAAGAATCTTGGTACACGTTATCTCATAAAATACCCGTTTACATAGGATATTTCACCGCATGGGTAGACGAATCGGGAACGGTTAATTTTTATAAAGACATCTACGACCGAGACAATCGTTTGGCAGACATGTTGGTAGAATAAAACTATTTAAAAGTGCTTTGTATGCCTTTCAAAAAAGCTTCAGTGTTGTAAGAACCAGCTACAATCATTCGTCTTACCGTAAATAGCGAATCGGTTTTGTCTTTTTTGCCAGATAAAATGAAAGCCAATTGATATCCGTTGGCTTTCAAACTATCAATAGCGGTTGTATTCCAAACGCCAAACGGATAAGCAAAATAGCGCACGGGTTTTCTGGTAATGTGCTCTAGTTGTGCTTTTGGTTTTTTAAGCTGCAAATCCCAATCGGTTCCTGCATATTTTGTAACCATATGATGATCCCAAGTGTGACACCCAATTACATTACCATCATCCGAAAGAGATTTAATTTCAGATGTAGTCAAATAGTTAGGTTTGTTTAAAGTTACAGTCATGACAAAAAACACTCCTTTAAATCCGTACCGCTTCATTTCTTTGGCAGCAATACTAAAATGAACAGCCCTACTATCATCAAAAGTAATCAATATAGGGTTTTTGGGTAGAGATTGCTTTCTAGTCAAATAACCATACAACGCATCAGGAAGTATAGTATGATAACCACCATCAGCAAGCACTTTCATTTGTTCGGCAAAAGCCTTTGGAGTTACGGTATAGGTTTTTTTGTTCGGACTATCGGTCTTGTAAATAGGACCAATCCCATGATAACACAACACTGGTATTTCGTGCAACCGAGTAGTATCTTGTTTTAATGTTTTTTCAGTCTTTTTTTGGATTTTGCTAGTGGTTGGTGTATCCAATGTCTCTTCTTTTGCTTTAGAAAAACAACCTGCTAACAAGAAAAAACTAAACCATAGTAATACAGAAGGTCTCACGGCTCAAAATATTATTGATATTGTATGTAACTAGGTTTGGGTTTAAATTCCAAAATTTCTTCTGGAGTATACAGCTCACGACCCTTTTTGGTGTCGTTTTTATAAAACAATTTAAAACCAGTAAACTGAACAGGTTCTCGGTAAATATAAGCTCTGTACGAATCTTTTTTCAAAACCTTACTGCCAAATCCGTCCATGTTCATTACAATTTGCACTTCAGGAACCGTTGTAATATTTTTATAATTAGTCACCATACCTTGTGTAAATCGATGTACTACCAAAACTTTAGGTGGTAAGTGATTTTCTTTTACAATACGACTTAAAATGGCCACCGCATCGTTGACATCAGAAGCATCAAAAGTGCCTATTTTAGTACACGGTACCGCACCAGTTTTCATCGAAAACTCAGGGTCTATGCCCAAGTGCACATTGGGTAATTTTAAATAACGTTCCAAAGTAGCTACTTCGTCTTTAACACTGCTATGTCCCACCTGAACGTCGAGAAACACAACAGCATGTATAGAATTTGCCCAACTGATAATAGTATCAATCTGATGAAAAGGCATTCTGTACCGGTACATACTGTTTTTGCCAGGTTTGCTTTGTGCCGTAATAGCAATGTAGTGCAATGCCGGAATCACCTTTACACTCGAGTCGGCTGCTTGCCAGGCAGTCACTTCGTCATTCAGTTTTTTAAGCATGTCTTTTTTAGGAAGCTCACCCAAAATCCCCATTCTTTTAGAAAACAAATTTCCATAAAAAGCCACAATTCTATGATACGGCAATAAGCCACCAGGCAACGGATAAGCCGCCTTTGCAGGCCATTTCTTTTTAGTATCGTTGTTGCTCAAAGCCAGCATTCTTCGGTCATAATCGGCAGTGTCTAATGCCTTTACTACAACCTTGGTGCAATCTTTTTTAATACCCTTTTGGGTTGTGGTAATTTTGTTAGAAGAAGATTGCGCCTGATTGCAACCCACCATCATACCACTCATCCATAAAGCACACAGAAACGCACTAAATTGAGCTACTCTTTTCATAACTTCACAAAAGTTGATACGTAAAGTTACAAAAAAACAATCGTTTTCTTAATAAAACAGCCCTTTAAAGATCGTGTAAAAGTGGGATTAAATTTGGTTGTAAGTTTTTAGAACACAGATTTGAGAAATTATAAAAATTATAAAAATTTCTTTAATCTGTGTTCCTCAATTTTATGCTTTTTTAAATGTGTAATTAAAATTTCTCACCGTGTTGAGACAAGTCCAAACCTTGTGCCTCCGATTCTTCCGTCACGCGCAACGGAATAATAAAATCGGTTACTTTAAACAACACATAAGCGCCACCAAAAGTAAACACCGATACCAATACCAACGCCATCATGTGATGTCCAAACACACCCCAACCGCCGTGTAGCAAACTAGCGTTTTTTCCTTGAGCAAAGATAGCGGTCAACAACATGCCCATAATACCGCCCACACCATGACAGGCAAAAACGTCAAGAGTATCGTCTATTTGTTTCAGTTTGTTCCAATGCACCATCGTGTTGGAAACCAGTGCGCCCACAAAACCAAAAAAGATGCTTTGCGGAACAGTAACATAGCCAGCAGACGGTGTAATCACCACCAAGCCCACCACGGCACCAATACAAGCGCCAAGTGCCGATACTTTTCTGCCGTTCAATCGGTCAAAAAACACCCAAGTCATCATAGCCGAGGCCGAGGCTATGGTAGTAGTAGCAAACGCCATGGCAGCAGTAGCATTGGCAGCCAAAGCAGAACCAGCGTTAAAGCCAAACCATCCAAACCACAACAAGCCGGTACCTAATAATACAAACGGAATGTTGGTAGGAATGTGTTCGCTATTTTTGCGTTTGCCCAAAACAAGAACTCCGGCTAATGCTGCAAAACCTGCACTCATGTGCACCACTGTACCTCCTGCGAAATCCTTTACGCCAAAGTAGCCACCTAATAGGCCGTGAGGATGCCAAATCATGTGGCACAAAGGCGCATAGATACATAACGTAAACAAACAAATAAATAACAGGAAGGAGATAAAGCGAATGCGTTCGGCTAGGGCTCCGGTAATGATTGCAGGTGTAATCACAGCAAATTTCATCTGAAAAAGGGCAAACAGAATAAACGGTATAGTTGGCGCCATCGCTTTGTGAGGCAATAGCGCTACTTGATCAAAAAAGGCAAAATCCAAAGGGTTTCCTATCAAACCATAGTGGGTGTGGTTGAGGCTAATGCCCAAAGGGCTTCCAAACGACAAACTAAAACCTACCGTTACCCACAAAAGACTCACTACGCCCAGGCAAATAAAACTTTTAAGCATGGTAGAAATCACATTTTTTTTACCCACCATGCCACCATAAAAAAACGATAACCCCGGCGTCATTAACAAAACCAAGCACGAAGCCGTGAGCAACCAAGCCACATCGGCAGGGTTGGTGGTGGTTACAGCATTAAAATCGGTACCCGGCAATTGAGTTTGCCAAAACAAACCTGTAAGCGCTACGGCAGTAATAATGATAAAAGCCGATATCCAACGTTTTTCTAAAGCCATATTTAAATAATTTTAGATACACCCTATAAATAAGTAGGGTAAAATTATAAAAAATAGCTTTTAAAGTGATAAAGTATAGTAAAAATATAGGGGTTATATTTAATTTTTATCAAAAAGTAAATCTAAACACACTTTTTTTAAAATTATGAAAATTATACCGACTTATTTTATGGATGTAGCAACAAATGCAATTCATACTTCTAAGTAACCTTTGCTATACTTCATCCATACTTCTAGCATACACTCGGCATACTTAAACGATACACTCGTCATACACTAAGCATACATTAAAGGTTGATGTTTTGATGCGAGATGTTTGTAGTTTGGAGTGAGTAGATTTTTAAACGCAAAGGGGCAAAGGAGGTGCAAGGCACGCAAAGTTTTTTGGGAATATTTAAGTAGTTTTTTTTTAGGTAAAGGATTTTTTTGGATAGAGTCATGGCTATATTTTTATTAAATGTAGCCGCAAAAAAAATGATAAAAAAAGATTTTTTATTAAATTTTTTAAGTTAGATTTGTAACCATTGTATAAGGTTGAATAATATGGTTACAAATGAATTAATGACGTTGAAAGAGGCGTCTGATTATATTGGAAAAAGTAAAGAGACTCTAAGAAGATGGGATAATGAAGGGAAGTTACTAGCGGTTAGAGAGCCTGTAAGTAACTATCGTTTTTATAAAAGAAGTGACTTAGATACCTTGTTTGGTAAACACTTAGATTTTGGAGTTAAAGAAACTGTCTCTAATTTTGTTGAACCACAGCATGAATATAAGGTAATTGAGTTATTTGCTGGTGCTGGTGGTTTGGCTGTGGGAATGGAAAAAGCAGGATTAAAATGTGCTGTTCTTAATGACGTTGATAAATGGGCTTGTCAAACCTTGCGAAATAATAGACCTAATTGGAAAGTGTTGGAAGGAGATATTAAGCAATTTGAGTTTACAGCATATAAAGATAAAATAGACGTTGTTACTGGAGGATTTCCATGTCAAGCATTTAGTTATGCTGGAAAAAAATTAGGCTTAGCCGATGCAAGAGGAACTCTTTTTTATGAATTTGCAAGAGTTGTAAAAGAGGTAAACCCACCGATTTGTATAGGAGAAAATGTGAGGGGTTTGTTAAGTCATGACAATGGTAAGACTCTAGAAGGGATGATATCAATTTTGGATGAGATAGGTTATAAAGTCGTACCTGTTCAAGTTTTAAAAGCTATACATTATAATGTGCCACAAAAAAGAGAACGATTAATTTTGGTTGGTATTCGTAAAGATATTTCTGTAAACTATGAATATCCAAAAGCTTACAAGCGAATTTATAATTTGAGTGATGCGCTTAAAAAAGGAGATTTGTTTAATTGTGATGTGCCTAAATCAGAAGGTGCAAAATACCCAAAGAGTAAAATAGAAGTTCTTGATATGGTGCCGCCAAAAGGATATTGGAGAGACTTACCTCTAGAAATCCAAAAGTCGTTTATGGGAGGAAGCTTTCATTTAGGAGGTGGAAAAACAGGAATAGCAAGACGAATAGGTTGGGATGAACCGTGTTTAACATTGACTTGCAGTCCTGCACAAAAACAAACGGAACGTTGTCATCCAGAAGAAACAAGACCTTTTACAGTTAGGGAGTATGCTAGAATACAGACTTTTCCAGATGATTGGAAGTTTGCAGGGTCTGTGGCACAACAATATAAACAAATTGGTAATGCAGTTCCAGTTAATTTAGGTAAGGAAGTTGGGTATTCTGTTGTGAAGTTTTTGAATGAATATTATAGTTTGTCAAAGCCTAAATAATAACTGTAGTTTTCAAAAGTAATTTCATCTAAGACAGTTCTCTTAGATTTTTTAGTTTCTTTTTTGATCTCTTCTAAAGCAGAATTTTTACTTATGATTTCTGAATTTTCTATACTTTTTAGATAATCATTTACAGCAATTGGGAGTTTTTTATATAATTGGTATAGTGCATCTTCTTGATCAGAAAGTAGTGCGTAGAATTTATCTCCAGAAATTTTATAAACCCTACTGTGACTATATTCTTTGCCGTTAATCTCACCTTGCCAAAGTTCGCAAAAACTGCTTTTTGCTAAAATTTGTACCCAATAACATTTGGCTTTTTTATGCGAGTCTGCATATCGAGCCAGTTTTTGAAATAATGCCTCTGCTGCACTACTGTTCATTGTATTGTGTTTGTTTTTTATATCAGCAAACAAAGTGTCATCTTTTGCTTTAATATCATAACCACTTAATTTACCTGCTTCGTAGCCATTTATACCACCAAGGATATTTTCGTGAAATGTTCCAATAGAATTGTTTATCGATTTATCAATTTGTCTTAATACTTCTCCTTTAATTAAGCTTTCTTCGTCTATATTATTGAATTTTGAATCGAAAGTTAATTTTATCGTGTCAACTTTATTACTATAAAAACTTTTTTTTGTAAGGTTGTTTTTTGCTTTTATATATGCGCTATGAAGATTAGCAACACAATCTAAAAAGTGTTCGTCCGAAATGAAATTTACATATTTATTTTTCATGCAATAAATTTATTTATTTTTTATTAATCAATAAAATTATTTTTCAAAAATGGTGTCTAAATGAAATTCTAAGAATTCTTTTCTAGGTAAATAGGATAAAGGCTCGGTTATTTTTTGGTTTTCGATTGGAGCGAAGTGGTTAGAATAAAAAGTGGTTTCTTTTTTGGCTTTTAATTCTTTGGATAAAATGATTTGATAGTTGGTATTGATACCGATTAATCCTTTATCAAAAGCTTTGTCGTAAAGCGGAGAAAGACAAATGCCATTTTCAGGATTTAACCTTTCTTTTTCGTTTACTGACCAAGGCACAATATGACTTGCAAATAATAATTGTGGAAAATCAATACCTGTTACAGCACATTTAATAGAATAGTTAGCCAAAACCATTTGCCTGAAAACGGATTGGTTTACTCTTGTTTTTACTTGACGAATTGCAGTTTCTCCTTTTAAATCTTTTAAATCAAATAGAATTTCTTGATATTTGTTTTCTATAGAGGTGTTTTCTTTTTGTGCCAAAATTTGTTCACTGAGAAAAACTAACTCTTCTTGATTGGTGTAAAATTCATCCCAGATAGGCTGCACTATTTTTGTACCACCATCCATCCCTTTAATTCCTCGTGCTTTTAATACTGGGTCAACGCTGGCAAAATTCACTAATCGTAATGCTATAGAATTAGGCGTTCTTCCAATTAGATTGGCTAAATGGATAACGTCTTTGTTTCTTGCGCCAATTTTAGAAAATGGTATTTTCAAATATAAATTGAAAGCTAGGATTAATTCTTCTTTTGTCCAGAGATTACGTGGTTGTTTCATAAAATTCAGCCAATATCAAAATCTTAATCAGATTGATGAATAAATTCAAAAATACAATTTATATGATAGTATTTATTGATTGGCGTTTGATATTTTGTAGTTTTAAGATTATTTCTGTTGCTTACCATAAAAAGGGAAACTATCAGTCGGAATGACAAGTCTGTTGAGGCAAATGTTTTCCCTCGACTGCGCTCGGGATGACACATTATGACACTAGTTTTATATTATACAAAACCCCAACATCACTACTGGGGTTTTGTATAATAGTATTGGGGTTGTTTAAATTTTTTAGAGGTGATACCAATGTATGACATGTTTCATTGCAAATAATTTGAATATTTTCTAAAAAAATTTATAGATTCGCTAAAAAAAAATAATTTTTATGTCTGCGACGCTTTCTGTTCCAAGTCCTATAGAAACTCCTAAAAACCTGACGAAATTATCAAGTGCCTATATGGTTAAAGCTACTTTGGCGGTTCTCGCTATAGTGGTTTTCTTTGTTTTGTACGTATTCCTTATCATTGGGTTGGCTTATTTGATAGAATGGGCTTTTACCTACGATATGTTGGATGTAAATAAGCTTACTATTTTAGGAAAATTGGGAGCAATTGCTGGGTCGATTATGCTGTTTGCTTTTACGCTTAAGTTTATTTTTAAACTTAAAAATCATAAGCCAGCCAATAGAATCAAGTTGCATAAAAACGATTATCCCGAGCTTTTCGAATTTGTATATCAAATTTGTAAAGAAACGGGTGCCCCAAAGCCAAAATCCATTTATGTAGATCCTGATGTAAACGCTTATGTTTCTTATACCAACGTTTGGTTGAGTTTGTTTTTCCCAACAGGTAAAGATTTAACTATTGGATTGGGGTTGGTGAGTGCCTTGAATCTGAGTGAGTTCAAAGCCGTTACTTCGCATGAGTTTGGGCATTTTGCTCAAAAAAGCATGAAGATTGGAAGCTACATTCACAGTGCCAATACCATCATCTATGACATGATTTACAACCGCGATAAATGGGACGAAGCTCTTATAAAATGGCGTTCTTCAGACATCAGATTGTCGGCGGCAGCTTGGGTGATTACTCCCATCATTTGGTTGATTAGAAAAACATTGGAGTTGTTTTATATGTTTCTCAATTTCATGCATTCCGCCTTATCAAGAGAAATGGAGTTTAATGCAGATAAAGTTGCGGTTAAAACTTCGGGAAGTGTTGCCATTGTTTCTGCTTTATGGAAACTGGATTTTGGCTCTACCTATTGGAATACTATAGTGAACAATGCTTTTCACGCGACCAAAAAGAATGTGTATGCCAAAAATTTGTACTTACACAATCTGAATTTTATTGCCAAAGACAAAAGCACTATTGAAAACAAATTCAACGAGTTGCCACATGATGCTTCTGGTAGCAAGCAATTCTTTTCGAGTTCCAATAATTCTACCGTGAGTATGTATGCTAGCCATCCGCCCAACGACCATCGTGAGCAAAACGCCAAACAGCCTTTTGTTTCTTGTCAAGAAGATGATCGTTCGCCTTGGTTGCTATTTAACAATGCAGTTCAACTTCAAGAGCAAATGACAGCACTGATTTATGAAAATTACATTGGTAAACGACCTAGTGAGTTTGTAGACGCCCAAGACTTTGATAAATTTATTGAGGCCGAAACCCGCAATTCAATGCTTACGGAGGAGTTTGAAAATACTTTTGCTAATCGATTTATTTTTATTCCCAACCTTGATGCGTTTCAAGATGCCACTCCTTTTCAAGGGGAATTTTCAGTGCAATTGGCGGACATAAAAATGCAGTTAAAAGCACTAATGGAACCCGTTAAGCAAATAGAAGAACATCTCAAAACGCTTCAGCAAATTGCTTCGGGTACTATAAAAGACAAAACATTTACTTATAAAGGAATTACCTATACCAAAAAGAATCTTCAAGAGTGTTTTGCTATTTTGTTCAACGAAAGAGAAACGATGTTTAATGAAGATTTTAAAGTTTGGGATGAAGCGTTTCTTATGCTCTATTATCGTTATGCTAAGATTCAAAATAAAGAAGCACAGTTGTTACAATGTTACCAACAGCAAAAGAACATTATTGAAATTTATCAAGAGCTGATTGCGGCCAAAAACAAATCTATTAATGGAATCAACGCGCTTCAAGCCAAAAAGGATGTTACCCAATTGATGATTAACAATCTTGCCGAAGATGTTAGAGCTTATGTAAACGAAGTCAACAAAAAAATAGCAGTTTTGGATACTGCGGTGTTTGTTCCACTTTCTAATATTGACTCGGTTGAAGAACTTAAAGAAGCGATTGTAGAAGGCAGTAAAATAAGAGACGAGAATGGTCCTATTTTCGAAAATGGTGGATTCGGTAGAATCATGGATGCTATTGAAGGTGCTATAATGAATTGCAATAGGGTGGAGAACAAAAACATCGATACACTATTGTCGCTTCACAAGAGTTTGGAAGAAGGAAAATAGAGGAAAGGATTACAATTGATTTTTCAAATAATAAAAAAACCCAGCAACGAGCTGGGTTTTTCTTAATTGGGATTTAGCATTACCAAATTTTAACGCGTTTGTCTGGAGCTAAATACAATGAATCTGTTGGTTTAATGTTGAACGCTTCGTAAAACTCGGGTACGTTGCGCACTACACCATTAATTCTAAACTTAGCTGGAGAGTGTGGGTCGCCTGCCACTTGACTGCGCAGCGATGCTTCGCGTTGTTTGTCTAGCCATACTTGTCCCCAACCCAAAAACACACGTTGCATACCAGTATAACCGTCCATTTTAGGCGCTTCTTTTCCGTTAAGGCTCATTTTGTAAGCTTTAATCGCAATGCTCAATCCACCCAAATCACCAATGTTTTCACCAAGGGTAAAAGCACCGTTTACATTCAAATCAGGAAATACTTTAAAGCTATTGTATTGTGCTACCAAAGCACCAGTTTTAGCTTTAAATGCTGCTAAATCGTTAGGAGTCCACCAGTCACGCATTACGCCATCCCCATCAAAAGTAGCGCCTTGATCATCAAAACCGTGACCAATTTCGTGACCAATAACCGCACCAATACCTCCATAGTTTACAGCATCGTCTGCTTTTAAATTAAAGAAAGGCGGTTGCAAAATAGCTGCTGGAAACACAATTTCGTTTAACGAAGGATTGTAGTACGCATTTACTGTTTGCGGTGTCATGCCCCATTCGGTTCTGTCTACTGGTTTTCCTAGTTTGTTGAGCATGCGGTTGTATTCAAATTCGGTGGCTCTTTGTGCATTACCATACAAGTCGTTTTTGACTACTTTCAACGAAGAGTAATCTCTCCATTTGTCGGGATAACCAATTTTAATCATGAATTTATCCACTTTAGCCAAGGCTTGTTTTTTGGTTGCCGGACTCATCCAATCTAGGTTTTTGATGCTTTCAGCATACGCTTTCAGCAAATTTTTAACCAATACGGTCATGCGTTCTTTAGCTTCTGGTGAGAAGTGTTTTTCTACGTATACTTTACCTACAATTTCGCCCAAACTACTGTTTACATTGTTCACGGCACGTTTCCAATCTTCTTCTTGTTTTTCGGTTCCGTACAATACTTTGCCATAGAATTCAAAGTGTGCTTTGTCTAATGCCGTAGTAAGATGAGTAGCCGTATTGTTAATTAAGCTCCATTTTAAATAGGTTTTCCAAGTGTCTAAAGGGGTATTTTTGATAATGTCGTTCAGGCTTTTGGTATAGTCTATTTGCGAAACCACTACAATTTTTTGTTTGTCCATTCCGGCTTTGGTCAACATCGCGTTCCAATCGAAATCGGGCATTAAAGTTTTTAAATTTTGGGTTTCGTATTTGTTGTATAGTTTAGCGGTTTCACGTGTCAACTCTTTGGTCATATGATGTTGTGCAAGGGTTGTTTCGAGCGCCATAATCTTGCTAGCACTTTGTTTGGCATCGGGCATGCCTGTTAGTTGAAACATTTCTTCGATATGTGCTACATATTTGGCACGAACCTCTTTCATTTTAGTATCGTTTTGCAAATAGTATTCGCGCTCTGGAAGTCCCAAACCGCCTTGCCAAGTCATCAAGGTATATTGATTAGGGTCTTTAAAATCTTGAGTTACTGATATCGAAAAAGGCGACGCAAGTCCGGTTCTGTTGGCTACCCCAAAAAAGGCTGCCAAGTCGGAATAATTAGCAATAGCATCGATGGCTTTTAGTTCGGGTTGGATTGGTGTAATGCCTTTGGCGTCGCGTTCTTTACGGTTGATGTAAGAGGCATAGTAATCGCCAATTTTTTGTTGGTCGGAGCCTTCAGCAAAACCACCTTTAGAGGCTTCTTCAATAATGGCTTTAACGTCTTTTTGTGATTGGTCATAGAGCATGTCAAAAGCACCATAAGACGATTTGTCGGCAGGGATTTTGGTTTTTTTAAGCCAAGCACCGTTAACATATTGTTGAAAGTTATCGCCAGGTTTTACCAAAGTATCCATATTTTCTTTGGTGATGCCTGAAACGAGAGGTTCTTTTTTCTCGCATGATACTAGCAGTACCGAGGCAGCAAGAAGCGTGATTTTGAAGTTTTTCATATATTGATTTTTAGTTTGTCTGTAGTTGAATTTGTAAATATAGTAATATTAGTTGGTGTGTTTTGGAAATTGTTACAGGGTTAAGGTAGAACACAGATTAAACAGATGGACACAGATTATTTTATGTTGTGTTTTGCCACGGATTGCACAGATTGTGCGGATTATCCTTGTTTTACTTTGATTGTATGGATATAGCTAGTGTAATGTTTGCCACGGATTGCACAGATTGTGCGGATTATACTTGTTTTATTTTGGTTATGTTTTTTTGTTACTGATTGTATGGATATGGCTAGTGTAATGTTTGCCACGGATTGTACAGATTGTGCGGATATAGTTTGTGTGATGGTTGCGCTAGTTAGCTCTGCTCGAGTTGGAATGTTTTGTAAATAAAAAAGCCCGACATTACTGTCAGGCTTTTTAAAAGCTCCCCCTCTTGGGCTCGAACCCTTTAAGATATCTATTTAAAAACCAATTTATTGAAATTGCTTTATTTTTTTAGTTGTCGAATTGTATGCCTTTTTTTGTTTTTGATTAGTAAAATGTAAAATTAATTTATCCTGTCCGTATTAAAAACATAAATGGGACAACAATTTTATGTGCTAATATAAAAAATTGTATGGAAAAAGCAATTGATACTAACGAATTAGATGAATTAATTAAAAAACACAGAATTTCAGATTAATAAATCTTCAATAGCAGAAATTTTGAAATCAAAAAGTGATTTTTAAATTTATACTTTCAAGAAAACTTTATCAAAAATCCAAAACAAGTAGTAAATAGTTGTAAAGTGTAAACGGTTTTTAGATGAATTTTTTAATAGATTTCCTAAATAGATAAAATGTCATTTGTTTTTATTAGATTTAAATTTTGTTAAGTTTTATTAATTATGATTTAAGAGTAATTTATTTTTATAAAAAATCAATAATTTAGTTTACAATTAGTGATTAGTAGTAATAATTAAATACATAATATTGGTCATTGAAGATAATTTTTAAATATGGATAATCAAATAATTACAATTTTAGAAAATAAAAAGCCATTTACTCCTTTTTATTTTTATACTGATTTCATAAAAAAAGTTGCTGAATTTTATAAAAAAGCAAATGTAAAAGAAACAATTCAATTTAATTTGATTCATGAAAATGATTTCGAAGCTTCGTTTTGTATTTATTATTTTGATCCAATTTCAATTCCTATTTTCTTAAGTCTCTGTGAACAGTTGAGAAATTATCATCTTCAACCATTACCTCTTTATCTATCCAACAATAATGGAATAAATCAGGTTTTAGAGTTTCTTTACAGAGCTGATTTTTTTTATTTGTCAGGAAATAATGTAATTCCAAGTTACCCAATAGGTAAAAATATTTTTTCTTTTGCAGAGGGTTATATAGGTAATTTTCAGGGTAAAAATCAAAGAGTTGAACATAAAGTTCGATGTTACTCTATTGGTGATGATAAATTATATAATATAGTTGAAAGTCAAATTTCTGACGAAGACAAAAGAGACCTTATTAATGAGTATTACACAATAAAGGTACAAAATCAATTTTCAGATTTATTATTTGAAAATTCTAATACTGAAAAACTGCAAAGTTTTTTTGTTGAAGTTTTAGCTGAATTAATAACAAATGGAGTTCTGCATTCTAAATCGAATGTATACGCTTTAATGTTTTTAGATAGATATAAAACGAAATTCTCAATTTCAGATAATGGTATTGGATTATTTAATTCCCTTAATAATAAAAAAGATTGTTTTTACTATAAAAAATTTCAGTTTTCCGCGGAATTCTTAAAATTAAAAAAGATAAAACTAAATGTAGATGATAATATAAAAAACAATCTTTTTGCAATTTTTGAAACATTGTATTATTCAATGTTAAAGAACAGAAAGGGGTTGTTTGATTTGATGTGTAATGTAGTTTTAAGATGTAATGGATATTTTAGGTTACACAACGAGAATAGTCAAATAATTATTTCCCATAGAATGGCAAATGATTTGCTAAAACTATTTGAATTGAGGAATGAAGTTTTAGAAATTCATTATAAATTTTTATTTGAAAGTAATGAAGAAAAATATCAAAGAGATTTAAATAATATTATTTTAAAATTGAAGGAACATTATTCGGAATTTGTTTTTAATACTATTGAAAAATATAATAATGACATTAAGTTTTCATCAATAAGATTATATGAAGTAAAGTTTAAAGGTGTTCATATAGAAGTAGAAATCCCAAATTCAAATTTGTTATGATAGTTTCAAAAATATTTTGGGGAGATACTGTTTGCTACAATATACACATTGAGCAAATTATTACAAGTACATATTTAGATGATAGTGGGAGAGGTATTGATGATTCAATACTTACAATTGATACGTTAAAAAGAATTCAAGATGATTGCTCAAGTTCATTATGTACAATTTTAAATTTTGATAGAATAATTTCATTTCAGAGCAATTTAATTACAGTTCTTAAAGAAATAAAAGATGCTTCTAAAAATCTTGTTCTTATTAATATTTTAGAAGAAATAGTAAATGGACAACATTTAAATACCTATAAAAATATAAATAACAATCTCGTAGAAAATGTATACAAAATACTATATATGAGCGATAGTAATTCTGAGATTGACTATGATTTTTATAATGAAGAACTTTTTAAATTAGATTTTAAAGAGAAATTAAAAAAGCATATTCATACATCAAATAAAATGCCTCATACTTCATCATCTGTTTATTTAGAATCCTACGTTGATGTTAAAGAATTTATATCTTTAGATTATACTTTTACAATTTTTTCAGTTTATAAATTAGCATTACAATTAAAAGAAAAATGGTTGTCAAAACCCAATGGAGATAATCCAATTTTAGTATGTCAAAATTCAAATAGCGCATTTATAGCTTCTTTATTGTCAGGATTGCTAAGTTTAGATATTTTGATTTTAGACAAAATAGGGCCAATAAATAAATTGTACAAAAGACTCGGTAGTACTATAATTGAAAATAAAAATTACATTGTTGTTTCTGATTTTGTTTGTTTAGGAACAGAAGTAAAAATTGTAAAAAATCTTATTGAATTTTCAGGAGGAAAATATTTAGGGAATGTTACTCTAATCAGAGTAGAAACACTTGAAGCAAGTGATAAAATTAATAAAGATGCATTAAGTGTATTTGAAATTACTAGGGCGAATAATAAAGATTTAAATTATTTTATTTCTACTAACTTGGAAAGCTTAAAAGATGAATAAAATTATTATACATATTTCAGATTTACATGTTTCGTTGCATTTAAATGAAGATGGTGTTAAGGAAGAAACAAAATTTTGGTTAAATACTGATTCAACAGATGAGAACAATAATTTTTTTATAAGTAACTTTTGTTTATTTCTTAATAAAGAATATAAAAATCATGAAAAATACTTAATTATATCAGGAGATATTTGTAACAAAGCAATTCAGGGTGAGTTTGATAGTGCAGAAAATTATTTAAAAGAAATTATTAGAGAATTAAAAATTAACACTGCAAATATTTTAATTATACCGGGAGACCACGATGTGAACTGGTCAGATTGTAATAGTGCCTATGAGAATTCTAGATTAATTTATTCTTCAAAAAAGGCTTATGAGTATCAAGATGAAAAGTTGTCAAAGTTTTCTGTTTTCTATAAAAATATATTAAATAAAGATTTCATTCCATCTAAGAATATTGTTGACAAACTGATTTTTGAGGAAAGCAAAATTATTTTTATTGGAATGAATTCAAATAATTTAATACAAAAAGGTGGTGGGGAAGGTGCATTCAATATTAAAACTTTAAAAACTGAGTTAGATGAAATCGAAAAAACATATAAAGACTTTTCTAAGATTGCAGTAATGCATCATAATTTATTTGCTCAATATGAACCAAGTCACAAAGGACAATGGAATCAAGATAATAGAACGTTTACTTTAAGTGTTTTACAATCTTTAAATTTCAAGGGTGTTTTATATGGAAATGAACATACATATTCCTCTAAATTTCATGATGAATACAATCTTTATGCAATAGATTCAGGATCATTTACTTCAAAAGAAAAGCCTAAACCTTCATTTTTTGTATTTACTATTAATAATTTTAAAGATAAGGTTAATTTAGACTTACAACTTTTTGTGTGCGATAATAATAATAGAAATAATAGATATCCTTTTGGCAGTTGGGTTAGACAAAGCATAGAAGATTATGGTGATAAGAACATAATTGAATTAGAGACTAAATCAACTGAAAAAAAAGAAATTCAAGACATAATACCAAGTATTGAATTAATCGAGGTTGGAAAACTGAAAACAGTTACAATATTAAAGAACAAAAAAAAATATTACAAAAGCTCGAATTTTTCAACGAAGCTATATGATATTATAAAAGAAAAAAAATTATTCCATTCAGGACATTTCCATTGGAGTAAAACTTCAAGAGCGCATAATTGGATTGATGTTTCTAAAATTTTAGAAAATAATGAGCATTTACTTTTAGCAAAAAAATCGATTGTTGATGTAATTGAAAAATGCGGGTTAACCAACAAATTTGATTTTGTAATTGGTCTTGGAACTGAAGGTAATATAATTTCGACCCGAACAGTAATTAAATATAATAAGCCATATTCATTTTTACCATATTCTTATCGTTATGATGAACATAATGAATTTGAACAAAAATTAAATTTCACGAATGATGGTTCTTATAAAAATGTACTTATTATTACAGATGTTGTAAATGATGGTAGAACTATCAGAAAATTAATTGGTAAAAGGGAAGAGTCTTTTTTTAGGAAGGTAGAAACCATATATGTAATTTCTCTTTTTTATACGGGTGATGAAAAAGAAATTCATTCAGGGATATTAAATTATGAAAATATTAAAAAATTTGATTCTGAGAATGATGAAATAATTAATAACATTGAGTTTTATTCTGTTTTAAATTTAAAAGTCGAAAAATGTCCTTATGGAAAAGAATATGAAAATGAATGTTTAATATATAGAGACGGATTAGATTGTGTACATCTATTTTATGATGAAAAAAAGAGCAAATAATTATTATAGAATATTGAGTAAGTTACAATAAATAGAGACTTTTCTTTTTGAAAAAAATTAAAATTTTCAAGCGAAAATGAATATTGAAAATCTACGGCTTTATCTTTTAATTAATCTCTTTCTTTAATTGTTTGAGGAGATTTTTTAAGATAATTTGGATTTCATTTTCAACGGATGGATATTCTTTTATAAATTCAGGAGTTGAAAAATAAGTCAAGTATTTTATAAACTCTTTTATGTATTTACAAGTCTGTTTATTAAAATAAAACTCAGATTCCCAAAAATATAAATCCATCTCATACCTAATTTTTCCAATACTTTTTTTTTCATTTTCATCTAATCCATATATTATATTTAATGGATAAGACCCTCTATCAAGTATAACCTGAATATCAACTATTTTTTTATGAAGCTCAAGTATTTTTTTTGTTTTTATTTCATAAAAAGTCTTATTTCTTAACTCCTTTCTTCTAATAAAAAACTCAATTATTGATTTTATAAGATAAATAATTAGTCCTGAGCTTAATAATAGTTGAATTCTTTCCATATATCAAATCTAATAATTTAAATCACAAAGTAAGGAGTTTTTTTAAACTAGAAGTCAATTATATTGAAATTACCATTTAGTGTTTTTTCGTAATAATATAAACAAAAAAGACAATCCTTTTTGATTTTCCTTATCAAATTTTAATAGCAATCCTAAAGGAAAACTACTTGATATTGCATCTCATTTCTACTAAATTTAGTGAGGCTAGCTTTCGATTTGTCTTCTGTTTGCTGTAATTTAGCAATTTACATCGGATTAATTTTAAAGATTTTCTGTAATTAATTTTTAAACTTTCAAAATGATTTTAATCAAATAATGTGTTTTTAAAATTTTCTGGCATTGAAAAATTTAAATCAATTTTTTCATCTTCAAATATATTATCATTTGTAGAGGATATATTATCATTTCTCTCTTCTAAATCATTTTTATGAATAAAATCAACTAGTTTATTGAGCTCTTTTTCTGGATAATTGAACCAGTTTGTCGACCAAATTCTATGAAATTTAAATCCTTGTAATTCTAGACGAGTTTGTCTAAATATATCCCATGCATACGCTTCATTACTGCTGTGGTATTTAGCACCATCACATTCAATCGCAATAAATGGTTTTCCTGTGATTTTTGATTTAACAACTAAGTCAATTCTAAAACCACCAATTTTATATTGTTGTTGAATTCTGTCTTGACCAATTCTATTCGCTAATCTATAATATACTTCATCTTCGAAAGGAGATTCTGAACCTAAAGTACTATGTTCAATATCAAATGATTTAGTGTCACAATTTTCATAAAGTTGTTTCAGTATTAATTCTTTTGTTTCAATGTTACCTTCACTAATAGCTTTAGCATAGGCTAAATAAGAGTAAAAAATCGCCCTACCATTATTTTTAAATTCCTGTAGTAAAGATGAATATTGATTAATGTTTTCCTGAGGAATTGATGTACATAAATAAATTTTATATTTAGCACGTGTTATTATTACATTAAGAAGTTTAAATCCATTTTTTTGTAATATAGGTCCAAATAATTGTCTAAATGTACCATCTTTTCTTTTTCCAAATGTTGTAGAAATAATTATAATATCTCTCTCATCACCTTGAATATTTTCTAAATTTTTCACAAATAAATCCGAACCTAAGTCTGCAAATTTTTTGTCATATTCTGGTTTCAATTGTCTGGTCTTGGATATTTCTTCTAAGATTAAATTTCTTTGGTACAAGTTAAATGTTGCAACACCAACTGAAGGATATTTCCCGTTTTTCATTGGTTTTATGTGATTCAACAATATATTAATTACTTGTTTTGCCTCATCTATATTTACAGAATCTTCATAAATTCCATTAACTTCAATATATTTAATAGGTTTATATTCAATTTTTGCTGGCATTGGAATTAACCTCTTACCATAAAAGGCATGATTGGAAAATTCAATCAAACTAGGATGTTGAGAACGATAATGAACCTTTAAATATGATTGTTTGTAGTTGTTGTTCTCTGCATAGACTAATAAAGATTCACTGTCTGCCAATTCCAAAGAATTATTAATTTTTTGAATTGAATCATTAATTTCTTGAGAACTTTGTTCCTCTTCATAGTCGTATTCATTAGGACTCAGCAAAGCATTACCTCCTTGGAAAAAATTTGTTGGTGGCATTTGTTGGCTGTCGCCTGAAACTATTTTTATTTTACCTCTTATAAGGGCTGGGTAAGTGTCTTCAATTCTAAGTTGACTCGCTTCATCAAAGATCACAACGTCAAATAGTCCTTCAATCAATGGTAAAATAGAACTGCATACAGATGGGCTTATCATCACAATGGGATAAAAATCTGTAAATAAATCAAAATCAGTGTTCACAATTTTTCTTAAAGAATTTCTTCTTTGTCCAGGACCACCTTTTTTGTTGAATAAACTTATTGGGTTTAAACCTATACCTTGAGCTTTTTTAATTGAACTTAATTGTCTTTTAGACCAATTATTAATTATGCTTTCTATTTGATTTCCTTTTAATTGGGATTTAGCCTCATGTAATTCTAAAATTTTATAATCATTTTTTGGTAATTGCTCTTTTTCATTTAAAGCTAATAACCAGTGATAATACCAACTTTCAAATATTGATTCCCAATCAGTTTCATTTAAATCAATTAAGGTATCAACTATTAACTTATGTAAATCGGATAAATGAATATAAAACTTTCTCCAGTCATAGTATTCTCTGAACGAATTAATATTGTCGGAAACTGTTTTTAAATCGTTTAAAACATCCTCAATCTGTAGTTTTTTCTCATGGTGTTTTGGCTTCAGCGAGAGTGGTTTTTTTAAAATTTTGTTCTTTTCAAATAGTTCAAATATCTGTTTATATCTTTTTTCTGTTTTATTAATGTTGTTAACTTGTTCATAATTAAAATGAATACTTTCAGAATTAATATTCTGTTTATATTGATTTTTAAAGTCTTCTATATTCTCATACCAAATTGAAAAAGTATCTACTAATTTATTTATGTTTTCAACATAATCAATTAAGGAATTGGACTTATTGATTTCAACATACTCATGACCAAAATAATTGTATTTTAAGTGTCTTTCTTTTACATCACTAATTTTGTCTAAAATTTGTCCTTTACTTATTTTAAGTTTTTTATATCTCTTTGAAAAAATACTCAAAAAATTAATTTTAATATTTGTTAGATTATTGTCATTTAGAAAAATCTCACCATATTCTGTTTTATTTGTTTCAACGAATGAAATATAATCATCGATTCCATTTTTTACATATTTAGAATATTCGTTGAAGTGATTATCTATCCAATTGTGATACTCTTTAATATCGAAATTAATTTCTTCTAAAAGTGTAGCAAAGTTTTTATTTGCAGTCAAAACATCGTTTTCCAATTTTAACGCTATACCCCGAGGATTTTCTTCCAGAAAAATGACATCGTCCAAAATATTCAAAGGGTGCTTTTTATATTTAATTTCTTTAAAAAATTGTTTCCCTTTTTTCAAATTAGAGATAATATCTATTAATTCATTTTCATCTTTATTAAATTTAAATAGATTATAATCTAATTTGTTTTTTAATAAAGTTGGATCTGATTTTTTTTCTCTATTTAAAAAATCACCAACCAACTCAGTCCAATTCTTTCCTTTATAAATTTTTTCGTCAAGATGTTTATGGCTTGAGTTAATTTCATTGATATTTTGAGTTATTTCTTGATTAATTGAAATGTAATTTGAAGAGTTGAAATAATTTAAGCCTTGTTGTAGTATTTTTATTCTTTCTCTAACTGAATTGACGATTCCATCTCTATCTTTGTTTAAGTCCTCTATTATTGCAGCTAATTCTCCTAGTTGAGTGTTTTCACTATGCAAGTTGTTTTTAATTACATCCAATGCAGTTTTTTTTTCACATACAACCAAGCATTTTAAATTATTAGCAAGTGCATTTGTGATTAATGCGGTTAAGGACTGACTTTTACCTGTCCCAGGAGGTCCTTGTATTATTTTTTTTGTATCAAGTCCTATGGTGTTAAGTAACTCTTGTTGACTTGGGTCAGTTTCTATAGCACTATGGGGTGTTCCTGAGAACCCTTCTATTTTTAAATCTTCAAATTCAAATGAGTTAAAATTCTCAATTAATTTGTCAATATCAGTTATTATACTTTCTTTCTGTGCTCTGAATAATCCAAAAACCCCACCAAAATATATGCTTCCTAAGTTATTAGCACTTGACTCTAGGGTTTTTGCCTCTGGTATATTTTCTAAATTTTCATCTAGTTTTTTTATTAAATTATCAAAGGTATTTAATGAGTGTGGATTTAATATACTTAAGACTTTTAAGCATTCATCAATCAATTCTTTTTTATCAATAATAGCGTCTTCAAGTAAATCCTCATTAATTTGAGGTATTATTACATCTTTATCATTCTTTAAAAAGGAAAGTAAAACTTCATTTAAGCCAACTGAATGAATATCTTCATCAACTATTTTTCCAGTCTCATTTTTGGTTTTATTTCTTAAAATTGACCAAGTATTTATTTTGTTAGTTGATTTTATTAGTTCTAAAGGCCAAATGAATAATGGTGCTTTTATTATTTTTTTTGGGTCACTTTTAGAGGGCATTATTAATAATGGAAAACCAAAACTAAAGGTTTTTATTCCATGTTCTTTATAATTGTCTTCATTTTCAATATTAAGTGAATTTAATCTTTTGGACAGTAATCCTAATCTTTTCTGTTCTTCACTTGAAATTGAACTAATGTCAATTTCATCGAATGAGATTTTAAATTCAAAGCATGATTTACTGAATAAAAGCTCTAGAAATGATTCAGCCAATTTAGGCTTTATGTAATTTAGGTTTGCAATGTCTAATCTAGTTGCATATCTGCCTGGTAATGCATTTAAATGGATAGATTTAGTATTTCCTCCTTTGAGTTTATCTCTTAATGCCTTTAAAAAAATTAGATTAGCCATATAAATATATTTTCTTGGTTTAAATATAATAATTATATAATTACATTTATTAAATATCGTTCATCCAAAAAATATTTTTCTTAGAAAATCCTGATAATTTTAAAATTTGATTCTTGTTAATAAGTGCAATGAAAAAGGCAGCTCTTTCAAACTGCCTTTATATTTTTAATTGTATTCAAATATGAACCCATGAGTATTTAATCTTTCTCCTCTACAGCATCTTGCAATGCAAGTTTTTGATGCATTTGTTATTCTTGATGCTTCTGCTAAAGATTCATATTTTGCAATGAAATTTTTATTTAAATCAAATTGAATTACTTCTTTTTTTCTTTTGTCTTTGAAAAGTTTGTAGTCTTCATCGTAACTCCAAGAAAAGCCTTTACATGTGTTATAGTGCCCTAAACAAACATCACTAATGTTTTGTTTTATAGCTTCAGCAGCTTCAGCAGCTTGAGATAATGATTCATAAGAATTAATTAATTTACCTGTTTTATAATTGAACTGATAAACAGTTTTCTTAATTCCACCACCTCTATCTTCATTATATCCATTTAGAAGAGTGTCGTATTCTTGTATATAATAAACTTCTTTTTTAGCAAGTTCATTATTTGTAGATGCAGTATCTATTTGTTCCCATGTAAAAGCATCTTTTCCATAAGTAAGTATCGCTTCTTGAAAATAACTGCCAACTTTTTTTTCAGATTTTTGGAGGTGGTCTAATTTTCTTTCTTCAATACTTTTTGTGGTTGCACCGATGTAAACCTTATTTGTTATTGTATTGGTTACTTTGTAAATAATACTATTCATTTACGACCTCCTTTTCTGATAATTTAAATAAATAATCACTTCCTGTAGAGTTTTTTGTGTATCTCAAATTTTTAGAAATAGAATAATCATCAATCCATTTTGAAAATCTATGTGGTGATAAGTCAGAGTAACTAACATAGTTTTGACGAAATAATTTTTCTAGTTCTCTTTTATTAATCCACTTATTTGTTACGAAGTTTTTATCTGCGAATTCAATAAACTCTTTATTCGTTTTACTAAAAATTTTATTTTGATTTAAGTTTATTGGATTGACTTCAACTAAACCATTTTTTAAATATTCTCTAACACAGTCCATCATAAAAAAATAAAATTTATTCCATTCCATTATATCCCAATCATTACTAAAAAATCTTTTTCCAAATTCCATTTCTGGAGTCGAATCTTTACTATAAAAGTTAGCAATTTCAAATTCATAACGTCTTCTTAAATCAGAGTTGCCTCCATCACCTTTTATAATATAGTTTGAGCTTAAAATTAGCTTTGGCGAATCTTCAAAAGGTATAAAAAAAGATTGTTTTCCTTTTTGCTCTACTTCAATTCCAGAGGTAATTAAGGTGTAAAATTCTTCAAAATTTATATTTTCTTTTAAATCATCGTAAGCAATTATTTCAGTTGTGACATTAATTCTCTGGTTCTTAAAAAAACTTGATGGTTTCATATCTTTTCCACTTACATAAACTAACTCTCTCATTAATTCTAAAGCTTTAATAATAATTGTTTTACCAGTTCCTCCGTGAGCTTGATTGTTAATTCCCATATCAGCGTCATAAAGTATTACTGCTTTAGGTTCACCAATCTCTTTGTTTCTATGAAGTAAATATCCAATCATTGTTTTAAAAGCCAAAAACCTATTAATATCATTACACGTAATGTTTTTACAAAACATTTCAAAATCTCCGATTTCACTATCGTTTGGAAAATTAAAATCTTTGTTTATTATTTTATCATCCCAAATTTTAAAAGTTAAATTTTCATATTTTAAAGCACTTATTTCCTTTTTATCAATTAAGCAATATTGATTTTTGAAGAAAAAAAAGGAATTATCTTTTGTGTCTTTTTCTTTATAAAAATCTAATGTATTTAAAAAATTCAACTTTTTTGAAGATATGTAATTACCTATCCCTCTAATAAACACTTCCTGAACTTTCTCTGTGGCATTTTCTTTTAAAACTTGATTTAATTCATAGATTATTTCTTGTTCAGAAGTTTTTGAAATTTTGTTATCATTACATTTAATAAGCATGTAATTAGTTGGGTTGATTTTCAAATTTGCATAACCTAAATTGTTCAAGCTAGAAATTAGTTTTGACTGATTAATTTTGACAGCCTTTTCATCTTCATTTGTCCAAAAATGGACGTCATTTTTTTTATTCAAAATTATATTTAATTAATTTGTATTCTAGTGAATTGGACAGAATACATATCCAAATTTATTAATAATAAAGACGTTTGAATTTGTTATAAAATCTTATCATCTGAATTAATAAATATGGTGCAAAAGTAAGTTAAATAAATATCTTTTGTAGGGGAAAATATCGAAACACCTGTTGATTAACAGTGTTTTATGGTTTTAAAACATAGAAATTATCGTCTTGTAAAAGCTTTTTTAATCTAAAAATCGAGTTTTCGAATGTTTTGTTTAGATTCTTAAAATCATTTATATCTTTATTAGATCTTTTTATATCTTTATAAATATTATTTTCTGAATCATAGTACATGAAAAAATTATCAATTATTCGACCAAGATCATTGTCATGAGGATGATTTATTATTTTTGATTGTCTCAAAAGGAGAAATAAAATATGAATATCATTTTTATTCATATTAAATTTCATTTTTTCATTTTCAGGAAAATCAAATTTTAGAGCATAATCATCAAACAAAAAATTTAATACAATATTTAATTGATTATATATTAAAACTTGCAATTGACTATTTAAAAAGTCGCATGATAAAATAAAAGAGTTTATATCTCCATATAATGAAATTTGATGATCTATAAAGTTCTTTCTCTCGTATTTATTATATAAAAAATCTTTTTTTATAGTGTCTTTTATTTTGCTAATTTCTTGAATACCAAGATTAGTAATATTAGACTCAATAAAGTCTTTAAAAAAGTAAACTGTTTTATATTCCTCAATATGTTCTTCATTTTGGAATTTACAAATTATAGAAAAATCCTCAATCTTTAACTCTTTAATATAATTTTCAATAATTGGATTAGCATTAATGTCATAGGAATTAAACTTATTTTGTAATTTGGTAAGAGATTCTTTAGATGAAAAATCAAAAAGGGTAGGTCTTAAATTCATTTATAAAAGTTGACAAAGATTATTATTAGCTAAACTAGGTAACGAATTTAGTGAATTTAGTTACCTAGTTAATAATATTTAGCTAAATACTTTTTCAGTGTTTTTTTGATAACGGAGAGAACGGCTCAAAAGCTTGGTTATACAAAATTCAACATAACTCCGAAATAGCTAAAGAGCTATATAATAATATCAAAATGGTAGTAATAATAAGCATTACCATTAATGATGTAGATTGTCTTGAGTTCTGGAGTTACTTTAACCTCTTCTACCCAAGCAATTTGATTTCTGAAAAGCTCTCCAATATCACTTTTTACACGTACTTTAAATGGACAAAACACCTTTTTAAGTATATTGTTCCAAGTTACAACGTAAATTATGTTAGGAGAGCTGTATTTGAGCATTTCTGCTAGTTGATTTTTGTTCATTTTTACAATAAATAGTTGCTTTTTTGCATCTATATTTTTTAGATGTTTCTTGCTGAAAAAGCTATAGAATTATAATTGTAAGAACCAATTTGGTTGATTGTTTTTTAACGAATTTACGGCCATATTTATAAACTCATACGCATTTACATTTCTTTCCAAATAGGAATCAATATAGCTACTCTTATTGGCTTCTGTGAATATGTTGTACAAGTTCCAAAGTGAAATGTTTTTCTTTTCATCTCTTGAAAAGTTAGGACATGTATAATAATCTTTCACTACGGAGTTCATTTGTCCATCGTTTAGAAGGAATCTTCCTTTGCTTTTTTGGTCGTCTTTATCCAGATGCTGGTACATTCTTATCTTACCAATTAAATGAGCAAACTGATTTTCATTTAGATGGAATTGATTCATTTTTTCCATCATGCTTAAATGCTTAATTCTATCGTAATTACTGAACAGGTTATACATATCAGTTTGTAACTCATTTACAGAAGAGATTCTAATTTCATTAGAAAAACCATCTGTTGAAACGCATAGATTTGTACAAACCTTATTTTGATAACCAATAAAAATTTTGAATTTTTCAACTGATTTCTTGCTGTAAAGATTTTCCTGATTATATGATCTTACGCCTCCTATTGATAAAGTAAGCGTATTTCCGTTAATAACTTCTTTGGCTTGATGTAATTCAATTAAGAAAGCACAACGCTCGTAATAAAGCGTTTTTTCCTCTTCTAATAAATCTTTAGCAGGTTTTCCGATAGCACTAGGAATTCTACCTTTAATTTGATGACTTACTCTTATATCAGGTTCTTTTGCAGTAAAATCTGGAAATAATTCCTGGACTACTTCGTAGGCTTTATTTATAAATTGATAATGTGAAATTGTAGATTCATTATCTTTAGAAAATACAGGAATTATACAATCATTTTTTAGGTGGTCAAGAGTAACCTTTTGTGTATTGGCTTCAATAAAGCTTGAAGAATTATTGATTACTTCACTTTCATCAATTACTTGGTTATTGATACTACTGTTTATTACTAATTCCATTTTGGTCAGTTTTTATAGGTTGAATAATTTCTTCACTTGATAAAACTTGAGAATTAATATTTTCAAGTTCTTCTTTACGTTCCATTATTATTGGATGTGTAGACTTTTTTAGACTTGGATATTTTTCATAAATAGTTTTCAAATCTTCTAAAGATTCTGCTTGTTTAATTTCAAGTTTTACATCTTCCAATGATATTCCTGAATTACACCATTCTATTAGCTTTTTACCTGTTTGAGTTGAGATTATGAACTCTGGGAAATCCATGAATAATCCAGTTCGGTCTTTGCTAGCTTTTACTAGATGCTTGTCGTTGATTAACTCAAAGTTTGCTGTAAGTTCATATTCAAAGCCTTCTCTCGTCACTTCCTTTGTTCCGTGCTTAATAACTTTACTTTTACCAGACATATCCGTTTCCATACTATAATCAATTTTCCTCCTTACAGTTGTTATTATATGGCAACTTGAATTTAAAATCTTATCAATGAAAGCTTGATGTCTAGGTGATACTTTAGCCCAATCAGAAAATTTTCCACCTAGAGATTCGTGTATTTCAAGACAGCCAT
>CAZNWY010000008.1:0-1095 GCA_964577105.1 uncultured Flavobacterium sp.
CGTATTGACACGTAGTAGCATTCCAAGTAGCAGTCTCATAACAAAGTACTGTTGGCGGAGGCGGAGGCGTTCCTGTTATATCATACTGACAAGTAGTAGGATTCCAAGTAGCAGTCTCATAACATGCTACAGTTGGTGGTGCTGGCTGTGGGCAACCTGTAATCAAAAGATATACCGTTGCAGTATCACAAGCTTGTGGGGTTCCATTATCACATATTGTGTAGGTAAAATGATCTGGTCCAATGTAACCAGCATTTGGGGTATAAACAAAAGTTCCATTAGATTGTAAAACTACTGTTCCATTCAACGGATTACTATTAGTAGTAACCGTTTGTGTATTATTTTCAGGATCTATATCATTTAGCAACACATTCCCTGTGATAGCTGTCATTCCTACATAAGAATCATCAATAGCATATGTAGTATTAGAAACATTATTAGGCAATACCGTTACTAATACCGTTGCGGTATCACAAGCTTGTGGAGTCCCATTATCACAAATAGTATAGGTAAAACTATCTTCACCTGTATACCCTGTATTTGGTACGTAAGTAATTATTCCTGTTGTAGCATCTACTAGTATTGAACCATTAGAAGGTTGTGTGCTTGATGTGATAGTGAAAGTATTTCCTTGAGGATCAAAATCATTTGCAGTCACTACAATTCCAACGGATGTATTTATTTCAGTTATGATTGCATCATTATTTGCAACAATGGTATTAGCTGTTGTTGTTCCTAAAGGCTCAATGCTAATGGTTACCGTGGCGGTATCACAAGCTTGTGGTACACCATTATCACAAATTGTATACGTAAATGTATCTACTCCAACATAGCCTGTGTTCGGAGTATATGTATAAACACCTGTAGTTAAATCAATAACCACTACCCCATTCGCTGGATTTGAATTAGTTGTAATTACTTGAGTATTCCCTTGTAAATCAAAATCGTTGGTTAATACATTTCCAGATACAGGTGTATTAACAAAGGTATCATTAATATCATCAATAGCATTAGTTGTGTTTGGTACTACTACCGTTACCGTTACAGTAGCCGTATCACAATTACTTGGATTGATTACCTCACAGATAGTATAAT
>CAZNWY010000008.1:1195-84459 GCA_964577105.1 uncultured Flavobacterium sp.
AAACGTTGATTCCTGCATCTCCTCCTGTTGTTCCATTTACTGGTGTTGGATTAGTGTCGTTCACAGCATCAATCACTGGAGCTACTACCGTTACTGTTACAGTAGCCGTATCACAATTACTTGGATTGATTACCTCACAGATAGTATAATTTACCGTGTAAGTACCTGCTGGAGTATTTGGTGCTACAGTAACAGTTCCATTAGGATTCACCGTTAGTGGTCCGTTTGGTGTGCTAGTTAAAGTAACATCCGATGGGTTTACTGGAGTTCCGTTTAAGGTATCGTTGGCATAAACGTTGATTCCTGCATCTCCTCCTGTTGTTCCATTTACTGGTGTTGGATTAGTATCGTTCACAGCACATATTGAACTAATAATAGTTATGTTTGAAGAAAATGGTGAAGAACAACTTCCTAAAGTGGCTAATAAAGTATAATTTCCTGCAGGTGCAGTTACATTAGCTCCGCTCTGAACCACTCCTATTGACGGAGAGAATGTATAAGTATAAGAGGCGTTATAATTAGTTATCGTAAAACTTCCTGTAGCTATACTACAGGTTGGTTGCGTAACAATACTCAAAGTAGGCTGCAATGGTGTAATTGGTTGTGAATTTATCGTAACACTAGACGAAGGAGGAGAAGTACAACTTCCAAAAGTAGCGGTTAGAGTATAAGTTCCTGCTGGTGCTGTAACACTAGAACCACTTTGAACTACTCCCACTGAGGGAGTAATGACATAAGTATAAGAGGCGTTATAATTAGTTATCGTAAAACTTCCTATGGAGGTAGTACATGTTGGTTGAGAGACAGGACTTAAAGTTGGTGCGGTTAGACTTGAAGGGACATTAACAGCTCCTATGACAGAGGAAATACAACCAACAGTACCAACAATTCTAACAGAAACCATATGGTTTCCTGCTGTCAGGTTATTAAAAGTAGGTGAAGATTGAAAATTTGTTCCATCCAAACTATATTCATACAGCGCTCCTACAGGTGCTGTCACTACAATGCTTCCCAAAGAAGTACAAGTCACGTCTGTAACAGTTATAGTTGGTGTAGATGGAGAAGTTAACGAAAAAGAAATATCATCGATAGCCAAATCATTACCATTACCTCCAATAGCATTATTCAATAAAATTAAATCTATATCTGTTGAAGTAGCTGTAAAAGTAAACCCATACTGAGTCCATGCCGAAGCAGTAATATTACCGGTAGAAAAGGTTCCTAAAACAGCTTGAGTAGTATGATCCAAAATTTGAAATTTTATATTAGGCTTAATTGTAGCAAGAGGGGTTAAGTTAGCTACCCAAGCCGAAAAAGTATATGTCAATCCTGGTATAACCCCAGTAAATCTTCTTCTAAAAAACTCACCTAAATCATATCCTGCATTAACAGCATACATTCTTCCTGTTCCATTACCAGTGGTATGATCATAAAATGGCGTTGCCGACCAATTATTAAAATCAGGAAAAGCTGTACTCACTACCTTACAATATCCATCTTCGGCGCGAACATTAGTATTTAGAAAATGATAACTCGTTTGTCCTGGCAATAATGATCCATACGTACCAACACTACCCGAACCAAATGTCTCTACATAGTTTGAACTACAACTATTTGTCATAGTAATCGGATTCAACTCCCCATTTTGAAATAAAGCATTTACAATCTCACCTGTCCCAATATTTAAAGTTGCAGTCCCAGCAACTTGATTTGAAGTACTATTATTAGTAGGATCATATAATGTTATGGTTTGCAAATCCCATCCACTAGAAACTCCCTCTGTAATGGTGTAAATACCTGGTACTACAGGAATCAACATCGAGTTTCCTGCTGTAGTTCGAACACGTTCATCATCTATATAATATACAGAACTACCATTAGTAGCTCTAGTAAAAATATTATAATAAGGCACTGTAGGTTGTCCTGAATTTTGACCTCCACTATTCATAGTAGTCCAAACCTCTCCTCCTGCGCCAGCAGTCAAACCACTTGCATCAAACGAAGCGGTTTCTGCGGTGGACCATGAACCTGTATATTTAAATACATACCAACCAGTCGTAACTCCTGTTAAAAACAATTCTCCTTTATCATTTACAGCTAAGTCTCTCGGGATATTTCCAACAGCATTACTTTGTCCAAAAGGAGCTCCAATGTTAGTCACTACACCCGAAGCAACTTTAATAACACTGTTAGCAGTATTGGCAACATTTCGAACTACAACATAACAAACAGAAGGATTAGAAGGATCAACATCTATAGAACCTGTAACATAATTAACCGATTGATCTGTAACTATATTCCATGTGGTACCTACTCCACTATAGCGGTAAACAATTCCGGCGTAAGCTATATAAGGTAATCCATCCCAACCCGAGCTTATATCAGCAGTCCCAGTAAATGCCCCTGTTGCCGAAATCTGTGTTGAAGTAGTACCATCAGTTGAAAAAACAGTACCACTTGTATTAATATAAACTGCATTTCCACCAAGATCACCATCTACTCTGTTGGCGTCAGCAATACTTGTTTGAACCCAAATATTACTATTAGTGTTACGATAATATAAGGTATTGGTTGTCTCATAAATAGCCCATAATCTACCGTTTTGAGATGCTCCCAAGTCTTTAACACGTAATTGAGCATCCTTATCATTCAGACTAAAAGGAGCTACAGTTGTTGGACCTCCAGATATACTGAATGGAAAATCAATACTCGCAGTTTCATTCAAAGCTTTTTTATGAACATAAATATAGCCTGCCTGTGTAATCCCAAAATTTTGTTGAGCCAAAGCAGTAGTTCCAACTGATAAAGACAATATACCATCAGCAGTACCATCGCCAGAACCTGTATTATTCGATCCATTTTCTCCTGTAAAAAGCCAACCTTTAGGTAATGATTTTACAATTGGAGTTGTAGAGGTATTTGTCCCTATTGGGTAGGATACCGTAGACAATTGTATCGTGTAAGTAGAATTTTGTAGTGCTGAAAGTGAATAGGTCCCATTCGAAGCAACTATTGAAGAACTTTCAATAATTCCATTACTATTTACCAAATAAGCATAAAGACTAGCCGAAGCATTTGTTCCTACTTCTGTTCCATCAATAAGAGTATTTCCATTCAAATCATTGAAAACAGTTCCTGATACAGCAATAGTAGCCAACGCCCCGAAACTAGTAGAAGCACAACTCAACATCGGAGCAATTGTAGGATCTACTTGAGTAAATACAGTACGTTGCGTATTAGTAAGATTCATCCATATCGAACCATAAGAGGAGCCATATCCCGATTGCCCTGAAGCCCAAAAAGTGTTATCCATTTTCACAATATAGCTAAACGTTTCCCCTGCCATAATATCACTAACATTGCTAGTCACTAACAATGGTGTTGTTATAGCACCTAAAGTGGAAGAACCACATTGCCCAAAACTGTTATCACCCCATACATACAACTGGTGATTCGAATCCAAAGCCAATACATGCCCTCCATCCGAGGTGGCAGAAATAGCAACTATTGTTCCTGCTCCAGAAGGAAAAGTAATCTTTGTTGGAGCGGTTACTTGTGTATCAATGCTTGCACCAGTACCTAAGGTGCCCATTTTATTATAGCCCCAAGAATAAACATCACCACTTGATGTCAAAGCAAATGCAGCATAAGAATTAGCTTTAACATCAACCACATTACTCAAGCCTGCTACGGTAGTTGGCGAATAAGCATTTGCACTTAAAATATTACCAGCCTTTCCACATTGCTTAACTATTCCATTAGATAATAAAACAACCGTAAAACTTTGCTCTCCTACAGCACCATCAAAATAGCCTCCAGCTGTAGCTCTTACGGCATTATTTATCCCTATCATTTGTACCGGAACTTTTGTAGAAGTATTACTAGCAACACCCGTTCCAAATTGTCCATTAGCATTATTTCCAACAGACCAAACAGTACCATCTTGCTTAATAAAAACCACATGTACTACACCTGCATCAACATATTTAACATTACTAATTACTTGTAATGGAGTATTGGTAGCCGAACCCAAATCAGTTGCTCCAAATCCGCCCGAAGCGCCAGAGTACCCCCAAACCCAACCAGTATTATCCGATTTGATAGCTCCCATTTTATAACCAACCGAATATCGTACAACATCAGACATCCCAACAACATCTACAGGAGTACTTGAACTGGTTTGATTTCCTGTTCCTAGCTCATAATACGTATTGTCTCCCCAAGCTTTTAGTTGCTTTGTAGCACCACAAACGGTATATCCTGCATACGAACCAACGGTATAATTAACAGGCTGATACCATAAGCGTCCACCGAATCCATCGCCTACAATACTATTTTGTGAGTAAGCTATACTGGTACTAAGAAAAATCAGTAAAGCACATACACTATTAATAAATATTTTTTTTGAACAACAACCTTTCTTAATGTTGTTTGCCAAACTACTTACTTTTAATTGTAATACTATATTCATATTAATATATTTTTATACTTTAATCGTTCATTACAAAACATAATCAACAGCCTACAAAAATATAGTGCACCTTCCGATTACATTGTAGTGTTTTTTAATACTTGTTTGTAGAATTTTATTTACATGGAATTGATTTACAAACAATTAAGACTCATCATTTTTAACAAAAAAAGAATGTAGTGAATTGTAATTATTAAAATTCACTAAAAATAATACGTTCTGATATGAAGAAAATAATTTGAAAAAAAGCATTCCATGAGGATGTCTAATCAAACGAACTGACTCATACTCTAGAAATATTTAGTCAATGAAATAACATAATTATAAAAGATATGGTAAGAATATTTTTTCTTAAGAGCTTTTTTATTTGATTGAATAAAACCATTATAACCACTCCTTCACAACGCTCCAAAAAAAATTACCGTCACAGTTTTTGTCCCAACGCTCATCAAGCACTTTGCCTGTTGGCAGTAAAATTATGTATAAATAGAAAATCCTTGAAGCCATCAGGCAAAGAGCTTATCCAACGAACAAAACAACAACACGTACACTTAGTGACTTGCGCCAATAATTTTTTCTCCCAAGCTTCTTTACAGAAATCACAATGGGTTAAAAAGTATATTCAGTAGAATATCAAAATCGAGATAAATCCATTATACAAAAAAGTTGAATAAATCTAAAAACTAGATAATTATAACTAACTATTCTAGCTTTTTCCAATTCAACAAAAGTTGTAAATCAGAATTAAAAAAGTTCGAAACTGCTCCTCTTTGCTCCACAAAAGCCTTTGTAAAATATTGATTTACAAAGGCTTTTATTTTTTTGCTAAAACTTACCTCAAACTTTTATGTAAAGAATTTTTATTGGTACTCATTTAATTATTAGATTTACGTTATTGTAAAATTAAAAAACGAATGAAAATACCTTTCAGAATTCTTTTATTTCTTCTTTCTACATCTTGCTTTTCTCAAGTAAAATTAGACACCAAAGACATCAACAACTTAATCAAAATCGGAATCTATTGCTCAGACCATCCTAATGCCGACGGTAATGAATTCTCAAAAGCTTTAGCACAATTTAAATCGCCTAAATTGAATCCGGTGATTAATGTTTTGTCGCAAACAGGAAAAAAAAGTTTTGTTGAGGCTGAAATATTGACCAGACCAAGTAATGAAACTCTAGCATTATGGTATGTTATCAGTGAAATAGATTACAATCACGATAGTGAAAACAAAACGGTAAGACCAGACCTTGATATTGCCAATGAATTTTTAAGTAAACCCATTAACGAAAACGTATTGCTTTGCAATTACTATCACAATTTATATGGAGGATTAGCCAATCTTTTTAACGAAACGGATTTAAAAGATGTCAACATCGATTTAAATAATTTGTCTTTCAAAAACAATCAAGAAAAAGCAATTTGCTTTCTTACAGTTTTTGATGCACTAGTTGGCGGTCGATTTAGAGTATTAAGCTACATGAAAAATCCATCAAAACTTATTGAATTTGCTGATAAATTACCCAAAGTTAATGGTAAAGATTATTACAATTATACCGATTTTGACTACGTTGATTTTAAGTTAGACCATGATTCAGACAACAACACTTTTAATCAAAGATACCTTGGTGGATTTTATGCGATTCTCGCTTCTCATTTTAGCAGTAGCGCCGACCTTAACAAAATTGATTTTGCCAAAAACTTATACCTGAATTCGGTTTTACATGAACCCAAATATTTTGAATTTACTGCGATGAAATCGGATTTGGAGGAAATTTATAAAAAAGTAAAATAACAAATGAAAAAAACAGCTTTACTATTAATTTGCATTATACTATTAATTCCTTTTAAATCTGCTGCTTGGGGTGAAAAAGGACATCAATTAGTGGCTGAAGTAGCTTTTAAACAATTAGATAAAAAAACCAGGAAACTAATTCTAAAATACCTCGACGGTATGACAATTGAAGAAGCTTCAACTTGGATGGACGATATTAAAAAAGATCATGCTTATGATAAACTAAAGCCTTTACATTACGTCAATTTTGACAAAGGAACCCCAGTAAAAGACACTTGTTGTGACAACATTATTCATACCCTTTCCGAAACAATTAGAGATTTAAAACATTATAAAGATTTTTCAAAAGAAGAAGTAAAAACAAAACTCTGTTACCTGTTTCATCTTATTGGTGACTTACACCAACCTCTGCATGTAGGCTATGGCTCTGATAAAGGTGGGAATTCGCATCAAGTTAATTTCAACGGCAAAGGAACCAACTTACATGCGCTTTATGATTATGGAATTATTGAATACAAAAATCTTAAACTCAAAGATTGTTTGAAAGCAAAAAAATACTCGGAAGAAGAATTGAACAATTTATACAGTGGCAATGTTGTGGATTGGGCCAAAGAATCTAGAAATTATTTAGAAGAAATTTATACTACAAGCTCAAAAATAGATGCGACTTACACAGAGAGTAATTATACAATCATTAAATCACAAATACAAAAAGCAGGTTTAAGGCTTTCTAAAATATTGGAAGATTCTTTCAAAGAAACTAATAATTAATAACTAAAAAATTGTATCTTTAAATTAAGAGTTTACTATAATGTTGGTGCCTATTAAAAATGAATACCATGACTAGAATCCATTCTGACAAAAAAGTCATATACTGTAATAAAAAATTCGGATTAATTACTGAAAATCAACTTATTCTAACAAATGGTTTAGCTAAAAATGAAATTCCTTTTGAGACCATTCAACATGTTAAACTTGTAAAACGAAGAAACTTTGTTTACAACACCGTTTTATTTTTGTGGAGTGTTAGTGCGTTGATTGTTATATATTTCTATTTTGAGTCTGAAAAAATGGAATTATACTTATGCCTAGGTGTAGCTGCATTGATCACGCTATTCTACTCTATAATTCACAAATTTTATCAATATAAAATCGTAATAAGAGAAAAAGACCAATCTATCGTCGAAGTAAAAAGCAATCCATGGCACCGAAAAAGCATTAAGGAATTTCACAGTGCCATTGTAAAATGTATGTCTTCTAAAAAGTAATTATTCTTCTGGAAAAGCAACTTTACCTTCCCAATTCATAAAACCACCTTCTAAATTGAAGGTATTTTCAAATCCCATTTGATTCATAATAGAGCACGCTTGTGCACTTCTACCTCCAGCTTTACAATAAACGTAATAATTTTTCGATTTGTCTAGCTCATCCAATCTGTAAATAAATCCTTGACCTTTATAAATATCATTCAAAATAGCTCCAGGTATGTAACCTTCATTCCATTCGTCTTCTGTTCGCACATCAAGTATGATGGCATTCGTATCGGCTTCAAGTTGTGAAACCCAATCTTTTTGTGATAAATTCATAATCTTTTTTTTCAAAAATAATAAATTCTATGGACTTCTGGTTTTTTATTTGAAGTTCCATAAAATAATATTAACAAAAAAATAACACACATTTGTATATACAAACAAAATAATGTATTACATTTGTACCTACAAATATTGTAATAACAATTATGAGGATTGAAGAAATTATAAAATCAAGCGTTACGATGGACGATTCTAAAAAAGTCATCCTAAATTTAATGTACACTCAAACCGTAATTGCAGATAAATTCTATGAGATTTTAAAACCTTATGATTTATCTAGTGAACAATATAATGTACTTCGCATTTTGAGAGGTCAAAAAGGATGTCCTGCTAATATGTGCTTAATTCAAGAACGAATGATCGCCAAGAATAGCAACACTACCCGACTGATTGACAAACTTTTACTAAAAGAATTGGTAACAAGAGAAGTCTGCCCAGAAAACCGTCGAAAAATTGAAGTGTTAATTACTTCAAAAGGATTGAACTTATTAGAAGAATTAGATCCCAAAGTACTTGAACACGAAAAATCATTTGCCGCCAACTTAAGTGAAGCCGAAATAGAACAACTTAACAACCTGTTAGAAAAATATAGAACTTTAAAATAATAACTATAAACACAAAGAAAATAATTATGAGTCAATTCAACGAAAACGCTAAATGGCGTTATGCTACTAAAAAATTTGATGCTTCTAAAAAAGTATCTGCTGAAGATTTAGCAACTATCAAAGAAGCTATTCGTCTTTCTGCTTCTTCATACGGACTTCAACCTTACAAAGTATTAATTATTGAAAATCCTGAGTTGAGAGCACAATTGCAACCAGCATCTTGGGGACAATCTCAAATTGTAGATGCCTCGCATTTGTTAGTTTTTGCTAATATCACCAATTTGGGTGAAACAGAAATTGATGAGTACATCAACAATGTAGCTGCTACAAGAAGTCTTCCTTTGGATGCACTTCAAGGATATTCTGATTTTATGAAATCTAAAATCACTGCTTTACCGGAAAACATTAAAAACATTTGGACTTCAAAACAAACCTACTTAGCATTGGGTAATTTATTAAATGTTGCTGCCGAATTAAAAATTGATGTAACTCCAATGGAAGGTTTTGAACCAGAAAAATACAATGAAATATTAGGTTTAGACAAACTAAATCTGAACGCTTCATTAGTTGCAACAATAGGATACCGTCATGAAGAAGACGCTACACAACATTACGCTAAAGTGCGCAAATCAAACGAGGATTTATTCGTAACATTCTAATCAATAACATAATAAAATTTAAAAAAAATGAAAAATTTAAAAACAATCGCAATCGCATTATTTGTAGCTGTATCAACAATCGCTACAGCGCAATCTAAAAAAATTGATGTTAAAAAAAGTTCCATCCACTGGGTTGGTAAAAAAGTAACAGGTCAACACGAAGGTACAGTAGCTTTCAAAGAAGGTTCTTTATTTTTTAAAGGGAAAAAATTAACTGGAGGAAATTTTATAGTTGACATGACTTCTCTAACTTCAACGGATTTAACTGGTGACTATTTAGGAAAATTAAACGGTCACTTAAAATCAGAAGATTTCTTTGGAACTGAAAAATACCCTACTTCTAAATTAATTTTCAAAACTATCGCTGATAAAGGAAATGGTGTTTACACGGTAACTGCAGATTTAACAATTAAAGATGTAACTGCTCCTGTTAAATTTGATATCACTGTAAAAGGAAATACAGCTACAACAACACTTAAAATTGATAGAACTAAATACGGAATTAAATATGGTTCTGGTAGCTTCTTCGATAATTTAGGAGACAAAACAATCAACGACGAATTCGAATTAACTGTTTCTCTACAGTTCTAAAAAAGGGAAAAATTGGTATGAGAAGAAAACCTTAGAGAGCAATCTCTGAGGTTTTTTTTGCACTATATGTCAACCAACTTATGCTTATATTTGTCGCATGAAGGAAATAGTTATTATCGACAATTACGACAGTTTCACCTACAACCTTGTTCATTATTTAGAAGAACTAGATTGCAACGTTACAGTGCTTCGAAATGATGAATTTGATCTAGTTGAAATTGAAAAATTTGATACTATCATTTTATCACCCGGACCAGGAATTCCATCAGAATCAGGATTATTAATTGACGTTATTAAAACCTATGCTTCAAGTAAAAAAATACTCGGAATTTGCCTTGGTCAACAAGCCATCGGAGAAGTTTTTGGAGGCTCTCTTCTCAATTTAAACAACGTCTTTCACGGAATAGCCACGACTATTACCACCATTGTTGAAGATGAAATCTTATTCAACAACCTACCACAACAGTTTGAAGTCGGACGATACCATTCATGGGTAATCAATCCTGCTGATTTTCCGAGTGATTTAGAAATAACCTCTGTTGCAGAAAATGGCGAAATCATGTCCATCAGACACAAAAAACTAAATCTAAAAGGAGTGCAATTTCATCCAGAAAGTATCTTAACACCATACGGTAAAACCATTTTATCCAACTGGATTAATTCTTAATTAGCAGAAAAACTTTATAAAATTATTTTTCTGTTTCAAAGTATTCAATTATAAATTAATACTTTACATAAAACACTTTATAATTCTGGTTTAAAATCACTTAATTTTTAATAATAGATATTTTCTATTGAAATATTTATGTTAAAACAAAGTTAATTTTAATTTAAACAAACGTTTAATTTAAACAATTGTTTAATTTTGTGGTGTTATTTTAAATATAAAAATACACATGGAATTTAATGACAAACAAATCGAAATACTGAACGTAGCAGAACAACTATTTGCTGAAGAAGGTTTTGATGGAACGTCGGTAAGAGAAATAGCTAAATTGGCGAACATAAATGTTGCCATGATTTCTTATTATTTTGGTTCAAAAGAAAAACTATTAGAAGCTTTGGTTTTTCACAGAATCAAAGGCATGAGATTACACTTAGAAAATCTTTCTCAAGAAGACATTTCCCCTATTCTAAAAATTGATAGACTGATTGAATTTTACATTAAAAGAGTCTATTCTGACAGATCTATGTATCACATCATCCATTTTGAACTTTCTAATAAAAAAAGAGGAATCAATTTAGAATCGTTTACTGACGTAAAAAATGACAACCTAAAATTATTGGAAAACATCATCCAAGAAGGTCAAGCAAAAGGTTTATTTAAATCTAACATTGATACGAAGTTACTTTCTCCAATAATTATCGGTTCGCTAACTAATTTTCACATGAACAAGCCTTATTACAAAAAAATATTAGGCTTGGAATCTGAAGAAGAATACGAAAATTATGTGATGACTACTTTCACAAAACACATTCAAAAAACCATAAAAGCACTCCTTACCTATGAAAATTAATAAAATAGTTTTACTTGTTTTCATTTTATTAGGAATTACAAGCAAGGCACAAGAGAAAAAAACAATGTCTCTAAAAGATGCTATTTCACTTGTAATTAACAATAGTAATGAAGCCCAATTAGCCAATACTAAAATGGCAACATCCAAATTGGAATTAGAAACAATGAAGAACAATCAGTATCCTACTGTAAAAGCTTCTGGTCAGTACATGCGATTGACTGGTGCTAATGTAACTTCGCACTTAGGTGGTTCTGGTAGCGGATTGGATGTTAGTCAATTGTTGTTAGGTCAAGCTTCCGTTTCAATGCCTGTTTTTAGTGGTTTCAAACTAAAAAACAGCATAACAGCTTCCGAAAACTTATACAAAGCACAAACCTTTTCTTCTTCACACACCAAAGAACAGTTAGCCCTTGAAGTGGTAGAATTATTTGCGAACCTATATAAATCGCAAGAAATGGTAAAACTTTTTCAAGAGAATTTAAAAAGTGCCCAACAACGTACCAAAGATTTCTCTGCTATGGTTGACAATGGTTTATTAGCTCGAAATGATTTATTGAAAGCACAATTACAAGAATCAAATATTCAGCTTTCTTTAGATAGCGCTACTAAAAACGTAAATATCATTAATTACCAAATCGTTACCTTACTTCGCTTACCAGAAAATACTATAATTGACATTGATATCAATGCTGTAAAAAGTGATATGGCTAAAAATCAAATGTTAAATACAAACGGTCAACGTAACGATTTAGAAGCTTTAACTTTTCAACAAAAAGCTTCAGAAGCAGGTATCAAGATTGCAAAAGCAGGTTATTATCCTTCATTAGCATTGACTGGTGGTTATATTGCATTGGATTTAAAAAATGCAATAACCGTAACTAATGCCATGAACTTTGGTATCGGTTTTAACTACGATTTATCGTCTATTTTCAAAAATGGAAAAGAAGTAAAATTAGCTAAAAGCAAAGCCGAACAAACTACACAAGCGGTAGCTATTCTTACTGACAAAATCAAAGAAGAAACTCAAGAAGCTCAAGAAAACTACAACTTATCACTTAAACAAAATAAAGTATATGCCTTAGCTGTTGAACAATCTGACGAAAACTATAGAATTGTTAAAGACAAATACGATAATAGTTTATCTACCACCAACGACTTATTAGAAGCCGACGTTCAACAATTACAAAGCAAAATCAACTTAGCCTTATCGCAAGCCGATATCGCTTTAAAATACTATCAATTACAATTTACACAAGGAAAACTAATCAACTCATTCAATTTATCTACTAAATAATAGCATTATGGAAAAGACTCAAACCAATAAAAAATTCATATTCATTTTTGCAGCACTAATCCTTGTAGGCGGTAGCTACGGAATATACAAATACATGCACTCTTTAGCACACGAATCAACAGATGATGCTCAAATTGAGAAAAACATGAATCCGATTATACCACGTGTGGCGGGTTATGTAACCAAAGTGTATGTAAAAGATAACGACTTTGTTAAAAAAGGCGATACTTTATTCACTATCGACAACAAAGATTATTTGGTAAAAGTAGAAGAAGCCAAAGCTGCATTAATTTCGGCACAAGGAACTTTTGAAGCTTCTAAAGCTGATATTGGTACTGCTCAAGCTAATGTTTCGGTATCTGACGCGAATGTACAATCGGCAAGTGGCAACATAGAAACGGCAAAAATCAGATTGAATCGCGCTTCTAATGACTTCGATCGTTATGCTAATTTGTACAAAAACCATTCGATTACCAAACAACAATTTGAACAAGCAGAAGCAGCAAAACTAGAAGCTCAAAGTCAATTGCGAATTCTTCAAGAGCAACAAAAAGCGAGTGCTTTCCAAAAAAATGTTGCTTCAGCAAGAACCAATGTATCTAACAAACAAGCTGAAGTAGCCTCTGCAAACATTAAAAGAGCTCAAGCAATGTTAGAAGCTGCAAAACTTAACTTAAGTTACACGGTGGTAACAGCTGCTATCGACGGACAAGTTTCTAAAATTTCGATTCAACCAGGACAATTTTTACAACCAGGACAATCGTTATTCTACATCATTAACAATTCTGAAGCATGGGTAACTGCTAATTTCAAAGAAACACAATTGAACAAAATGGTAGTTGGACAAAAAGTAACTATCAAGGTAGACGCTTATCCTGACACAGAATTTAACGGAACCGTAGCCAGCTTTTCACCAGCAACTGGAGCGCGTTTTTCTATTTTGCCTCCAGATAATGCTACGGGTAACTTTGTGAAAACCATTCAGCGTTTGCCTGTAAAAATTTCAATTGACACCGACAACGATGTTGAAAAAGTGAAATTGTTACGACCAGGAATGAATGTAGATGTAGACGTTCACATCAAATAATATCAGATATAACATCTAATATTTAATATAAAAAAATTAGTATTAAAATGTCAGTACAAGCAGACGATTTAGTAGAATACGGCTTTAGAAGGGTTATTATTACCATAACTGCAGTAATGTGTGCTTTGCTGGAGATTGTTGATACCACCATTGTAAATGTCGCATTAACCAACATGAGAGGTAGTCTTGGTGCTACTCTTACTGATGTGGCTTGGGTGATCACCGCTTATGCTATCGCAAACGTAATTGTCATCCCGATGACGAGTTGGTTATCACAACAATTTGGACGTAGAAATTACTTTGCGGTTTCAATCATCATATTTACTACAGCATCTTTTCTTTGTGGAAACGCAACCAATATATGGGAATTAGTAACTTTTAGATTCATTCAAGGTCTTGGTGGTGGAGCGTTGTTAGTAACGGCACAAACCATCATCACAGAAAGTTATCCTGTAGCTAAACGTGGTATGGCGCAAGCTATCTACGGCATGGGTGTTATTGTGGGTCCAACACTTGGTCCGCCATTAGGTGGTTATATTATCGACCATGCGTCTTGGCCTTTTATATTTTACATCAATATTCCTATCGGAATCATTGCCACTATTTTGACAATAAGTTTTGTAAAAAGTCCAAAATACGGCGAAAAGTTAAAAGCCAATCAAGTCGATTGGTGGGGTATCTTTTTTTTGATATGCTTCATTGGTTCGTTACAATTTGTTTTAGAACATGGTCAACAAGACGATTGGTTCAACGATAATTTGATTGTAAGTTTAAGTGTGATCTCACTTTTTGGATTACTTGCTTTTATTTGGAGAGAAATGACTTATAAGCATCCGATTGTGAATTTGAATGTTTTAAAAGATGGTAATTTGAGAATCGGAATTCTAATGTCATTCATCATGGGATTTGGATTGTATGGTTCTACCCTAGTGATTCCAATCTACACGCAATCTATTTTAGGATGGACAGCCACTGATGCAGGTTTATTACTAATTCCGGGTTCTATCACCACCGCCATCATGATGCCTTTTGTGGGAAGGATGATTCAAAAAGGTGTACCGCAAGGTTATATGGTAGCCTGTGGATTTTTAATCTTCTTCCTTTTTACTTTTTGGATGCACAACGTGATGACTCCAGATACTGGTGTAGAACATTTTTTCTGGCCACTTATTCTTAGAGGAATTGGTTTAGGATTACTATTTGTTCCTGTTACTACTTTATCACTTTCTACTTTACAAGGAAAAAACATTGGTGAAGGAGCTGCTTTTACCGGAATGATGCGACAATTGGGTGGTTCGTTTGGGATAGCCATCATTACCACATACATTACGCGTTTAACACAAAAACATCGAGTTGATTTGATTCCGAATTTGGATGCCAGTCGATTAGAAGTGCAACAACGAATAATAGCTTTACAAAGAGGATTTATGTCTAAAGGTTTTGCCGAAAACGAAGCTCTTAAAAAAGCGCATCAAGTACTAGAATTTTCGGTATTCAAGCAAAGTACTGTGATGTCTTACATGGATATTTTCTTGTACTTAGGTATTCTATTCTTGTTTTGTATTCCTATCATTCTTTTAATAAAAAAAGGTAAAAATAAAATAAACCCTGCAGATGCAATGCATTAAATTTGGTTAATTAATGTTGGTTGAAATACTCCGAAGTTATGCTTTGGAGTATTTTGTTTTTATACCAGATTGGAACTTATCAACAATTGAAACAAAGTTGAAAAATATTACTTATATTTGATTGACTGTTAAACATTTAATCAAACATAAAATCGTTTTATCATGAGACTTTTTGGCACTTCAGACAAGAAAATAATCGCTGATCTTTGCAAAAAAAGCGAAGATATTAGCAAAGATATTACTAACGAAATTGATGAACTTCTAACAGAGCTCAAAACAGAATATGACGAAAACAGCAAAGTGGTTTCTGAATTTCACGATTTTGTAAACGAAATTAAATCCAAACTTTCTCCCGAAGACGCAACCAAATTGATTGAATTCACTTCACGCCTATCCAAAGTAAAAAGATGTGCTAAAAAAGGCGTAGAAGCCATGAGAGAACTTTCTCGAGATCAGCGCAAAGCCACTCGTGAAACCCTTAGAGAATATCAAGAATATTTATATGTTTAATTATCTTGTAAAAACCAACGTATTACCTTTACTCAAATTGGCGTCAAAGGCATAACCCTCGTAATTAAAACCTTTTAAATCGTCAATAGTTTCGGCATTGGTATCAATGATGTAGCGCACCATCATGCCTCTTGCTTTTTTCGCAAAAAAACTAATTATTTTCAATTTACCGTCTTTATAATCTTTAAATTCTGGAGTAATAACGGGTACTTTCAATTTCTTTACCTCAACGGCATCAAAATATTCGTTACTTGCTAAGTTGACAAACAATTCGTCTTTGCTTAGTTGGGCATTCAATTCTTTGGTAATTGTTGGTTTCCAAAACTCATACAAATTTTTATTCTTACCAATTGGTAGCTTGGTTCCCATTTCCAATCGATACGGCTGTATCAAATCGAGTGGTTTTAATAAACCGTATAATCCTGATAAGATTCGGAGTTTGTCTTGTAAAACGTTAATTTTATCTTCAGATAGTGTGTAAGCATCCAATCCTACATACACATCACCACTAAAAGCATAAACCGCTGGTCGTGCATTTTCAACAGTAATTTCGGCAACATTGCGTTCTTGATTGCGTTGCCAATTCAAATCGGCCAACTTGTCGGAAATGTCCATCAATTCCATCAATTGTTTAGGTTTCTTTTTCTTTAAAACCTTGTCGATGGCTAACGATTGTTTTACAAAACCATATTCAGAATATAATTTCGTTGGTAACGGACTTTCAAAATCCAATGATTTGGCTGGAGATATAACGATTTTCATAGTTTAATTTTAATGCTTTACTTCGTCTGTTTGCCATCAAAATGGCTCGAGTCAAAAATACAAATTCCAATGTAAAAGTAATTACGTTAAAATGATTAGTTTCGATTTTACTATCAACAGAATTTATTATTTTTACTTCCAACGAAAATAAGCTATGAACCAAAAACAACCTAATAAATTTCTAGATGAAATACAAGAAAAAGAACTTATTGAGTTTAGAAGTCACCTTCCGTTTGACGAAAAATATTTTCCAAAGCTGTTTGATTTTATAGACCAAAAATTATCCAATGCCAAATGTTCTAACGATTATAAGTTTACCAAAATTTTTTGTACTAAAAACAAACTCGATTTTGAAAAACTTACTGCTTGGCTACAAAACGACGACAATGGTTATTATTGCGATTGTGAAGTTTTAAATTTAGAGGATGCGTTTCAATATTTAACTCCGAAGAAAAAAATAGTCCTTAAAAAGAAGGATTGGTCTACAAGAAAATTATCTAGTTTACAAACCGATTTTGGCTTTCATATCATCAAAATAGAAAGTCCGTGGCATCTTAAAGAAATCACTAAAAAGGAGGAAATAAATTACTTTTTTCAGTTAGGAAACAAAGAAGGACATATTGTTTCATTTGTAAATCCGAATGCTCTTGAACACTTCAATAACGATGACTTTTTAAAAGAAGACTTCTGCAATACAACCGAGTTGGAGCATGATTTAGATTTTGTAATTACTCGAGATAGTTATAAAAATTTTGATTGGGTTAGTATAAAAACAATTCATTGGGCTCCTGTTTTAATCTATTTTAAACCCAAAAAATCAAATGAATGGATATTGAAATTGCAAACCGAAATAGCTCGTCAAAAAGGCGATTTAAAAGAATTTTATAAAATTTTAGACAATATTCTATAATGCTTCACCTCAACAAAATCCATCATATTGCCATCATCTGTTCTAATTATGAAATTTCTAAACATTTCTATACCGAAATTTTAGGATTAAAAATTGTTCAAGAAATCTATCGAAAAGAACGCGATTCCTACAAACTCGATTTGGCTTTGAACGATACCTATTGTATTGAATTATTCTCCTTTCCCAATCCACCCAAACGAATTTCAAGACCAGAAGCTTGCGGTTTGCGTCATTTAGCTTTTGAAGTTAATGATATTGAAAGTACGCGTAATCACCTACTAAACAACAATCGTTTTGCCGAAGAAATTCGAACAGATGAATACACCAACAAACGTTTTTTCTTCACCACAGACCCAGACGATTTACCCATAGAGTTTTACGAAGTGTAACGAAAATCTTATCAACAATTCGCATTTCGTAATTCGTTTTTCTAATTTATATTTTACCTTTGACCTTTCAAAAAAATTAGAATCATGGTTTATAAATTTAGAGTAATTCTCGATGCCGAAGAAGATGTTTTTAGAGACATTGCTATTCTTGAAGACGACACTTTAGAAGACTTGCACAACGCTATTGTAAATGCTTTTGGCTTTGACGGAATGGAAGTGGCATCGTTTTACACTTGCGACGACACTTGGAATCAAGAAGATGAAATCCCGATGTTTGATGCTGGCGATGTTCCAGGTGAAAACAAAATAATGAGCGACTACCAATTGTCGGATATTTTGCACGAAGACAATACCAAAATCATCTATGTCTATGATTTCATTAACATGTGGACGTTCTTGGTAGAATTGGCAGCCGTTGAAGATATTACAACAGGAAATAGCTATCCAGAAACGATTTTCTCACATGGTGAAATGCCAGCCGAAGCCATGGAAAAAAACTTTGAAGCCGACATGGACGAAGATCATTTTAGTGAATTTGAAGACGATTTAGACGAAGACGATTTAGACATGTTCAGCGGAGACGATAGTTTTGAAGACTACGGTTTTGAGGAGAATTGGAATTAAGCTCCAAGAAAATAGAACAAAGAGAATAGACGAAAGACTACCTAAAATTACATATAAAGATGCATAAGTAATATAACGAACAATCTATGTTCTATATTCTATCATCTTTATTCTAAAACAAAATAAATGATTAACCTTTTCAACACCCACATAGAATCTTTATCCATCCATAGAGTTGGAAATAAAAGCCGTAACGAAGCCATTTTTTTATCTGAAAATCAATATGGATTGAACGACGAAATTGTGCCTTTACTGAAAGAATATTTCTTTAAATCGTTTCGTGAGAAAGAAGAAAACTACTATCAATTTGCACACGAAGTCGATTTAGAATACAATGATATGTTCAACCTAGCAACCGAAATTTTCACCGATCCGAGTTCGGTGCACGAGGTTTCTAAAAAAATCACCAAACACCTTTTTGAGCAATCCAATCATCCACACATCAAGAATGGTGAGGTGTATGTAACTTACTTGACCAATGTTTCTATCGACAATAATGTGGTTGATGCGATTGGTGTTTTTAAGAGCGAATTGCGTACCGATTTCCTTCAATTTGAAGAGAAAGGAAGCAATCTAGAAATGATTCTTCAAGAAGGAATCAACTTGAACAAACTAGACAAAGGTTGTTTGATTTTCAATCACAAAAAAGAAGAAGGTTATAAAATCTTGACCGTAGACAGCAACCGTTACGATGCACGTTATTGGTTGGAGCATTTCCTTTCGGTGGATGCGTTTCAAGACGAGAATTTCATGACGAAAAAGTATTTGAAATTTTGTCAAGAATTTGCCAAAGAAGTAGTGTTCCCAGCCGAAGATAAAAAACAAGAAGTAATGTTTATGAATCGTGCCGTGAATCACTTTGCTAAAAACGACAACTTTGAAGAAACGGCTTTCTTGAACGAAGTAATGGACAATCCCGATTTGATTCCAGAGTTTAAAAGCTACAAAGCTGATCGTGGTGAGAAATACAGCATTGAAGATGTAACGTCCTTCCCTATTGCTAATGCTGCTGTTTCAGACGCTCGTAAGTCGATTAAAAATGTCATCAATTTAGATACCAATATCCAAATCAAATTGGATTTTATCAACCCAGAAAGTGCCGAAAAATTTGTAGAAAAAGGCTGGGACGAAGAAAAACAAATGTACTATTACCTAGTATATTTTAACAAAGAACAAAAAAGCTAGTCAATATCATACTAAAATCAATCCTCAACATAATGCTGTTGGGGATTTTATGTTTTGTTAAAGATTTCAATTTTAATTTTGTAAAGACTATCTTTATACTGTCTACTAAAAAACATAAAAATTGCGATTGCGTATTTGTTTCATCTTTTTGTTTCTTGGCTGTCAATTACTGATGGCTCAAAAAGCTGTACCTACCAAATCAGATACGATTTACAAAAAAATTGATGAATATGCCGAAGACAAAAAGTTCTTCAAATTCATCCATAAATTAATGTTTCGTAAAAAAGAAGCCGTTGTAAGCTCAAAAAAACCAAAGAAAAAAGGCATTACTCCACTTCAAAAATCATTTGATAAATACAGTTGCAGAATTATCAGAAAAATCAATATTGAAACCCTTGATCCATTTGGGTTTTCGGCAGAAGATACTACTTCTAAACCCAAAAATCGTGTAGAACGAATGGGAAATTTTTTACACATAAAATCTAAAAATTGGACGATTCGCAATTGGCTACTTTTCAAAAAAAATGATGAATTAGATTCCTTAGTAGTCAAAGAATCGGAACGTTTAATTAGAAGCCAACGCTATGTAAGAAGTGTCGTAATTCGTCCCGTTCCTATTCCAAACTGCAAAGACTCGGTAGATATTTCGGTACGTGTTCTAGATACTTGGAGTGCTATTCCAACAGGCGCTTTTTCGAGTGCTAAAGCCAATCTCGATTTGACCGAACACAACATTTTTGGATTTGGACACGACTTCGAATTTAACTACATCAAAAGTTTTAACAACAGCACCTACAATACTTTTGGATACGATACTAAATATGTCATTCCGAATTTCAAAAATACTTATATAAAAAGTTCGGTTTCGTCTAAAAACGATTTGTACAACAACACCTATAAAACCGCCAGAATTGATCGCACTTTCTACTCTACTTATGCGCACTGGGCAGGCGGAATGTATTATGATTACAGAGCTTTTGCACAACCTTTATACGATATAAATGGGGTTAGCGCCATGCAAGATTCTAAAATCAAAACCTATGAGTTCTGGGTGGGTCACGCCTTTAATGTCTTTGGAAACCAATCGGATTTTGCTCGAGGAACACACCTTATTTTTTCAACTGGCATTAGCAATACAACATACCTTATCAAACCAGATATTGCCTACGATCCTATTCGATTTTTAAATTCTTCCAAATCGGTTTTGGCCACGATCGGAATATCGAGTCAACGGTTTTACCAAGACAAATATTTGTTCCGTTTTGGTGTGGTAGAAGATGTTCCTTACGTAAAAGTATTTTCGTTAACCGGTGGTGCCGAAAACAAAAACAACGTGACTAGAGCCTATTTTGGTGGACGATTTTCGTATGGTGATTATTTTGATTTTGGTTATTTACAAGCTAATCTAGAATGTGGTAGTTTCTTTAAAGGAAATAAAACCGAGCAAACCACAATTAAAATTGAAGCTAATTATTTCACCAATCTATTTCCGATTGGCAGCTGGAAATTTCGCCAATTTATAAAACCTGTTTTGGTGATTGGTGCCAACCGATTGGATTCTCAAAAAGACCGATTGAATTTAATAGATGTCAATGGTATTCCCGGTTTTAACAGTGCGCCATTAGTAGGAACTAAAAAATTCTTAACCACATTTCAAACGCAATCCTACAATCAAAAAGATTGGTATGGGTTTAATTTTAGTCCGTTTTTAAATTTTACTGTGGGCTTTTTAGACGAAGGAAACAATGTTTTCTTTGGTAATAAAATGTATTCCCAAATTGGAATTGGTGTGCTGGTTAACAACAATTATCTGGTTTTTAATAGTTTTCAATTTTCATTTTCTTACTATCCGTCGTTGCCTATTGATGGTAGCAACATTATTAAAACGAATGCTTTTCAAAACTCCAGCATCGACTTTCACGATTTTCAAATTGGGCAGCCTTCTGTTGTTCCTTATCAATAAAAATAGCTTTTAAGAACTTCCTTTATCCCAAAAAAGAATTCCTTACCTTTGCCAAAAATACTACGCAATGAACACTTTTGAGCAATTTAATCTTCCTAAATTTTTACAAAAAGCCATTGATGAAATGGGGTTGACCACGCCTACTCCTATTCAGGAAAAATCGTTTTCCGTAATCATGTCGGGACGTGATGTGATGGGAATTGCTCAAACCGGTACGGGTAAAACACTAGCCTATTTATTGCCGTTATTAAAACAATGGAAATTTGTAGCTACCGATGCTCCGAGAGTAGTTATTTTGGTACCTACACGTGAGTTGGTGGTTCAAATTGTAGACGTAATTGAAACTCTTACTAAATACATGTCGGTGCGAACCCTTGGCGTGTACGGTGGTGTAAACATCAACACTCAGAAAAAAGCCGTTTACGAAGGCATCGATATTTTGGTTGGAACACCAGGTAGAACGATGGATTTGGCTTTAGATAATGTCATCCGATTTGATTCGTTACAAAAATTAGTCATCGATGAATTTGATGAAATCTTAAACTTAGGCTTTCGCTTTCAAGTTACTTCGTTGTTAACGATGATGAAATTCAAACGTCAAAACATTTTATTCTCGGCTACCATGACCGATGAAGTGGATGAAATGTTGGACGAATATTTTGATTTACCCGAAGAAGTGTCGTTGGCACCATCGGGAACACCATTAGAAAAAATCAAGCAGCTAGCCTATTCTGTTCCCAATTTTCTAACTAAAATTAATTTACTGAAAGTACTTTTAGCCAATGATGAAAGCTTGGAGCGCGTATTGATTTTTGCCAACAACAAAAAAACAGTCGATTTAATTGCTAATAGCATCGAAGAAATCTATCCTGAACAATTTGGTGTTATTCATTCTAATAAATCGCAAAATTACCGTTTGAACACGATGGCTGCCTTTCAAGCTGGCGAATTACGTGGTATCATCACAACAGATGTTATGGCACGTGGATTGGATATTTCGGATATTACTCATGTCATCAACTTTGAATTTACCGAAATTCCAGAACAATACATTCACAGAATTGGTAGAACCGGTCGTGCTGATAAATCGGGTGTTGCCATTAGTTTTATTAGTCCGAAAGAAGAAGAAATTCAAATTCAGGCTGAAATTTTGATGGAAAAAGAAATTGAATTCCTTGAGCTACCCGATACGGTTGAAATTGCCGAACGTTTATTGGAATTTGAAAAAGATCGCAAAAAAGTCAAACAACTTTTAAAGAAACCCAAAATAGAAGGCGGTGCTGCTTTTCATGAGAAATCTAAAAAGAACCAAAAGGTAAATTTGGGTGGTCCTGGAAAAACAAAACCAAGAAAAACGGAGTCGCGCAATCGTGGTGTAGAACGCAAGCGTGATGCTAAAAGAAAGAAAAAATAATTAGAGATTGATAATTGATAATTAGTAATTGATTCTTATTTTTGACAAATTCTAAACTGAAATGCAATTCAAACATCCAGAACTTCTTTATTTCCTATTTTTATTGGTTATTCCAATTCTGGTGCATTTGTTTCAATTGCGAAAATTCAAAACCGAATATTTTACCAACGTTAAGTTTTTAAAAGAGCTTTCTATCCAAACAAGAAAGAGTTCTAAACTAAAAAAATACTTACTTCTTACCACACGCTTATTGCTGTTAGCCTTTATGATAATTGCTTTTGCTCAGCCATTTTTTAAAGCTAAAGACAGTAAAAATGCGAGCAACGAATTGTACATTATTCTGGATAATTCGTTCAGTATGCAAGCCAAAGGACAAAAAGGAGAATTATTAAAAAGAGCCGTACAAGATTTGTTAGAACACACTCCAGAAAACGCTAATTTCTCATTGGTAACGTGTTCTGAAAACTATTGGAATACCGATATCAAATCAATTCAAAAAGAATTACAGAACTTAAAATACAGCGCTTCACCTTTTCAATTGGATAATCTTTTAGCCAAAATTAAAGCGCACAAATCGGCATTCAACAAAGACATCGTAGTGATTACCGATGCGGTTGGTTTACAACCTAATCAAGTAAAAAACATTAAGGAAAACGAAAATTTATATTTTATTTTTCCTGAAGCACAAAAAACCAACAATATTGCCATTGACAGCGTTTACATCAATCAAACACTTGATAATTTTTATGAAATTGGTGTAAAACTAGACGCTTATGGCGAAGATTTTAAGGATATTCCGATTGCGTTGTACAACAAAAATAAATTGATTGCTAAAACGTTAGTCAACTTCGAAACCAAAGAAAAGACCATAACTTTCACTATTCCAAAAGAAGATTTTCATGGTTATGTTTCTATTTCGGATAACAGCTTAGAGTATGATAACAATTATTATTTCAGTTTATCTAAGCCGCAAAAAAGCAATGTAATCAGTATTGGTGAACCCGAAAAAAGTGGTTTCCTTTCAAGAATTTACACCGCAGATGAATTCAATTATGCCAATTATTCCTTACCATCGTTAGATTATAATTTACTGGACAAGCAAGATGCTATCATTTTGAATGAATTAAAAGATATTCCTCAAGCATTGCAAACTACTTTAAAAGCTTTTGCCGAAAAAGGCGGAAATGTAGTGATCATACCAAGTGACGAGAGTTCGGTGAGTAACCTCAACACCTTTTTATCCAACTTTGGAGGTATTCAATTTAAGGCATTGGCAAGCAATGAAAAAACGGTTAATAAAATCAATTTTAATCATCCGGTTTTTGATGGCGTTTTTGAGAAAAAAATCGATAATTTTCAATATCCAACTACTAAAAAATCATTTGAGATAAGCAATACCGCGCCAATGGTTTTAGGATATAGCGATCAAACATCGTTTTTAAGTGCGATACAAAACAGCATTTCATCGGTATATGTTTTTGCAGCACCAATTAATAAAATCAATAGTAATTTCCAGAATTCACCCATAATAGTTCCTACTTTTTACAAAATGGGACAAAATGCTCAAAAGGCTGGAATTAATGCCTTGGTAATTGGAGAAAATAAACCTTTTATAGTAGAAACATTATTAGGAAAAGATGAAATTGTTAATGTAAAAAACAATAAAGAAAGCTTTATTCCTGTACAACAAATTTTGAACAATAAAGTTAAGCTAACCTTCAATGACAATCCGAAAGAGTCGGGTAATTTTAGTATTTACAACAACAATCAACCTATAGAAAACATCAGTTTTAACTACAATAGAACCGAAAGTAATTTAGCCAACATCAATACCAATGCTGCAGATGATTTTAAAGAAATCAGTAGTGTAGATTCGATATTTGATACGCTGCAAGCCAATCGAGCCGACAATCAGCTTTGGAAATGGTTTGTCATTTTAGCCTTACTCTTTATTACTTTGGAAGTTTTAATTCAAAAATTTGTAAAATGAAAATCATAATCCGAGAAGCCAAGATTATCGACCCAAAAAGTCCTTTTCACAACCAAGTTGTCGATGTAAAAATTAACAACGAAACCATTGAAAAGATTGGTAAGAATCTACCTCTCGAAAATGATTATGAAGAAATCAAACATCCCGATTTACATCTTTCTCAAGGATGGTTTGACTCAAGTGTCTCGTTGGGAGAACCTGGTTTTGAAGACCGTGAAACTATCGAAAACGGTTTGCATGTAGCGGCCAAAAGTGGGTTTACAGGAATTGCATTACAACCCAACTCCTTCCCTGTTATTGACAACCAATCGCAGGTGCAATTTGTAAAACAAAAAGCATCCAATACAGCAACCGAATTATTACCGATTGGTGCTTTAACAAAAAATAGCGACGGAACAGATTTGGCTGAATTATTTGATATGAAAAACGCTGGAGCCATAGCTTTTGGCGATTATGGAAAAAGTATATCGAATGCCAATTTATTGAAAATCGGATTGCAATATGTACAAGATTTTGATGGTTTGGTAATCGCATTTTGCCAAGATGAAAAAATAAAAGGATATGGTGTGGTTAATGAGGGAATTGTTTCTACGCGATTGGGTTTGAAAGGTATCCCTAATTTGGCTGAAGAACTGATTGTAGCTCGAAATCTATTTCTTTTAGAATATACAGGAGGTAAATTGCATATTCCAACTGTTTCAACAGCAAAATCGGTCGAGTTAATTCGAGAGGCAAAAAACAAAGGATTACAAGTTACTTGCAGTGTTGCGGTTCATCATTTGGTATTGACCGATGAAAAATTAGACGGATTTGACACACGCTACAAAGTAGCTCCACCATTGCGAACCAACAACGACCGAATGGCATTAATCAAAGGAATTTTAGACGACACAATTGACATAATTACTACTGATCATAATCCGATTGATATTGAGCATAAAAAGATGGAATTTGATTTGGCCAAAAACGGAACCATCGGTTTAGAAAGTGCTTTTGGAGCTTTACTAACTGTTTTACCTTTGGATAAAATTGTAGCAAAATTAACTTCGGCAAGAACGATTTTTAAAATAAATACAACAGAAATCGCGGAAGGAAGCAATGCTAATATTACGCTATTCACTACCGAAAGCGATTGGATTTTTACCAAAGAAAATATTATATCAAAATCTAAAAATTCTGCTTTTCTTGGAACTAAAATGAAAGGAAAAGCTATCGGAATATATAACAAAGGAAAATTAATTTTAGCCTAATGGACAAGCAAACTATAGAAGAAGGTAAATCGGCAGCAATTACCAGTTACATTTTAATTATTGGTGTTTTAATTGCTTTATCGATGAACTCCGAAAACAAAAACAAATTTGCGTCTTTCCACATTCGACAAGGTTTGGGATTGACTTTAACCTTTATTACGCTAGGAATATCAATCAGTTATTTTGAAAGCATTATGGTAGCAGCACCGATGTGGATTTTCATTTCGGTTTTAACCATTTACGGAATTTTTACAGCGGCTAAAGGAGAAACCATTCCATTACCATTATTGGGAAAATGGTATCAAAAATGGTTCAGTACAATTTAAAAATAACACTATGACTTTACACCATTTGGTTCGCGAACCTAAAATAAAAAAAGATAAAAATCCGTTGTTGTTATTACTTCATGGCTACGGAAGCAATGAAGAAGATTTGTTTTCATTTGCAACCGAACTTCCTGACGAGTATTATGTAGTTTCTGCGCGTGCTCCGTATGATATGATGTATGGAAGTTATGCGTGGTATGCTATTAACTTTGATGCCGATGAAAATAAATTTTCGGATATTGGTCAAGCACAACAATCTAGAGATTTAATTGCTACTTTCATTGACGAACTGTTAACCAACTATGCTATTGATGCTTATAATGTCACTTTAATTGGATTCAGTCAGGGTTGCATTTTGAGTTATGCTGTTGCCGTTTCCTATCCCGAAAAAGTGCAACGTGTAGTGGCAATGAGTGGGTATTTTAATCCTGATATTGCAACGGAAAATTTTAGAGAAAATGATTTTAAAAATTTAAGAATATTTGCTTCTCACGGCAGCGTAGATCAAGTAGTTCCTGTAGATTGGGCACGAAATTCCATTCCGAAATTGAAAGAATTAGGAATTGATATTGTCTATAAAGAATATCCTGTAGGACACGGAGTCGCTCCGCAAAATTTCTTCGATTTTAGAAATTGGTTACAACAATAAAAAAGTCCCGATATATCGGGACTTTTTTATAAATACTATCGTGGTTATTCTTGACCATCGGGATTATCGCTACCAGTAACTTTATTACCTATTTCACCATCGCCAGAAAATATAGTTGTACCGGCTTTAGTAAGAATGTAGCCATTTTTTGGAATTAGTTGGTAATCATCATAAATCCAAGGCTTACCTTCTCCACTTCTTGTTAAAATTAATGATTTTTCATCGGGAAGAAAAACTTCTGCTTTGCTAGCACTTTCGTTAAAAAGCACATAAGCACATAGTGTTGCGTCTTCTGTCGAAGCATTATCAACAGGATTTAGTTGAATACCCGTAAAAGCACGAACACATTCTTTATTTAATTTGGACCATGTATATCCAGCGGAAGCCAAACAACCATTTTCATCTTGATCTGCACCTACTATAGTAGAATCTTTGGGTTGAACCTTCTTGTTCGAAGTACTTTCGTTAGCATCATCATTTAGTTTACACGAAACTAAAGTTATGGCAAAAAGCACTATAAGAGTTATTTTTTTCATCTTTCAGTAGCATTAATATTGTTGTTTGGGATAAAGGAATGAATCCATAGTTTGAAAGGAAATTTTCCCATCCTCTTCCACAAAATATTTTATAATGACATCTCCCCACAATTGCCCATTACTATAATCGGCAATTATCCAGCGATGATTTAATATTTTTACTTTGTTAATGATGAACTTTTGTTCACCAATTTTATCTTGTCCAGTATAGATATTTCCTTTAGGATCATCGTTGTATGACAACAATGCTTCTTTAACTTGTGACATCAATTGCTGAATATTATATTTTTCAAAATAATCTTGTGCATGCTGATTTTGTTCTAAAGAAAAATAATCCGCATCACTCATTTTACTCGAAATCATGTTCATGCTATCGCGTAAAACCTTTAATTCTGCCTTGCTATTATTTCTTTCAAATGCCAATTGTTTTGAAAAATACATATAAGTAAAAGCACCAATTAGAGTTGATAAAATAAATAAATATAAATACAATTGCTTCTTCATCTAAATAGTAATTTCTAAGTTATCATAAGCCAAAAACACATTGTTAGGTAATTTACTTTGAACTTCTTCATGAAATCCCATTAAATGACTTACGTGTGTTAAATATGCTTGTTCTGGTTGAACCAAAGTTACAAAATCTAATGCTTCCTGCAAACTAAAATGTGAATGATGTGGTTCTTCTCTCAATGCATTAATAACCAATACTTTTACACCTTTTAGTTTTTCTACTTCATCGGAATCTATTGACTTCACATCTGTTAAATAAGCTAAATCATTAATTCTATAGCCAAACACTTGTAAATTTCCATGCCAAACATTAATCGGAGTAATATTCATTTTTCCGATGGTAAAAGTATGATTGTTTACAACTTCTATGGTTTGAACCGATGGTGCTCCTGGGTAACGATTCTCGGTTTCAAAAATATAATCAAATCTCTTTTTAAGATTTCCTAATACTCTTTGGTGACCATAAATTGGAATTGCTCCTTGACGAAAATTAAACGGACGAATATCATCCAAGCCAGCAGTATGATCGGAATGCTCGTGTGTAAATAAAATAGCGTCTACTTTGTGGCATTTAGACGTCAACATTTGCTGCCTAAAATCGGGACCACAATCAATTACAATAGAATTCTCCTCATCATGTATCCAAACAGAAACACGAAGTCGTTTATCTTTTAAATCATTACTTTGACAAACCGAATGATTACTACCTATAACAGGAATACCTTGGGAAGTACCAGTTCCTAAAAAATAAATTTTCATAAACTATAGACGTATTTTAGCATGATTTTTGAAGATAATGTTGTTAAAAAAGCAACTCACTGAAAATTTTCTACAAAAATAGAATTATTTATCTTTTTATAAAGCACCTATTTTATTAACTTTGCATAGTATATAAATGATTATGGGAAATTCTGGACTAGATATTAAATTAAAAGGCGACAAAGTAATTGAGCAAATTCCATCTATTAAAGATAAGGCATTGCGCATTAACCTTAACGAAAATATTTATGGAACATTTGCAGAAATTGGTGCTGGACAAGAAACAGTAAGACATTTTTTTAGAGCAGGTGCCTCTTCTGGTACTATTGCTAAGGCAATGTCTGCCTACGATAAAGATTTTAGTGATGCTATTTATGGTATTGAAGGAGATGGGCGATATGTTACAGAAAGTAGATTAAAAAAGATGCTTTCTCATGAAGTAGAATTGATAGAAAAACGTTTGGACAGAGCAAAACATCCTAACAAAATGTTTTTCAGTTATGCCAATACTGTGGCTACCATAGATTTTGCTAAACAATTTAAAGGTCATGGTTGGGTTGGAATTAAATACCAAGTAGAACCAGACGAAGAGTATAACGAAATTATTCTTCACATTAGATTTAAAGAAACAGATGCCCGTTTACAACAAGAAACCCTTGGTATACTTGGAGTGAATCTAATTTATGGTGCTTACTATAAATACAACGATCCTAAAAAATTATTACGTTATTTATACGATCACTTAGATAAAGACCAATTAGAAATCGATACTATTAACTTTTCAGGACCTCGTTTTGCAAATGTTGACAATCGATTAATGAGTTTACAATTGGTTAAAAATGGAATGACCGATGCCGTAATGTTTGGTCCTGATGGCCAAAACATCTTACCAGCTGCTGTTCTTTACAAAAAAAATATTTTAGCATTAAGAGGAAGTTTCCGTCCAGTTACTAAAGTAAATATGGACATGTATGAGAAATCACTCGAAATGTTTGTAGAAGAAAATAAGGTAGAAAAAGACAACACTTTTGTCATTTTTGAAATTACATTGTCCAATCTTCGTTCTGAAGGAGAAATTGACGAGCGTGATTTTATGGATCGAGCTGAGTTACTTTGTTCGTTGGGACAAACCGTAATGATTTCTAACTTCCAAGAATATTATAAAGTAGTAGAATATTTTTCAAATTATACTAAAGCAAGAATGGGATTAGTAATGGGTGTAAACAATTTAGTAGACATCTTTGATGAAAAATACTACCGTCATTTGAGTGGTGGCATATTGGAAGCTTTTGGTAAATTATTCTATCGTGATTTGAAAGTATATTTATATCCGATGGAAGAAAATGGCGAAATTATTACATCTCAAAATCTTAAAGTACATCCTCGTATGAAAGAATTGTATAAATTCTTTGCATATAATGGTAAAGTAGTTGATGTTCCTGTTTATGATAAAGAAAATCTTAAAATATTCTCAAGAGAAGTATTGAGAATGATTAGTACAGGAATTCCGGGATGGGAACGAATGTTACCAGAAGGAACAGCCGATCTAATTAAACAACATCAATTATTTGGTTATGATCCCAATACTGTTCTAGAAAAAGTAAAATAGTACCTAACAATAAAAAATCCTCAATTGAACTATCATTTGAGGATTTTTTTATAACTAAAATTAAAGAATGGCGTAGTCTATTTTAAAATTTGTGAAGCGTGATTTTTGGTTTTCACATCTGTTATGACTTCTTCAATAATACCATTTTTATCAATAATAAAAGTAGTTCTGTGAATACCATCGTATTCTTTTCCCATAAATTTTTTAGGTCCCCAAACACCAAAGGCTTGAATCACCGATTTGTCTTCGTCGGCAATGAGTGGAAACGGAAAATTGAATTTTTCTTTGAACTTTAATTGCGCCTTTTCACTATCGGCACTTACACCTAAAAGCGCATAATTATTAGCTTGAAAACGTTCGTAGTTGTCTCTTAAATCACAGGCTTCTGCCGTGCAGCCTGGAGTGTTGGCTTTGGGATAAAAGAAAACCACTAATTTTTTTCCTTTATAATCTTCTAATTGATGGAACTTATTATCTTGATCGAAACCAGAAAAATCTGGTGCTTTATCGCCTTTTTTTAATGTTGTCATAATGTTTTGAATAAAATTGTTAACTAGTAAAGTTTTATAAAGTTAGTATATTTACACTTTCAAAATTAGAAAAAATGACAAAAAAAGAACGTGCAACGTTTGTTATAAATACGTTAAAAGAGTTTTATCCCGAAATACCTATTCCGTTAGACCATAAAGACCCTTACACCTTATTAATAGCGGTTTTACTTTCAGCTCAATGCACTGACGTTCGCGTAAATCAAATCACGCCATTATTATTTGCTAAAGCTGATAATCCATACGACATGGTCAAAATGAGTGTCGAAGAAATTAAAGAAATCATTAGACCTTGCGGATTATCACCTATGAAGTCGAAAGGAATTTATGGTTTATCTCAAATTCTAATTGAAAAATATAATGGCGAAGTGCCAAAAAGTTTTGAGGCGTTAGAACAATTACCTGCTGTTGGACACAAAACCGCTAGTGTGGTTATGAGTCAAGCTTTTGGTGTACCAGCTTTTCCAGTAGATACGCACATACATCGATTGATGTACCGCTGGAATCTTTCTGATGGAAAAAATGTTGTTCAAACAGAAAAAGATGCCAAAGCCATATTTCCAAGAGAATTATGGAACGATTTGCATTTACAAATTATTTGGTATGGAAGAGAATATTCTCCTGCTCGCGGTTGGGATATCGAAAAAGACATCATCACCAAAACGATAGGAAGAAAAGAAGTTCTGAAAGAATTTGAAAAAAAAATATCCCGATAAATCATCGGGATATTTCCTAATTAGCAATTATTTCGAAGTTCAAATTACCAACCTTAACCACATTCAATGCTTTTGAATAATTAAGTATAAAACTTATTGTTTCTTTTTTTGGTAACATTTTAGTGTTTGCTAATGCTTTTTTAGAGTAAAGTTTTGCCATAGAATGATTTAAATTATATATCACTATAACGCTGTAACTTTCTCTTTATTGTTTAATTGGTCAAAATAATTTGATTTTTTTCAATTACTTTTCTCAAATTTAATATTGCATAGCGCATTCTACCTAGCGCAGTATTGATACTAACACCTGTGAGCTCGGCAATTTCATTAAAACTATAGTCTTGATAAATACGCATCATTAATACTTCTCTTTGATCATCTGGAAGCTCTTTAATAATTTTTTGCAAATCTTTTTCAATCACTTCGGTAATAATTCTACCCTCAACGTTTAATGAGGAATCGGTTAAGATAGAAAAAATAGAAAACTCTTCTGTTTCACGAAGCATTGGCATTTTTTTATTTTTTCTGTAATGATCTACAATCAAATTGTGAGAAATTCGCATTACCCATGGCAAGAATTTACCTTCTTCGTTGTAAGAATTAGATTTTAAAGTTTTAATCACTTTAATAAAGGTATCCTGAAAAATGTCGTCAGCGACATCACGATCTGCCATTTTGGAATAAATAAATCCATAAATTTTAGATTGATGTCTTTGAATTAATACGGCCAAAGCGTTTTCGTCGCCAGCTATATAATTCTTTACCAATAAAGCATCTGGGGTTTGAATAGTAGCCATAAAATTACCTTTTAGTTTTGGGTTAAAAAATCGTAATGTTTTTTCTAAAAGTAATTTTTTTCGATAGGCTATTCTTAATTTTTGATTAAATTATAGTCAAATATAACATAATATTTTCTTAATAAACAAATAAAATCAAAAAAATTAACACTTTGAATACAATAAATTTGAAATTGTTGCATCAATTCAATAAAAGGCTCTAGAAATTATTAGATAATTCCTTAAGCCTTTTATTGAATTTTATATTAAAAATACTTGATAGTATACAACAAAGAAAGCGCTATTCTACTACCAATTTCTTTACGCTTCTATTTTCACCTGAATAAACAGCTAATAAATAAATTCCCTTAGATAAATTTTTGATATCTATCCTATCAACATCAACTGTTGTGGAAGAAATTAAATTACCGAACATAGAATAAATTTCAACCTTATCAATATCAATTTCTGAATTTACTATTACGAAGTCATTCGCAGGATTATTGAATGTAAATTGTTCTAACTGTGATTGAGCTACGGTTCCTAAAGCACAATTACTTCCAACAACATAAGATACATATCTTGTTACTGACAATCCGCCTGCATAAGCAAATTTAACAGCATAATTAATAGTTGTACCTAAAGTTTGTCCTGTGATGGTTTTTGTAAAAGTGTTGCCAGAAACGTTGGTCATTTGAACTTCAGAAAAAGGGCTTTGTTTCCATAAATAGGCAACTACCCCAACTTTATCTGTATCTAACAATTCAAAAGTTATTTTAACATCGGTACCAATAGTTTCAAATGCAAAATTATAACCCGTTGAAAAAGAACCTTGCGTTGCGATTGTATCGGTGCCAGAGCATCCTATTATTCCTGTAGTTGTAGCATTAATTACAACCGGATTGGAAACAAAGGCATTTCCTGCTAAATCACTGCAAGAAACAGAAAATGAGTAGTAAGTATTAGGCAGTAAATTTGGAATAACAACCGATTTTTGAACACCCGAAGGATTTGCAAAAGAAATAGTTGTACCTCCATAAGTTATTGTGTAGACTGAGGTTCCCGAATTATCTGTAGAATTTAGTAACAACTCAATAGTAGAACTTGTAACTGCACCAATACTGGCTGTAAAATTGGTTGGACTTTGCGTATCAACTAAGGTATTTTGATAAACCCTAACATAATCAATTTGCATTGACGCTTGAGTAAAATTAGATGGAATCGTGCCTGCTGTTCCACCCATAGCTATGTTTAATAAAAGATATTGCTCTTTATCAAAAGGCCAATTACTTGCATCTTTAACAGCTGGATTGTATGTATAATATACCACATTATCAAGCAGAAATGATATTTGAAATGGAGACCAGTTCATAGAGTATACATGATAATTATTTTGCAAATCGGAAGCTATTATTCCACCATTATTTATGGAATTTCCAAAAGAAGACGGAGTATGTAATGTGCCTTGAATATAATCAGTTGGTTGTGACGGAAAAATTCCATGTTCCATAATGTCTATTTCTCCACAAGCAGGCCAATTTGTAGTACCATAGGTTGATGCATAATAAGCTCCGGGTTCATTAATATTTTTTCCTAACATCCAAATAGCTGGCCATGTTCCAGCACCAATTGGCACTTTAGCACGAACATCTACTCTACCGTATTTGAATGGAAATTTTGAATTTAATCGAGCAGAAGTGTAATTTTTGGTTACTCCTTGATCTGTGTAAACTTCACTTTGGGCTACTATATTCAACATTCCAGCATCAACAAATGAATTTTCAATACGATCAGTATAATGCTGTAATTCTCCACTAAACCAGCTTCCTCCGGCAGGTAATTGTGTTTGATGAAACCAATTATTTGAATTAACAGGTCCATTTACATCAAATTCATCTGACCAAACTAAATCGGTATATACTACATCAACTTGTGAATACCCAATCTGAAAAGTGAGAAATAAACCTAAAAAAAGTTGAAGTATTCTATTGTTAATAATAATCATTTTGCTACTTATTTTATGTGATACTTGTAAACTATTTAAAACTTAAAATTTTAATTTTTCATTCTTGTCCCATAAACCCCAATAGGCTCCAACCTCACCCTCTGGACCAACTTTCCATGATTCATCAAAAGAGGAGAAGTAGAAAATTTCGATGTCATTTTGTTTACACCAATTCATCGTTTGAATAAAATATCGTATTGCATTTTCATCAGAAGCAATTGCTCCTTTAAGAAAACCTCCTTGACTTGGCCAACCTGTTTCTGTAATGATCACTCTTTTTCCCTGACCAGCAGCTTTGGCTGAATTGAACATACTAATCATATGATTCAAAGAGTGTTCTATTGGACAACCTTCCCAATAGGGATAACAATTGGTTAATATCACATCGCAAACCTCTGTAATTCTTGGTCTATGTGAAAACTCATAATAAGCATCTACGTAGCCAACCGGGATATTTGGTAATGCTTTTTTAACTCGATTGATGTAATTAATAAGCTGATCTTCTGTTAAATCACCACGATACATGACTTCATTTCCAACTGCAGCAACATCTACACAACCTTCTTTGGCGAGCATAATTAAACCTTCTATTTCTTTTTCGTTAAGTTCTAAATCGTCTCCAAGCCAAGCTCCAACGAGAGTTTGCATACCATTTTGATGTGCCAATCTTGGAATATGTTCGTTTCCTTCAATACAAGAAAAGGAACGAATCCATTTGGTATAAGGTTTTAAAATTTGAATGCGACGGTGCACCTGCTCATCTGATATAATATCGCCAGGTTTTTGACCGTCTTCATACATACTAAAACAAATTCCATGCATACCTTTTTCTAAAGTTTCTCTCCACAAATTGGTGAGATTTTCTAAAGAAATTTCGGAAAACTGTAATTTATCATTTACGTTATGAAACGAATTTTCAAAAACATTTTCATTTGCAGAAAAATAATGACCTTCTCTATATGACATGACTTTTTATTTTATTAATTTATAATTCACCTCTTCTGGCAACTAACTCCGCTTTTATTTCTTTTGCCCTGTCTTCCGAAAGGTTATAATCCCACATCACCCAAATAGCAATAGCTGCAGTTATAATTGGAATGAATATGTCAAACAATCGTAAACTAGTCATCGTTTCCATACTTTGAGTAGCTTTTCCTGCATCAAATCCAATGATTTTTAAAACCCAACCTGCTAAAACTAATGCTATTCCTTGTCCTAACTTAACCATCCACCAATAAATGGCTCCAAAAGTTCCCTCTTTTCTTGGCATACCATTTTCTAATTCATCCAAATCGCAAACATCAGCAGTCATACTCATCATTAATGTAAACAATCCGCCTAATCCAAAAGCAATCAATGGAACTGGAATAAACATGAACCATGGATTTCCTGGACTAAATCCCCACCATTTTAAACCATATCCAATAATTGAAAGCAACGTTGATATGATGAATGCATTTTTTTTACCAAATTTGTTGGATATGATAGTAACAATTGGAATAATCATGAACGCAGTGATAACGGCACTAATTGTAGAAAACCAAGCAGGCCATGAACCAGCTAAACCATAATCGCCTTTAAACATGTAAAATACTATTATAAAATAACTGAATGAAGCTACCATTTGAAAACCATTGAAAACTAAAAATGTTGCAGCACATAACTTCATAAAAGATTTGTTTTTAGAAATTAGTCCTATGCTTTTAAAAAGACCTATAAGTTCACTAAACAAACTTTTATTGTTTTTTTCTCTATTTTGTAGATTTGTTTGATCCATTTCTTTACAGAAAAGGGCAGGTAATATTCCTAAAACCATGCATATTACCCCAACAATTATTGATAATTTATGAACACCTTCTGCTTGCGTATTAAATATTTTTGGATCTGCAATGATCACCCAAAACCATGGTACTATCATCCATGCTACTTGCCCAATAGTTTGGGAAAAACCCATTAATCGTGTACGTTCTTTGTAATCTGAAGTCATTTCATATCCCAATCCTATAAGTGGAGTGGCAAATAATGCATTACCTGTTAAAAAGACTAGAGAAAACAAGAGAAAATACCAAAAATTGAATGTTTGAGAATTATTGGGATCGAGTTGCCACAAAATGATAAAAAATATACCACTTAAAATTGCACCAACAAAAATAAAGGGTCTTCTTCTTCCCCATCTTGAATTGGTATTATCTGAAATATGTCCAATTATAGGATCGATTATAGCATCATAAATTCGAGGTAAACCACCTAATATTCCGGCATATATCGGATCCATACCAAAAGCGGTCAATAAAAAAAATGAAAAAACTCCTAATGCTCCTGGAAATAAATTATTCACCAAATGTCCTGCTCCAAAAGCTGCTTTTTGACCAAATGGAACTTTGTCTCTTTTTAATGATGGTACTGACTCTATCATAATAGTATTTGTTAAGATTTAATGACCACTGTTTGCAAAGATTGTGCATCAATGGATATAATTTTTTTATTGTTTTTACAATGAATCTCTAGTGTTTGAGATGATGCAGTAGGATTAAAAATAATTAAAGCAATTTTACCATCAAGATTTTTTACAGCTGTTGCCATAATTTCTGAATTATTAATTTTGCACCCAATTTTGACTCCACCAGGACGGATAAACTTACTAAAATGTGCCATGGTGTAATACAATGGTGTAAAGTAAACCTCATCGGTTTCTGGATCAACAATAACTGGAGCGACACACCAATTCTTAAACCAATTTGGTCCACCTTGTTTGTCTAAAACCATATTCCAATCAATCCAGCCATCCACCCAATTATTTAAACAGCCAATAATGTCGGTTGCATAACGATTAACTGGCGCATATTTAGGATGCAAATATTTTTCTTTTTCACTTGCCCAATCCCATCCCCAATCTGTAGCTTCTTTTTTCCAGTACCACGCATCGTCTTTCCATTTTGGAATTTCAGAATCTACACAACCTTCTGTTTCGATAAGGTATTTATTTGGAGCTTTATTGTGAGCATATTGTAATGCTTCTGGAAAGTAATCATAAGTACTTTCATACCAATGAATAGCCGTTCCAGCAAAATACTTGGATGATTGTTCATCTCTAAACATTTCATCAACCCATTCTTTTAAACCAGCTCTGTTTTGATCGTAACCTAAAATTTTAATGTACCCTTTTCCGTCTTGTTCTAATTTTGGTCCTAAATGATGTTGCACAAAATCTGTCATTTCTTTAGGAGAAAACAACATGCTCTCCCAATTATTCCCGTTTCCATGTGGCTCATTTTCTACCGTTATTCCCCAAATATCAATTCCTTCTTTTTTGTAAGCATCAATATATTTTGAAAAATACAAAGCCCAAGTATCATTATATTCTGGTAATAATTTTCCTCCAACCCATGCTTTATTATCCTTCATCCATGGCGGAGCAGTCCAAGGTGAAGCTATAATATTGAAGCCTTCTTTTGAAATAGATTTAGCTTCTAAAATCATTGGAATCAAATTATTTTTTTTATCCTCTTCTATTGAAAAATTATCCAAATATCGATCTCCATCTACCATATCATAAGCGTAGTGCTTCAATGAAAAATCACATGAATTTATATGTGTTCTTGTTAATGAGTAGTTTGCTCCTTCCTCACTAAAATAGGCTTGCATAATTTTTCTTCGATTTTCTTCACTCAATCGATTGAGCAAATAGGCCGAAGATTCGGTAAAAGCGCCTCCAAAACCAGTTATGGTTTGAAACTTTTCATCTGGATTGATTTCAACTTTTACTAAATTAGTAGTGGTTGAAAATTCATTTATTTTCGTCAATGCATGCCCTGAAGCAGAAGTTTCATATACTTCAACATCTAAAGCCATTTTTTTACTTTTACAACTTATCATCGTCAAAATTAATAGGGCAAAAATTGATTTTTTGATTAACTTCATGACATTATCGAATAGGTGGAATTAAAACAGTTTTCATTAGTTGAGTCTTACTGCCACCATATGTTTTATCAATAGAATTACCGTCTCGTTTTAAATCTTTAAATGATTTTTTATCAACCTCTTTCCAAAGTGCATATTTGGCTTTTCCGTCTACAGTAAATAATCCAAAATGATTCTCAGAACCCAATGGGTTTTGACTGTCTTTCCATGGTTCATCAAAGGCTTCAAAGAAAAAACAAGAAATACCTTCTTTATTTGTCCATTCTCTCATGGAATTATAATAAAGCGCTTGTTTGTATTCGTCAGATGCTTTTGACCCATCACTTCCATACAATCCATCTGAACTTGAAGCCCAACCTGTTTCACCAATATGAACTGGTTTGTTTGGATTGATACTTTTTACATAATTCTTTACAGCGTTGTATTGCATTTTAGCAAATTCTAAAGAACGGTTCATGGCTGTGTTTACTTTTTCAACATCAGATAAATTATTCTCTTCTTGTGGAACTTTCCAAAAATCGGAATGATAATGGGAATTATGGTAAGGATACGTGTGCATAGAAACATAATCTACCGCATTGATTAGCGCCTCTAAATCTTTGTTTTTATAGCTTTCATCTCCTCCTCCCCATGATGCAAAATCATCGGAGGATGTTATCCAGATGTCTTGAGATAATTTTTTGTTTTTCTTTAAATCTTGCAAATGATTTACCCATTTCAAAATAACATTGGGTTGCACATAATAACTGGTAGCCCATTTTACCATAGCTTCATTTCCAACTGCTATAATTTTAATGATATCGGGATATTTATTTGCTAAACGAACAGCTTCGTCTATTTCTTGAGCATTTCTATCACTTTCTTCGTTATGAATAGGTTCAAGATTGGTCCATGCATTTTTACAATCTATCCACGCACCGAGCATTACATACATTTCAAAATTTTTATCCTCTTTTTTTAAGATTTCAATAGCTTTTAAAACTAAAGAGACTTCTTCTAAATGAACATTGTAGGTGCGAATTACTTTTATTTTAAGTGCTGCTAAAAGCTGTAAATCTTCTTTTATTTCTTCAATAGTAGGTTGAATATCTCTTGTGTTTTTTCGATACCCACCATATGAAATTGCTAAATAGTTTGGGTTACCTAAAATATCTTTTGCAGTCACGTTTTTTCTTTTTTTGATATAATTGTTTTTTTGATTCTCCATTTTAAATGAAAAAACAAGAACAATCACTGCTAATAAAGCAATAGATTTTAATATTGATTTTATATAAAATAGTGATTGGTCTTTCATGAATTTACTTTAATTCCTCTTCTAAAACAGTTACGATAATTCGATTGATTTCATTTGTTCTTCCGAAAACCTGATAACTGGTTTGATTATCCATAATTAATCCATCAAATTTTGAAGTTGTTCCATTGTTGTAGCTAATTTGTATGCTATTTTGATCAGAAATCACATAAATAATCGGAATTTGACAGTAGGTAAAACAAATAGAGTTTGGTTGCAATTCAATGGCTTTTGAATTGAAATTCACATCTACATATTGGAATGTTTTAGGCTCTGAAAGAAATTCGTCTTTGCGCAACAAACAAGGATTGAAAAACAGTTTTCCGTTTTTTACAAAAACCCCTAATTCACCAAAACGAGATATAATATCTTCCTTAACTTGACCTGTCATTCCGGGTTGTTGCGCACCTTTTCCTGCTGGTGTATGTGAATAAGGATCTGTTGGAAATGCACCGTACAATTCTGGCGATTTGTGAACTCCTATTCCTTCGTTAATTTCGTAATAATGCTCTAATAATCTTCCTATCACTTCTGGTGATTTTTTATCATCAACGGCTTTCATACAACATTCTTGAACTGCCAACTGCAACTTAGAAACCATGTGCCAATAAATAGAACCTAAACCTTCATAACCATAGAAAGTACCTGAACGACCTGTAAAAGATTTGTGATTAAAAACTGTTTCAAAGGCTTGTAGAACATCTTTTTTATCTTTTTCTACCAACTTGGCAAAATCAGTTTTAGCAAGTGATTCTAATTCTTTTTCTAAATCGGCTGCATTTTTAAAATTTCCATTAAAATGAAAATTTCCAATACAATCTTTTTTAATTATTTGTGAGTTATTTGCTGCTATTAAACTGGATAATAATTCAGATTTATCGACAATCTCATTAGGTATAATATTTTTTTCAAGAAATTTCGGCAGCTTTTTATTTGGATATAATATATAACTATACTGATCGTCTCTAAAAAGTTTACTACTTTTTAAACTATCCAAAACACTCAAAGCTTCTTCGGAAGATAAATATCCCGAACTCAATACGGCAACTTGACCTTCGAGCATTTCACTTAAATGAGAAATAGAAATTTCCTGATCATTTTCAATAGTCATTAAGTTATAGGCATGATAGAGATTATCTTCTCTTTTGTTTGCTTTAATTGAATGATCAATGAATTTTAAACTTACTTCAATAAAACGTTTCAAACCAGCCATTGAATGGGTTCTTTTATTGCCCCAAAATCCATTTTTGTAGACTTGATTACGATATTCTGATGCCGCTTTTCCTAAAGTATCGAGAATGGTTTTTCTATCAAAGTCGTTAAATTTTCCATCTAGCGAAGGTTCAAATTGTATTAAAGTTTCTCTTATTGAATGATAGAATTCTACCATTTCATTAGATAATTTTATGCTATCTACTTCTGAGTTTACTACTAATTTTTGAAAATGTGTTAAAAATCTTCTCAAATAATATAAGGTTACCATAGAAACCCCATTTCCAACTAAGGCGTTGTTAGCGTCATTCCATTCTGGTCGTTGTGTGTTCAACCAAATGCCTCCTTCTGGAATAAAATTGGACATTTTTGCCAAAATAGTTGCCAACATTTTTTCAATAAAATTAACTTTGTAAATAACACCATTGGCATCTTTCAACAAAGTTCCGTCAGCTCCAATTTTAGTACGTTCATTACGGATTTTTTCGTCGGCTTTGTGATTGAAATCTATCGTATCTTTTGGATTTTTTAAAATATCTTCATACGATTTAATGATGTAAGGCACATTGGCGTATACAAAAACATCGTTATTGAAATATTCTTCTAATTTTTTGGGTTGATGATTTTCAATAAATTCTAAAAATTTCAATAAATAAATAATTTGATGATCACCCCAATATCCAATGTAAGACCAAGGATTATCTTCTTCAATTGTTTCCCAATCAAATCCATCTTTGGTAACACGATAAGGATTGTATCCGTCAAAAGTGGTTGCATTAAGAAATTTATGAATCATATTTTCAATAAACTGAGGAAACGAATGCGCCAAAGCTTCCCAATTCTGAAAAATATCGCGCCAGTTTCCTTCGTAATCTAGAATTTTAGAACCATCAATTTCACTTTGTGTATTGATAGAAAATTTGTTCCAAGGTCGACTTGGGTCACCGTGTCGTCTACTGAATTTTAATGGTAAGTATTCTAAACTCAAACGTTCTAAATCGGAATCTTTTTGCTTGAATACAAATTCTTTTAATGTTTCTAAAGTGAATAAATCTGGTAATTGTAATAGACTTTTTTTGAATTTTTGAAATACTAAAACATTAGCTTTCTCAATATACTTTAGGAAATCTTGTTTTTCAATTTGATAATTAAAATCAAAAATTCCACCACGCATTATATTGAATAGTGTATTGGCGAAATGTCTGGTATCTCTTAAATTATCATTTGTTAATTGTAAACCATCAGATGAGGCGTTTAATTCAATTAGTTTTTTTGTTCCTAATTCAATGTCTAAATGTATTAGTTGTTCTAGATTTTTTTCAGTTTGGATACTGTTAATAATTTGAGCTACGTCGGAATAATCTTGATTAACATTCGCAACTATTAACCATTCTTTCTTTGAATTTTCATTTAAAGTAATTTCAGAATTTATAAAATAAGCCCCTTTCTCGCCCTTAATATCATCTTCTGGAGTTACTTTTTGTTTCATTCTAAAATTAGAAAGTTGCAAAGAAGAAAGTAAATGAGAAGGATTTTTCAGCCCTAATGACCACACAATATTTGATTTTAAGGCTTCACTTGGTTCAGCTTTATCAACAATAATAGCACTTAGAGCAAAAATACCTAAACCACTTTTTTGATGTAATTCACTTCGTCTGTAGGCATCGACTAAATTACTTGCTGCATTTTGCAAATCACTAGTAACGCCAAAAGGCATAATATTTTGAATTCCATCGAGCAAAGCAATTTGATACGCAGTATCGGAATGATTGATTAATTCTGATTTTTTTACAAAGCCATATAAATTGCTTGAGTTCCATTGGTATTTGTATGTAATTTTTAAATCATGATTCACTTCTTCAAAAATTACTTTATTGCCATAAATATTTTTGTATAAATTTCTAGAAACATTAAATATATTATGAGAAAATCGTTCTGAGAAAGGTTCCCAAATGTGAACTTCATTATTGTGATGGATTTGAAAAATTGATTTACTACCGTTAGTATCAAACGATTCGGTAATTTTGTCATCGGTGTAATACGGAAAAAGTGCAAATTCTGCATTTTTTCTACCTGCTGTCAATCCACCATTACTCGATAAAAACATCCAATGATTAGCATCACTTACAATGCTCATAAAAAAAGGACGCATAGCATCACTATTATTTATTTTATAAAATTGTTCTCCATTTATAGAAACTACATCCATCATTATTGACATAGTATCTTTTTTGTTTTCAGTAAATATGGCTTGACTATCATTCATGTTAAAATGTGCTATTCTGTTGTATTTTTATATAAATAACACGGCTTAACTTATTTAAAGTTAATCCATGTTATTTATTTATGTGTTTTGAAATTTTGTAAAAGAATTAATTATAAACTCTTACGTAATCAACTAACATTGATTGAGGAAATAAGGTTTGACTATTTGGTGAACCTACATAATTTCCACCAACGGCAAGATTAATAATTATGTAAAAAGGTTGGTCAAAAACCCATTGTCCTGTTACTTTTTGAGGGGTAATTTGATTGTATAAAACATCGTCAACATAAAAATTCACATAATCTGGTCCCCACTCTATTCCGAAAATATGAAAATCGGTATCAAAGCGGTCATTTGGTAATGTGTAAGATTTAGTAATTGCTGATGCTCCAGAATATCCTGGTCCATGAACTGTACCATTTGTAGTAGATGGTTGTTGTCCTCTATATTCCATAATGTCTATTTCTCCACATTGAGGCCAAACTACCGCATCACTATTTTCACCAAGTAACCAAAAAGCTGGCCACATACCTTGCCCGTATGGCATTTTAATACGAGCTTCGAAGCGACCATATTTTTGTGTGAATTTTCCTTTAGTAGATATTCTAGCAGATGTATATGAAGATCCCATGTACGATTCTTGTTTGGCTGTAATTTTCAACATGCCATTTTCAACCTTTACATTTTCGGGTCTATCAGTATAGTATTCTAATTCGTTGTTTCCCCATCCATTAGAACCGGTACCTATATCATAACCCCATAAAGAATTATTTAAAACACCATCTGTGTTAAACTCATCTTGCATTACCAAATTAGTATAATTTACAACTTTTTGTTTTTCGTCAACAGAGCAACCTGATAACAATGACAAAAGGCAAGTTATAATTCCGATTTTTAAAAATATATTATTCTTTATTTTCATGATTTTTGTATTAAAGGTGTATTAAACTTGTCTGTATATTAATTATGAAAATAAATATTATCTAAATAAATATCTCCATTTCCATCGAATTTCATTTGAATAATATTAGCTAAATTCACTGGAGAAAAATCGGATAAAGGAATTTCTACACTATTCCAACCATTAGTAGTTGGTACTGTCAATGCTTTTGCCTTTTCAACAGGTCCAGGACTAATTAAATAGGCATTTAATGAAGTTGAATTAGCAGAATAATAATCAATGTGCAAAAAGGTCATTCCAGAAATATTTTGATTTGATCCAAATTGAAGTCCTTGGTAATTTAAGCCTGCGTATTTAAGAGTATTATTTCCCGCAATTGGCACTTGTGTAACAACAGTAGCTTGTCCCCAATTTGGATTTAAATTAGACGCGACATTGGTGTAAGCATCACTAAAAACAGAAATTACATTTGACGCAGGGACAGTTGGTGTTGGAGCTGCTGTAATTGGAGCAGTAGGTACTTTATAGAAATACATATTATCAACTAATAGATCTGTAATACCAGATGCAGACTCTAAAACTATCTGTGCAAGATGGGCTCTAGAAGTTAATGTAGTAAAACTTGAAAGTGGAATATCTAAACTCACCCAATTATAACTAGCTAAATTTGCATTATTTACAGTTAATTGATACCCCGAATCATTTCCGCCTCCGTAGGCATTATCAGCTCCAAAATCATTTAAAGCAATTTTTATTGAATTGGCGGCTCCAGTAGCATTTTGCACTTTTAAATCAATGTGAAAATGAGTCATTTGACTTGCATCAACAGTTGGTTGTGAAAACTGTGTTCCTACAAAGTTAAATTGTGAATACTTAATAACATCATCACCATTAATATGGATATCAGCTTGACCTTGAGTAGTTTGATAAGGTGCCCAATAACCATTGTAATATTCTACTGGTACATTGGTATAAGCGTTGCTAAATATAGAAATTACATTTGCAGCATCTTTAGTTGGAGTTGGTGCAGGTGTAAAAACACCTAACGAGTTTAATGTTAATGATCCTAATGCATCTTTACCTGCTAATTTTGCAGTTATGACACATGTACCACTTCCAATTACTGAAACTTTTCCAAATTCATCTACGGTTGCTACACTTGGGTTTGAAGATGTAAAACTAAAATAACTCGGTGCTGCAGTAACAGTTTGATTTACTCCATTAGGCATGTTAAATGTTTGAGTAAGATCTGATAGTACAATATTAGAACCTATAAAAGTTTGTTCTGTTTTATTTAATCCTGCTAGTATTGAAGGCTGTGGGTGGGCAAGAGTTCCTAGTTTTTCATATTTCAAATTATCGATCCAAAAAGTATAACCTAATCCATTTTCTGGTCCTTCTGAATACCAAAACATTCCTTTTTCTTGTACCAATTTTGAAGCGTCAGGTAGTGGTATGATTACTTTTTGCCAACTTGTACTAACACTAACATTTTTCATGATAACATTGTACTTATTTAGTCCGAAATCAGTTCCAAGACCAATTTCATTAAGAGTTGCTCCTTGAGAACTTTTAACCCAAAATGTCAAAGCATCATAATCGGTTAAATTTCTTCCTGAACCATCAATGAATACACCACCAGCATAAGCTCCTTGAGGATCACCTGCATTAGGAACATCAAAACGCATAGAAGCAGTTCCTTGATATTTTACTTCAGAATCTACTGTAAAAGCTGTGTATTTAGATCCTCCAAAGGCACCATAACCCAAACCAGCACTGAAAGCATCTATGAATACTTCACCATTTTTAGAATAGGTTGATAATTCGGCATCATCAGATAAATTTCTATCACATCCAACTATTACTGAGAATACTGTTGCGATAAGAAAAGTGACTTTTAAATAATTATTTTTTGTATTTTTCATATTCAATATTTTTTTAAATTATTTTCCAATGTTGATGTGTATGTAAGTTCTAATTTCCCATTCTGATCCATTATTAAAACCAACTGGACTGATTATTGGTGCTGTTGCAAATTCTGAAGCAGTTTGATTAGGAGAATATCTTGGTGAATACTGATTTAATGATCTCCAAGTTCCCATAATTCCTATTTTGGTATTTGGTAAAATAAACCAATCTGGTTTTCCTACTGATGTAGATAAATCTAGCATGAATTGAATTGGATAGGTTAAATTAAAATCTCTATGATAGTCATAAGGTCCCCAATCATTAAGTTTAAAAGAATTCGTTATTTTTATTTTTTTGTAGATTACTCTCAAATCTACCCCCATTCTTTCAATAAGTCTTGTATCACTACCGTTTGCTTGAGCATTTCCAAAATAAAAATTAGTGATTAATCCAAAATCAGGTGTTAGTTTTGAAACAATTCTGGTACTAGATTCCCATAAATCATGGGCTGGAGCCGAATTACTGAAAGCAAATGCAGTTCTATTGCTCAAAAAACCAATTGCGGCATCTTGTGTAGTTGGTAGATGACGGTATACAAAATCTGTACTTATTGCAAATTTCGCATCTTCAGCCAAATCATTGTCCCATTCATACATCCAAGTTGCTGGAGTTGGATCATAAGTAAGTAATAATTCTCCACCTACGGTTTCTCTATTTGCTCTAACTGCAAAAGGATCTGTTTGAATATTTCTTAACCTTCCTGGAGCATTAACATCATTTGGCATTGCTGCAACTAGAGGTTTTTGCCACAAGAAGTTTGGAGCTACTTGAAAATTTCCAAAATTATATGTAAATCCTGTCAAGAAATTGGTTTGATTGCCACTTCCACTATCTTTTAGTTTCCATCCTGTGAATGTTTTAGTATTATCTGCACCTCCATTGGCTACTAATCCCATTATTGCACCTTGGGTATACATATTAAATTTACCTTTAGAAAAAGTGATTTTAGCTTTACCACCCCAATTATCTTTTGATTTTACTTTGTCGTCAAATATTGTATAATTTCCTGATGATCCTTGCGCATATTGGAATGTTCTACCATTTAATGGTTGTCCTCCCCAAATACCACCTAATTCAAAACCAAAAGCATCTAGTTTTGTTTTTAAATGTAAAGTTACTCTGCGAGTTTTAGGTAATGGAATTGCAATTGACGTTGTAGCTGCTGCTGCATCATCAATATCTTCATGATAGACTGTTGTAGCATCTATTTTTCCTATTTTATGTGTATATTTTAGTAAAACTGCAGGATTTGCACCCCACCACAATTGCGGACCGAATGCAGCCTTTAATCCATTTAAGGCTTTTTTACCATCCATTTCAAATCCTAAGGTTTCGCCATTGTATATATCTAAGTTTGTACCGTAATTAGCTTCAGGATATAGTCCGAAGAAATCCCCCTCATATCCCCAATGGTAGTGCCCTGTTCTGTAAAAACCTCTTAAATCGAAATCTTTAGCATTCCATGTATAAGACGCATTATAAACTTGTACTCTGTTGGCACCAGTAACATCAACATTACCAGTTGCTGTATTTATAGTTTGTGTTCTTCCTCTATTTTCATAAAAAATTTCATTTATCGGATTTTTTGCCACATTTCCTAAGACATTGATATTGACATTTGCCTGCATATTAGAGGAAGGATTTCCTTCAACACCAAAATAATAGGATTCCATATGATCAAATCCGAGTTGATTTGGATACTTAGTGGTGTTAGGATCTGGGTTAGTTGGTGTGGTTATTAAAGTTCCACCTGTATTAAAAGTTGTAAATTCAGCTCTAAGATTGCTGATTTTTAATTTGTCAGTGCTATTTCCTACAAGAGCTGCTTTGTCACCTCTAGCTTTTAGTACTGCATCCATTATTTGGATATTGTTGAAATAATTAGAAATTCCTTCTAAAGTAGTTCCGCCTTCATATGGATTAATATTGTGAGCTTGTTTTAATGCATAGTAGGCTGCTCTTGGATATAATTCGTATAAGCCTCTTGCATTGACTGGTCCCTTGGCGCAAATACCAAACCATTCTTCATTCATGTTATTTTGCCCTTGAATGTAATCGTTAGCATACCCTCCATTAGACCACGAAGCGTTAGTATCATGTATATCTAAGTTTTTGGTTTGTGCATATTTCCACCAGCCATCACTAAACTGAAAAGTAAAACCTCCAAGTGAGTTACCCGATTTTCCAAGGTAAGCAGCATTTTCATATATTTCTTTCCAATTGTTTACCAAATAATAAGCTTGTGATTTTTGATCTTCCGCATTATCAATTGCATTAAAGGAATCAGCTCCAAATTCAGTGATTACAACAGGTTTATTAAACTTTTCTTTTACTTGTTGGAAGGCATTTCCAAAAGAAACACCACGATACATATTGGTTCCTAAAATATCTACATCTTTACATTCTTGAGCTATTATATCTAAAAATAATAAATCTCCATTACAAATAGCTATAGGATGTTTAGTATCGATTTTTTTCATTGCAACAACCGCTTCATTGAAAAGGTTGTACATATCTTTGGCTCTTTTGGTAGATTTTCTATCTTCTAAAGGAATATTTTCTGTTTCAGCACCATCCCAAAACAATCCATAATTATTTTCGTTTCCTAAAAGAAACATCAACAATCCAGGAGTATCCTTGTACTCTTGAATCATATCTTGGGTTTCCTTGAGTAATAATTGTTTAGTTGCTGGATTAGAATATTCTGTTTGTGGTACCCAATTTCCATTCAAGGTTAGACCATACCTTCCAAAAGAGTGATTAAGCATAGTGTAAATACCATATTTCTGATAGATATATGTAATCCACTTGGGTTGAATACCTGTATATTGTCTGATGGTATTTACCCCCATATTTTTCAATAAACTCATTTCGCTATCAAGAGCTGCTCTTATCACGTCATCGGGCTGTTTCCACAAACTGTAATTATAATTTGTCCCGATTGGGTCATAATTCCAGTTCATTCCATTAATAAAAAAAGGCTTGTTGTTGACCAATAGCTTAAAGTCGTTATTATCTTTCAGTATCGTTACATTTTCTGTTTGGGCTTTAATGTTAGCTGAAAAACAACATAAAATTAGAATTAGAGTTAATTTTTTCATAAGATATTCACGGTTATATTTAAAATGTTTGGTTTAGTTAATAACAAAAACAATCTCAATTGATTTTAAATAAATTGAAATTTAAATTGATTTATAAAAATAACTTTAATTAATAAAAAAAAATCAAAAACAACCTCAACAAAAAACATACATGATATTTTTTGCTGTGTTTTATTGATGTTTATGCAGTAAAAACAAAATAAGAACAACAATAAAGAAATAACTTTTGCGAGAATCTCTATTGAAAAACCAATACAATGTTGTGGTTTTGTATAGGTAAAATATTGATTTTTGTATAGCTTAAATACCTAATATATACTCAACTAAACCTTGTTCATGAGGTAATTCCATTTTTTTACGCAAACGATATCGTTTAATCTCTACACTTCTAACCGAAATATTCAATAATGGAGCAATCTCTTTGGAGGATAAGTTCAATCTAAGGTAGGCACATAGCCTCAAATCATTTGGAGTTAGTGAATCATGTTTTGCTTTCACCTTCTTTAAAAAATCGTTATCAGCATTGTCAAAAGCTTCTTTAAAGACATTCCAAGTATCTTCTTCATTAATATTTCTGGTGATAGTTGATATAACCGATTTAATACTACGATTATTCATTTCGTCTGAAGAATTTTTTAAATCTTTTTTGATTAATGATAGTAATTCATCTTTCTTAATCAAACTCATTGTAGAAACAGCCAATTCTTTATTTTTAATGTCAACATCTTGAGAAAGTTGCTCATTTCTAATTTTCATTAATTGGTGATTATTTTCTAATTCTTTAAGTTCTAGCAATAAATTATTCTCCTCAATCAATTTTTCTCGTTGAGTTTGATAATAATTTTTATATAATTTATTGATTTGTATGAATAAATAAATCACAAAAAAGAAATAAAAAATTAAGGCTAAATTTGTGAAATACCATGGCTTTTTTATGGTAAAGGAATAGCTTGCAATATTTTCTGGTGCAGAATTAGCTATTCTGGCTCGTACTTTAAAAACATATTCTCCTGAAGGAAGATTTTTATAATTTGCTACAGATTTAGAGCTCCATTCGCTCCATTGATCTTGAAAACCTTCTAGTAAGTATTGGTATTCTGCATTTAAATATTTATTGTAAACTGGAATAGTATAACTAAAAGTAATATTATTTTTATCGGAACTAAAATTGCCTTCTTCATTAAAAGAAATACTTGTAGGTTTTTCATTTAGACTACTTATGCTTACATCTGAAATGTAGACATTATAATTTTTAAAACTTAAATCATTGATATTGATTGTATAATAGCCGTCCGTTGTTCCAATTAAATATAGAGAATTTGAAAGTTGGGTAATATTTTCGTAACCCAACATTGAGTTTGTTAAGGTTTGTGGAATTGGTAATTTGTTCTTTTTTAAATCAGAATTAAATTTATCTAATGTGAAATAATTAATGTAATTTTTTGTAAAAATCCATAATTTATTAGAATCGTCAAGAATTAATTTTCCTGAGGTATATTCATCATTATTAAAAACCAGACTTAATGCTTTATCTTTTTCAAAAAGTTTGCTTTTTATGTTAAGTTTAAAAATACCGTCTTTTGAAGCATAGTAAAGCGCATTGTTGTATTTAACTAGTCCTGCATTTTTACCTTTACTAGGATTTGTGTAGGCGAATATTTTTTCTGCTTTAGTAAAATTTGCATTCAGTTGAAATCTAAAAATACCTTTATATTCATGACTAACATAAATCTGATTAGAATCAATAATCTCAAAATATTTTGAAGAATAATTGAATCCGCTGATTTTATTCTTGAAAGTCCATCTGTTATTATTTTTTTCTAAGACAGACAAGCCACTGTAGTTTCCTTGAAGAAGAATATTTTTTTTATTGGGAACCTTAGCAAATTTCCAGGTTCCTGATTGAGAAAATATTTGACTTGAATTAACATCATCAATAATAAAAGTACCTGAATCATGCCCGCAAAATAAAGTTCCATCATAAATAAAAAGATTCCAAACTTGACCTTTTGTTCCTTGAACAAATTTAAACTGACTATTACTCGTGTAATCCTTACAAAACAAACCATGATTTGTTCCTATGTATAATTTTCCTTTATAAAGAACTGAAGCATAAACGGTTCCTAATACACCTGTATTGTCAGAAAAACTTTTGAATGGTGATTGTAGATTGACACAGCAAATTCCGTTATCAAGACCTATCCACAAGTTTTTATCAATATCTTCAAATATTGATAAAACAGTATTGTTATTCAAACCATTAGTCTGCATTATATGGTATTTTAAATTACCTGAAGGCGATAAAATAAAAATACCATTTGAAATAGTACCCAAAGCATAACTTCCATCAGATAACATTTGACAGCTATAAGTACTGCTTGCCAAAATTTCAGAATCTGACTCTGTAACAAACTTACAGATTGTATTATTTATAAGTTTATAAAAACCATTGAGTTGAGTTTGAATAAGTAAACCATCGTTTGTGTTAAATAAATTTACTATTTTATTGTTTTTTATTACGTCATTATCAGATACTATTTTACTGGTTCCGTTCTCAATTTCAAATAAGCCTTCATTAACAATTTGAAAATATATTGAATTTGATGTTTTAAAAGATCTTAATATATTATTTTTTGGGGTTATTATTTTAATCTTAGTTGTCTTAGAATCATATATATATACTCTATTTAAAGACTGAAAAACAACCCAATGATCATAATTAATAATATTCCAAAACTGCTCATCATCAAGTAATTTTGATTTAATTTTATTACTTAAAGAATGGTAATTTAATTTTCCATTTACGTTTCTAACCCAATAGCCAAACTCCATATAACAACCTGTATAGATCTTATCATCAATCACATTTACAGATCGCATGATTGTTTCATTGGGTGACTTATATAAATTCCAACTAGCTCCATTAAACTCTAATAGACCTTCGTTGTTTGCAAAATAGATGTAATGATTTTTGTCCTGAGAAATCATCCAGTTTTGACTACCTGCATTGTAGATACTAGGTGAATATTTAATAATTGGCGGTAATTCTTGTCCAAAAACAGAATATAATGAGAAAAATAAAACCAAAAAATAACAGTTACGGAATTTCATTAAATTATAATTTTACTATAAATATACTAAAAAATTAATTAAAAAAACCGTCTCTAAATAAGAGACGGTCTTCAAATATAAAAAAACTAAAAAAAAACTATTCTTTAATAACTTTTGAAGTTTCAATTATTCCTTCAACATTAGTTTTTACAAAGTAAACACCATTAGTAAATGAAGATAAATCAATTGTAGCTGATGTAGAATTTGGATATGAACTAATTACTTCTTGACCTAAAACATTATAAACAGAAACTTGTTGAATGTTCATTTTAGATTCAACAGTAAAACTGTTCTTAGTTGGATTAGGATACATCTTATCATTTGAGATTTCATAACTATTTGTGCTTAAATTCTCTTTATAAAAATAAATATTATCTACATAAACAGTTCCTAAATTAGAAGTAATTAAAAACTGAGCTATATCATTTCTTGTTGGATTATTTACCCATTGCGTCATAGGAACATCTATAGAAACCCATGAGCCAGTTACAATAGCTGGTGTCGTACCAGTATTAATATTTAATTCCGCTGCAGAAACTTCTCCTGCTCCTCCACCCCATTGTGAAATTTTAGAGTTAAAAACTTTCCCAACTAAATCTGCATTATCAGTATAAAAATCCATGTGAAATCTAGTCATTGCGCTTAAATCTTGATGATGTCCAGCACCACTAAAATCAACACCGATGAAGTTACCAAAATCAATTTTCTTAGTATCATTACCTGAAATCTGTAAATCAGTATAATTAGAATCATCCCATACAGCAGACCATGTATCAATGACTATATTCGAATAAGCGTTGCTAAATAGAGAAATAACATCATTTGCATTTCGAGCTGGAGGGGTTGGTGCTGGAGTAGTTGGCCCCATGATCACATAAGAAACGGTATATGTTTTGGTTACACTTCCATTTTGAGATGTAACAACAACTGTTGCATTTCCTGGAACAGAGCTAGCTTGTGTAATTACTCTAGTAGCATTTGTATCTGTTGTAGTTGCAGCAGTAATTTGAGGAATCGGCGATCCAAATCCAACTCCAACAGTGTAATTTACAACTGACGCAGAAAATCCTAATACTGTATTTCCATCAACTTTTAAGTCACTTAAAGTAGCATCGGTACCTGCAGCTACTGGAGTTTTCCAAAAATATAAATTATCTAAATAAATTGTTCCTCCATTTCCTCCATCAAATTTAAATTGAATCACATTTGAAGAATTTCCTGTAAGACCAGCTACTGGTATGTTCAATGATTGCCATGAACCTGGTACACTTGATATTGGATGAGCAATTTCTGGTCCAGAACTAATTACATAAACATTAGGAGCTTGATTGTTTGTCCATACATCAACATGAAGGTATTCCATTGTTGAAACATTTTGAGCATTTGATTCCCAACCTGTTCCTTGGTAATTGAAATTTGCATACTGAAGCGCGTTGTCTCCACCTACTGAAACCTCTGTTACTACAGTAGATTGACCCCAATTTGGATTTGTATTTACTCCCGAAATGTTGGTGTAAGCAGAACCATAAATAGAAATCACATCTGATGAATTTCTAGCAGGTGGTGTAGGTGCCGCAGTTGTTGGCACTTGCGAGTATCCAAAAGAAATACTTAGCAATAAAAATAATAAAGTAATTTTTTTCATTTTTTTTAAGTTTTTGATGTTTAATAAGTTACAAATCTATAACAATAATACATTGATAAGATTATTGTTTAACTATATAAAAACTATACAAACCAAAATTCCTCTCAATCGTTTGAAATATGAGCATTAGAAAGATTCTGAATATAAAAAAATATAAAATATTTCATTACAATTAAGTCGAATGATGTAGTAATGTATAGGTAATATCAATATAATATTAGCGATTAAGACAACTATTTCAACTATAATTTATTAAAGAAAAAAATGTTTAAAATCTGTTAATCAAACACTTTTAATTTATTCAATAATAACTTTTGATGTCATACTATGCTCACCATTGTAAATTTTTATAAAATAAACACCTTTATAAATAGTTGATGTATCGATAACGCATAAGGTACTACCTTGAAGAATTTTATCGGTTTTAACCACTTGACCTAATTCGTTAATCAATGCTACATTATAATCGGCTTCTGCCATAGTAGTTTGAATCGCTATAAAATCTTGTGCCGGATTTGGCGCTACTACAATAGTAAATTTAGTGGCATCAAAATTTGTCATAGCTAATGCTGGATTGTATGTTGTAGTACCAGCGGGAACCGTCGTTACCGTTGTAGCAGTTTTATTTCCATAAAATGTTGGTCCCACTACATAAGGATAGGCTGAATTATGATTAGCATCTACCGTAGCAAAATAACAATAAATACCATTCGGATATTCTGGGGTTACACAAAAACGACCATTGTGCTCGTCTAAATAACTAGCATCATTAGGATGGGCAACATACTCATAATCTTCTCTGAAATAACCCAACGGATAGGTTGTACTTACTGCTGGTCCATCCAGTACGTCGGTCCCATCAGCCCAAACAGTTCGAGTGGTAATATTTCTAAGTTGATAGCCCGATTTCATTCTTAAAATGCCGCCAGTTCCATTGGTATTCGCATAAGCATAAGCACCATATATAGGAAATCCATCATACGCATAACCCAACAATGGTGAATGTTGATTAGGGTTAATTGTATATAATCCGTCGGATGGATAAGTGCTACAAATAGTAGAAATTACATTGATATCAAGATTAAAAGCACTCGGATTTTGATGATGATGGTAATTTCCCATGGCTGGATGCGCTTTAGAACAATCAAAACCTAATCGTTCTCCTACAACCGCATCACGATTCCATTTTCCATCTCCTGTACAACTAACGATAGGCCCTCCACACAAAGAACTTGTAGAATTCTTCCATGAAACACCATCTCGGTAATCAAATAAAGCAACACCATTAATGAAAATTCCAATATTACCTCCTGTAGTAGCTGTTAATGTTCCTGTATTTTGTGTTGGATTTAGAGGAATTTTGAAAATTTTATTTTGTGCTGTAGCCAAAGACGGATTACCATCCAAAAATGGACCCGTAATGTAAGCTGGAATTCCAGTAGCCGAAACATAAGCCCAATTGGCATCGTATTGAACCGTTTGTACGTTGGCTTGAACAGCATCCGTAATAGGTGTTGAATTTCCAGATACATAATGACGACCTGTGATTCCTGTGGTATTTCGTAACCAACCTGTAATGGCAGGATTAGTTTGAGCAAATAAGCCCGAAAAAGAAAAACCTAAAAATAATAGTAGCGCTTTTTTCATATTTAATTTTTACTTATTAATCCATTTTTTGTACTTCACCTCTGAAATAAATTCTACAACCAAATGATTCTGATTTTGGTGTGGTAACTTCTTTATTATTCAACAATTCATCTACAGCTTCTGTTAAAAAATGATGCTTAGCCTTTTCTGGTTCTCCAGCATTATCATCAATAGCTCCTTCATATTTTACTTCATACTTCCCTTTATTTTTCAATATCACAAAAGCTTGAGGTGTATGTGTCGCTTTAAATTCCTTGGCTATCTTTTGCTTTTTGTCTTGAAGATACGGAAAATTTAATTGTTCTTTTTTTACTTTTTTTTGCATCAATTTAAAAGATTCTTCTGCATAAACCAGTGTATCCATCGAATTAATTGCCAAAACTGGAACACCTAACCTTTTGTATTTAGCATCCATTTGATTCAATCTCTTGGAATAAAATTTAGCCATCGGACACTTATTAGAAATAAAAACCACAATAAAACCTTTAGCCTCTTTATAATCTGTAAGTGACACCCATTGATTGGAAGTAGCGCTCTTTAATTTAAAATTGTCAACTACTTTTCTCTTATCTATAATAGTATAGCTAGAAAAAAGAAACAATAGCACAATAGTACTCAAAAAAGGAACTACTTTTTTCATTTTTATTTCTTGATAAACTTTTTAGTAGTACTACTTTTAGTTTGCTTATCCATCATTTGAAATGTATAAACACCTGCTTCTAAAGAAGATATATCAATCCCATTTTGCCATTCGGGTTGTGGTAACATCATGACAATTCTTCCTGTTATGGTGGCAATAGTTACATAATAAATTTCGGTTGCACTATCTTTTAAATGAATAAATAGTCTGTCGTTTGCCGGATTAGGGTACAAATTGAAATTTGTATTTGTTTCTAATTGACTATTTGACAAAGCTGAAGTCACAATAAATTGCCCCATCATTCCGCCATCTTCATGACCTCCAAAATGACAATGATACATGTAAGGATGATTCACATCGGAATCAGCAAAATCATCAAATTTAGCTACAAATGTAACCGACTCGTTTTTGGGTAAATAAAAAGTATCTTTCCATCCTGACTCATGACTTCCAACATTGGTAGCAACACCATTTCTGGCTACAATTTTAAACTCAACATCGTGTAAATGAAAAGAATGTCCAAAAACATTATTATTAGTTACAGTCCATTTTTCAATATCATTCAAATTGACCACTTTGGGAGTCATTGTTAACGAATATGTAGTATTATCAAAGTTAAAAGGAACGCTAGCTGGTCCAGGATTTCCATTAGTAACCGAAATAGAACGGTTTACTGTGGCATCATTGGCTGTCCAATAGGTATTATTTGCTAACGTTGTTGGCACAGCTGTAATAGGTGTAGTAGCCGTAGTTGTAGCTCCAACATTAATATGCAAGACATTAAAATCGGTATTGTTTAACAAACTACCAAAATCTCCAGTTGTATTAGGTTCTCCTCCAGGAAAACCAAAGGCTTGACCCGAATTGTATGCTTTTAAATCAATTGAAGAACCTACAGCATCATTGCCTAAATTCACCATAATCTCGACACGCTCACCAACCAAAAGCTTAACTCTTGTAACAGCAACTGGTGCATTTAAAAGTCCACCATCATTACCAATAATGTAGAAAGTTCTGTTATCGCTAAATCCTAAATTATAGCCTCTTTCAATTTCGGCATTCAAGATTCGCATTCTCACATATTGTTTGGGTAAAGTATATTGAGCATTCAGTGTTCCATTGGTCATCATATAATCGCCATACACTCGTGTTGAACTCACAAACGTATTGGTAGTTGCATTGAAACTTCTACTGGTTAGCGCCAAAACAATATCATCTACTCCATAGGTTCGTGGTAAAGCCAATGCCGATTCTATTGGATCTTTTACAATAATAAAACCTCCAATTCCTTTGGTCATTTGAGCTTGAGTCGTCTCGTGCAAGTGCGGATGATACCACAAAGTTGTGGCTTGATTCATAACTGTCCAATAAGGTTGCCACAGTGTACCTTGCGGAATTACTTGATGAGGACCACCATCCATAACCGCTGGTAAATGCATTCCGTGCCAATGTAATGTAGTAGATTCATTCAAGTTATTGGTAACATTCATATGTATCAAATCACCTTTATTCACAAAAAGTGTTGGTCCCCAAAAGGTTTCATTATTAATGGCTCCAGTTATGGTTTGGTTACCCGAAACTAGTTGTTTGGTAGTTTCGTGAACGTTCAAATTAAAAGTAGTTCCATAAAGCGCTTCGGGCATTGTCATGGTATTGTATTGTGCCTTTACAGAAATGCTAGATGATAGAATACCTATTAATAAAATAACTTTAAACTTCATATACTATAGATTGATTGTGTGTAGATTACTTTTACATTTTTGGCGGTGGTGGCGAACCATCTTCTCCTTTTGGAGGTCTTCCTCCTTCGGGCATTGGTCTACCTTCTCCTCCTCTTGGTCGAGGTGCCATCATTCTAGCAGCTTCATTTATAATTTCATCAAACTTTTCTTGTTGTGATGCTGTACAAATGGCTCGCACTTTTTGAAAATGATAAAACAAAGCCAACTCTTCTTGCTCTTTAATTTTCAGGATTTGAGACACTGCTTTTTTTACGGTAGCCGAATCAACCGATGGATTTTTTAATAATTCAAAATACGCATCGTGCTTTTCTTTATTTTCAGCTCGTAAAGCTTCAACCTGACTTCTATGCTCTTGTTTTAAAGCATCAAATTGTTCTTTTTGCTTTGCGGTGAATTGTAATTCTTGAGCAAAATAATCACCAACAGCATCATGCTTAGGTGGTTTGTTCAACCACATAAAAGTTATCGTACTGATATTAATCAATAGTAATAGTACAATGACAATTTTTAAAAATTTAGAATTGTTCATAATCGTTTGTATTAATAATCACTTGAAAAATATTCTTTGTAAATGGCATTCTTACCTTCGTTAGAAGCGAATTTCTCCGTTTTTTTAGAATATTGATTCATCGAAATCAAATTGATACCCAACAATACAATTACGCTAGCAGCAATCGTCCATTTTTGAGCTGTATTCAATCTAATTTCTTTTCTTTTGGATAAATTCAATAAAGAATGTTTCAAAGACAAAGGCACCTCAACACTTTGAATATAATCCAAGGCATTCAGGGTTTCTTCAATCCATTTTTCTTTTGTGTTCATGATTCTATAGATGTTATATTTTTTTAAAACTTGCGCTTATTTTTCATTTTCTTCATAATAAATGGCCAAATGCTTTTTCAAATTTTGTTTAGCTCTAAAAAGCAACGACTCTACAGCCGATAGTGACAACTCCATTATTTCGGCAATTTCATTATAACTCACTTGATCTATTTTGTGCAAAATGTAGGCAGTTCGCTGTTGTTCTGACAATAAATCAATCGCTTTAAAAAGTATTATAGCGCGTTCTTGATTTTCCAATTGAATTCCCGGATGGATAAAATCGGAATGGTTTTCAATGGCTTTTTCTCCACCTGATGAAAAAATAGATTTGAATATTCCCGAACGTTTTTTTCGGTTTTTCTTTCTAATAAATTCCAAACATTTATTAATCGAAATTCTATAAATCCAAGTAGAAAGCGACGATTCTTCTTTAAACAGATGAATGTTGGTGTGAATCGTAATAAAGATTTCTTGAGATACATCTTCGGCATCTTCGGTATTCTGAAGCATTCCGATACACGAGTTGTACACTTTTTTGGAAAACAAATCCACCAAAATTTGGAACGCTTTTTCGTCGTTCTTCTTCAATCTTGAAATGATTTCTTTTTCTTCCAAATGCTGCATTTAAGTTTTAGACGTCGATTAGGTAAAAAACTTGCGTCAATATAGTAATAACTTTTTTAACTACGTAAAAACAAAATTTGTGAATTGTTCAACACGCAATCTCATTCAAGAAATGATTACCTTTGCGAAAATTCATTTTTTGCTATGATTCCAAAAGATATTACTACCCTTGAACCTAAGAAAAACATCTTGATAAAAGGTGCTGCCATTCACAATTTAAAAAATTTGGATGTCGCTATTCCTCGCAACAAACTCGTAGTAATTACAGGACTTTCGGGTTCAGGAAAATCGTCTTTAGCATTTGATACTTTGTATGCCGAAGGGCAACGTCGCTATGTAGAAAGTTTATCTTCATATGCACGCCAATTTCTTGGTCGACTAGATAAACCTAAAGTAGAATACATCAAAGGAATCGCTCCGGCCATAGCCATCGAGCAAAAAGTAAATACGACCAATGCGCGTTCTACCGTTGGAACCTCAACCGAAATATACGATTACTTAAAATTACTTTTTGCCCGAATTGGGAAAACCATATCACCAGTTTCGGGTAACGAAGTGCGAAAAGATACCGTAACCGATGTCATCAATAAAGTAAAAACTTTTGAACTCGATAGTCGTTGGTTGCTGCTTGCTCCTATTCATTTAGAAAATGGACGAAAGCTAGAAGATAAACTCAAAGTGCTTTTGCAACAAGGTTTTGCTCGTATTTTGGTCAATAACGAAATGGTTCGCCTTGACGACATCTCGACTGCGCTCGATGTAACAAAGATGCATAGTTTAGACAACAAAGATATTTTATTAATCATTGATCGAATCATTGTTAAAGACGAAGAAGAATTTTATAACCGATTATCGGATGCGGTACAAACGGCTTTTTTTGAAGGAAAAGGAGTTTGCTTTTTACAAGATTTAAAAGACAATACACGATTAGAATTCAGCGCTAATTTCGAATTGGATGGCATGACGTTCTTAGAACCCAATGTGCATTTATTCAGTTTTAACAACCCGTATGGAGCTTGCCCAACATGTGAAGGTTATGGAAACATTATTGGGATCGACGAAGATTTGGTGATTCCCAACTCGGCTTTATCCATCTTTGAAAACGCTATTTACCCTTGGCGTGGCGAAAGCATGGGTTGGTACCATGACGAATTGGTCAACAAAGCCTACAAATTTGATTTCCCAATACACAAACCGTATTTTGAGCTTTCCCAAGAACAAAAAGATTTAGTTTGGAACGGAAATCAGTATTTTCAGGGGCTGAATGATTTCTTTAAAGAACTTGAAGAGAAAAATTATAAAATCCAAAACCGCGTAATGCTGTCGCGTTATCGTGGTAAAACCAAATGTACTACGTGTAAAGGAAAACGCCTTCGACCAGAAGCCAATTATATTCAAGTTGGTGGCAAAACCATTTCCGATTTAGTTGATTTACCGATTAGACGATTAATTCCTTTTTTTGCAGCATTGCAATTGTCTGAATACGACACTAAAGTTTCCAAACGATTATTAATTGAAATCAACAATCGCTTAGCATTTTTAAGCAATGTCGGATTGGATTATTTGACCTTAAATAGAAATTCGGCAACGCTTTCGGGTGGTGAATCGCAACGTATTAATTTGGCGACTTCGTTAGGAAGTAGTTTGGTAGGTTCGATGTATATTTTAGACGAACCGAGTATTGGTTTGCATCCCAAAGACACCGAATTGCTGATTGAAGTATTGAAAAACCTACGTGATTTAGGTAATACCGTAATTGTGGTAGAACACGATGAAGACATCATGAAGCAAGCCGATATGATTATCGATATAGGTCCCGAAGCAGGAACCCATGGCGGAACTTTGGTGGCACAAGGTACTTTTGACGAAATTCTACAATCGGATTCGTTAACTGCCAAATACCTGAATGGTTCATTAGAAATAAAAGTACCACGAACTCGTAGAAAATGGAATACGTATATTGATATTCTAGGCGCTCGTGAGAATAATTTACAAAATCTAGACGTTCGTTTTCCATTAGAATGTTTAACCGTTATTACTGGTGTTTCGGGTAGCGGAAAAAGTACTTTGGTAAAGAAAATTTTGTTTCCTGCCATTCAAAAGAAACTAGAAGGTGTAGGAGAAAAAGCTGGTCAGTTTACCGACATGCAAGGACATTACCACCGCATTCATCATATTGAATACGTAGATCAAAACCCAATTGGAAGAAGTTCACGTTCCAACCCAGTGACGTATATCAAAGCCTATGACGAAATTCGCGATTTGTTTGCCAAATCAAAATTGTCTAAAATTCGAGGCTATCAACCCAAACATTTTTCATTCAATGTAGATGGTGGTCGTTGTGAAACCTGCAAAGGCGATGGTTCTATCAATGTAGAAATGGTATTCATGGCCGATGTAGAATTACCATGCGAAACTTGTGGCGGCAAACGTTTCAAAAAAGAAATATTAGAAGTAACTGTTGAAGGCAAAAACATTGACGATATTCTGACCATGACTATAGACGATGCCATTGCTTTTTTTAGTGAACACAAGCAGACCAAAATCATGCAAAAACTGCAACCTTTGCAAGATGTTGGATTAGGTTATGTGCAATTAGGACAATCGTCTTCTACCCTTTCGGGCGGTGAAGCGCAGCGTATCAAACTAGCGTCCTTCTTGGTGAAAGGAAACACTAAAGAAAAGGCTTTGTTTGTATTTGACGAACCTACTACAGGTTTGCATTTTCACGATATCCAAAAACTATTGGCTTCGTTTGATGCCTTGATTGATAAAGGACATTCGATATTAGTAGTAGAACACAATCTCGATTTGATTAAATGTGCCGATTGGATCATCGACCTCGGACCAGAAGGCGGTGAAAATGGTGGTCAACTCTTAGCCGAAGGTACTCCAGAAGATATTGTTAAAAACAAAAAATCGATTACTGGGAAATATTTGAAGGAGAAATTGTAATAGAAAAAAACTTCTATTTACAGAAGTTTTTTTCTATTACAATTTTAAATTTAATATTTTATCACTTTTTTCGTGATGCTTCTTCCCGTAAAATCTTCAACTTTAATAAAATATATTCCACTGTCAAAGTTAGATAAATCTATTTCTTGACTATTTTTTAAATCAATAATTTTTTGCCCAAATAAATTATAAATTGACAAACTCTTTATTTCAAAATTTACAGATATATTGACTTTGCCACTCGTAGGATTGGGATGCAGAATCATATTTTGATAGTCAAAAACAGAAGAGTTGAGTGGACCTATCACTTCTGTAGATACTGAATTGGTGAAAATTGCTGAATTAAAATCGAAATAAATCTCGGCAGCATTATAAAAAATATCACCTGGTATTGATGTGTTTTTAGGTTTAATTTTGTAACAAACAAAACCATGAGAATTAGGTTCATTTAATGAGCTGTAAGGCAAATTGATTCCATTAAAAACAAATGATACTTCTTTTCCATTCTTTATTGATACAAAATTAGAGTGACTGCTAGCTTCTATTTGCATACTATTCCAATCTAATCCATTATCTAATGTATTTGTAACTACAACATTTGTAGCATTTGCAGTTCCAGTATTTTGAAATCTAATTACATAATGTAAATAGTCATTTATCTGATTAACCATAATACTATCACCTTCTAAAACACTAATATCATTAGGATCTAACGAAGCAACAACAGTTTGATTTAAATTAAAAACATTGTTAGTTGGTTGAATATCATTTGTAATTGGATTAATTGTAGAGGTAAAACTTAATTGCGAACCCATAGTTACTGTAGGTGGAATTGCCACTAAAAATTTCAATTTTACAATTTTAGTTTCAAATGGATTTAAATTAGTGAAATTATAGATGATTTGTCCTAAAGATTGACTAGTATATGCTGGGATTGATGTGCTTAGAGTTAATTTTGAAGCATCGTATTGAAATTTCACGTTTCCATTCATTGGCGTTGTTCCATGATTACTGTATACTATGAGGTATTCTGATTCAAAACCAGGATTGGCAGCTGTTATTGGATAAATTGTAACTTCCAAATCATTAGTTGGTGTATTACTTGAAAGGCAAAAATTTAAAGATTGGATGTTATTTACTCCAGTAAAATTTGTAGAATAAGAATTAGGATTTATATTTAAATAGTATGGTAATGTTGAAGTCAACGAAGTAGTGTAATTTCCTGGTCCAGATAAATAAAATTGATAATATCCATTAGTACTTGTAAAAGTTGAATAAGTATCACTATTACTAGTTTGCGAATTTACTCTTACATTTTGCATTGGATAATCTAATCCATCACATCCGTTATTATTTGAATCTAATCGTACAAGTCCATTAATTTTATTTGTTGACAAACCATTACTCTTAAACCATGATAATTGGGGGTTACCTGATGAATTAGAGAAAATTAAATCTATTTTTCCATCATTGTCAATATCGGCAAGACTGTATTGAGAGGAATTAGTACTGGAATGAGTTATTAAAGTTGTTTGAAATCCATTATTAACAAAAGTACCTAATCCATTTGTGTTTTCCATCCAAACTGTTTTATTGTTACTTGTATTAAATGAAATCACATCCGCATCGCCATCACCATCCATATCAGCTGGAGTTGTACCCGTCATATAGGAACTATTAGTAACAAAATTTACAAATGGATTTAATGTTCCTCCTTCATTTCTAAACCATCCAATTCCAGTTTGACTTGAGTCTATTGGAATATTTTCAGCTAAAATATCTTTATCTCCATCGCCATCCATGTCAATAAAAAAAACAGAAGTACTAGAATAATTGCAAAAATAATTTAATGGGGCAAAACTTCCATTCAAATTTTTTACCAAAACAATTTTTGCTTGTGTACCAAGTAGTAAATCACCTAAGCCATCTCCATCATAATCTGCAAAATCAAATCTATTTACTAAACTATTAAGTGATGAAAAAATGAGCTGTCTTGCTCCAAAATTTCCTAAACCTAAATTCTTATACCATCCTCCAGTACTATTGCCATTACTCAAATTTTCAATTGCTATAATATCTAACTTACCATCATTATCTACATCTGCTAACCTCACATTTGAAACATTATTCGGATAACCCTCATTAACAACATGAGTAGAAATAAAATGACCACTTCCGTCATTTTCAAACCATTTACCATCAATAAGAATATCATTATCACTATCTCCATCTATATCACCAACAGAAAAATAACTTGTGTTATCTTGAAAAGTAATAAGCTTTTGTATACCTGTTGTTCCATGACCATCTAGGTTTTCATACCAAACTAATTTATTACTATTAATACATGATATTAAATCTAAATCGCCATCATTATCCATATCAAAAGCTTTAGCTGAATTAGTACCATAAACATATTTTGTGATAGGTTTCTTTTCAGTATAACTCTTGTGCCAAATTAAATAATCTTCAAATCTATTTCCAACCACTAAATCTTTAACATTATCACCATCGATGTCAGCAACTTTTATTGATAACATTTGATTACTGGTCGAATTTAAAATAGTATTCATCGTTGTATAAGTATGTGTAGCATTATTTTCAAACCAAGCTACTTTATCTGGACTTTGCCATACTCGACAACAAGTCACGATGTCTAAATCGCCATCATTATCCATATCAGTAAAATCTAAATCAATAAATCGATTTAGAAAATATCCTGTATAAATAACATTCAACGCGCCATAAACTCCCGAACCTATATTGATAAAGGAACATAATTTGTTATTTGCCGAAAATAAGATATCGGTATCGCCATCATTATCTAAATCTTTGAAGAAAACCATTGAATTTATTGAATAGTTTATATCAGGAACTATTGTATTTAATAACTGAAATGTACTGAAATTACTATTTCCTAAATTTTTAACTAATCCTAGTTTTATATATTGATCTTGCAATGTAGAATCAGTTAAAATGTCATTATCGCCATCGCCATCAGCATCTTTAATATCAATTGATGTTATTCCTGTAATTACTGCAATTGAAATCGCAGTAGAAAATGAACCTTGACCATTAGTGTTTCTAAACCATGATAGTACATTACTTGCTGTAGTAGCGACAATATCTAAATCACCGTCACCATCCATATCTCCAGCTTTTGCAATTGTAGCACCAGTAATGGTTGAACTAGAAAACAATATTGTAGTACTAAAAACTCCTTGACCTAAATTTTTATACCAAACAACCTTGCCATCTGTACTAGAAGTAGAGATAATATCAACTTTTCCATCAGCATTAATATCTGCCAATGAAACCGAGCTTATTCCCATTAATTGATTAGTAATCACTTTTACATCACCAAAGTTACCTTGACCAAGATTTTCTTGCCATACAATTTTATCATTAGTATTAGATGAGATTACATCCAAATCTCCATCATTATCCATGTCAATTGTAAAAACATTACTAATGCCCCCAAAATAGTTTTTATCAATCACATTGTGATTTAAAAAATTAATTTGTGCATTACTTAAAAATCCCAAAAATAAAATAGAAAATAAAAGATATTTTTTCATCATAATATACACTTTTCAAATAAAAGTAAATAATTTATCAATATAACAAATAAATCCAACATTTAAAATCAACTAATAAACTAATTAGACAATAAAGAATTCTATTTTTAAATAATTAAATAAAAAAGTAAAACGAATTTAGAGTTTAAAATTAGTTTTAAAACTATTACTTAACAACCACTTTCTTAGTAATACGTTTTTCTCCAGCTTGTAAAACACCCAAATACAATCCTTTTGCCAAGTTCGAAACTGGAATTGATTCAATCAATTTGGCATTGGATACAGGTACATTTAAAACTGTTTTTCCATTAATGTCGATTAATGAAAAAGTATAATTCGTTTCGGGTAACGAACCCAAACTCACATTTAACGTATCTTTTGTTGGATTCGGAAAGAAACTTACATTAAAATCTCCATCAACTTTAAGATTATTTAAACTAGCAGTACTGGCTTGCGCAAAATGCAAAGTAGCTCCAATAGTTGCTTTGGCCACATTATAATTATACACCGGATCCATGTAAATCAACAAGTCGGTATTGGTGTGTTTGTGCGTCGTTTCATTTTTTTCAAATAAACCTGTAATGATCTCATTATTGGCTTGAAATGGCATATAATCAGATGAATACGCATACGATAAAAACGTTTGTAATGGTGAATACAACGTCACACAATTCATCAACTGCGTCGTCATAGTAGACGATTGTGCATTATTAGTTGATGGTGTATTATTAGTATCTCTTTCACAAGTAATGGTGTTATTAGTCATACCTGCCACACCGCCTACTTCATCTAAATTCAATACCAAACGAATGTTCATTTTTGGTGTAGTCCCATTTACAATAGAAGATACATAATGCTGACTGCCATATAATCCGTCTTCTTCTCCACTAAAATTGATGAATTTAATCGAATAGTCCGTCGGAACATTTTGCAACAAACGAGCCGTTTCTAATATACAAGCTACACCACTTCCGTTATCGTTGGTTCCTGTTCCGCCAATAGAATCGTAATGTCCGCAAACAATAACAAAAGTATCTGGATACAAAGTTCCTATTTTAGTTACAATAAGATTTTTACATGCCGCAGTTGAGCCTGTATAAGTATACGAATCTTCTTGTAATTGAGCTGCAGTATAACCATAACTCAAGTATTTATTCTTCAACCAATCTAAGGTGTTTTGTAACGGTGCTGTTCCTCGGCGTTTCAAACCTAGTGCCTCAAATTCCGTTAAATAATTGTTGATATTGGTCTGCGAACACTGATTAACTACATTAGCATATGCCTGAATAAACGTTTGACTAAAAGAAGTGTTCACTGTAAACAGCGCAAAAAATATAAATAGTAGGTTGGTTTTTGTGAAATTCATAATACGAATTGTCGTTTGTTTGGATATTGGCACCAAAAATAACAAAATATTACCTAGTTCATCATGATTGTTTCTTAAATATTAATTAATAAGCCACTACTTTTCAATAGGTTAAAAATCATTAACAAATCGTTCACAAATAAATAGTTTTGTTTGGCACGCATCTTGAAATACTCCAAACATCAGAACAATTTCTGATCGAAGAAGCTGAAAATCGACAGAGTAAGCACAATTGAAAAATGATTTGATTATGAAAAAAATTACCCTTTTAGTAGCAAGTGTTTTACTGGTAGGAAACTTTGCGAAAGCATCAGAGATAATCAAAATAGCTGATGAGAAAATGATGACCAGATTTAGCTTTGAGGAGCCAATCTCATTCACCGAAAGAGGCATTGAGTTTTTCGTTTTTCCAAATGGCGACTTCGATTTTAATACACGTGCCGACGATTCTCATGGTGAATATCACTTTAAACAAGCTGGTAAACGAACCACCGAAGCAGATCGCAATAGTCAAGGTCCAGTAAATTATGGTGTATTGATAGAACGTGATGGTTATGGTAGAATTCGTAGAGTAGGTAACACTTTTATCAACTACGATAACCGTGATAGAGTAAGCCGCATTGGTAGTGTGTTTATGAGATACAACCGATTTGCCTTAACACAAATAGGTGGCATGCAAATTGTGTACAACAGACGTGGCGATATCATAGACATGATTGGTCAAGTAAAAGGTTTTAGAAACACTGGATATACCTATAATTATTATGGTAATTCTAATGGTTACAATACATACAACGACAACTATTATGACAACGATTATCATGCTACAAACTACAACAGCAATGACTACTACTATTACAAATCAGATGGTACTCGTGCTAAGGTAGAAGACGATAAAAACGAAGATAAAAAATAAAAAATTGGTTGGTTATTTGTGAAAAGTCCTGCGGATTCTGGGAAGATGAAGCAGGATTTTTTTTTTGAAGCTAATCCAGCTATTCGCTACAATCTTTATTGTGGTTGCCTTCGTGCCTCAGGCAACCACAATAAAGGATTTTCGCTGCTATCTGGGCTAGAGTATTCGTACTCGTTTCAAGAATGTAGTAACAACACCATTAAATTCCTCAGAAATTTCCAATTTATAATTCATAAACAAATAGAAAACCGTAATCAAAATCGATTTTAAAGTAATATTAATTATCGTGTAAAACGGAAAATCCCAAAAGTAAAACAATCCAAAACAAACGACCAAAACTCCCAAAGAATATAAGGTTTTTTGGGTAAACGGAAACAAATTCATTTTTCTAACCACATATACTAACTTAATGGTGTTGTAAGTGGCAACTGTCAATAAAGTAGCAAAAGCCGAACCTTCTATACCATAAATCGGAATAAAAATCATGTTCAAAACAATCATCAATACCACGGTAAAAACACCAAATAACAAAACTGTTCGGTAGTATCTTGTATTCACAATAATGGAATTGTTGTTACCCAATAGCACATCATAAAACTTAGACAATCCAATCATAAACACCACCCAAATACCGCCGCTGTAATCTTTCGGAATCAAATGATACAATTCTTTAATGTTCAAGAATATGAGCATCATGATGAATCCACCAATCACTTGCAAGTTGATGGCGCTTTTTTTGTACAAATCGTTCAACTCATCGTGCTTGCCTTCCACCATCAACCTAGCCGTAATAGGTGCTACTATTTGGGTCATCGCCCTACTCGGAACCGCAATAACGGTGGAGATAAATATAGCTACCCCATACAACGCATTTTCACCTACGTCTTTATATTTAGGAATCATCACTTTATCAAAATCAATCAGCATAGTTGCAACTCCACCCGAGACTATAATAAACAAAGAATAGTGTAAAATCTCTTTAAAATTATCGGGAATAACCAATCGTAAAACAGGCTTTTTAACCGAAAAAGCGTATAACTTCATACCTATCAATTGAGCTAAATAAGATAAGGCAATGCCATAAACACACGTATCTTTAGTAATCCAATCAAAATGAACGGCAATGAGTAAAATCATGATGACAAATCGGTACAAGACTTCACTAATTAAGTTTCCTACAACCGATTTCATGTGGACTTTTACCCAGGCATAGAACACTTCAAAATAAGCCATGAACAATCCCACCACTGGAATTAACCAAAAGAATGGTTTTAAAGAAGGATTTTCTATCACCCAACCATTAGAAATAGGTGTGTAAAAAAAATAAAAAACAAGACTTATTGGTAGAATCAACACCAATGGAAAGAACAACATAAAGGTTAAAAATTCTTCACGTTTTTGTTCTGTTTTGTAGTGCGAAAAGAATCGGATTAGAGTACTCTGTGCTCCAAAAGCCATCAATGGCATCATGATATTGGCTCCAGAAAGAATAGTGTTTACAATACCATAATGCATTTTCCCTAAGAAATTGGTGTATAAAAACAAAGCATTAACCGCACCAATACCAAATCCGAAGAAGGTAATGATCGTATTTTTAATGGATTGTGATTGTACGATTCCCATTTCTTGAGTTATGAGTTATGAGTTATGAGTTTTGACAACTTCTCTGTTAAACTCTTTCTAGAATATTGTTGTAAACCAACAGGAAACACTTGCAGTTTGTTCTCTAAATACAACTCAAAATAAGATACAATAGTCTTTTTCAAACGCTCTTTTTCATGATATGTAAAGAAAGTCCCAGTGTTGGTTGTGGTGATGATTTCGGCAAAATCAGAATCTTTAGGGCCAATAGCCAAGATTGGTCGTTCGGAAACCATGTATTCAAACAATTTACCTGGAATAATACTTTTAGTTTCTTCCGAATCGATTTCAATTAACAACAAAACTTGTGATTTTCGTTGTTGCTGAATGGCTTCAATATGAGAAACATACCCTAAATTGTGACAATGTTTATCCAACTGATGTTCAATGATACTATCCAATATTTCCTGACTTACTTTACCTATCAATTTGAGTTCGAAATTATCGGCAAATAAGTCGTTTTCCTTTATTAATTCTTGTAAAACTTCCCATAACACTCTTGGATTTCTATCCGATAAAAATGAACCAATGTGTGCCATTGAAAACTTTTCATCTAAGGGTTGCTTAGCTACATTTTCTACATCATAACCATTGGTAATTACCTCAATAGGTTGGGTTGTTAAAGCTTGAAATTCTGCTTTAGTAGTTTTGCTAGTTACAATTATAGTATCTGCCGAATTGAGCACTTTAATTTCTAATTGTTTGTGCTTTTTATCGGCATACGATGACAATTTCAACGCTTTATGATAACCAATCGTGGTCCATGGATCTCTAAAATCGGCTAACCAAGTTACACCCAAATCCTCTTTCAGCTTCAAACCAATCAAATGCAGTGAATGTGGAGGTCCCGAAGTCACTATGGTATCAATGTTATGCTCTTGGATGTATTTTTTAAGGTATTTTACGGAAGGATTGACCCATAAAAAACGGGCATCGGGAATAAAAATATTGCCACGAACCCAAAGTAACATTTTCTCTAAAAAAGATTGTTTTTTAGCCGCTGGAATAATTCCGGAACTTATTTTTTTGGTTTCTTTTTTGGATAAAAAACCAGCCAATTGATAGGGTTCAAATATCTTATTTTTAAGCACAATCGCTTTATCTGAAACGTCTTTTACCAAACCCTCATCTACTATCGGATAGGTTGGATTTTCTGGAACATATACAATAGGTTGGATTCCAAAATCGGGTAAGTATTTCACAAACTTCAACCATCGTTGTACACCCGGACCTCCAGCTGGTGGCCAGTAATACGTAATAATTAGAAGTTTTTTAGGCGTAGCCATTTAGATGTTTTTGTTAATGCTCTAAACGTTTTTTTCTCTCAACATAAATACCGCCAACCAAAAGCAATAACATTCCAATAGAGCTAATCAAGGCAATGGTGCTGCCTGTTTTTACCACTTGCGGTTCAAACTTGAATTCGATGTTATGATTTCCTGCTGGAACATTCAATCCGCGTAAAGCAAAATCTACTCTAAGAATTGGAACATCCTTACCATCAATGGTTGCTTTCCATCCATTTTTATAATACATTTCTGAAAATACAGCAAAGCCTGCATTTTTATTATTGGAACTGTATTTTAGATGATTTGGCTTATTATAAGTAAGCTTGATGGTAGCCGTAGAATCTTTTTCAAAAGCATACTTTGTAACATATTCTGGAAAATCACTAGCATCAAAAGTAGCTACATTTTTAGTATCTAATTTGTTCAATGCTTTCATTTCGGCATCATTGGAAGCAACTTTTCTCAGCTCTTTTACAAACCAAGCATTTCCATTAATTCCTGGATTTACGCTAGCAACTTCTTGACCATTATCATCGGTTTGAATGATGTATTTTACATTCAACATATCTAAAATTTCTTTGTTATTTTTAGAAATTTGATAATCAAACAACTCTTGCATTCTTCTTGGTCGAACAGCAGAATACCCTCCAATAGATTTGTGAAAAAAGGATGCTTTAGCGTTCAAATATCCTTCTACATCCAATACACGATAATTGGTTGTATCTTGCATAATCTGCATATCTGTGGTAGTTGGCTGAAAAGGAATATCAACTTCACGAGCAGTTTTGAATTGTTCTGGTGTGTTACTCACATAGTTTTTGTCGACAAAAAACAAATCAAAAACCATAAATATCCCTACTAAGATAATGGCTGTATTCTGTGCCATTTTATTTTTAACATACATCCAAAGAACTAATGCCGCAATAGCAATAAAAAAACCTGAACGTAATAAATCGGCTTGATACATCGTTTTACGATCTTCTCGTAACGCATCAATAAAACCAACACCAAAGGATTTGTCTTGCGACTGACTTAGCATTTGACGAATTTGAGCATCCATCATTCCAGCATAATCAAACCATCCTTTGCATAAAAACAACAAAACGATTAATCCTAATGAGGTAGCCACAGCTTTCCACAAACTGTCCCATTGCTTTTCTTTATTGGTGGTAAAAAACGAATGAAATCCAATGATGGCCATTACTGGAATACACAATTCCAACACAACTTGAATAGACGAAACGGCTCTAAATTTATCATACATTGGAACGTAATCAATGAAGAAATCAGTCAATACTGAAAAGTTTTTTCCCCAAGAAAGAACTAATGATAGAATAGCTCCAACTAAAAACACGTATTTTATTTTGCGCTTATCATGGTACAATCCCAATACACACAAGAAAAAAACAATTGCGCCGATATAGGCTGGAGCAGCTACTATTGGTTGGTCGCCCCAATACGTTGGTGCATACGATTCGGTAAACTGAAGCGCTTGATCTTCTGTGGCTCCATTTTTTAGCATATAATCGTAAACCGATGAATCTTTTCCGAGTTTCTCCGAATTTCCGCCTCCAAAAAGTCGCGGTGCAATTAAGTTCAAACTCTCGGCAACACCATAACTGTACTCGGTAATATAACTTCTGTCTAAAGTAGAATTATCTGTTTTTTTAGTACCATCTGGATTGTAACTCAAATCACTTTTTCCTCTAATACTATAATCGGTAAACTCTTTGGTTGCCAATAAACTAGTAGCATTAGCGCCTACTGCAAACAAGAGTGCTACAACAAAAGTTCCAGCTACGATTCCGAGTTGCTTGAATTCTTTATTTTTGATAAATTTGATTGCATAATAAACACCCATCACCAACAATAAAAACAACAAATAATAGGTCATTTGAAAGTGATTGGCATTGATTTCAAGTGCGACTGCTAACATCGTGAGTAATCCACCGAAGACATATTTTTTTCTAAAAACCAACAAAACGCCAGCTACAACTAACGGCATGTAAGCTATCGCATGCGCCTTGGCATTGTGACCTACACCTAGAATAACTATTAGATAGGTAGAAAAACCGAAAGCCAAAGCACCAAAAAATGCCTTTAGAGGATCAATTTTAAGCACCAATAATAAGCTATAAAATCCTAAAAAGTATAGAAATAGATAATCGGCTGGTCTAGGTAAAAAACGTAACGCATCGTCTAACTTGCCAATGTAATCATGCGGATATTGCGCTCCCATTTGATAGGTTGGCATTCCTCCAAAAGCAGAATTTGTCCAATACGGCTCGGCGTTTTCTGAAGCTCTAAAATCATTTTGTTCTTTCGCCATTGCAGTATATTGTACAATATCCGATTGGTAAATTTTCTTTCTTTGAAGTACCGGATAAAAATAGATTAAGGCAATAATAATAAAACCAAAAACGGCTGATAAGTGAGGATATAACTTTTGAAGTTGCTTCATTTTTTATTGTAAATATTAAACATTAGATTTTAGAAATCTTTGAACACTAAACTGTTGTAGATTTTATATTGAGCTTTAATCTACTTCTTCATAATCGATGTACTCCCCTACTTTTTTGGTTTCACGAGGTTTGTCGTTTTTTGGAGTATACGTGTGCTGATTTGCATTTTGATATTGTTGCTGTTGTTGTTGAAATTGCTCTCCGGCTTTCTCAACCACTTTCCTAGCTAATAAAGGTAGAAATAGTCTTGCAATAAATTTAATAACATAAATTATTACCAGTATCGTTACTATTTCTTCAATTAATTTACCCATGACCTGAAATTTTGTCAAAAATACTAAATTCCTTAATTCAAATTAAGCATTACCTCTTAAATAAATAATAAATTATAGTACATTTGGATTTCGAAATTAGAATAAAAATGATGAAATTAAAAAAATGTCTATTACTGATTGCATTATGTGTTGGTAAAATTGCATCGGCTCAATACACTGATGTCATTAACTCCAATCGACCTGGTAATTCAATGTCGGCTTTTTCAGTAGGAAAAACGGTTATTCAAGGTGAAATGGGTTTGAATTACATCAATGAAAAACACAATCTTTTAGACTACACCATCAAAGGATATAGTGCTGATTTTACGGCAAGATATGGTTTTTTTAAAGAAGAATTAGAAGCCGTTTTAAGCATTAATTATCAAAACGACAATTACTCTTCAGATTATTTTGACATACACAGAAAGGCAGTAAAAACCACTACATTAGGAGCCAAATATTTATTTTATGATCCAGACAAAAACTATGAAAAACCAGTAAATATGTATAGTTGGAAAGCCAATCACAAATACAGTTGGCATGAGTTGATTCCAGCCGTTTCGGGTTTTGTCGGATTCAATTACAACACGGGTATCAGTTCTTTTTTTAGAGGAGACGAACCGGTAAAAAAACTAACTCCAAAAGTCATGCTGATTACCCAAAATCAGTTTCCAGGTGCTTGGGTTTTTGTAACAAATATCTATTCCGATCAAATAACCTCTCCTTATCAATCTTATGGTTATGTAGTAACACTTACCAAAGGATTCAATGATAAGTGGTCGGGTTTTTTAGAAAATAGAGGTTTTAAAGGAGATTATTATTCCGATGGGATTTTTACTGTTGGAGCCGCTTATTTGTTTGCACAAAATTTCCAACTCGATGCCTCATTCAGTAGAAATTACAAAGACACTCCCAAATTAATGTATGCCGGAATTGGTTTGTCATGGAGATATGATGACGATTACGACAATGTGTTGTTGAGAGCTCCAAAAAAAGAAGATAAAAAGAAAGACAAAAGCAAAAAAGACAAAGCCAAGGATAAAGAAAAAGAGAAAACAAAAAAACGCCTTGACGAAGTACAATTAAAACCTTAACATTGATGATTACTATTAAAGAAGCAAATACTCCTGCTTTGTTGAAGGATTATGTGAAATTTCCTTTTACCTTATATAAAAATCATCCGTATTGGGTACCGCCATTAATTCAGGATGAATTAGAAACCTTTGACAAAACCAAAAATCCAGCTTTCAAAAGCGCAGATGCCTATTTTTATTTAGCTTATAAAGAAAATAAAATTGTTGGAAGAATCGCTGCTATCATCAATTGGGATGAAGTAAATCACCAACAAAAAAGTAAAGTTCGCTTTGGTTGGTGGGATGTGATTGACGATATTGAAGTTACCAAAGCCTTACTCGAAAAAGTATATGAATTGGGTAAAAAAAACAACCTCGAGTATGTTGAAGGTCCGATGGGATTTTCCAATTTAGATAAAGTAGGTGTTCTTACAGAAGGCTATGACGAATTGGGTTCGATGATTACTTGGTACAATTATCCTTATTACAAAGAACATTTAGAACAATTGGGCTATGTAAAAGAAAAGGAATATTTAGAAAATAAGTTTCCATTTTCTAATGTAAAAACAGATTTTTTTGAAAAAATTGTACCGATTATAAAGAAACGATATCAATTAAGAGAACTGAATTTTAAAGACAATAAATCGATAATGCCTTACGTCGATAAGATGTTTGATTTATTTAATTCTAGCTATGCCAACTTATCGTCGTTTGTAGCCATAACAGACATTCAAAAAGAATATTTCAAGAAAAAATACATCAGTTTCATCAATCCAGAATACATTAAGTTTATTATGGATAAAGACGATAACATGGTAGCTTTTAGCATTGTAATGCCAAGTTTTTCTAGAGCTTTACAGAAAGCTAATGGCAAATTATTTCCTTTTGGGTTCTATCATTTGCTGAAAGCTAAAAAAGAAAGTAAAGAAGTATTATTTTATTTAATTGGTGTAGATCCTGAATACCAAAGTAAAGGAGTTACAGCGATTATTTTTGATGAATATTATAAAGTTTTCAAAGAAAAAGGTATCGAGAATTGCATTAGAACTCCCGAATTGGAAGACAACGTAGCCATTCACCAATTGTGGAAGCATTTTGATCCAGTCACTTTCAGACGAAGAAGAACTTACCGAAAATCGTTATAAAACAAAAAATCCATTCAAACTAATGAATGGATTTTTTTATATTTCTAAAATAAAACTATTCTACATTTTGCACACTAGCTTCTGCGATTTTAGCATACGTTCCGTTTACTAATTTTTCGCGAATGGCTTCAAATGCTGCTAAAGTTTCATTGATATCTTCAATTGTGTGAGAAGCTGTAGGAATCATTCTCAATAAAATAATTCCTTTTGGAATCACTGGATACACTACAATCGACAAGAAAATACCGTAATTTTCTCTCAAATCGTTCACCATAATCATAGCTTCTGGAATTGAACCTTCAAGATATACTGGAGTAATGCATGTGTTAGTATCACCAATATTAAAACCTCTTTCTTTCAATCCGTTTTGAAGTGCATTAACATTTACCCAAAGTTTATCTTTAATTTCAGACGACTTACGTAATAATTCCAAACGTTTTAACGAACCAATAGTTTGAATCATTGGTAAGGCTTTGGCAAACATTTGTGAACGCAAATTGTATTTCAAATAATCAATAATGTCTTTATCAGCAGCCACAAAAGCTCCAATGTTAGCCATCGATTTTGCAAATGTTGAGAAATAAACATCAATTCCATCTTGACAACCTTGTTCCTCACCTGCTCCAGCACCAGTTTTTCCTAATGTTCCAAATCCGTGAGCATCGTCTACCAACAAACGGAAATTGTACTTCTCTTTCATGGCAACAATTTCTTTTAACTTTCCTTGTTGACCACGCATTCCGAAAACACCTTCGGTAATGAATAAAATTCCACCACCTGTTTCAAGCGCCATTTTAGTGGCACGTTGAAGGTTTTTCTCCATACTTTCAAGATCATTGTGTTTATAGGTAAAACGTTTACCCATGTGCAAACGAACTCCATCAATAATACAAGCATGAGAATCTACATCATAAACAATGATATCGTTCTTGGTAACCAAAGCATCAATAATAGATACCATTCCTTGGTAACCAAAGTTTAATAAATAAGCCGATTCTTTCATTACAAATGCAGCCAATTCATTTTCTAATTGCTCGTGGTATTTGGTATGACCACTCATCATACGAGCTCCCATTGGGTAAGCAGCACCATAAGCAATGGCAGCATCAGTATCCGCTTGACGTACTTCTGGGTGATTGGCAAGTCCTAAATAGTCATTCAAACTCCAATTTAAAATATCTTTTCCTTGAAATTTCATTCTCGGACCTAATTCTCCTTCCAATTTTGGAAAAACAAAATATCCTTCTGCTTGTGAAGCCCACTTTCCTAATGGTCCTTTATTGTTTTGTATTCTTTCAAATAAATCTTTTACCATGATAACTATGTTGTTAAAAAACGATGCAAAAATAGGAATAAAAAAATAGTTTTTAGAAATTATTTTGCTGGATAAAAACTAAATAATTTCTAAAAAAATGAATTAAGTAATAATTAAGTATGTGTATTCTAAAATAATATTAATTTTGCTGGTTGCCTCATTAAAAAAATGAAAATGAAATTTAGAATAAATAAAATTACACTGCTTGTTATATTAATTAACACAATTGCCTTTGCTCAAACTGGAAATAAAATTCTTTTTGATGCTACCAAAGCCGAAATGGCTGGAAATGCCGATTGGATTGTAGATGCCGATGCTCATAATATCTATTTTAACAGTTCAACTCATTTGCCTTATGCAAGTACGGGAAGTAGTGGTGCCTCAAACCCACAACGAATTCCGACTCCAGCTCAATCTGGAATTACAGCTTCAACTACCGAAGATTATTGGCAAGGCGCTATCTCATATTGGGCCGTTGATTGTGCTAAAAAAGGATATATCGTTGAGTCATTACCTTTCAATGCTGCTATAACATTTGGAAACACAACAAACCCTCAAGACTTGAGTAACTACAAAGCATTCATTGTTACCGAACCAAACATGCTTTTTTCAGCTTCTGAAAAAACAGCTATTATAAACTTTGTGGCTGCTGGCGGAGGCTTATTCATGATTGCTGACCACGATGTATCGGATAGAAATAATGATGGTTACGATTCTCCTCATATTTGGAACGATTTATTAGGAAACAATTCGGTAGTACAAGATCCGTTTGGAATATCATTCGATTATGTCGACATTTCAGGAACTTATTCTAATGTCGCCAATTTACCAACCGACCCACTTTTACATGGTACTGCTGGAAATGTAACTAAAGTTCAATGGAGCGGTGGAACCACTATGACATTAAACACAACAAGCAACCCAAGTGTGAAAGGTGTGGCTTTTAAAACTGGTGCCTCAACTACTGGCTTTACTAATGTATTATGCGCCTATGCTACATATGGTTCTGGTAAAGTTGCAGCCGTTGGTGATAGTTCTATCGCTGATGACGGAACAGGAGATACTGGAGATACTTTGTATGATGGTTATATAACTGATGCTGCTGGAAATCATCAAAAATTACTGATGAATGCAACCATTTGGTTAATGACGCCAAATTTAGCTTCTCCAAGTTATGAAATGGATAAAATGGGTTTTACAATAGCTCCAAATCCAACGAACAACAAACAAGTTCAGCTTTCTTTTACCTTAGAAGAAAGTCAAAATGCTACGATTTCTATACATGATAGTCTTGGTAGAACCATCAAAGAAGTTCCATTGAACAAGTTGAATTCTGGTTTAAACTATCAAACTATAGATGCCTCTGACCTAAATTCTGGACTGTACTTTTGTAAACTTTCTACTATAAATGGTAGCAAAAGTTTGCAATTAATCATCCAATAATTTAAGAAGCAATTTCTAAAATAGTTTGGTAAAGTGTACCTTTATCAACTGGTTTAGATAGATAGTAGTTCATTCCTATTTCTTTCACTCGATCTTTGGTGGTTTCCATAACATCGGCGGTGACAGCAATTATTGGAATGTCTTTATCGTTGATACCTGAATTGCCGTTTCTGATTTCTACAGTAGCTTCGTATCCATCCATAATCGGCATTTGAAGATCCATCAAAATAACATCAAACTTAATTGCTTTCATAATATCTAAGGCTTCTTCGCCGTTGTTAGCAAAATCAACTTCGGTATTGAGCCATTTTTTCATGATCATTTTCAACACCATTTGATTCATCGCATTATCTTCTACAACTAAAATGCGTTTGCCATTCAAGTCAAATTCTGAAGTAACTTCTTGAATTTCAGATTTAAATTCTACTTTTTCAAGATTTAGATTAACCTCGCAAACAGTTCCTTGATTTAAAATACTTTGAATTTCAATACTTCCTTTATGCAAGTTAACCAATGCTTTAACAATATATAAACCGAGCCCCAAACCACCGTACTTTCGTTTATTATTAATAGATTGTTGTGAAAATGAATCATAGATGCTATTTAATTTTTCTTTTGAAATTCCAATACCAGTATCGGATATAATAAATTTCAAACTTACCTCATCATTGGTAATTGTAGATTCGATGATGAACTTAACAAATCCTTTTTCAGTAAATTTTAATGCATTTGACAATAAATTCATCAAAATTTGTCGAATTCTTTCTCCATCGCCTTTTAGCATTTGAGGCAAATCGTTCGGTTTTTTAAACTCAAATTTCAACCCTTGATTTTCAGCTCGAATAGCCATGTTGGCATGAATTTCATCAAATAATTTGTGGGCATTAAATTCTGATTTTTCTAAACGAATTTCATCTTTTTCGATTTTAGAAAAATCTAAAATATCATTTACAGAACTCAATAAACTATTGGACGACCTTTTTATCAATACCGATTTTTCTTGAATAGATTTACTGTCGGTTTCTCCTTCAATTGAGTCAATAAAATTCATAATTGTATTTAATGGTGTTCGCAGTTCATGACTGATATTGGAAAGAAAATACGACTTCATTTCGTTCATTTCTTCCGATTTTTGCAGTGCTAAACTTTGAAGATTTTCGCGATCATCTTTCAACTGCTTTATCAAACTTGCCATCGAAAGTGATAGAAAAACTACTTCTACACCTGTACCTAGCTTGGAGCTGTTTTCTGTTATAAAATTATACGGTAACAAACTGAAATTCTTTAAAATAAATAATACAAAACCTGTTATAAGTGAAAGAATTCCCAAGGTAAAAAATTGATATACTTTTTTGGTTCTAACATAAATTTCAACCAACGATGTTATTATCAAAACCAACAAAAACAATCCAAGTCCGTTCATCGCAGGATAACAATAAGCAAACCATTGTGGCACGAATAAAATTACCAAAAACAATCCTCCAAAAAGCACATACAATACACTGTAAGCCAAATTCAATCGCTTGCCAACTTTTTTTACATTTAAATATATCTGAGCATATTTTCCTAGAAAAAATCCTGAAATTACCGCAAAAAGCAACACCGATTTATGCGACAACCATCCGGATTGTGGCGTGATGAACTGATAAAAATACCCATCTAACGAAAACTGCAACAACCCAATAAAAACCACATAAAGGCTGTAGTACAAGAATACTCGTTCTTTCATGGCATAATAAAAGAAAAAGTATAAAGTTGAAGCAATCATCAAAATACCATAAAAAAAGCCAAAAACAATTTGTTCGAATGAAGTTTGTGTAATCAAATTTTCTGAAGTACGCATTAAAACAGGAGCGTTAATTACTTCACCATCACTTTTTAAATGAATGTAATAGTTACCAGTTTCATTGGGCTCTAAATGAATTTTAAAAATGGTTTTTCGATGCTGAAAACTGCGTTCTTTAAACGGAATGGCATCGCCACTTTTTTGAGTTTTTACACTTCCATCTGGCATTATTTGATAAAAATCAGCAACATCTACAATCGGACGAGATGTTTCGATGTAATATTGAATTTCATCATTCATCTCATTTTTTATTTTGAAATGAAGCCAATAATTATCGGTAGTAAATCCTAAATCAGTGTTTTCAGTTTTCAAAGGTTGAAACCGACTTTCTGGAATTGTAAGGATATCTTTGATAGACAAATCCTTTTGCTTAGAGTTGAGAATCGTTGTATTTGCATGAATAGATTGTTGATCAAACGTTCTTGTTCCGTCAATAATGAATTGTGAGTGACAGGTTGAAACACAAAACAAAAGGAGTACGAAAAAACACAAAAGAGTAGTTTTATTCCATTTCATAGTAGGTCAAGTTTTTTATTTAGGTTCTTCATTTACGACAAAAAATGAGGTATGGTTTTATTTTTTTAATCTTTTTTTGGAGTTACTATCTTTGTTAAAAAAATAATCCATGAAACTTGTATTTGCATCAAACAATAAAAACAAAATAAAAGAAATTCAACAATTGGTTCCAGCTTCAATCGAAATCGTAAGTTTACAAGACATTGGTTGTATCGAAGATATTCCAGAAACAGCCACCACCATCGAAGGAAATGCCATCCTCAAAGCCAATTATGTTACCGAAAAATATGGCTATAACTGCTTTGCCGATGATTCTGGTTTAGAAGTTGACGTATTGAATGGCGAACCCGGAGTATATTCGGCGCGATATGCCGGTGAGCCAAAAAATGACGATAACAATATGAACAAATTGTTATTAAATTTAAAAGATAAAACCAATAGAAAAGCCAATTTCAAAACGGTAATTTGTTTGAATATAAATGGCGAACAACATCTTTTCACGGGTAGTATTCATGGTAAAATAATTGATGAAAAAATAGGAAACAATGGCTTTGGCTACGATCCTATTTTTGTGGCAGATGGCTATAACAAGACTTTTGCTGAGCTAACTATGGAAGAAAAATCGAGCATCAGTCATCGCGGAATTGCAGTAAAACAATTGGTTGATTTTTGTATAAAATTATAACTATTAAATTGAGCATCAGTAGTTTTTAATTAGGCTAAATACTACCCAAAGCCACAACTGCTTGATTATCAATTTTCAACAAATTAGCTTATATGGTTTTTATAGACTACCTTTGCACCCAATTTTAAAATACAATATGAATAAATTTGAACAATTAGGTCTGAATGAATCGTTACTGCTGGCGATCAAAGATCTAGGATTTGAGAATCCGTCAGAAGTGCAAGAAAAAGCGATTCCAGTACTATTGGAACAAAACACAGACTTAGTAGCTTTAGCACAAACAGGAACAGGGAAAACGGCAGCTTTTGGTTTTCCGCTAATTCAAAAATTAGATGCTGAAGACAGAAGTACACAAGCGTTAATTTTATCCCCAACGCGTGAGCTATGCTTACAAATCACCAACGAGATTAAACAATACTCAAAATATGTAAAAGGTTTACATACAGTGGCAGTTTATGGTGGTGCAAGCATTACAGAACAAGCCCGAGAAATTAAACGTGGAGCACAAATTATTGTGGCAACTCCAGGTAGAATGCAAGACATGATTAACCGTGGTCTTGTAAACATTAAAAACATCAATTTCTGTATTCTTGACGAAGCCGATGAGATGTTAAACATGGGTTTTTATGAAGACATCGTATCGATTTTATCGGATACACCAGACGAAAAAAATACTTGGTTATTCTCTGCAACAATGCCAGCCGAGGTAGCACGTATTGCTAAAAAATTCATGCACAATCCTGCTGAAGTAACCGTAGGTTCTAAAAATTCGGGTTCAGCAACTGTTTCTCACGAATTTTATGTAGTTAATGCTCGTGACCGTTATGAAGCGTTGAAAAGATTGGCAGATGCTAATCCAGATATTTTCTCGGTAGTTTTTTGTAGAACAAAAAGAGATACCCAAGCCGTTGCTGAAAAATTAATCGAAGACGGATACAGTGCTGCTGCATTGCACGGAGATTTATCTCAAGCGCAACGTGATGGTGTAATGAAATCGTTTAGAGGTCGTCAAATTCAAATGCTTGTTGCTACAGACGTTGCAGCACGTGGAATTGACGTAGACAACATTACTCACGTAGTAAACTATCAATTGCCAGACGAAATTGAAACCTACAACCACCGTTCGGGTCGTACCGGTCGTGCTGGTAAATTAGGAAC
>CAZNWY010000009.1:0-81944 GCA_964577105.1 uncultured Flavobacterium sp.
TTCTATCGCTGTAGCTAGAGCCACCACGAGAATTACCACCACCATTGTAACCACCGCTTGTACGGTTGTTAGAAAAAGATCTTCTTTCTCCTTCTGGTTTTGGTTCTGATTTATTAACCACAATTGTACGTCCTTCTACTGAAGCTCCGTTCAATTCAGTTATTGCTTTTTCAGCTTCTTGATCGTTTTCCATTTCAACAAAACCGAAACCTTTACTTCTTCCAGTAAATTTATCAGTAATAATTTTTACAGAACTAACCGATCCGTACACTTCAAAAGACTCTCTTAAATCTGCTTCCTCAATACTCCAAGGAAGACTTCCAACAAAAATATTCATATTTATTTTTTAAAATTCAGCGTAAAGGTAGGTTAAATAAAATGCAAACTACTATGAATTAGGATTTAATTATTTTTTTTAACAAAAAAGCCACTCAAAAAATGAATGGCTTATGATGTAATTTTATAATTTTATTTCTTAAGGAGCGGCTAAAACTGGTATTTTGTAAAACGTTCCGTATTGAAAATTTACCATTTCACCTCCAGCTGGATTTCCACTTGTATTGATGGCATTAAATTTAAAATTTCCTGAAACGGTATCTCCCATATTTTCGGTAATAACTACTTGACCGTTACTTCCTTCAACATTTAAAACTTTAATTTTAGCATTGTTACCACCACCTGTAATGGTAATTAAATCACCCGATTTGTAACCATTTCCTGGTGAAGCCACTTTTACCGAAGTTACAACACCAGACGTATTAGCAATTACAGAAAGTGTCAATCCAGATCCTGAACCACCAGTAGTTTGATGAGAGTTTGTACATGTATATTGACCTCCAGAAAGTGTACAATCTGAAACATAACCTGTTCCACCCGAAGTCATTGCTGCACTCATATTAGCTACTGGACCAAAAACAACGTTAGTTTCGTAGGTAAGATTTACATTGTTGAAAGTCGAATTATACGTTGCCTTTGTATTTTGGTTGGTTGTTCCAAAATAATACGTCCCAACAGTTGAGTTGGCTACGTCTATATTTACTTCTTCATCTTGAGCTAATGCCACTAAAGTCAGTGCACCTGTTGTAGCCGATTTATAAGCTTTAACATCAATACCTCTAAATAAAACACCATCACGGTAGGCTTGAAAACCTGGATTATTAAATTTAACATCTGTTGTGCATGATGCCAATACAAGCGATACCATGATTAAAGTAACTATCTTTTTCATTTTTAAAATTTCGTTTACAATTACAAAAATAGTTTTTTTACTGAATTGGCATAGTTTTTTTAACTAAAAATCGATTAAATACTATTTTTTGTTTTGGTATTAGTTTGAATCAAAAAGTTTTATATCTTTGCACCCTTAATTAACAGAGGTCGAGTACCTCAAAATTTAATCACAAGATTATGTCAGTAAAAATTAGATTACAAAGACACGGTAAAAAACAAAAACCTTTTTACTGGATCGTAGCGGCAGATGCTCGCGCAAAAAGAGATGGTAGATTCTTAGAAAAAATCGGAACTTACAATCCAAACACCAATCCTGCAACTATTGAATTAAACCTTGACCAAGCGGTTCAATGGTTACACAATGGAGCACAACCAACAGATACAGCAAGAGCAATTCTTTCGTACAAAGGTGCTTTATTGAAACATCACCTAGATGGTGGAGTTCGTAAAGGTGCTTTAACTCAAGAGCAAGCTGATGCTAAATTGGCGGCTTGGATTGAAGAAAAAGCTAATAAAGTAGATGCTAAAAAAGACGGATTGTCTAAAAAACAAGCAGAAGCTAAAGCTAAAGCTTTGAAAGCAGAAAAAGAAGCTAACGAAAAACGTGCTAACGCTGCTGCTGAAGCTGCAAAAGCATTAGAAGCTGAAGCTGCTGCTGAAGAAGCGGTAGAAGAAACTACTGAAGAAGTTGTTGCAGAAGTTGCGGCTGAGGAAACTCCAGCTGTAGAAGAAGCTCCAGCTGCTGAAGGAACTAGCGAAGAAACAGAAGCTTAATTTATTGCGATAATGCGTAAAGAAGATTGTTTCTACTTAGGCAAAATCGCTAAAAAGTTTAGTTTTAAAGGCGAAGTCCTTATCTATTTAGATACTGACGAGCCCGAGCTATATGAAGATATGGAATCAGTTTTTGTTGAATTCAACAAAAATCTGGTTCCATTTTTTATTGAAAACAGCAACCTACACAAAGGCGATTTTCTTCGTGTAAAATTTGAAGATGTCGATTCTGAAGCCGATGCCGACGAAATTATAGGTTGTGAAATTTATCTTCCTTTAAACATGTTGCCAAAACTTGAAGGCAACAAATTTTACTTTCACGAAGTCATCGGATTTGAAATTGAAGACCAAAGATTGGGTGTTTTTGGAAAAATTGTTTCCATCAACGATACCTCAGCGCAACCTCTTTTTGAAGTTTTAAACGGCAATGTGGAAATTTTGGTTCCAATGATTGATCAGTTTTTGGTTAAAATTGACCGTGAGAACAAAAAAGTGGTAATGAATTTACCAGAAGGTTTGGTGGAGATGTATCTTTAATTAGATTTTTAGATTGTTGGATTTTTAGACTACTTAGATTTTATCCATTACAAAAAAATGTCAACATTCAATTTCAAGCAATTTTCTGTTCAACAAGATCGATGCGCTATGAAAATAGGCACCGATGGTGTTTTATTGGGTGCTTGGTGTCCGATTGACAACCATCCATATTCTATTTTGGATATTGGTGCTGGTACGGGAATTTTATCCTTAATGCTCGCTCAAAGAAGTAATGCAGAACAAATCGATGCCCTAGAAATTGACGAAGAAGCCTACGAACAATGTGTTGAAAATTTTGAAGCCTCGCCTTGGTCAGACCGATTATTTTGCTTTCATGCCGGTTTAGACGAATTTGTTGACGAACCCGAAGACGAATACGACATCATTATTTCCAATCCGCCTTTTTATGCTGAAGATTTTAAAACCGATAATTCCCAACGCGACTTAGCTAGATTTCAAGACGCTTTGCCTTTTGAAGAATTGATAACCGCGGCCGATTTGCTGCTTTCAGAAAACGGTGTTTTTGCCGTAATTATTCCCTACAAAGAAGAAGAACGCTTTATTGATTTGTGTGCCGAAGTCGAGCTTTATCCTGTAAAAGTTACTCGTGTAAAAGGTGCGCACAACACTCCAATTGTGAGAAGTTTGTTGGCTTTTAAACGCTACGAGCTTTCGGTTTTGACCGCTGATGAATTGGTTATAGAAATCAATCGCCATGAATATACTGATGACTATATCAATCTTACGAAAGACTTCTATTTAAAGATGTAGCCCTAGCCCAGATTACTTCACATTGTTCTTATTTTCATAGGAGTTCAGTGAACTACGTTTGCAATGAAAATCCTTTTTCTTTTGTTGCCTTCGAGTGCCTCAGGCAACAAAAGAAAAAGATTGAAATGTATAGCTGGAAATAGCTTCTAAAAAATAACAAACGTTCAACTGTTTCTCAAATTTGTTTTCTTACCTTTGCAAACGTTTTCGTAAAATAAAAACTTATCTAAAATGAAACCAGATTTATTTCAAGCTCCCGATTATTATTTGTTAGACGATTTGCTAACAGAAGAACATAAATTAGTGCGCGATTCTGCTCGTGCTTGGGTGAAACGTGAAGTTTCTCCGATTATAGAAGATTATGCTCAACGCGCTGAATTTCCTAAGCAAATCATTAAAGGTTTGGGTGAAATTGGCGGTTTTGGTCCGTATATTCCAGAACAATATGGTGGTGCTGGTTTAGACCAAATTTCGTATGGTTTAATCATGCAAGAAATAGAACGTGGTGATTCTGGTGTGCGTTCAACGTCATCGGTACAATCGTCTTTGGTGATGTATCCTATTTGGAAATTTGGAACCGAAGAACAACGCATGAAATACTTACCCAAATTAGCCACAGGAGAATTTATGGGTTGTTTCGGATTGACCGAGCCTGATTATGGTTCGAATCCGAGTGGTATGGTAACCAATTTCAAAGATATGGGCGACCATTATTTATTGAATGGTGCTAAAATGTGGATTTCGAATGCGCCGTTTGCCGATGTAGCTGTAGTTTGGGCTAAAAATGAAGAAGGCAGAATTCACGGATTGATTGTAGAACGTGGCATGGAAGGTTTTTCAACACCAGAAACACATAACAAATGGTCACTTCGTGCTTCGGCAACAGGTGAATTGATTTTTGACAATGTAAAAGTACCTAAAGAGAATTTATTACCAGGAAAATCAGGTCTTGGAGCTCCAATGATGTGTTTGGATTCGGCTAGATACGGAATCGCTTGGGGTGCCATTGGTGCGGCGATGGATTGTTATGATACTGCTTTAAGATATTCTAAAGAGCGTATTCAGTTTGACAAACCGATTGCTGGTTTTCAATTGCAACAAAAGAAATTAGCCGAAATGATTACCGAAATTACCAAAGCGCAATTGTTGACTTGGAGATTAGGTGTTTTGAGAAACGAAGGCAAAGCAACAACGGCTCAAATTTCGATGGCCAAAAGAAACAATGTGGATATGGCAATTAACATTGCTCGCGAAGCGCGTCAGATGTTGGGTGGAATGGGAATTACTGGCGAATATTCGATTATGCGTCATAGTATGAACCTAGAGTCGGTAATTACTTATGAAGGAACACATGATATTCACTTGTTAATCACTGGTGCTGATATTACTGGAATTCCAGCCTTCAAATAAAAGATTAAACAATAAATAAAATTGATATAAAATGCTTCTCTCTTTGGGGAAGCATTTTTACATTTGTGTAGAATTAAAAATCCAATCTGTATTAGAAATTCGTAAATTTCAGAAAAAAGAGCTATGAATATTCAAGAAATCAACCAGTCCATATCCAATTATAAAAATGAACTACTACACCATTCGATGTATGATAAAGTAAAAAGCATTGAAGATTTGCATTGTTTTTTAGAAAATCATATTTACGCCGTTTGGGATTTTATGTCGCTTTTAAAAGCTTTACAAAGCAAATTGACTTGCACCACAACGCCTTGGCTTCCGGTAGGAAATCCGGCTACGCGATATTTAATTAATGAGATTGTAGTAGCAGAAGAAACGGATTTGGCATTTGATGGTTCGAGACAAAGTCATTTTGAGATGTATTTGGATGCGATGCTCGAATGTGGTGCTAACACTAAACCTATTACTACTTTTCTTGAAAATGTAACTGCTACACAAAATATTTTTGTTTCTATCAAAAGAAGTGATTTACATCCGAGTGTAAAAGCCTTTTTAGATTTCACTTTCCGAGTTATTGAAGAAGGAAAACCGCACAAAATTGCCGCAGCTTTTACTTTTGGAAGAGAAGATTTGATTCCGAATATGTTTACCGAAATACTTAAAAATTTTCAAAAAAACTTTCCCGAAACAAAACTCGATAAGTTAGTATATTATTTTGAACGTCACATCGAATTGGATGCCGATGAACACGGACCTATGGCCATGCAAATGATGAATGAATTGTGTGATACTGAAACTAAATGGAAAGAAGTAGAAGAAGTTTCTATTTTGGCTTTAGAAAAGCGCATTGGATTATGGAATGCTATTGAAGAGCTAATGGAGCAAAAATTGGAAATGGTTTAAAACCAACGTCCTGTAATCAACGTAACTGTTTTAGAGACCTTTTATTATGAAAATGAAATTTCAAATTACAGCGATATTGATTTTGACCATCTTTTTTACGAGTTGCAGCACCGAAAACAATACTGTTGTTCAGCAAATGCCAAGTCGAAACCTAAAATATTTAGCACTTGGCGACAGTTATACTATTGGACAAAGTGTATGTGAAACTTGTAGATTTCCTATTCAATTACAAGACAGCATCAAAAAACACGATACTTCTATTGGGATTTTTTCTACTCAAATTATCGCGACAACCGGATGGACAACTTCCAATTTAAAGGCAGCTATCGCCACTCAAAATCCAACCAATGATTTTGATATAGTGACGTTATTAATTGGTGTAAACAATCAGTATCAGAACAAACCTTTTAGTCTTTTTGAACAAGAATTTCCGGAATTAATCGACACTGCCATTCAAAAAGCAAAAGGAAAAAAAGAAAATCTCATAGTCGTATCCATTCCAGATTATGCTTACACACCTTTTGGACAAGGCTCGATGGCTATTTCGCAAGGCATCTACCAATACAATGCTTACATTGAGAATTATTGCATACAAAACAACATTAAATTTGTAAACATTACAGATATTACCCGCCAAGGTTTGGCACAACCTAATTTAGTTGCAACAGACGGATTACATCCTTCAACTTTGGCGTATAGTAAATTTGTAGAACGCATTTTACCAAAGGCCTTGAGTATTATTCAACCTTAATATTCATCTACAAAAAAGCACTATTCACCTCAAAAAATTAAAACTTTATCTTATTCTTTTTAGATTTGAAATAAATATGAAAAGAATATGCAATCAAAAACTCAAAAAATATTAATCAACGTCATAGGTTGTTTGGCTTTTTTGAGTATCCCAATTTTAACCTCACCAGATTTCAATGAAGGTTGGAATTTAATTCATGTTAAACCTTTCCAACAATATTTTTTTAGGTACAGTTTATTGATTGTGCTATTTTATGCCAATTATAATTACTTTATTCCGAATCTATTCTTCAAAAAAAGAAAGCTACTATTTTTTATTACTTGTTTAGTAAGTTTCCTTATGTTGATTTACTTACCGAATACTTTTATTCCTGATGAACCTTTTCATCACATGCATAATTTTGGTTCTCATCGGCCAATTAAACCACACGAATCATTCTTATTTTTTGACACACAAATTTTAATTTCCTATTTGTTAATGTTATCATTTGCTCTTCTAATTAAGATGAATCGCAATTTATCTAGAATTAAAACTGAAAAATTAAATGCTGAAGTTTCTTATTTAAAAGCACAAATTAATCCGCACTTCTTATTCAACACTTTAAATAGTCTGTATGCTTTAACCCTAGAAAAATCAAATGAAGCTCCAAATGCAGTGTTGAAATTATCCAATATTATGCGCTATGTAGTCACCGAAAGCGCTGTTAATTTTGTTTCTTTAGAAAAAGAAATTAATCATATTAACGACTATATTGATTTACAAAAGCTACGAATTGATGGAGAAACCAATTTAGTTGTTACTGTAGAGGGAAATCCTTCTGGTAAAGTAATTGCGCCTCTAATTTTAATTCCGTTTATCGAAAATGCGTTTAAGTATGGCATCAATCCTGATGAAAATTCCTTTATTGAGATTAAAATTAAAATTGAAGCTGACAATTTTATTTTAAATGTTAAAAACTCCATCGTAAACACAATTATTGCAGACGAATTAAAAACAGAAAAAGGTTTGGAAAACACGACCAAAAGACTAAGTTATATTTACCCTAATAGACATACTTTAACTATCTTAGAAAAAAATACAGTTTTTGAAGTCAATTTGAAAATACATTTGTAATGATACGAGCCATTGCTATAGATGATGAACCATTGGGATTAAAAATTATCTCTCATTTTTGTGAAGAGATTGATTTTATTACGCTCGAAAGAACATTTACGAAACAAAACGAAGCCCTCAAATACCTCAAAAATTACCCTGTAGATTTAATTTTTTTAGACATTCAAATGCCTAACAAAAATGGTATCGATTTCTACAAAATGCTCGACAATGACCCAATTGTTATTTTCACTACAGCCTATAGTGAATATGCGGTAGAAGGATTTAATGTTAACGCTACCGACTATTTACTAAAACCTTTTTCACAAGAACGCCTTTTAACTGCGGTTCAAAAAGCTAGAAATGAATTACAATTTAGAAATAGTGCTTCTGTACAAACTCATTTGATGGTTAGAGCCGATTACAAATTACTTCGTATTGAATACAACGACATCTTATTGATAGAAGGTCTCGATGATTATATTCAAATCCACTTGAGTAATAAATCGAAAGTTGTCACGCGTCTTTCCATGAAAAATATTATTGAAAAACTACCCGAAAAAGAATTTATTAGAGTACATCGATCTTATATAATTCCGATAAAAAAAGTAAAATCGATTCAGAGTAAGACAATAGACATTGAAGAATTTGTAATTCCAATTGGCGACACTTACAAAGAAGAAATTTCTAAATATTTTCAGTAAATGCAACTTCAGAATCCATCACAAATATTAAAATCTGAACTAAGAGGTACAATTGCTAGTGATAGTTACAATTGTTTTTCAACCTTCAATTATCTTTCATACCAGGAAGAGAGCAGAAACTCTTTTGGTAGTTTATCCATTTTAAATGACGAAACTCTTGCTCCTAAAAAGAGTATAGATTACACGCTAGAAGAAGACCAAACAATAGTATTGATTCCCTTGGTTGGTGCTTTAGACGTAATTTATCTTGATACTTCAGAATTTGTAACAACAAATCAAATTCGGGTTTTTTCAGCTAAAAAAGGAACTCATTTCACAATCAGCAATCCTTACGAAAAAGAGTTGATCAATTTCATTCAACTTCGATTTCGTTCAACAACAATTATTTCTGAAACCATTTCGTTTACTTTAGAAAACCGAAATAGCATTATTTCAATCACACAAAACGAATGCTTCTCTATCGGAGCTTGTATTTTAGATGCTCGAAGCGAGGGTTTCCATTCTTTAAAAAACAAAAATTATGGCGTATTTGCCTTTGTTTTAAGTGGTGCTTTTGAATTTCAAAACCGATTGATTGAAAATCGAGATGGGTTAAAAATTTGGAATATTGATTCTATAGCATTCGAAGCACTATCAGAAAATGCTATCTTACTGATTATTGATGTTTTACTATAATTTCACCGCAACCAAAAGGCTGTTTACCTCAATTATTTTTAATTAAAAAAAGAATCGGTTAGGTTTGCTTTTGATTTAAAACTTTTAGGTATGGAAAGAAAAGAATTTTTGAAAAAAAGTGTAGGTTTTCTGGGTTTAGCCATTGCTGCACCATCATTGATAAGTGCCAAATCTAACGACAGTAGTATAGCTGCGTGTAGTGTCACGAATAGTGAAACGGCAGGACCTTTTCCTACAATTACTCCAGCATCTTATGTAAGAAGTAACATTATTTCTGATAACAGAACAGGTGTTGCGTTTACCATTAATATCACTATCAATAATACAAATGCTAATTGTGGTGCTTATGAAGGCGCTTTGGTGGATATTTGGCATTGCGACAAAGATGGCTATTACTCTGAATATGGTGGCACTAGTATGCAAACTGTAGATTATACATCGGTTCATTTTTTAAGAGGAAGACAAATAACGAATGCGAATGGATTAGTAACGTTTACCTCTATTTTCCCAGGTTGGTATATGAGTAGAGCTACACATATTCACGTTCACATATACAAAGCTGATGGAACTTCGTTATTAGTTACACAAATTGCTTTTCCAGAAGGAACTTCAAGCGCTGTAAATTTAGTAAATGCTGCTACAGCCTATGGTTATACTAAGGGTATGACTGGTTATACTTATAATGCATCAGATAATGTGTTTTCTGATGGAGTGACTAACGAATTATCCTCTGTAACAGGAAGTGTTGCTAATGGTTTTGTTTTAAATCATACCATCTATGTAGCTGGACCAACTTTAGCAATTGACGAACTAAATTATAACAGAACTCAAATTGGGCAAAATTTCCCTAATCCAGTAATTGAGACCACAACCATTCCGATATTGTTAAACGAAACAGCAAAAATCAAAATTGATCTTTTTGATGTAACCGGAAGATTGATTAGCACCCCTATTAATGGCACTTATTATTCGGGTTTGAACAATATTGTAATTGATAAAAATAAAGCCAACCTAACCAGTGGATATTATATCTACAAAGTGCATATCGAAACCGAAAACGGTGTGTATACCGAAAACAAGAAAATGCTGGTAAAGTAGTTTTGATTGTTATGTGTAAAAAAAGCGAGAATTTCTTCTCGCTTTTTTGTTTATTGTTCAGGTGCTATTTCAAGTTCCAAACCATCGATTTCTACGGTAATCGGAATTTGACAACCTAATCTTGAATTTTCTTTTACGTGATAGGCTTCCCAAAGCATGGCTTCTTCATCTGGATTTCTTTCTAACGAAATGACATCATTTAAAACATAACACTGACAAGAAGCACACATGGCCATTCCGCCACAAACACCAACGGTTCCTTCTTCGGCCAGTTCATAGGCTCGAATAAGTTCCATAATGTTCATATTCATGTCTGTTGGAGCTTGAACTTCGTGCTTCACTCCTTTTCTGTCTGTTATGTATACTGTTACGTCTTGTGACATTATTCAATCGATTTTACAACGGCTTTTTCGGCTTCTTTTCTTGTTCCATCAAATCCATCCACTCCAGAAACGGTGGTATATTTTAAAACATATTTTTTGCCTGGATTGATTCGATTATAAACACTTTGACACATCAAGGTAGCTTCGTGAAAACCACACAAAATTAACTTCAATTTTCCTGGGTAAATATTTACGTCACCGATAGCATAAATGCCATCAATATTGGTTTGATAATCTAAAGCATTGTTTACTTTGATAGCATTTTTTTCAATTTCTAATCCCCAGTTGGCAATAGCACCTAATTTTGGTGTCAATCCGAAAAGCGGAATAAAATAATCGGTTTCAAAAACTTCTTGTATTCCTTCGTTTTCCAAGACAATGCTTTCAACATGGTCTTTTCCATTGATTCCAACCACTTCTGCTGGTGTAATTAGGTTGATTTTTCCAAGTTTTTTCAATTCTTGTACTTTTTCAACCGAATCTAATGCACCTCTAAACTCGTTTCTTCTGTGTACCAAAGTAACTTCTGAAGCAACATTGGAAAGAAAAATACTCCAATCTAAAGCAGAATCTCCGCCACCTGCAATTACAATTCTTTTATCACGGAATAACTCGGGATCTTTTACAAAATATTCAACCCCTTTTTCTTCATAAAAAGAAATATTTTCTATGGCTGGTTTTCTAGGTTCAAAAGTTCCTAAACCTCCAGCAATTGCAACTGCTTTTGCATGATGTTTAGTGCCTTTATTGGTGGTAACTATAAAAGTTCCATCTTCCAGTTTATCTATTGTTTCAGCTGTTTCAGCCAACGTAAATCCGGGTTGAAATTGCTTAATTTGTTCCATTAAATTATCCACTAATTCACCGGCTAAGACAGACGGATAACCTGGAATATCAAAAATGGGTTTTTTAGGATACAATTCAGCTAATTGCCCTCCGGGTTGTGGAAGAGCATCGATAATATGACATTTTAATTGTAATAGTCCGGCTTCAAAAACAGCAAAAAGTCCAGTTGGACCTGCACCTATGATAAGTATATCGGTTTCAATCATTTTTTTAAAATTAAGATTGGCAAAGTAACAAAGCGCTATTATCTTTAAATATGATTTTTATCATATTGAGAATTATGCAATGTTCTCTACGGTTTCTATTTGTGGAGCATACTTTTTAATCGTGGTTTCTACTCCAGCTTTTAGTGTCATTTGATTTACACTGCAACTCGTGCAAGCACCTTGAAAACGGACTTTAACGTGCTTTTCGTCTTCAATAGAAATCAAACTGATATCACCACCATCGGAATTCAAAAAAGGTCTGATTTCCTCCAATGCTTTTTCGATATTGAATGTTAACTCTTCGTTTGTCATAATTTAGATTTTTAGATTTTTAGACTCCTTAGATTTTTAGATTACAATAAAATCTAAGAACTCTAAATAAGTCTATTTCTTAACAGCAGAACAACCTGCCATTGTTGTTATTTTGATTGCCTCGGTTGGCGCAAGATTTTCGTTTCTGTGAACTACTTCTTGAACTACATTTCTTGCTATTTCTTCATACACTTTTTCTAATGGAGAAGCCGTTTGTAAAGCCGCAGGACGACCATAATCTCCAGCTTCACGAATACTTTGTACCAAAGGCACTTCGCCTAAAAATGGCACTTGTAAATCGTCTGCTAGATTTTTAGCTCCTTCTTGTCCGAAAATATAATATTTATTATTTGGTAACTCTTCTGGTGTGAAATACGCCATATTTTCTATAATTCCCAGAACCGGAACGTTTATAGCTTCACTTTGGAACATTGCAACACCTTTACGGGCATCGGCCAATGCTACCACTTGTGGTGTACTTACTACAACTGCACCTGTGATAGGTAAGGCTTGCATTATAGACAAATGAATATCGCCAGTTCCTGGTGGTAAGTCAATTAACATGAAGTCTAATTCTCCCCAATCGGCATCAAATATCATTTGATTTAAGGCTTTAGCAGCCATTGGTCCACGCCAAATTACTGCTTGACTTGGAGAAGTAAAGAATCCGATGGAAAGCAATTTTATTTCATAACTTTCTATAGGTTTCATTTTAGATTTTCCGTCAACTTCGATGGAAATTGGTTTTTCATTTTCTACATCAAACATGATAGGCATGCTTGGTCCGTAAATATCTGCATCTAAAACCCCTACTTTAAAACCCATTTTAGCTAAAGTAACCGCCAAATTGGCTGTGGTAGTTGATTTACCAACACCGCCTTTACCAGAAGCTACCGCTATGATGTTACTAATTCCTGGAATGTTTTTTCCTTTGATTTCGTTTTTCTCTGGAGCTTCAACTTTGATGTTAACTTTCACAACGGCTTCCGATGAAAACTGTTCGTGAATTAACTTTTTAATATCATCTTCAGCACGTTTTTTAATATGCATCGCTGGCGTGGTTAATACCAAATCGACAACAACTTCGTCTCCAAAAGTGATTACGTTTTTGACAGCACCACTTTCTACCATATTCTTTCCTTCACCTGCAATAGAAATGCTTTCTAATGCTTTCAGGATTTCTTTTCTATCTAGCTTCATTTTCAATAATTTAAATCAACCCAATCTTTTTATTAAGACTGATTTTAGATTGCAAAGATATAAAGAAGTTTAGGACATTAAAAGTTTAGCCGTTAAAGTTTTTGATAGTGGAATAATTGGAATTTATACACAAATGATCTTGGTAAATTTTCCGTTAGAATAAGACCTAAATTGAGTTGAATTTACAAATGTAATTTCATAAAAAAAGCGACTTTTTTCAAAGCCGCTTTTCAAACAAAATAAAAAAATTTTAAATATCAATACTGTAAAAAGAGATTAAAGTTTATATCTACATTGTCATCTACTTCTATGAGTCCAAATAATTTTTTTGGAGATTTTAAATTGAAATCTTTAATGTTTAATCTTAAAGTTCCTTTTACATTATTGTTTTTTTCATTAAAAGCCATTGGAACCACATATTCTTTACTTTTTCCAGCTATTTCGATGCTTAATTTTGTCATAATATAATTACCATTTATGTCTAATTCTTTGAGTTCGATATTTATATTATCATAATCATCTGCTTTCAAAATGGTTTTAAAATCACGTGTTATCATTCTGTTACTGCAATCAAATCCTTTGCTTTTTATTGCTATTTTAGCATTATTCAAACTTATTTTTGATTCATTGTTTTTGATGGTAGTGACCATTATCTCATCTTCAAGATAATTGGAATTGTACTTACATTGAAATGAATTTACATTGGATTTACCACTAATAACTACCTCACTTTTAGATGAAATTTTAACTTTAGTTTTGGTAATGGTTACAAATCCAAAACCTAAAAAAATTAGAATTACTAGTATGATGTTACGTGTTTTCATGACTTTTATAAAAAGAGAAAAACTTGCGTTTTTCTCTTTTATGTATTTAATTGTTTTTAGAAAGTAATAACTGCTTCAAACATTAGACCACTGAATCTACCACCGTACAAATCGTTTGGATTACCTGCTGTAAATTGAGTATAGTCTTTATAACTTTGGTTAATGTAAGCTAATTTAGCAAGTATGTTTTTGGTCATGAACCAACCTGCACTAGTTTCAATTCTATTAACACTTACTGAATTGGCATCGGCATTAGCTAATTTACCTGTTACTGTATTGTATTTAGCTCCTAAGTAAAAATTCTCAGTTTTTCCGAATCTGTAAACAACATCACCAGAGTATTGGTTAACGGTACGTTTCTCATCATTACCTTTAACATTTCCACCAGAAGCGATTTCTACAGTTCCAAAAAATTCTAAACCTTTATATTTTACAAATGGGTTGATCATTATAGAGGTTGCCCAATTTGCGAAATTTGGATTGAATCTACCTGTATCTTTATTGGCTGTCACATCAAAATTACTAGCAACTGCTCCAGCCACACCTGTATAAGCTTGATGACTCATCACACCATAATAATGGCTACCGGCTCTGTCTGAAGAATATAGATTGCTACTCATATTAGATACATGGTATAAAGATCCTGTAAGTCTAACTCTTAAATCTTTGTTTAATTGTTTGTCGTATCCAAATTTAGCCAAAATAGTTGGACTAATTGTAGTGTTTTGATCTGGTGCAGAAGCTGTTGGTGTTCCTGGTACTATCTCTGCAACACTTTGATTCAATTTTGAATTTGTTACACCTAACATACTAACAAATCCGCTTCTGTTATAGTATAATTCAACTCCAGGTTCTGTAATAAAGGCATCCATAATGTTGTTTTCAATGAACGGATTTACCAAAGCACTACCATTATCTGATCTTCTAAAATGTGCATCACCATAGTTGTTTTCCATTTGACCAACTTTGATTGTAGCATATTTCATGAAATCTTTTAAGAAGTCTTTTTTAATGAAATCTAATTTGTCTATTTGCAAATATCCTCCTTTAACCCATGTTTCATTATGGTGTCTAGCAGAAAGATATAGGTCTAAATTTACACGTACACCATCATATAATTGAGCTCCAAAAGTCATATTGGCAATTGGTAAGTTCAAGTTATTGGCTAAATTATTCAATCTATAACCAGCAATAGGAGCTGGTAAAGTAGCTGCATCTTGATCATTGAATGAGTTTAATGCTTGGAATTGCAATGCAAATGCTCCTCCCATATAAACATTAACTCCTTTAAACTGAACGCTATCTTTTTTTACGTCAAATTGATTGATTCCATCTTTATCTCGAGGAATACTGTTTTGGACATGGCCAAATCCTACTTGGGCCATCATATTGTTTGATAAACAAACGGCCGCAATCACTAGTGCTATTTTAATAAAAGTTCTCATGATACAAATTTTTAAATTTAATTTTAGTTATAGGTTACTTTGAAATCTACCGTTACCTCTGGTCCGGTTTTTATGGTTCCAAACAAAGCTGTTGGTGGAACAACTTTATATTGGGTCATGTTAATTTTTGTTTTGCCTGAAAGAATTAGTTTTTTTCCAGAAACCACAACAGTAAAGTTTTGGGTTATACTTTTGGTCACTCCAGAAATGGTTAAATCTCCTTGAGCTTCTACCAAATAAGTATTGGCATTTACTTTAGATACTTTGGTTACATTGGTAAGTTTGTAATTAATAGTTTTGTACTTTTTACTATTAAGTGCTTTGAATGTGTTAGAGTCCATTCCAGACTTTCCGCTTAACAATTGCTCGGTTTCCACTGCAAAGTCTAAATTTTTGATATCTGTTAAAACATTAGATTCAAAAACAAAATTTGCTTTTCCACTCATAGCTTTTGCTTCAATATCCCAATCGTGAAGATTTGATGTTCCGAAAACAGTCAATTTGCTTTCAGCTAATACTACTTTCTGATCTTGTGCTTTTAATGTATTCCAAGAAGACAAAAAAAGCAATGTTAGAAAAAGTAGGTTTCGAGTTAATTTTAAAGTTCTCATTTTGTTCCTTATTAATTATAGGACAAATTTCCTGCGAAAAAAAAAGGAACAATATGATTTTTATCAGCATTAATAAGGAAATATAATAGTAAAATAAAGAAATACCTTACTAAAACGATTTCGTTAATTAACATACATAAATAATGTTTTAATAATCCTGAAATAACTTTTTGTCAACATATCATCTTGTACTTTGTAAGAAACAATATGAGTGTCAAAAAACGAAAAATTGAAGTTGTTGTTATTTCTGATGTGCATTTAGGAACCTACGGTTGTCATGCTAAAGAATTATTGAGCTACTTATCTTCTATCAAACCTAAAATCTTGATTTTAAATGGTGATATTATTGACATTTGGCAATTTAGAAAATCGTATTTTCCTGCCAGTCATTTAAAGGTTTTAAAAAAAATAATTTCGATGTGTTCTAAAGGAACCAAAGTGTATTATTTAACCGGAAATCACGATGAGTTACTGCGCAAATTTACCGATATCCATTTGGGAAATTTTAGTCTTCAAAATAAGTTGACTTTAAATTTAGACGGCAAAAAAGCATGGGTATTTCATGGCGATGTTTTTGACGCTTCTATTAATCATGCTAAATGGCTGGCCAAGCTTGGTGGTTGGGGTTACGATTTACTAATTGTATTGAATCGTTTCATCAATTGGGTGTTGGCCCGTTTCAATAAAGAACCTTATTCGCTGTCTAAGAAAATTAAAAGTAGTGTGAAATCTGCTGTGAAATTCATTGCAAACTTTGAAAACGTTTGTACCGAATTAGCCATAGAAAATGGATATGATTATGTCATTTGTGGTCACATTCATGAACCTAAAATGGAACAAGTTTCTAATAAAAAAGGCCATACGATGTACCTAAATTCGGGTGATTGGATTGAAAATTTAACCGCTTTAGAATACAACAACAAAAGATGGCGTTTGTATCAACATAAAATTGAAGCGCAGCAAGTAGAAGAAGAGGAAGTAAATTTTGATTATGAAAATAAATTAATAGAACAATTTATGGAAATCATTAGGAAGTAATTTCAGGTGTCCAAAAATGCTTTTCAAAATCAATAATTTGATTATCAACAATCTTAACACCTTCGTTTTCCAACAATTGTTGCATCAGATTAGTGCCTTCAAAATGGTGTTTCCCAGTTAAAAGTCCTTTTCTATTAACTACTCGATGTGCAGGAACATCAAGTCTGCTGTGGGAAGCATTCATGGCCCAACCTACCATTCTAGCAGAACGAGCAGCACCTAACGCTTTGGCAATCGCACCATATGAAGTGACTTTTCCTTCGGGAATTTGTTTGGCGATTTCGTATACACGTTCAAAGAAATTTTCTTCCATTAGAAATAGTATTTCACAATATTAAAAAGAGTCAATAAAGCTACTAAACCTGTAATAAAACCAATCATTTTGTTCATATTATTTACAAAAAAATCGGCTTTAGATTTCATTTTATTAAAGAAAACCACATAGAAATAAAACACGGCAAACGAACCAAAAACTACGCCTAAAACCAAACTATAAATAGGTAATGTTTGAAAAGTGAACACCTTATAAGATGCCAAAGCAATACTGATTAAAACGTAGTATGGAATAGGAAAAAAGTTGATGGCCGAAATCACCATTCCCATAAAAAAACGACTGCGTTTGCTTTTTACAGCTACATTTTCGTCGTGAATTTTAGGTTTTTTAGCGAATTTTAGAAAATAAACCGTCAACGCTATAAAAATAAAAAGTCCGATTTCACGAAGTAAAATCACCACTTCTTGATGGCTATCAATATATTCTGCAAAGATTACAGAAATATAGGTTTGAAAAAAAATAACGAGTAAAGCTCCTAAAACAAACATTAAAGCTCGTTTTTGCCCGTCTACTAAACTTACTTTTGCTGCCGTCATATTGATTAGACCTGGCGGAATAACCCCTATAACTGCCGCCAAAAAGCCAAAAACAAACGGAAGCGCTAAATTCATTTATTTTATTTTAAAACGAATATACGTAATTGCTTTATTTACTTCCAAATATTGTTTCTCATAAAAGGTTTGAATTGCCGTTACTTCACTTGGCGCACCTTCATTTTTGTAAATATTATGATTCGAATATAAAACCTCATGTCCTTCACCATGCAACAATCCTAACGTATACCCATGCATGAACTCGGAGTCGGTTTTTAGATTAACCACGCCATCTGGCTTCAAAATTCTTTTGTACAATTTTAAAAATTCTGAGTTGGTCATGCGATGTTTAGTGCGCTTGTATTTGATTTGTGGATCGGGAAACGTAATCCAAATTTCAGACACTTCACCATCGGCAAAAATATGATTGATCAATTCGATTTGAGTTCTAACGAAAGCTACATTGTGCATTCCATCTTCAACAGCTGTTTTGGCACCGCGCCAAAAACGAGCTCCTTTGATGTCAATTCCAACAAAGTTTTTATGAGGATATCGTTCTGCCAAACCCACAGAATATTCGCCTTTTCCGCAACCCAACTCAATGATTATGGGATTGTCATTTTTGAAAAATTCGCTATTCCATTTGCCTTTGAGCGGAAAACTATTGCTGACTACTTCTTCTCTAGTTGGTTGAAAAACATTTTCGAATGTTTCGTTTTCCTTAAATCTTTTTAACTTATTTTTACTTCCCACGACTAAATTTAATATTTTGGCAAAATTAAGGAAATATATAAGACGGGAAATAGTTTTATCTTGCCAATTCAAAACATGATGAAATCTTGACAATTATCTATGAATAATTCGCCAAAAAACATACTTGTAGCGCCATTAAATTGGGGCTTAGGTCATGCTACACGTTGTATTCCTATAATTCGTGCATTAGAAAGTAATGGGTTCAACCCAATTATTGCTTCTGATGGTGTTGCTTTGGCTTTGTTAAAAAAAGAATTTCCGCACCTTACCACACTAGAATTGCCTTCGTATTGCATTGAATATGCTAAAAAAGGAGAACATTTTAAATGGAAATTGATTAAAAATAGTCCAAAAACCATCAATGCTATTTTATCTGAAAAAAAAATAGTCAAAAAATGGATAAAAGAATACAATCTTGACGGCATCATTTCTGACAATCGATTGGGTGTACATAATAAAAAAATACCTTCGGTTTTTATAACTCATCAACTCACTGTTTTATCTGGAAAAACCACATGGATTTCGAGTAAATTACACCAACATTTTATAGCAAAATTTGATGAATGTTGGATTCCTGATGTAAGTGGAATTCCGAATTTATCGGGTAAACTTGGTCATTTGAGAGAAACTCATTTGAATTTGAAATACATTGGTGTATTGAGTCGTTTGAATAAAAAAACACTTCCTATTCAATACCAATTGATGGTAATTTTATCAGGTCCAGAGCCACAACGCACTATATTAGAAAAACGATTGATTATAGAATTAGAAGATTATTCTGAAAAAGTAGTCTTTATAAAAGGCAAAGTGGAAGCTGAGCAAAAAGTAGAACACATTGGCAACATCACTTTCTATAATTTTATGCAAAGCGAACAATTAGAGCAAACTTTTAACGAAAGTGAAATCGTGCTTTGCCGTTCGGGTTATACAACGATAATGGATTTGGCAAAACTGGAGAAAAAAGCCTTTTTTATTCCAACACCCGGACAATTCGAACAAGAATATTTAGCCAAAAAATACAAAAAAGAGGGATTAGTTCCTACATCAAAACAAGATAAATTTAAGTTGGAAGATTTGTTGGCGGTGCCTTTATATTCTGGGTTGCCAAAGATGAATACTGAAACTGATTGGGAAGATTTATTTCAACTTTTCTAAGGTAAATGAAAACTCAGAACCTTTTCCAAATTCACTTTCTACATAAATTTTTTCGTTGTGCCCTTCAATAATATGTTTCACAATTGAAAGACCAAGACCCGATCCGCCTTCACTGCGAGCACCACTTTTATCGACACGAAAGAAACGCTCGAACAACCTCGGAATGAATTGTTTTTCAATGCCTTCGCCATTGTCTCTAATTCTAACAATGATTTTATTTTTAACTAAATCTTCAATAGTAACTTCTGTAGTGCCGTTTTCTTTACCATATTTGATAGAATTCATAATCAAATTGGTCAATACTTGCTGTATTTTTTCTTGATCAGCAAAAACGGTAATAGGTTTGTTGTATTTTCGATCGAACATAAGAATGATGTTCTTTTTATCCGCATTCATTTCTAATAAATCGAATACGTTTTGAATCAATTCTACAATATTAAACTCAGAATATTCAAGGTTCAATTCACCCATTTCCAATTTAGAAATCATATCTAAATCTTCAACGATATAAATGAGTCGCTCTACTCCTTTTTCGGCTCTTTCTATATATTTTTTTCGCAATTCTTTGTCTTTCATAGCGCCGTCTAACAACGTAGAAAGGTAGCCTTGTACAGTAAAAAGTGGTGTTTTTAATTCGTGCGAAACATTACCCATAAATTCGCGTCGGTATTCTTCACGTACTTTTAGGTTTTCAATTTCGATTTTTTTATCGGTAGCAAACTTTTTGACTTCTCTTGTTAATGTTGCCATGTCTGTTGTGATGGATTGTGTTCTAAGTGTAGTGGAGTCTAATAAAGAAACATCATCATAGATTTTTTTTACGCGTCTGTATATGAAATGCTCGACACGATATTGCAATACAAAAAAAGAGAAAATAGCTACTGAAAGAGCAAATACAACACAAAATTGCCAAGAAAACGTAGCGAATAGCCACAATAATATTGCCACCAAAGAAGTGGAAAATAGTGTAATATAAAAGGTTGATATTACGGCAAAGGTATAGGTCTTTTTAAAAGTCAATCCCATTTTAGAGAACAATCAGTTGTTGTAATAATTCAGTAAAAATAAGGAATTTAAGCTTCAAATTTATATCCTACACCTTTAATGGTTTTAAAAAGATCTTCGCCAATTTTTTCACGCAGTTTTCTGATGTGAACATCTATGGTTCTTCCACCAACGATAACTTCATTACCCCAAACTTTATCTAAGATTTCTTCTCTTTTAAATACTTTTCCAGGTTTGGATGCTAGTAGATAAAACAATTCGAATTCTTTTCTTGGAAGCACTATTTCTTTACCTTCCATCACAATTTTATATTCCTCACGATTAATCTCGATACCTCCAACATTTAGATTTTCACTAGAAGAAACATCTTCTTTTAATCTTCTCAAAAGTGCCTTTACTTTACTAACCAATAATTTCGGCTTGATTGGCTTAGCAATATAATCATCTGCACCTGCATCAAAACCAGCTACTTGAGAATAATCTTCACTTCTTGCCGTTAAAAAGGTAATGATTACGTTACTCAATTCAGGTATCTTTCGAATGTTTTCACAAGCTTCCATTCCATCCATTTCAGGCATCATTACATCCATTATAATCAATTGTGGACGCTCTTTTTTTGCAACCGAAATGGCTTCTTTACCATTGCTAGCTATCACAATTTTATATCCTTCTTGAGTTAAGTTATATCCAACAATTTCAAGGATATCTTGCTCATCATCAACTAATAAAATTTTAATGTCTTTTTTTTTCATAAAGCAAAATTTTGGGTTTTTTGCGATTGTAAATATACTATTTTATAACACAACAATGTTAGTTTGAACCGACTTAACAGTAATTTAATCTGTTAACGTTAAGATAATATTTTTTTGAAATAATGCTGTTGAAGCTTCGACAAACTTTTTTCAACGAACAGTAAAATGTTAAATTACTACTATTTAAATGTATTTTTTTTAGATTTTTGGTACGGTATTTGAAAACTTTTTATAAATTTGCTTTAACCAAATTGTACTCATGACAAAAAATTACTTTTATATTATACTTTTTTTCCTTTGTTTAAGCACTTCTAGCGCTTTGGCTCAAGATGGAAAACAGCAATCAAAAGTACAAGAAAGTACTATTGAAGGTTTGAATATTTACCCTAATCCAACCAACGGAGATAGAGTTTATATCACTACAAAATCTAACGAAGACAAGCAAATCACTATTTTTGATGTTTTAGGCAAAAAAGTATTGCAAACTGTTTTGTCTTCAAAAGAATTGAATATTTCTTCGCTTTCCCCAGGCGTGTACATTATTAAAATTGAAGAAGGAGACGCTAGCACTACCAGAAAATTAATTATCAGGTAGTTAAATGTTTTTTGATTTAACTTTTTTTTTACTTTGATAATTTTTATTTATTAAAATTGTCATTATCTTTGCGGTCTAATTTTACATTAAAAAATATGAAAAAACTTTACACTTTATCTATTGCATTAATCGCATCTGTTGGATTTGCACAAACTTACATTCCCTTTTCAGGAACTGGAGCATTGAACGCAAATGGATGGACAACTCACAGTGGTACTGCTGGACAACAAACTATCTTAACAACACCTAGCGATAGCGGAAACAGTTTGTCTTTCCCTGGTTTAGCTGCATCATCAGGTAACAGAACTTCTATGATTGCTGGTAATACAGAAGACGTTAATTTCCCATTAACAAGCACATTAGCAGGAACTGTGTATTATTCAGCATTAATCAAAGTATTAGATGATACACAATTGAATTTAAATACCGCAACTGGAGATTACGGTTTAGCTTTAACTTCTGTTGCTAGTGCAACTACCACTTCTTTCCAAGCAAGAGTTTATTTCAAAAAAGGATCTGTAGCTGGTACATTTAATGTTGCTGTATTGAATGGTCCTGGTGGAACAGCTGCACCAACGTACTACACTACTGACTTACCAATAAACGTAACTTATTTCTTAGTTGTAAAATATGATTTTACTGCTAACACTGCTAGTTTATTTGTTAACCCTGTTCCAGGTGTTGCAGAACCTACTGCTACTGTTACAAATGCTACAGGAACCACTGCTGCTCCTACTCAAATTGCTGGATTCGTAATCCGTCAAGGTGGTAGCGCAACTGCAGGTTCAGGAAATATTGAAATTGACGAAATTAGAGTTTCTGACAACTGGGCTGCTGTAACTCCTTCTGGTGGTACTGCATCAACTAATCAAAATTCTATTTCTGGATTAAGCGTTTATCCAAACCCAGTTAAAAATGGTGTTTTCTTCATCAACTCTGATGCTAATGCAGAAAGAACTGTAACTATCTTTGACGTTTTAGGAAAACAAGTTTTAAACACTACAACTTCTCAAAGTGCTATCAATGTTTCTAGCTTAAATGCTGGTGTTTATATGGTACAAATTAATGAAGAAGGTAATACTGCTACAAGAAAATTAGTTATTGAATAATTAATTTAAACCATATTCAAAAAGCTCCAATTTGCATTGGAGCTTTTTTATTTTCACTATTTTTGCATTCATTCCGACCTTGATTCAGATACTTTAAAATATGATTACTTCATCAGATATATTCACCATTTCTAACCAAAAGCAATTTGAAAAAATAGCTTTGAAAGTATTTCGTTTCCAGTACGAAAACAATCAAGTATATCGTGAATTTTGTGAGTTTTTGAACGTAGAAAAAGGATCCGTTAAATCATTACAACAAATTCCGTTTTTACCCATTCAGTTTTTTAAAAGCCATGATGTTTTAGCTTCTACCGAAGCTATTCAAGAAACCTTTACCAGTAGCGGAACCACCGGAATGGTTACAAGCAAACACCTAATAACTGACATTTCATTATACGAAGAAAGTTACAGAAAAGCCTTTTCAGAATTTTACGGAAATATAGAAGATTACACCATTTTAGCTTTACTGCCGTCCTATTTAGAACGCACAGGTTCCTCATTAATCTATATGGTTAAAGATTTAATTGAACTCTCTAACAATACGCACAGCGGTTTTTATTTACACAATTACGACGAACTCATTTCTAAACTAATCGAATTAGATAGTTCTGGTCAAAACGTGTTATTAATAGGTGTTACCTACGCCCTATTGGATTTAATTGAAAAACAAAAATTCCAATTAAAAAACACCATTATCATGGAAACTGGCGGTATGAAAGGCAAACGCAAAGAGATGATTCGTGAAGAACTACATGAAATTCTTTGCAACGGATTTGGTGTTACCTCCATACATTCAGAATACGGCATGACCGAGTTATTATCTCAAGCTTATTCTCTCGGAAACGGAATTTTTGAATGTCCCAATTGGATGAACATCTTAATTCGTGATACAGAAGATGCGCTTTCTTATGTAGCAGTTGGAAAAACTGGCGGTATCAACGTAATTGACTTAGCCAACATCAACTCCTGCTCGTTTATCGCTACTCAAGATTTGGGCAAAAAATATCCCAACAATTCTTTCGAAGTATTGGGACGTTTTGATAATTCTGATATTCGCGGTTGTAATTTGATGGTACTATAATTTTTTTTAATAATATCCGTTCTACTACTATGAAAATTATTTGCCTTATCCTTCTTTTAATTTCATTTTCTACCTCAGCCCAAATTGAATTGAAAATTGATTCGATTATCTCATCAGATTCTATTCCATCTGAACGAAAATTTATTGTTAATTATCATATTCAAAACACTACAGACAAAGAAATTTCATTTGTATTCTTCCCAAAAAATTTCAATCCAAACATGAGAGGATCAATGTCTCAGGGAATAGTTTATAAAATATATCAAAATGAAGAATTTCTTGATTTTGAAGATGTTTTCATAAACAAAAAAATGGATGCTTTCAGAAAAGCTATGGATGAAGCTAAAACACCCGAAGAAAAAAATAATCTTTTAAAAGTTTTCTTAAAAAAAGAAATGAACATGGACATGGATTCAATTAAGTCAAAGGATGAGAAAATCCTATCTATTGAAGACAAGAAAATAATTAAATCTTCAATTATAACATTACAACCAAAGGAAAAAATCTCATATTCAAAAACACTTTATTGGAACAAAGGAAGGTATTATAAAATAGAAGATAACGAATTCTATTTAGATGAAAACAAAACACACTACATTGAATTTACTATAAACTTAGTAGAACAAGGTTTAAAGAATAATCTTTACTCCAAAGATGCTGATAAATTACTAAAAGACTTCAGTTTTATTAAGGGATGGTTTACTTCAAATAAAATGGAAATAAACTTTAAAGAATAAAAAAAAGAGTTGAAATCATCAACTCCTTATTTCCTTATACTACTTGTATTAAATAATAATTTTTCTTTCCTTTTTGCAACATCACAAACTGATTGTGAATCAAATCGACTGTAGTGATTTTATAGTCTACTCCTACTTTTGTTTTGTTTAAAGAAATGGCATTTTGCTTGAGTTCACGCATCGCCTCACTATTAGAGGATAAAAACCCTGTTTTTGCAGCCAAAGCACCAACCATATCCAATCCATTTTCAATATCACCTCTCTGAATTTCTGCTTGAGGTAACCCTTCAAAAACTTCTGTAAAGGTTTGCACATCCAATTGGGCTAAATCATCCATGGTCGGACTAAAAAAGGCATTCGAAGCAAAAATTGCTTTTTCTAATTCTTCTTTTCCGTGCACAAAAGTAGTTACTTCTTCTGCCAAACGTTTTTGTAACACTCTCAAATGCGGTGCTTCATGATGCTCGGCTATCAATGCATCAATGGTATTTTTATCTAAAAACGTAAAAATCTTAATATACTTCTCCGCATCAACGTCTGTGGTGTTCAACCAAAATTGGTAAAATTTATAAACCGAAGTTTTATCAGCCGTTAACCACACGTTACCGCCTTCGCTTTTTCCAAATTTAGAACCATCTGCTTTTGTAATCAACGGACACGTCATTGCATACGCTTTAGCGCCTTCTCCATTCATTCTACGCACCAATTCTGTTCCTGTAGTAATATTTCCCCATTGATCAGAACCACCCATTTGCAACAAACAATGATGCGTTTTATACAAATGATGAAAATCATACCCTTGTATCAACTGGTACGTAAACTCGGTAAAACTCATACCTTCTCCACTTTCACCACTCAATCGTTTTTTTACCGAATCTTTGGCCATCATATAATTCACGGTAATGCGTTTTCCCACATCACGCGCAAAATTGATGAACGAAAAGTCCTTCATCCAATCGTAATTATTCACTAAAATCGGAGCATTAGCCGCAGTCGAATTGAAATCTAAAAAACGGGATAAAACCGCTTTTATTCCGGCTACATTTTTCTCTAAAGTAGCCTCATCAAGCAAGTTTCTCTCGTCACTTTTTCCAGAAGGATCGCCAATCATACCTGTAGCACCACCCACCAAAGCAATCGGTTTGTGACCAAATTGCTCTAAGTGAACCAACAAAATAATCGGCACCAAACTTCCAATATGCAACGAATCACTCGTTGGGTCAAACCCAATATAAGTAGTTGTCATTTCCTTTAAAAGTTGTTCTTCCGTGCCAGGCATCATGTCGTGCACCAATCCGCGCCATTGCAATTCTGCTACTAAATTTTTCATTTCTAATCAATAATTTGCGCAAATATAACGAAACGCAATGGCACTGGCAAAATCAAATTTTGAAGCCTTAGAAGCGAATGGCTTGGGATTCATCAGCCATCGTTATTCCTGCTTTTCGTTGCAATCTTATGTTTTGTTTACCCTTCGACTGCGCTCAGGCAGACAAAACATAAGGATTTACACTACAATCAGGGCTAAAAGAAATGCTTTAGGTTTACTTTTTTCCGAAGTTAAAAATCCAATAATCCAACAAACCTAATTATCTTTGCTACCATGATATTAGTTACTGGCGGAACCGGATTAGTAGGCGCACATTTGCTCGTTCATTTAGCAGAACAATGCGAATCCAATCTGCGTGCTATTTACCGAAATGCAAAACATATCGAAAAAACAAAAAAGCTGTTTGAGTGGTATCAAAAAAGCGAATTATTCGACACCATTGAATGGATTCAAGCCGACATTTTAGATATTCCATCGTTAGAAATTGCTTTTCAAAACGTTCATTACGTGTATCATTGTGCCGCTTGCATTTCCTTCAATCCCGATGATGAAGACCAACTTCGAAAAGTGAATATTGAAGGCACAGCAAACATCGTGAATTTTTGTATCGATAAAAAGGTAACCAAATTATGTCACGTAAGTTCTATTGCTGCTCTAGGCGACCTTGGATTATCTCAAAACGAAACTTATATTACCGAAGAAACCGAATGGAACCCAGAGGTTTCACACAGTGATTATGCCATTTCAAAATATGGCGCCGAAATGGAAGTGTGGCGCGGTTATCAAGAAGGTTTAAAGGTAGTTATCATAAATCCGGGAGTGATTTTTGGTCCAGGTTTTTGGAATCAAGGAAGTGGTGCTTTTTTTACTTCAATCAAAAAAGGATTTCCATTCTATACCAAAGGTTCAACAGGCTATGTAGCGGTAATTGATGTGGTCAAAATAATGCGATTGTTAATGAACTCCGATTGTGCTGGGGAACGTTTTATTCTTATTTCTGAAAACATTACTTACCAGAATATCATCTTTAAAATAGCCGAAAAAATTGGCGCTAAAAAGCCGAATATAGAAGCCAAACCTTGGTTATTAAACCTAGCCTGGCGATTGGATTGGATACTATCAACCTTTTTAAGAACGAAACGAAAAATATCGAAATTGAGTGCGCAATCTCTTACAAATAAGGATCAAATATCAAACAAAAAAATCAAAACTTACTTAAACTACACTTTTGAAACAATTGATGCCTATTTAGACCAAATTGTTCCAAATTTTACCAAATAATTACTTTACAATTCCCTCTTCAAGATTTTCTTTAACTGGCTGACCACCGTTAAGTTTGGTGTTTTCAGCATTCAAACGTTCTTTAACTTCATCATACATTTTCTTATATTCTTTAATATCAGAAGCATAATACTGAGCGCTTTGGGCAAAAGTTAAACTGTCGATTTTATATTTTTCTTTCAAAAATTGAGACGTTCTAGGATACTGATACGTGCCTGCTGTTTGAGATTTTGCCGCTTCCAAAAGTGCCAAATCATAAATAATATCGACCATCTTATCGCGTTCAACAAGATTTTTGGGTTTTTCAATTGCCTTATCTTTACAACCCGAAGTCATCAAAGCAATAGCAGTAAAAAGTAAAATAAGTTTTTTCATTTTAAGCTGAATTAATTCCAGAAACTATCTATCAAAAAGCAATCGTTTTCCTGCTCTAATTTCTTTAACTTTTGCATTTTCATACACCAATTGTCCGTTTACTAATGTATGTGAAATTCTCGATTTGAAATTAGTTCCTTCAAAAGGCGACCAACCACATTTATATAAAATATTATCTTTATTGACACTCCAAGGTTTGGCTGGATTGACAATAACCAAGTCGGCATAATAGCCTTCTTTGATAAATCCGCGTTTCTCAATTTTAAAAATCTTAGCCGGATTATGGCACATCTTTTCTACAATTTTTTCAACCGAAATTTTGCCTTGATGATGTGCTTCAAATAAGGCTACGACGGCATGTTGCACTAATGGTCCGCCCGAAGGAGCACTTAAATATTTCTGTGATTTTTCTTCTAAGGTATGCGGTGCGTGATCGGTAGCAATTACATCAATTCTATCGTCTAATAAAGCTTTCCAAAGGGCATCCCTATCGGTTGCCGTCTTCACAGCTGGATTCCATTTGATGAAATTGCCCTTTGTTTTATAATCTTCGTTGGTAAACCAAAGATGATGAATACAAACTTCTGCTGTAATCTGTTTTTCTTCTAACGGAATTTCATTGGTAAACAAATCCATTTCTTTAGCGGTCGAAAGATGGAAAACATGCAATCGGGCACCTGTTTTCTTTGCCAGTTCAATAGCCTTTGACGAAGACAAATAACAAGATTCTTCACTTCGAATTAAGTGGTGGGCTGTTACAGGAATATCTTCACCATATTCGGCTTTGTATTTTTCTAGATTGTTTTTAATAGTTGTTTCATCTTCACAATGAACTGCGATAAGCATTTTGGTATTTGCAAAGATTTTTTCTAAAGTTTCCGGATTATCCACCAACATATTGCCCGTAGAAGAACCCAAAAACAATTTAATACCAGCTACATTTTTGGGATTGGTTTTCAAAACTTCTTCCAAATTATCGTTGGTACCGCCCATCATAAACGAATAATTCGCATACGATTTCTCGGCAGCAATTTGATATTTTTGTTCTAATAATTCTTGAGTAACCGCATTAGGAACTGTATTTGGCTGTTCAATAAACGAAGTAATTCCACCTGCTACAGCGGCACGACTTTCGGAAGCAATATCACCTTTGTGTGTCAAACCTGGTTCACGAAAATGCACTTGATCATCAATAGCACCAGGAATTAAGTAATTTCCCTCGGCGTCTATAACTTTACAATTAGAACTTTTGTGACTGATGCTGGTCGAAATTTCAGTGATAAATTCACCTTCTATGAGAACATCGCCTTCAAAAATTCTTCCTTCATTAACAATCTTTGCATTTTTAATTAAAACGGTATTCATGTGTTGTGTTATAATCTATTAAATATCTTTTTGATTCGAAGCGATAAAACTCCAAAAATAGCTTCTTTGATAATGGAACCACTCATTTTGGACTGACCTTTAGTTCTATCGGTAAAAATTACAGGCACTTCTTGGATATTGAATTTTTTGCAAAAAGCACGGTATTTCATTTCAATTTGAAACGCATATCCAATGAATTTGATTTTATCTAGATTGATACTTTCTAAAACATTTCTGTTATAACAGATGAATCCTGCTGTAGCATCCATAATTTTCATACCCGTAATCATTCGAACATAAACCGAAGCAAAATAAGACAGTAAAACTCTGCTCAACGGCCAATTTACAACATTAACACCTGTAACATAGCGCGATCCAATGGCAATATCGGCACCACCAAAATGACAAGCATCATGCAATCGCTCTAAATCATTTGGATTGTGAGAGAAATCGGCATCCATCTCAAAAATAAATTCGTAATCTTTAGCCAAAGCCCATTTGAATCCGTGTACATAAGCTGTCCCTAATCCGGCTTTTTTGGTTCGTTGCTCTAAAAACAATTGATTCGCAAATTCCTTTTGAAGTTCTTTTACTTTTTCAGCGGTTTTGTCTGGAGAATTGTCATCCACGATTAGAATATGAAACGATTTGTGTAACGAAAACACGGCTCTCACAATGCTTTCTATATTTTCAATTTCGTTATAAGTTGGAATAATTACAATACCGCAGTTCATATCAATCTAAAAAAGTTTTTGCAAAAATACTCAATTTATAACTTGATAATCTTAATAATATTATAATAGTAATCAACAAATAAAATTTAGTAATTTTGCCGCTAATGACAACACCAGAATTACACTACCGAATTCTAGCAAACAAAGATTGGGCAACCCTTATTTTTGTAGTTACTTTAGCGCTAATTGTTTTAGCGAAATCGGCATTTGAATCTCGATTTAATGATTTTGTAAGACTAATTGTATCAGACAAATACAACAAAATTTATCGAGAAAGCAGCCATTTGATGAGTGGTTTTAATGTAATTCTTTTTGCCGTAAACCTCGTTTCTCTTTCCTTTTTTATTCAAATGATTTTGGTTCATTTTTTTGATTATGGAGAAAAAACCGATTGGATTTTATTCGTAAGAGTATTCACTTTATTGACCGTTTTCATTCTTTGTAAGTTTTTGATAGAAAAAATAATCGCAGCTACTTTTGGCATCGAAGAAATCATTGAGCAGTTTAATTTACAGAAAGTTAACTTTAGAACTTATGTAGGATTGTTATTATTGCCCATTTCAATAATGTTATTTTATGGCGATTATGCATCAAAATCGTTACTTTTTGTAATTATTGTTACATTATTAATAATAAATTTGCTGACTTACCTTATTTCTTTGAAAAATTATCAAAATTTAGTATTTGGTAAGTTGTTTTATTTTATTTTGTATCTTTGCGCACTTGAAATAGCGCCCTATTATTTCATATATTATTTGATTACAAAAAATTGAGCATAAACATGTCAAATTTGAAAGTGAGAACCATTTTGGTGTCGCAACCAGAGCCAAAAGTAGAGAATTCGCCTTATTTTGATTTACAACAAAAACATAAGGTAAAAGTTGATTTTCGCTCTTTTATTCATGTAGAAGGCGTAAGCGCAAAAGACGTTAGGGCACAAAAAATTGACCTTAATAATTTTACCGCTATCATTTTAACAAGCAAAAATGCCGTTGACCACTTTTTTAGAGTGGCTGAGGAAATGCGTTATAAAGTTCCAGAAGATTTGAGATATTTTTGTCAGTCTGAAGCGATTGCGTTCTATCTTCAAAAATATGTAGTGTATAGAAAGCGTAAAATTTATGTAGGTCAGAAAGATTTTGCCGATATGGCACCTCTTTTCAAAAAATACAAAGACGAGAAGTTTTTATTACCTGCTTCTGATCAGTTGAATGCAGATGCGCCTGTGACTTTGAACAACTTAAAAATCAATTGGACGCAAGCTGTTTTTTACAAAACGGTAATGAGCGATTTATCTGATTTGGCTGATGTTTATTATGATGTTTTGGCGTTCTTTAGTCCAACTGGAATCAAATCATTATTTAAAAACTTTCCTGATTTTAAGCAAAACAATACTCGAATTGCCGTTTTTGGAAGCACAACTCAAAAAGAAGCATTAGAACACGGTTTACGAATTGATATTCTTGCTCCAACTCCAGAAACACCTTCGATGACAATGGCTTTGGAAAAATATGTAGCCGAGGCTAACAAAGGAAAATAAACACAAAAACAACAATACTGAAATCCCAGATTCTAAAAGAGTTTGGGATTTTTTTTGTAAAATTTCTTTTAATTTCTTTTTTCTTGCTAATCATTTAATTGAAAATCGACAATGAAAGAAGCACAGAAAATGCTTTAGATAATTTAAAAACTCTGGTTTTATTCATTATTTTAGCGGACTTAAATTTTTAGTTGAGACACCAATTTTCATAATGCATAAATTTATTTACTCTATTGTAATACTGTTATCTTTTAACTTGACTTTTGCTCAAGAATTAAGCGAAATTGAGATTAAAAGAACCCGAAGTATTCAAGAAGAACTAATTTCAAATCCTGAAAAAGCTTATTCTGAAGCATTGGAAATTAGTAATTCTAAAAATAAACTATTCCGCCTTTTCGGAAAATATTACGTAGCAAATTATTTCTATAACAAATCGGATTTCAACCGCTCAAAGAAACTGCTAATAGCACTTATTGAAAATATTGAAAGCAATGAAAACATCAAATCAAGTAAAGTATATCAAGACTTGATGGGCATGTGTGTCAACAAACTTTTTTACATATATAAAAATCTAGGCGAATACGACTTGGCTTTGTTAAGTCTTGACAAATACAAAAAAAATGTTCCCAATAATCCTTTTTACGAACAATATGGCTTGATTAAAGTTGCCATGGGCGATTATGTGAATGGCATTGCTTTGTTAAAAAAAGAATTACAAACTTCACCACACTTAAAACTTGGAGTTGGTGAAAAAAAAGTAATGAATAAGAAATTATTTGCTGACAAGAACAATATTATTGGCGAGGCTTATCAAAAATATTACCTACAATCTAAACAGACTATACTTTTAGATTCAGCTAATTACTATTTTAACGTAGCCGCCAAGATGTTGTTGCAAGAAAATTTTTATCCTGACTATACAAAAACATTGTTGTATATGCACGAAGCTAAAAGTGCTGCTTTAGGAGGAAATTATGAAAAGTCTTTAGCGTTATACAGAAAAGGAAAAAAGTTCCCTACTATTGATAACAATATAAGAACAGAACAATTATTTGATTTAGGAATGGCTGATTGTTTTCATCATCTAAAGCAGATGGATTCAGCACTTTTTTATTGTAAAAAATACGTAGAAAAATACCAAATTACTAAGGTTTCAAAGGAAAATCTTTTAATGGCGTACAACATTATGACGCAATGTTACAGTGCAAAAAAAGACACTAAGAATGCCTATATCTTTGCCCAAAAAAGTTTAGAATTAATTCAGTCGATAGAAGGAATAAAAAATAAATCTCTGAATTTTCTTCACAATTATGATCTCAATATTATTAGAGAAGAGTCTAATCAAATTATTGCTTCCAAAAATCACTTTAAGATTTTTCTTTGGAGCATCTCAGTTATTTTAATTGTAGTGGTGTTCCTTTTCTATTATTATTATAAACTTCAAAAAGAAAAGCATTATCGTTTCTTGAAAATTATTCAAAATCTGAAAGAATCACAAACTCCATCAATCAACTCGTCTGAAAGTCAACAAAAACAAACAATCGACAAAGAACTTATTGAGAAATTGACATTGGGTTTAAAAAAACTAGAACAGAAAGAAACCTTTTTAGATCCAAATTTCAAATTGGCTTTTGTTGCGAAAAAACTAAATACCAACACCGCTTATTTATCTCAATACTTTAATCAAGTAATGCAAAAAACCTTTTCTGAATACACGCAAGAATTGCGAACGCAATATGTTCTCAAAAAACTGATTGATGTTCCTTATTTTCGCAAATATACCATGCAGGCTATAGCTGAAGAAGTTGGTTATAAAGATGCCAATACTTTTGTTCGTGTTTTTAAGAAGCAAACCGGGCTTTCTCCTAATTATTATATTGAAAAATTAAAAGATTCCAATTAAGCATCTTTTTAGTTGCTGATTGTTTACTGTACATTTCTAGAAATAGACTTCTAAGAAAGTATACCAAATGAAGATTAGTTAGATAGCGTTTTCAAGAAATAAAAAAATCCAACAGCAATGTTGGATTTTTCCGTTTGTCTAAGTTAGTTTTTGTTTGTTATTTTATAATTGCGGACCTGCTTTTACTAAGTTTTGACCTTCTTCATTATCGGTATATTGAACGAAGTTTTTAATAAATCTTCCCGCTAAATCAGCAGCTTTGGTATTCCAATCAGCTACATCTGTGTAAGTATCTCTTGGATCTAAAATCGCTGGATTCACATCGTGTAACGCTGTTGGAACAACGAAATTAAACACCGGAATTGTTTTTGTATCCGCGTTTTCAATAGAACCATCTAAAATCGCATCAATAATAGCACGAGTATCTTTTATGGAAATACGTTTTCCTGTTCCATTCCAACCGGTATTAACCATATACGCCGTTGCGTTGTGTTGCTCCATTTTTTTAACCAATTCTTGTCCATATTGTGTTGGATGTAAAGATAAGAATGCTTTTCCAAAACAAGCTGAGAAGGTTGGTTCTGGTTGTGTTACTCCTCTTTCAGTACCTGCTAATTTAGCAGTAAAACCAGAAAGGAAATAATATTTAGTTTGTTCTGGAGTAAGTTTAGAAACTGGTGGCATTACACCAAAAGCATCGGCAGTTAAAAAAATCACTTTTGTTGCATGACCTGCTTTTGAAACTGGTTTTACAATATTATGAATATGATAAATTGGATAAGAAACACGGGTATTTTGTGTTACAGAACCGTCTTTAAAATCTATTTTACCATTGGCATCAACCGTTACATTTTCTAGTAATGCATCTTTCTTGATGGCTCCATAAATATCAGGTTCATTTGCGGCACTCAAATCGATGGTTTTAGCGTAGCATCCACCTTCAAAATTGAATACACCTTCATCATCCCAACCGTGTTCATCATCACCAATTAATTCACGTTTTGGGTCGGTAGATAAAGTAGTCTTTCCAGTTCCTGACAATCCGAAGAAAATCGCAACATCTCCATCTTTTCCTTTATTAGCAGAGCAATGCATCGATGCCATTCCTTGTAATGGTAAATAGTAGTTCATCATAGAGAACAATCCTTTTTTCATTTCACCACCATACCATGTACCTCCAATTAATTGGATTTTTTCAGTAAGATTGAAAGCAACATACACTTCTGAGTTCAATCCGTGCGCAGCATAATCTTTAAAACTCGTTTTAGAACCATTCATTACAATAAAATCAGGTTCTCCGAAGTTTTCCAATTCTTGTTCTGTTGGACGAATGAACATATTTTTCACAAAATGTGCTTGCCAAGCTACTTCCATAATGAAACGCACTTTCAAACGAGTATTTTCGTTAGCACCACAAAAAGCATCTACCACAAATAATCTTTTGCCTGAAAGTTGGTTTACAGTGGTTTCTTTTAAAGCATTCCAAGTAGTTTGAGAAATAGGTTTGTTATCGTTAACTGCTTTTTCTGAATTCCACCAAATGGTATTTTCAGTAACAGCATCTTTTACAATATATTTGTCTTTTGGCGAACGACCAGTAAATTCACCAGTCATTACATTAACAGCACCAAGTTCGGTCAATTGACCTCTTTCATAACCTTCTAAACTTGGATTTAATTCTTCATTATATAAAAATTCATACGATGGATTGTATATAATTTCTTTGGCATTAGTGATGCCGTATTTTTCTAGCGAAATCGATTTCGTAAATTGGGCAGTATTCTCCATAAAATTGTATTGTGTTGCTATTAATAATTTGATTGCAAAGGTAAAAATTAATTATTACAACGTTGTAGTAAATTAAGAAATTATGATTTTTTCTTTAAAAAATGTATCATTAAGATACTCCAAGCCAGTATTAAAAGTAATCCGCCAATCGGCGTTACAAAACCAATGACTTTGAAATCAAAAGCATTCAAACTATCCGTAGCCAATAGATATATTGATCCCGAAAATAAAATCACACCCGAAATCGTCAATCCTAAAATTGTTTTTTTGGTTTTAAAACTCAAATGATTATTCAAACCCAAAAACAACAAAAACAAAGCATGATACATCTGATATTTCACACCTGTTTCAAAAGTTGCTAATTGATCTATCGTTAAAACTTTTTTCAATGCATGAGCTCCAAATGCTCCCAAAATGATAGCCGTCATCCCAAAAAAACCTGCCGCCGAAAGTATTTTTTTATCCATAGTGTATTGAACTCGATTTTTAAATTATTTCTTGAATACTATTCCACAAATTTATCAGTTATGAATGGAACTATAAAGGACTTTTATGTTTTCTTTTTGATTTTAACAATTTTAAAATTTTATATTTGCAGCATAATTTTTAGACATGAAAAAGATTTTATTCTCAATTGCTATTGCATTGATTTTTTGCTCTTTTAAAACAGAAAACAACGTTGGGATTCCAGCTGGAGAAAAATTGGTTTTTGTAGGCTCTTACAACATGAGCGGATTGATGACGCAATTGGCTCAAGTTACTCTGTCTACAGACATGGTTTCTACCTCGAAAAACTCGTATTTGCATTTGAATTGCGAATTAGAAACCTATGCTAAATGGGATAAATTCTTCAAAATTCGTGACATTTACGAATCCTATGTTGATCCAATTACACTAAAGCCAAGTTTATATAAAAGAAGCATTGATGAAGGCGGTTGGACCAAGAAAGAAAAATACGTTTTCAAAGGGAATTCGGTAACCAGCACTGCAAAAAAAAGAAACAAACCAGAAACCACCAAAACCTTTACTATTGGCGGTTCAACTCAAGATGTAGTTTCGATTATGTACCGATTAAGAACGATGGATTTGTCTAAAATGAAAACCGGACAAAGTCAAGCTTTTACCATTGTATTTGACGAAAAACAAATTCCAGTAACCGTTAAATTGTTAGGAACAGAAACCGTTTCTGCTGGTAATTTAGGTTCTAAAAATTGCTACAAACTATCCATCGGTGCCAAAACCGATGTGTTAAAAGGAAAAGATAAAAACTTAATTTACTTAACTGCCGATACTAAAAAAGTACCTGTTTTAATGAAATTTAGCATTCCAGTTGGAACTGGGCAATTGGCGTTAACCTCAGCATCTGGAATCTAATTATGAGAAAGACATTTTTAATTATTGCCGTTATTTTCACGATACTTAGTGTTGTTTTTTCAGCATTACCTCTAGATACTTTAGCGCTTGCTCCTATTGGAGTTGCGTTATTATTTATTTTTTTGGCTTTCAAAAAATCGGATGTCGAGCAACGTAAATTACCCAAACGTCTTTTTATTGTAGCCTACATTTGCGCTATCGTAGTCTTGGGCAAAACATTTTTAATCAAAGACAAAGTAGCCGTTGATACCCAATTTGAACAACAAAAAATGGAAACCAAACAAGAGGCCAAAAAAGAACTTGAAGATCTAGAAAAGGATTTAGAGTAATTTTCATTACATAAAATTTAAAAGCTTGTTCAAAATTGAATGAGCTTTTTTGTTTTTATCAATTATTAAATGAAAATCATTACAATTTCATAAATTTGCACTCTATTACAAACAAACCATGAGAAACATTCTAATCATCGGAGCAGGTCGTTCAGCATCTTCTTTAATTCAATACTTATTAAATAAATCGGAGCAAGAAAATCTTCATGTAACCATTGGCGATTTATCGTTAGAATTGGCACAAAGAAAAACCAACAACCATCCTAATGCCACAGCTATTCAGTTGGATATTCACAACGAAGCACAACGTCATGCCGAAATCCAAAAAGCAGACATTGTAATTTCAATGCTTCCGGCACACATGCACATTGAAGTGGCTAAAGATTGTATCACGTTTAAAAAACACATGGTTACTGCGTCTTATGTTTCCGATGCGATGCAAGCGTTGGATGCTGCCGCCAAAGAAAACGGATTGGTATTTATGAACGAAATCGGATTAGATCCTGGAATCGACCATATGAGTGCCATGAAAGTTTTGGACGAAATTCGTGAAAAAGGCGGAAAAATGCTCTTGTTCGAATCGTTCTGTGGCGGATTAGTAGCTCCTGAAAGCGACAACAATTTATGGAATTACAAATTCACTTGGGCGCCTCGAAACGTAGTACTCGCTGGTCAAGGCGGCGCTGCCAAATTCATTCAAGAAGGCAAATACAAATACATTCCGTATACCAAATTATTCAGAAGAACCGAATTTCTAGCCGTTGAAGGCTACGGTAAATTTGAAGGCTACGCCAACCGCGATTCACTCAAATACCGCAGTGTGTATGGTTTAGACGATGTGTTAACGTTGTACCGTGGCACCATCCGAAGAGTAGGATTTTCTAAAGCTTGGAACATGTTTGTGCAACTCGGCATGACCGACGATACCTATACTATGGAAAACTCTGAAACCATGAGTTTCCGCGAATTCACCAACTCGTTTCTCCCGTATCACCCAACCGATTCGGTTGAAATCAAAACGCGTTTAGCGCTCAACATCGAGCAAGACGATATCATGTGGGACAAACTGGTCGAACTTGATTTATTCAATCCTAACAAGATTGTCGGATTGAAAAATGCGACACCGGCACAAATTTTAGAACGCATCTTAAATGATAGCTGGTCACTCCAACCAAACGATAAGGACATGATTGTGATGTACCATAAATTTGGCTACGAACTCAACGGCACAGACCACCAAATCGATTCCAAAATGGTGTGCATTGGCGACGATCAAACCTATACTGCGATGGCCAAAACAGTGGGTTTACCAGTGGCTATGGCAACTTTGCAAATCTTAAACGGCAACATCAAAACGCCAGGCGTGCAATTGCCTATTCGAAAAGAAGTGTACGAACCTATTTTGAAAGAATTGGAAGAATTTGGTGTGATTTTCAAAGAAACCGAAATGCCTTATATTGGCTACAACCCGGATAAATTAACTGCTGCGGTGTAACGTTTTAAGCGAATGGCTTGGGCATTTTTGCCTACCCTATTCCTGCTTTTCGTCATGCACGGCATTTCCTTCAATCAGGGCTAGTTAGTAATGGTCTTTTGCAAAATCAATAGTTTTAACGCCATTCAATTTAAATTTGAAACAATATTTGTATTTTTACTTTAAATTCATAACCTATGAAAATAAACCAACTTCAGATTGAAATTGACGATTTGAAATTAAAAGGAGCAAGCCCAGTGGGCTTGAGGTAAACAAGCTTTAGCTTGTCACTTAAACCAACAAAAGCTATGAAAATAAACCAACTCCAGATTGAAATTGACGGAATAGACAAAGAAATTCTGCGCTTCTTAATGGAAGATGCACGAAAACCCATCTTGCAAATTGCCAACAAAATCGGAATTTCGGGTGCCGCCATTCACCAACGACTCAAAAAACTAGAAGACGCTGGTGTGATTTCGGGTTCTAAATTCATTGTAAACAACAAAGTATTGGGTTACAAAACCATGGCTTTTATTGGTGTTTATCTTGAAAAAGCCGCTAGCAATGCCGAAGCTGTGAAAGAATTAAAGAAAATCCCAGAAGTACTCGAATGCCATTACACTACCGGAAATTGGAGCATTTTAATCAAAATCATTTGCCGCGACAACGAACACTTGATGCAGCTTTTAAATAAAAAAATCCAACCCATCGATGGCGTTTCAAGAACCGAAACCTTCATATCTTTGGAACAACAAATAGAACGACAAATTCAATTGTAGATTGTTGGATTGTTAGAATTTTAGATTATTAGAAAACATGAACCTCAACAAATTTTCAAAAGAAAACATCACGACTGCATTTTACATCATTTACATTCTAATTGCTGGTATTTGCTACGAACTTTTCCCAGGCGATGCCAAAACCCCAAATATGGGTGTATTGCTGCTTTATGTTATGATTCCGGTGAGTTTGATTTATTTTATGTATCATTTGGTAAAACAACTTTATGGCAACCAAAGCTATGTAAAATGCTTGTTAATTCACGGTGTAGCTTGGTTATCAGTCGCGGTCATTTTGGCTACTTTCGCTAAATAAAAAATCCGCTATTCTCATAACGGATTCGTTTCATAATTAATCTCTTCGGCTGCCGCCCATATAGAGCGAAATATAATAAAGCAAGGTTCCTATCGAACCAATAGCAGCTACAACATAAGTTCGTGCTGCCCATTTCAAAGCATCTTCGGCACCAGCATGTTCCGCTTGATTCAACATATTTTTGTTTTTCAACCAAGCCAAAGCTCTATTACTCGCGTCATATTCTACTGGTAAAGTAATAATGGTAAACAATGTGGTGGCTGCAAAAATGACAATTCCCACTAATAAAAGCTGTGGAAATGTTCGAATCATTAAAATTCCTGCCAACAAAACCCATTGTACAATTCCAGAAGTTACCGATACTATCGGCACCAACTTCGATCGCAATTCCAACATACTATAGGCTCTAGCATGTTGCACCGCGTGACCACATTCGTGTGCTGCAACCGCAGCTGCCGCAGCATTGCGTTGGTTATAAACTGCTTCACTCAAGTTTACGGTTTTATCTGCTGGATTGTAATGATCGGTCAATTGTCCTTCTACCGAAATGACTTTAACGTCGTAAATTCCGTTATCGGCAAGCATTTTCTCAGCGATTTCTCTACCCGATAGGCCATTTTGTAATTGCAATTGTGAGTAGTACTCAAACTTACTTTTCAATCGGCTGCTTACCAGCCAGCTCATTAGCATAATAATTCCTGCTAATAACATATATCCCATTCCCATATTTTGTAATTTAATGTTTAACACGGAAGCATCAAATTATGAGCCAATGTTTTATTTCTGACTTTTTGACTTATTCGAGAGAAAAACCAATCCCACCATAAAGCGGTTGTGTCCATTTTCATTAAAGGAATTGGATACATTGGAGTAATCCGATTTCCATTTTCCAGAAGCTAAGGCAAATTCATACCCAAGATTCAATCGAATGGTAACATGGTCATTTTTTTTAAGTCCAAACGCTATTGACGGACCTGTATAAAACATACCGTTTCGCAATCGGATGTAGTTGGAAGTGCTGGCACTCAAATTATTCAAATCAACTTGATTATTAGAAGCATTTATACCATAATCATTCATAGTATACGCTAAATTCAATCCACCAGAAAAGAAAAATTTTGAGCTGTTTACAAAATTATAATGCCCTCTTAATTTAATCGCAGTTGAATTTCCCGAACTCGTTCCGATGGCATTTGATTTTTTAAAAAACTGCGAAGACAACTCAGTATCAATTGAAAAATGGTTGGCAAAATAATCCATTCCAATAATAAATTCGGGTGTGGTTTGCACTGTTTGCGGAAAATTACTGGCTGCTAATTTGTCGTCAATTTTATAGGAACCATTGACATTAGCTCCAATTCCATAATAAAAACTGGCATCGACTTCCTTCTTTTTCTGTGAAGTTTCCTGAGCAAAAGTGTAGCTGCTGAAAGCCAATAACGAAAAGAAAATTATTTTTTTCATAATGAAAGGTTTTAAAAAAAGTAATCCAAATATCAAGAAAAAATCTTCATATTTGGATTGACTTAATTTTATTTTAACACTATTTTATCCCACCAAGTTTATAATCTTTCCTGGAACAATAATCACTTTGTTAGGCTTTCTTCCTTGTAATTGCGCTTGCGTACGCTCGTCTGCCATTACAATTTCCTCAATTTGAGTTGCGGTCAAATCAAGTGGTAACTTAATGGTGAAACGCATTTTGCCGTTAAACGAAACTGGGTATTCTTTTTCAGATTCTACCAAATACTTCGCTTCAAATAGTGGAAAATCTACGGTAGCAATCGAACCTTCATGCCCAAGTTGACTCCACAATTCTTCAGCAATATGGGGTGCATAAGGCGATATTACAATTGCTAATGGTTCCAAAATAGCTCTGTGGTGGCATTTGAGTTGCGCCAATTCGTTGACACAAATCATAAACTGCGAAACCGAAGTATTGAACGAGAAATTCTCGATGTCTTCAGTGACTTTCTTGATGGTTTTGTGCAATGATTTATACATTTCTGCGGTAGGTTCATCGTTGGTTACAATCAAACCATTATCGTCAAAATACAAACGCCATAGTTTTTTCAAGAACCCAGAAACACCTGTAATTCCAGCGGTATTCCATGGTTTGGCTTGTTCTAACGGACCTAAAAACATTTCATACAAACGCAAGGTATCGGCACCATAATCATTACAAATATCATCGGGATTGACTACGTTGTATTTCGATTTAGACATTTTTTCTACTTCGCGACCAACGATGTATTTTCCATCTTCTAGAATGAATTCAGCATCTTTATAATCAGAGTACAAGGGATGATTTTTGAAAGCTTCTATATTTAATTCGTTAGTTACATCATTAATAACAGACAAGTCTACATGAAGATTTTGTTTAAAAATATCAAAATGACAATTTTCTAGTTCTTTAACTGCTTTGGAATTAGGATTAAGTTTAACTAAATTTTCAAAATAAAAATTTTCAACCTCAATTAATTCTTTTGGTTTATCTACTTCAGAAAAATGAATGCCTTTTACATTCATTCTATTAACTTCATTTTTATATTCTTGAATTGAATCAATATATTTTTTTGAAATAAAAAGGTTTTTCGGTTCAATAACATCTTCAATTCCTTCAATAAAATTGGTAATATCACTATCATAATTTGCTGAAATACGATAAACAAACGCACTCATTCCTAAAATCATTCCTTGATTGATCAATTTTTTGAACGGTTCTTCGGTTGGCGCATAGCCTTTATCTTTCAGGAATTTGTTCCAAAAACGAGAGTATAATAAATGTCCGGTGGCGTGTTCGCTTCCACCAATGTATAAATCTACGTTTTCCCAATATTTTAATGCATCAGCCGAAGCAAATTCGGCGTCGTTATGTGCATCCATATAACGCATCCAATACCACGAACTTCCGGCCCAACCCGGCATGGTGTTGAGTTCTAGCGGATAAATACCATTGTCTTGCCCTTCGACTGCGCTCAGGGTGACAAGCTCGTTGGAAACCACTTTATTGTTAATAGAGTCCCAAGCCCAAGTTGTGGCGTTTCCTAATGGCGGTTGTCCGTCTTCGGTAGGCAAATATTTTTCTACTTCTGGAAGTACAATTGGCAAATGTTTCGGATCAATCATTTGTGGCAATCCATTCACATAATATACTGGAAACGGTTCACCCCAATAGCGTTGACGAGAGAAAACGGCATCACGCAAACGGTAATTGGTTTTACCTTTTCCTTGTCCGATTTTCTCCAATTCTTCGATGATTTTTTTGGTTCCATCTTTATACCCCAATCCGTTTAGGAAATCGGAATTCACCAATTCAAAACCGCCTTTTTCACCATAAGCCGCTTCAGAAATATCTTGATTGAAAATGTTTTTAATTTCAGGCATTCCGTGTGTTCCTTTGAAGAAATTCGCAAATGCATAATCACGCTCATCACCACACGGAACCGCCATTACAGCACCAGTTCCATAACCCGCCAAAACGTAATCACCAATCCAAACCGGAATTGGTTCTTTGGTAAACGGATGTTCCGCATAAGCACCTGTAAACACACCTGAAATGGTTTTCACGTCAGCCATACGTTCTCTTTCTGAACGTTTTGCTGTAGCTTCAACATAAGCCTCAACGGCTGCTTTTTGTTCTGGTGTTGTGATTTGTGATACTAACTCATGTTCTGGAGCTAATGTCATAAACGTAACTCCGAAAATAGTATCGGGTCTTGTTGTGAAAACGTCTATTTTATGTGAATTTCCCTCGTCCCTCGACTGCGCTCGGGATGACTCGCTCGGGATAACATTAAACGTAACAGAAGCACCGACTGATTTTCCAATCCAATTGCGTTGTGATTCTTTGATGGATTCGCTCCAATCGATGGTTTCTAAACCTTGTAACAATCGTTCGGCATAAGCAGAAATTCGCATGGACCATTGCGTCATTTTTTTACGAATAACCGGATGTCCACCACGTTCTGAAACGCCGTTTACGATTTCGTCATTAGCCAAAACAGTACCTAATGCTGGGCACCAATTCACTTCGGTTTCTGCCAAATACGTTAATCTGTATTGTAATAGTATTTTTTGTTGTTCTTCGGATGAAAAAGCGTTCCATTCAGAAGCTGTAAATGGTGTAATGTTATCATCGCAAACCGCATTGACAGCAGCATTTCCGTCTTGCTCAAAAATGGAAATTAACGTTGCAATGTCTTCTGCTTTATCCGTATCATTATTATACCATGAATTGAACAATTGAATGAAAATCCACTGCGTATGTTTGTAATAATCTGGATTTGATGTACGAACTTCTCTACTCCAATCGAATGAAAAACCGATTTTATCCAACTGTTCACGGTAACGTGCAATATTTTCACGAGTGGTTTTCTCAGGATGCTGCCCAGTTTGAATCGCATATTGTTCGGCTGGTAATCCAAATGAATCGTAGCCTTGCGGATGCAACACGTTAAAACCTTTATGACGTTTGTAACGCGCCACAATATCGGAAGCAATATACCCTAGCGGATGCCCAACGTGCAATCCGGCTCCAGAAGGATACGGAAACATGTCCAAAACATAATATTTTGGCTTTTCAGAATTGTTTGATGCAGCAAACGTTTGGTGTTCTGCCCAATACTGTTGCCATTTAGCTTCGATTTGTTCGTGGAAGTATTTCATATTTTAAGGTTCTGAGTCGCTGAGATTCTAAGTTACTGAGATTCTGAGTGACTAAGTTTTATTTTGATTAATTACAAAATTATCGTTTTTAAATACATTTACTTGTAAGAATATACTTTAATAAAATTTTGCTTTAAAATCTTGAAAGTTAATCGAAAGTTAATGTTTACGCTAATTGGTCGCAAATTTACATTTATTGTACTAAAGTCAAAACTTTAAACGTTATAAACTATGAATAAACAAATTCTTTATTATTTTTACGGCTTAAATTACAATGTATGGCATCTAATTTTGACAAGTTTCAGAAACGCAGATTAATTTCATCTTACTTTTCGGTAGTTTTGAGTGTGTTCTTAGTACTATTTTTACTAGGATTATTGGGCCTTTTCGTCATCAACTCAAAACGTTTATCTGACAATTTTAAAGAAGATATCGTGATGACTGTTTTCTTTAAAAACGAAGCTAACGATACTATTTTCAAGCAATTTGAAAGTGAAATGAAATCTGGAAAATATGCCAAAGATTTCAAATTTGTATCCAAAGAAGAAGCTGCCAAGGAACACGAAAAAACGCTTGGAGAGAATTTTACTGAATTTTTGGGTGCCAATCCGTTATACAATTCATACGACATTCATTTGAAAGCCGATTATGTTACCAATCCAGGTTTTTCCAGAGCTGAGAACGAAATTAGAAAAAACCCAATGGTGGCTGATGTGGTGTATGACAAACAGTTAATCACTTTGGTAAACGACAATGTAAAAACCATTAGTATGTGGGTTTTGATTGTAAGCGGCATTTTTACCGTAATTTCAATTTTACTAATTAACAGTTCTTTGAGATTATCGATTTATGCCAACCGATTCATCATTAAAACGATGCAAATGGTGGGTGCCACCAAAGCATTTATTAGAAGACCGTTTGTAAGAAGAAGTATTATTTTGGGCGTTATTGGTTCCATTCTAGCCATTGCAACTTTATTAGGCGTTCTTTTTTATGTTTCAACAAATTATCCAGCCTTAGACATTTTTAAAGATCAGGTGTTAACTATTGCCGTATTGACAGGTGTTTTAGTCTTAGGCATACTCATTACTTGGATAGGAACTTACTTTGCCACACAACGTTTCTTAAACTTAAGAACGGACGATTTGTATTAATTAAGAGCATAGAGCATAGAGTATAGAGTATAGAAAATGAAGTATAGACTTAAGAAAACATAGATATGATGAAAAACAACGAACAAACTACCGACTTTTTATTTGATAAAGTAAACTACAAATTCTTACTGATTGGAATTGGCGTTATCGCACTTGGATTTATCCTAATGTCTGGCGGTGGCAGCGACGATCCGAAAGTGTTTAACGAAGCAGAATTATTTAGTTTTAGAAGAATTCGCTTAGCTCCAACAACCGTGTTGATTGGTTTTGGAATTACTATTTATGCCATTTTCAAAAAAACTAAATAGACAACTTAGACCTTTTAGACTTGTTAGAAAATCAGACTCTTTTAATAAATCTAAAATCTAACTTTCTATAAATCTAAAAATCTAACTAATGGATTATTTACAGTCGATTATACTTGCTATTATTGAAGGAATTACAGAATTTTTACCAATTTCGTCAACAGGTCACATGATTATTGCAAGTTCATTTATGGGAATTTCTCATGATGAATTTACCAAATTATTTACCGTTGTCATTCAATTGGGAACCATACTTTCTGTTGTGGTTTTATACTTCAAACGCTTTTTTCAAAGTTTTGATTTTTATTTCAAATTACTAGTTGCCTTTATTCCGGCAGTCGTTTTTGGATTGCTTTTCAGCAAAAAAATCGACGCATTATTAGAAAATCCTGTAACGGTTGCCATTTCACTTTTACTTGGCGGAATCATACTGTTAAAAGTTGACGATTGGTTTGCTCCGAAAACCGAAATTGCTACCCATCAAGAAATATCGTACTTAACGGCATTAAATATTGGATTGTTTCAATGTTTGGCTATGATTCCTGGTGTTTCAAGAAGTGGTGCTAGTATTGTGGGCGGAATGTCACAAAAATTATCACGCACTACCGCTGCCGAATTCTCTTTCTTTTTGGCAGTTCCTACGATGTTGGGCGCAACCGTAAAAAAATGCTACGACTATTATAAAGACGGTTTGGTTTTAACACACGATCAAGTCAATTTCTTAATTATTGGAAATGTAGTTGGCTTTATAGTTGCCCTTATTGCCATCAAAAGCTTTATTGGATTCCTGAGCAAAAATGGATTTAAACTTTTCGGATATTACCGAATTGTAGTAGGAATTGCATTGCTGGTAATTCATTTCTGCATTCAAAAATTAGACGTTATATAATGACTGCCGAAGATTTTCTAGAAGGTCAAATCATCTTAATTGACAAACCACTTAAGTGGAGTTCGTTTCAAGCGGTGAATAAATTGAAATATATTTTAAAACGACGCTACGATCTTCCAAAGAAATTCAAAATTGGTCACGCTGGTACATTAGACCCGTTAGCAACTGGTTTATTGATTATATGTACGGGTAAATTCACCAAAAAAATTACAGAAATTCAGGCGCAAACCAAAGAATATACAGGTACCATAACTATTGGAGCTACGACTCCATCTTATGATATGGAAACCGAAGTTGATGCTACATTCCCAACAGACCATATTACAGAGCAACTTATTCTAGAAACCACAAAACAATTTCTAGGAGAAATAGACCAAAAACCACCTGTTTTTTCGGCTATTAAAAAAGATGGAAAGCGTTTGTACGAACATGCTCGTGCTGGCGAAGAAATAGAAGTAGCTTCAAGAAAAACAACACTATACGAATTTGAAATCACTCGGATTGCCTTGCCTGAAATCGATTTTAGAGTACAATGTAGCAAAGGTACTTACATTCGATCTTTAGCTTTCGATTTTGGAAAAGCCTTACAATCTGGCGGCTATTTATCGGCTTTACGTCGCACTAAAATTGGCGATTATTCGGTTGAAAATGGGATTTCTCCAGAAGCTTTTGAAGAAAAAACTCATACTAATGAAGCGTAATTTATACCTTCTTTTCATATTGATTGGAGTTAACACTTTTGCTCAAGAAATTAAAAATTCTGAACAACTTGACCAACCCAAAATCAAACCCACTTTTTTACAATTTGAAGTTTCAGTTCCTTTAGCTGCCAACATTCATCGTGGCGAAACCAATGCCGATGGTTCTCAAAACACCACATGGTTTTTACCCGATGGATTGTCTGGAAAATTTGGTTTCGGGATTCAAAAAAACAAATGGATTGGTGTCAGTTTGCACACAGGAATCGATTGGAAATCCAATAAAAAATTGGTTGCTGTTCCCATGTTTGGAAATCTAAGAGTGAGTCCGGGTTTTGGAAACGGAACGCGCCTAACCCTTCAAGCAGGTTATGGAAAAGGCTTCGCTCTCGGAAGAGGAAGCCTTGTTGGAAATTATCAACGATACAGCATCGGAATAGAAACTGATGAAGATATTATTCTCTTTGCAGAAGTTTCGGGTTATGATTTTAAAATCCACAACCAAACTTCTGTGTATAGTTTTAGTTTAGGAATTGCAATGCGCACTTTTTAACCTTTCATCAATTCAATAATTGCTTCTTGAGTTGATTTTCCTTTATCAGCTAAATACCATTTTTGCAAAGCTACTTTGGCCGCTTCATCAACAACGCCGTGAGCAGCTTTGTAATCTAAAATCAATTGTTTAGCTTCTTGTGGTCTTGGCCCAAAATCTCCTATCACTTCATTCGTTGTAGCATCAATAATAATCAATTTTGGAATAGACTTGGTGCCGTTGGTTAAGAACATATTCATGAGTTCTTCGTTCTCATCACGAAGCACGATTCGCAAATCGATAGCATCAGAAACTTCAGCCATTTTGTGAATAATGGGTACAATTTGAGCTGCATCACCACACCAAGTTTCGGTAATAACCAACCAAATGTAGTTTTTAGTTAGATTTTCTAGAAACTTTTTTGCTTCATCAGTAACCTCCATTGTTTTATCCAAACGATGCATTCTTGATTCATTTAGCTTGGTATAATTCACATAATCTTCGGTTTGAGTATTTCCAGATGTTTTCCCTTCCGAAGCATATTTGACGGTTAAATCTCTATATTCTTGATACGACAAACTAGATTCTAAACTGTTTTTTATAATAGTATTCATAATTGTTATTTTACATTGCAAAATTAATCTTATTTTTATAACTGTTTTGTAACATAAATCACACTCATTAAAAATGTACTTTGAAGGAAAATCTATTGGTTATGTTTTGTCTGGTGGCGGCTCTAAAGGTCTTGCTCATGCTGGTGCGCTAAAATTTTTAGAAGAACAAAACATACATCCAACCGAAATTTCTGGAACTAGCGCTGGCTCTATAGTAGCAGCACTTTATGCTCTTGGAAAATCTCCTGAAGAAATTTTAGATTTTTTTAAATCGATTTACTTTTTTCACTGGAAACATTTTACATTAAAAAAAGCAGGAATCATCGATTCTGATTCCTTTAAAAAATATTTCAAGGACCTTTTTCACGATAAAACAATTGGCGATTTAAAAATTCCGATTCATATTACTGCAACAGATATGGTGAAAGGAAAATTGAAAGTGTTTTCAAAAGAAACTAATGTTGTTGATGCGGTTTTGGCTTCGTCTGCCTTTCCGGGCGTATTGTCACCTTATGAAATTAAAGGCAAAATATACAACGATGGCGGCATATTAAATCATTTTCCAACCGATTTACTCAAAGACAAATGCGATATAATAATTGGAATATATGTAAGTCCAATCAATAAAATTACAGCCAAAGATTTAACCTCAATTAAAGCAGTTACCACAAGAGCTTTCGATTTGTTATCGGCTAACTCAAATTATGAAAAATTTAAAAACTGCGATTGGATTATTGAACCGAAAGAATTGGCCAACTACAGCACCTTTGAAATGAATAAATCTAAAATGGATGCCATATTCAACATTGGCTATGAAGCAGCAAAAAAATCATACGAAGAAATGCGTCATAAATTTTAAATTACTATTTCATAAAATCATAGAATAACTATATTTGCACTTCAAAACACAACTACTAACCAAACTATGACTCGAGCGTAAGCGACAGCATTACACAACTAAAAACAATAAAAAGAGTAATGAAATACAAAAGAATACTTCTAAAACTAAGCGGTGAAGCTTTAATGGGCGAAAGACAATACGGAATTGACCCAAAAATCTTAGCCGAATACGCTGATGAAATCAAGCAAATTCACGATAAAGGTGTAGAGATTGCAATCGTAATTGGCGGTGGAAATATTTTTAGAGGTGTTGCTGGTGCGAGCAACGGTATGGATCGTGTTCAAGGTGATTACATGGGAATGCTTGCCACCGTTATTAATGGAATGGCATTACAAGGCGCCTTAGAAGATAAAGGAATGCTTACGCGTTTGCAAACTGCTTTGAAAATAGAAGCTATTGCCGAACCTTATATCAAGAGAAGAGCCGTGCGTCATTTAGAAAAAGGTCGTATTGTGATTTTCGGTGCTGGAACTGGAAACCCCTATTTTACTACCGATACCGCTGCTGTTTTACGCGGTGTTGAAGTGAATGCAGATGTAATTCTGAAAGGAACTCGTGTAGACGGAATTTACACGGCTGATCCAGAAAAAGACAAATCGGCTATTAAATTTGACCATATTACTTTTGATGATGTATTGAAAAAAGGCTTAAATGTAATGGATACTACAGCATTTACACTGAGCCAAGAAAACGAGTTGCCTATTGTGGTTTTTGACATGAACAAAAGAGGAAATCTACTAAAAATTTGCGAAGGCGAAAATGTAGGCACAGTAGTAAACGTATAAATTAGAAACAAACATTTTTAGACTCTATAATCTGAAATACAATGGAAGAAATTGACTTTATAATTGACGAAGCAAAAGAAGCAATGAATGGTTCTGTGGCGCACTTAGAAAAATCTTTTTTAAATATTCGTGCCGGAAAAGCATCGCCACAAATGTTGGGAAGCGTTTTTGTTGACTATTATGGTTCACAAACACCGCTTTCTCAAATTGCCAATGTAAACACACCCGATGCGCGTACCATTACGGTTCAACCTTATGAAAAAAGCATGTTAAATCCTATTGAAAAAGCTATCATGGTAGCCAATTTGGGTTTCAATCCAATGAACAATGGAGATGTTATTATCATTAGCGTACCACCTTTGACAGAAGAACGTCGTCGTGATTTGGTAAAGCAAGCAAAAGCTGAAGCTGAAGAAGCAAAAATTGGTATTCGTAACCATAGAAAAGATGCCAACACCGATATTAAAAAACAAGAAAAAGAAGGTGTTTCGGAAGATGTGTGTAAAGTTGCTGAAGAAACTATACAAAAGATGACCGATAGTTTTATCAAAAAAATAGACGAACACTTGGCCCAAAAAGAAGCCGAAATTATGAAAGTGTAACTTTCGTTAAAACGATATTAAAAATCCGTTCACATTACTGAACGGATTTTTTTATTCCTACCTTTGTAGCAATTCTTTTTACCTTATTAAATTACCTATTAATGAGAATTCTTTGGGCTTTTATTTTAGTGCTGTTTTGCAACCTAACTTTTTCTCAAAAAGTGATGCAAGGTCAAGTGATTGATTATGACACTACAGTTCCAATTGCATTTGCTAAAATAACTTACAACAACAAAACGATTCTATCCAATTGGGAAGGCAAATTTTCAATTGAAATTAAAGACGACAATAAACCCATTCTCTTTTCGTACAAAGGATATTACGACAAAACCTATTATCAAACAGTTGGAGCCAAATTTCTTTTAATCAAAATGGTAAATAACAACACCATGAAAGCACAAGAAATTTACTCAGAAAATCAAGTAAATTTAATCATCAAAAAGGTAATTGAAAACAAACCCATAAATCAACCCGAAAAAGCCTTAAACACCTTTGAATACAAGAATTACGAACACTTATTAGTTTCTGCCAATCCCGATTCTATTTCGAGTAAAATTGACACTATTTACAAAAAATCGCTCTTCGGAAGAAAGAAACTACAACTTGATTCTACCAATTACAAGTTTAAAAAATTAGTAGAAAAACAACACATTTATCAAACCGAGAAAGTAAACCTAATTCAACATAATAACGATGGTACAAAAGAAACCATAATCGCCTCTAGAATGGCGGGTTTTAAAAAGCCATTGTATGAATATTTGGGTTTGAATTTGGTTTCCTATTCGCTATACGACAACCAATTAGAAATTTTGGAAATTCCAATTCAAAATCCGATTTCGAATTATGGTCGAAATATGTTTGTCTTTAAAATTGTAGATACCGTTAAAATTCAGGATCGAAGTGTGTACCGCATTTATTTCCAACCCAAAAAACTAAACTCCAATTCCCTTCGAGGTTTATTGTATGTTGATGCAGAAAATTTCGGAATTGCCAAAGCGTTTTATCGCATTTACGGAATCATAAACATCAATGCAACCTACACTTTTAAGTACCTAAAAGATCACAGAATATGGTTTCCAGAAAAAAGAAAATTCATTGTAGTCAAAGGAAACAACAGCGAAGATTTGAATGTTTTTGGCGAAACCATCAAATTCAATTCGAGTTTGGAAAGTATTCAAAAAAATGCTTCCGATCAGATTTTCCTTAAATTAGAATCTACACCTTACGATATTAAGATTAATCAATTGGTTTCTTTTAAAACGCCTAGCATCAAAATTGACGTTCCAGAAACCAGTATGTCTAAACCCGATTCGTATTGGAATTCGATTCGCAAAGACAGCTTAGATGTTCGAAAAATTAGAACTTACACCAATTTAGACAGTTTGTCTGTGGCTGAAAACATTGAAAATAAAATCATCTTTGGGAAAAAAGTTTTTAACGGTTATTTACCTATTAAAAGCATAGATATCGATTTAAAATCGATTATAAAATACAATAACTATGAAGGTTTCCGATTTGGAATTGGCGGTGTAACAAATAACAAATTATCTGAAAAATACAAAGTTAGTGGTTTTGTTGCTTACGGATTAAAAGACGAAAAGTTGAAATATGGAATTACGCCATCTTATCTTTTAGACAAAGAAACCAACACCTGGGTTAGTGCTTCCTACAGCGACGATTTGAGTGAAATTGGGCAAATTCAATTTGCTACTCAAGCACGCAGATTTAAGATTTATGATCCACGACCTATCAATATTTCAACTTTTTACAGCAATAAAGTATTTGCTGGTTTTGTGGAAAGCAAATACATCCCAAAAACCGATATTTATTTTGGTATTTCAAGAAGCGAAATCAAACCTCTTTTTGATTACACCTATGTGTTGAACGACACGAATTATACTAATTTCAATATTACTGCGGCGCAATTTGCTATTCAGTGGAATCCTTTAAGTGGCTACATGCAAACCTCTTCGGGCAGATTGGAAATAGAAAAGCGTTTTCCAAAATTAGCCTTACAATTAACCAAGTCGTTTGCAAACGTTATGGGCAGTGATTTTGATTTTGCCAAAGTTGATTTCAAAATTACTCATGAAATTCCTTATTTATCGGGTCAAAACTCATCGTTCATCTTGCAAGGCGGGTTTGCTTTTGGCGAAATTCCACTTACTCATTTATACAGTATCGCTCCGAATAATTTAAATCGAGAAGGATTGTTTAAGCGAATTACATTTGCCGGAAAAAACAGTTTTGAAACCATGTTTTTCAATGAATTTTTCTCTAGCAAATACGTTGCTTTTCATGCCAAACATACTTTCAACAAAGTAAAATTGGCTTACAAAATAAAACCAGAAATTTCATTGGTCACTCGAATGGCTTGGGGCACGATGGACAAGCCCGAGCAACACATCGGTTTTGAATACAAAACGTTGGATAAAGGTTACTTTGAAAGTGGCGTAGAAGTCAATCAAATTTTTAAAGGATTCGGATTAACTTTCTTTACAAGATACGGTCCCAATGCCTTACCAAAATTTGGAGACAACTTTGCTTTAAAATTGAGTTATGTTTTGGATTTAGGATTTTAATCCTGAAAAATATTACGGTTTAATAATCAAAACTGATGGAATCGTGCTCAACCAAACACTTTGAGCATCGACTAATTTTCTCCAACTTTCTAAAGAAATAATCATCAAATCTTGTTTTGCCAAGAACCCTGCTTTCATTTCACTTTCGCTTATAACCGCTATTTTCTCTGGAAAACTATTCTCTAAAGTGGCAATCGCATTTTCGATAATAAAGTTATTTTTTACTTGATTATTGATTTCCAAAACCGTCACTTTTGAATCGTTATTGTAAATTAATTTCTGCGCATAATCGATTAAAAAAGCATCGTCTATGCTAAAAATAGGCATAAAAACTTCTTTTACTTCATTCAAATCTTTATCGATTAAAATACCTAAAGGCTTTTTGCTTTTAGAAATAATCAAACGAGTTCTATCATCAAAAGGTGAATTTTCAAACAATCCTTCTTTACCTGTAAACTTATCTAAAAGACGATCGGGATTAATAATTCGAGTGGTAAATCCAAGAACTTTCCCAAGTAACGAACCTTCAAAAATAGATTTTCCTAAACCAACTAAAACCAAGTCAAACTCACCACGAGAAGCAATATCTGCAATATCCGTTTCAATATCAACCGTCGATTTGAAAATGGTTGTCAACTCTTGGTTTAATAATTTTGACTCGGCTAAAATAGGCGCGAAAGTTTCTTTTTCATAGTCTTCTAAATTGTACGAATGCACCTCATCACTCAACGATAAATGCAAAGCGGTAACATTAGAATTCTCTTTTTGTTTCTTCACAAAACTACTAGCCAATCGTAATAATGATTTCCCTTTTTCATTATTTCCAAACGAAATCAAAATTTTAAACTTGCTGTTTTCAATAATTTCATTCGGAATTAACACTTCTTTTCGTTTAAAAACAAAGTTAATCAAATCAATTGCTGGCCCGGTCATGAAAGTAGTTACCAATGCCATAATCACCATCATCGTAAATACTTCTGTAGATAAAACTCCCAAGTCGTATCCGATGTTAAGCACCACTAACTCCATCAAACCGCGTGTGTTCATTAGCGCACCAATCGTTAAACTATCGCGCCAATTCTGACCGACAAATTTAGCCGCCAAAGCACTTCCAAAGAATTTTCCAACAACAGCAACACCAATGATTAAACCGGTTACTTGCCATAAATAGGCGTCATTAATCAATCCGATTTGTGTGCGAAGACCTGTAAAAACAAAAAATAATGGCAACAACAAAATAAGAGCTACATCTTCTACTTTTTCGATAATAATTTTTCTGATTTTAGTCAAATCGGGCATAATTGCTCCAGTCATGAAAGCACCAAACAAGGCATGAATCCCAATAACTTCGGTCATATACGACGAAATAATCAAGGTCAACAAGAAAATGGCAACAACTGGCTTACTCAAATTTTCTCTTGTGGCGTACAAATCACCTATCTTTTTCAAGAATGGTTTTACCACAAAAAGCATCATTACAACATAAACTGCTGCCATTAAAATAATATACATCGAACTGGCGAAAGTACCTGCTTTTACAATAGCAATAACAGCTGCTAAAATACACCAAGCCGTGATATCGTCGGCAGCAGCACACGTAATGACTATGGTTCCTAGTTTGGTTTTATGAATACCGCGTTCTTGAACAATACGTGCCAAAACAGGAAATGCCGTAATACTCATAGCAATTCCCATGAAAAGACTGAACGATAAAAATTCAATGCCTTGAGGAGCAAATTTATGGTAAATAAAATACGACAATCCGATTCCTAATGAAAACGGAATAACAATACTGGCATGACTGATAACAACCGCATCGTTGGCTTTGTTTTTCAGTACTTTCAAATCGAGTTCCATTCCGATAACAAACATGAACAAAATCAGTCCGATTTGACTAAGAAACTGAAGGTTTCCTAACGATTCGGCAGGAAAAAGCAAACCCGAATATTCTGGAAAATACATTCCAACCACTGATGGTCCTAGAAAAATACCTGCTATAATTTCGCCTATAACGGTTGGTTGCCCAATTTTTCTGAAAATCCATCCAAAAAAACGCGCCACAATAATAATGGTGATGATTTGTAATAATAAAATCGCTAGCGGATGCTTTAAATTATGAACCAATGATTCTAAAAACTGATCAAACAAGGTGTCTTTAGAAGTTTTAGTGATAATATTTCTACCTAATTCTAGCGCTTTCCCTTTTGAAACAATCCAAAACATTAGTGCCGTGAAACCTCCAGTTACTCCAAGATAGAACAAAGCATTTTTTATATTTTTCATAGGCAGATTTTCATTTTTTTAATGATACAAATATGAGGAAAACAAAATCATTTTTTGTTAAAGCGGTATAAAATTAATATAAAATTTTGAATGATTAATTACCTTAAAATTCTACACAAAAGATTGCTTTAAGTTCTTTGGTTTTGATAGGTTTTCATTACCTTTGCCCTCGTTTTTAAATTCACTAATGAAAAAGAAATCAACTACTGGTTTTTGGGAATTTGTGGCTGGAATTGTACTTCGAAACCGAATTGCAATTTTGGTAGCCATTTTTTTGATTACTGTTTTCTTGGCTTTTCAATGGCGTAATGTTGGAATGACCTATAACGAAGCCAACTTATTACCCAAAAATCATCCTGCCAATAAAGACTACACTCAATTTCTAAACACTTTTGGTGAAGAAGGAAACTTGATTGTAATGGGTGTTAAAGACGATTCTTTTTTTACACCAAAAGCATACAATGCTTGGAATGAAATGATGAGTTCGTTAAAAAAGCACAAAGAAATCGAACTAATTGTTTCTATAAACGACTTAAAAAAATTACAAAAAGATACTGTAAACGAGAAATTCGAATTAGTACCGCTTATTGATCAAAAACAAACCAGTAGTCAAGCGTATCTTACCGAAATTAAAAGACAGCTTTTTAACGATTTGCCGTTTTATGAAGGATTGCTTTTCAATAAAAAATCGGGAAGTATTCGCGGTGCGCTATACATCAATAAAAAAGTAGTAAATTCTCCAATTCGAAAAGCCTTTATTTTGAATGTTTTGGTTCCTGAAGTTAAAAAATTTGAAGACGCTACCAAAATCGACTTGAAAGTTTCAGGAATGCCCTACATCAGAACCATCAACACCGAAAACATGAAAGGTGAAATTGGGCTGTTTATTGGGGCTGCACTTTTCATTACCTCATTAATTTTCTTCCTGTTTTTCCGTTCGTTTAGAGCTACTTTCATCTCCATTTGCATTTTGATATTTGGTGTGATGTGGTCGTTTGGAACTTTAGGATTATTCCATTACAAAATCACGATTTTAACCGCTATTATTCCGCCTTTAATCATCGTAATCGGAATTACCAATTGCATTTTCCTAATCAACAAATACCAGCAAGAAATTAAAAATCACAGCAATCAAGCCAAGGCTTTGCAACGTGTAATTTCTAAAATTGGCGTTTCAACCTTAATGACCAACATGACCACGGCCATTGGTTTTGCAACCTTTATGATTACTGGAAACGATTTGTTATACGAATTCGGATTGGTAACTTCTATCAATGTAATCACCGTTTACTTACTAACTTTGGTTGTAGTGCCAATTGTATACAGTTTTATGGCGGTTCCAAAAGAGAAGCATTTGAAGCACTTAAATAAAAACTACTTATCATCGTTGTTGAACTGGGTTGAAAAAGTGGTACGATACAAACGAAATACCGTTTACATTATCTACGGATTGTTGTTGGTTTTCAGTATTATTGGTGTTTCGCAAATGAAAGTTTCGGGAAGTTTGATTGGTGAAATGCCAAAAAGCGCTTCGTTTTTTAAAGACATTTTATTCTTCGAAAAAGAGTTTAATGGCGTGCAACCTTTGGAAATTATGATCAACACCAAAAAGAAAAAAGGTGTTATGAAATCGTCTACCATTCGAAAAATGGATGAGCTGCAAAAGACTATTGATAGTATTCCAGAACTTTCTAAACCGGTTTCTATTGTGAATTTGGTTAAATATTCGAAGCAAGCCTATTACAATGGCAATCCCGAATATTACGAATTACCAACGTCGCAAGAACAAGCGTTTATTTTGAGTTATGCTAAAAATGCTACTAAAAACTCGAAAGAAAATTTAATGAAAAGTTATGTCGATTCGACAGGACAATATGCTCGAATTACCACATTCATGAAAGACATTGGCACCGAAGAAATGGCCAAAGTTGAAGGCAGACTGCACAAACGAATTAATCAGATTTTCCCAAGCGATCGATTTGAAGTGAAATTGACTGGAAAAGCATTAGTATTCCAAAAAGGAACATCGTATTTGGTAGACAATCTTATCGAATCTTTAATCTTCGCGATTCTATTAATTGCTGGATTAATGGCCTATATGTTCCGTTCTTGGAAAATGATTTTTGCTTCGGTAGTTACCAATATTTTACCGCTTTGCATCACTTCTGGACTGATGGGTTATTTCGGAATTCCGTTAAAACCATCCACTATTTTAGTATTTAGCATAGCATTTGGAATATCGGTGGATAACGCCATTCAGTTTATGGCCAAATACCGCCACGACTTGATTCACAACAAAGGAAAAATCAAAAAATCTGTCATTAGTGCGTTGCACGAAACTGGTGTGAGTACCTTTTATACTTCCATCGTTTTGATTTTCGGATTTGCCATTTTCACATTATCAAGTTTTAGTGGTACTATTGCTTTAGGTGGTTTAATTTCGGTGACACTTTCGTTTGCTATGTTTGCTAACTTATTGGTGTTACCAGCTTTGGTTTTAACCACCGAAAAATGGAGCGGAAAAGGCGATGTGATAGACGAACCAGCGCTGAATATTCTTCGCTCTCAAGTAGAAGATGAAACAGAAGAAGACGAAAAATAATTTATATTTGTAATACGATTTGATTTGTTATTCTAACAATCGAAAGATCTAAAAATCTAAAAAATGAAACATACAAAAGTTAAAGACTTATTGAACAGCGCTAAAGCGAATTATGAAGTAAATGCAAAAGGTTGGGTTAGAACTTTTAGAAACAATCAATTTATCGCGTTGAATGACGGTTCAACGATTAATAATATTCAATGTGTTGTTGATTTTGAAAACACACCCGAAGCTACTTTAAAAAGAATCACTACTGGAGCAGCAGTTTCGGTAACTGGTGAATTGGTAGAAAGCAAAGGTGCAGGTCAGAAATACGAAATTCAAGTTTCTAAATTAGAAATTTTGGGCGATTCTGATGCTGAGAAATTCCCAATGCAACCTAAAAAACACTCGTTAGAATTCTTGCGTGAAAATGCACATTTACGTGTGCGCACTAATGCTTTTGGAGCTATTATGCGTGTACGTTCGGTATTGGCTCATGCGGTTCACACCTATTTTCAAGAAAAAGGCTTTGTGTATGTTAATACGCCTGTAATTACTGGCGCCGATGCAGAAGGTGCTGGAGAAATGTTTCAGGTAACATCATTACCATTAGACAATCTTCCAAAAACGGAAGAAGGCGCTATCGATTACAAAAAAGATTTCTTCGGAAAACATACCAACTTAACTGTTTCTGGTCAGTTGGAAGGCGAAACATTTGCTATGGCATTGGGTCAGATTTATACTTTCGGTCCAACATTTCGTGCCGAAAATTCGAATACTTCACGTCACTTAGCAGAATTTTGGATGATTGAACCTGAAGTAGCTTTCAATGATTTGAACGACAACATGGATTTGGCTGAAGATTTCATCCAATTTGTGATAAAATACACGATGGACAAATGTCCAGACGATTTGAAATTTTTGGAAGGTCGTTTGTTGGAAGAAGAAAAATCAAAACCACAAGCAGAGCGTAGCGAAATGACATTGTTAGAAAAATTGAATTTCGTTTTAGAAAACAATTTCAAACGTGTTTCCTACACTGAAGCCATTGATATTTTAAGAGATTGTACTCCTAATAAAAAGAAAAAATTCCAATACATCATCAACGAATGGGGCGCCGATTTACAAAGTGAGCACGAACGTTATTTGGTAGAAAAACACTTTAAATGTCCTGTAATCTTGTTTGATTATCCAGCTAATATTAAAGCGTTTTATATGCGATTGAATGAAGATGGAAAAACGGTTCGCGCCATGGATATTTTGTTCCCTGGAATTGGTGAAATTGTAGGTGGTTCTCAAAGAGAGGAACGCTACGATGTATTGGTTGAAAAAATGAAAGTATTAGGAATTGACGAAGAAGAATTATGGTGGTACTTGGATACTAGACGATTCGGTTCGGCGGTTCACTCAGGCTTCGGATTAGGATTTGAACGATTGGTATTATTTGTAACTGGAATGACCAATATTAGAGATGTAATTCCATTTCCAAGAACACCACAAAACGCAGAGTTCTAAAAGTTAATTTGTTGATTCGTTAATTCGGTTATTTGTTCTATGTAACTTCAAATAACCAAATCCACAAATAACCAAATAAAGATTATGTTAAAACAAAACTTACAATTCAAATTATCTCAAAAGCTATCACCTCAACAAATTCAGTTGATGAAGTTGATTCAATTGCCTACACAAGCCTTTGAACAACGTCTGAAAGAAGAATTGGTTGAGAATCCAGCATTGGAAAGTGGTAAAGAAGAGGAAGAGTTGTATGAAAAAGACGAATTTGACAATAACGACGAGTACGACGACTTTGAAGGAAGCGACAATATTGATGCCGAAGACATTAATATTGACGAATATTTAAGCGACGACGAAACTCCAGATTATAAACTGCAAACCAACAATTACAGCGATGATGACGACGATCGCGAAAGTCCGTTTGCTTCGCCTGTAAGTTTTCATCAGGATTTAATCAATCAATTGAACACTTTTATCCTAACAGATGATCAACGAGATATTGCAGAATTTTTAGTGGGAAGTATTGACGACGACGGCTACCTTAGAAGAGAAATTCAGGATATTGTGGACGACATGGCTTTTACTCAAGGAATTTATACCGACGAGAAAACTGTTGAAAAAATACTTCACATTGTACACGAACTAGAGCCTTCGGGTGTAGGTGCTCGTGATTTAAAAGAATGTTTGTTGTTGCAATTGAAACATAAAACGCCTACAGAATCAATTGCATTAGCGACAGATATTGTAGAAAATCAATTTGATGCCTTTACTAAAAAGCATTACGAGAAATTACTTCAAAAATACAACATCTCACAAGACCAGTTAAAGAAAGCCATTCACGAAATTGAAAAACTCAATCCGAAACCAGGTGGTTCTTTTACAGGAAATCAAAAAGTGACCGAAAATATTGTTCCTGATTTTACCATTCGAATTAACGATGGCGAGTTGGAATTGACTTTGAACGGTAGAAATGCTCCCTCATTGCACGTTTCTAAAGATTACCAAGAAATGATGCAAACGTATAAAGATTCACGTGATAAATCGACTGCACAGAAAGATGCCGTTCAGTTTATCAAACAAAAATTAGATTCTGCTAAATGGTTTATCGATGCCATTAAACAGCGTCAAGAAACTTTGTTTGTTACTATGAATGCCATCATGCATTTTCAACAAGACTATTTCTTAGATGGTGAAGAAACCAGTTTAAAACCGATGATTCTAAAAGACATTGCCGATATGGTAGGTTTAGATATTTCTACGGTTTCTCGTGTAGCGAATAGCAAATATGTTGACACGCCTTATGGCACCAAATTGATTAAAGAATTCTTTTCGGAAGCCATGAAAAACGATCAAGGTGAAGATGTTTCTACATTGGAAATCAAGAAAATTTTACAAAATGTAATTGAAGCTGAAGACAAACAAAAACCACTACCCGACGATCAATTGGCCGAAATTTTAAAAGAAAAAGGTTACCCAATCGCCCGAAGAACCATTGCTAAATATAGAGAGCAATTGGATATTCCGGTGGCACGAATGAGAAAAAAAATATAACAAAAAGACGAACTGAATGTTCGTCTTTTTTATGCAATAATTCGGTCTATTTGTTATATTTGTTACTAAATCAACAAGCTTGAAAAAAATACTTCCTTTTTTTTCGTATCTCTTCCACCCTATTTTCATTCCGATAGTAGGAACGGTGTTTTACATTCTTTTTAGTGAAAATTATTATGCTAAAGAGCAATATTTCTTATTGTTGTTTCAGGTAGTCATCATTACATTTTTTCTTCCTTTGGCTTTTTTCTATTTGTTAAGAACATTCGGGAAAGTAGACACCATAATGCTTTCTGAAGTTTCACAACGAAAAATTCCGTTACTAATGCAAATTGCACTGACATTTATTCTCATCAGCAAAAGCGTTACCATGGAACGTTTTGAAGAATTGTTTTTTTTCTTTTTAGGAGGAATTGCCAGCACGATAGTAGCATTTGGTTTGTTGTATGCCAAAATCAAAGCCAGCATTCACATGATAGCACTAAGCGCTTTGACTTTTTTTGTTATTGGCATGAGCATGCATCACGAACTAAACATCATTTACACCATTGCTTCGCTATTTTTAATTACAGGAATTGTGGCTTCTTCTAGATTAGCTATGAAAGCACACACCATGAAAGAATTGGCTATAGGTTATGTGGTGGGAATGGTTCCACAAATGGTTCTATTTTGGTTTTGGCTATAAAATATAGAACTGCAATCCCAACGTAAACAAGTTCATTTTGTTGGCTTGTCCGTTAACTTCAGAAGATTTATAAATTGGATTTAAGCCATAATACATATACACATTCAAGCTGTTCCAACCCGAAGAAATGTAACATCCGTATTGCAATTTGTTTAGATTAGGATCGTGTTTTAAAATTGTGGTTCCTAAATCGTTTACAAACGTATATTTATCACTAATCAAATAACTCAATTTAAAACCAGTGTAAATTCGCCAAAATTTATGACTTTCAAAGGTTGAATTACGCCATCGTATTTCGATAGGAAGATCTAAATATTGAGTCGTGAATTTGTTTTTAGAATAATAGATGTCCGAAGAAATAATTTCGTAAACTCGTGTCGGATTGGCATCAGAAGTAGTGTAAGTATACAAATTATCATTCAGAATATTGATACTATAACCCAAACCAGCTGCAATTGAAAAGGTTCGACTTTTATTGATTGGCATGTCTCTTAATATTCCGAAACCAAAACTGGGAGAAATTTTGTTTTGTCGCAATCCACCTGGAGATTTTTGGACATTAATAAAAGAAGCATTGAAATAAAACTGATCTTCGCGATATAACGAATCGACTACTTTTTTTTCCACAATTTCTTCCTGAGCGAAGGCGCCAGAAAAAACAAACAATGCTAGTAGGGAAAAATAATATCGCATCATCAAGAATTTAGCAGAGAGGATGGGATTCGAACCCACGATACAGTTACCCATATACAAACTTTCCAGGCTTGCTCCTTCAACCACTCGGACACCTCTCTAATTGTTGTGCAAATAACCGCAAAATTTAGCAAATATCAAAGTTTATTGCATTTCGCCTCGTAAAGAAGTTTCAAATATGGTTTTAAAAACGTTTGGAGCAACTTTTTGTCCTAACAAATACATCAATTTAGTTACTGCTGCTTCTGTAGTGATGTCTTTGCCTGATATTACTCCGATTTTCTTCAATTGGGTACTGGTTTCGTATTGTCCCATGTTCACACTTCCACCCGAACATTGGGTAACATTAACAACATACAAACCACTTTTTATAGCTTTCTTTAAGATTTGAATGAACCAATCTTCTGTCGGAGCGTTTCCAGAACCATAGGTTTCTAAAACAATTCCTTTTAAATTTGGTATAGCCATTAAAGCGGTCAATACCGATTCGTTGATGCCTGGAAACATTTTTACAACTACAACATGATCATCCAATTCTTTATGAACTATAAATTTCTTGCTTGGTTTAGGAAATAAGTAGCTAGAATTTACATTTAAATGTACTCCCGATTCGGCTAAAGGTGCATAATTGGGTGATGTGAATGCATTGAAATGTTCGGCATTGATTTTTGTCGTTCGGTTGCCACGGTACAATTTGTATTCAAAATACAAACAAACTTCATGAATTACAGGTTTGCCTTTGTGCTGTAATGATGCAATTTGAATAGCTGTAATTAAATTTTCTTTAGCATCCGTTCGTAAATCTCCAATTGGCAGTTGTGAACCTGTAAATACAACCGGTTTAGATAAATTTTCTAACATAAAGCTCAAAGCTGATGCCGAATACGACATGGTATCAGAACCATGTAGCACCACAAAACCATCGAACTTGGTGTAATTTTCTTCGATGATGGTCGCAATTTGAACCCATTTTTCTGGATTCATGTTAGAAGAATCGATAGGTTTGTCAAATGAAATGGTTTGAATATCACATTCCAATTGTTTGATTTCTGGAATTTTTTGCAATAATTTTTTGAAGTTGAATGCTTTCAAAGCACCAGTTTCAAAATCTTTCATCATACCAATGGTTCCGCCAGTATAAATGAGTAATATGTTGGGTTTAGATTGCATTCTCGTATTTCGACTTATTAACAACAGGATTAGCATACATGGCTAAAAATCCTTCTACCATAACTGGGTTAGTAACATCAATTTTCATTTCTAAACGACGCTCAAAAAGAGATTTTTCATCTTCGGTATAATGACTACTATATCTGTTGGTTTTATGCAACAAATCGTAGGCTATATAATTGGTTGGCCACAATTTATACGATTGTAAAATAGAGTCATCAATAGCTTGTGCTAATGCTTGAATTTGCTTGTTTGTATTATCGTTTTCAGCCACAATAGCATCAATTTCGCTATCTAACACATCACCAACGTGAATATGAATGCGTTTTTTCTGACCAATAATACCGCTTAAAAGTGTAATAAAATCTTCATTTTTTTCTTTTACATAAATCTCGGCTTTGGCTTCTGCCATCAATTGCGGCATTTTTAAAGCATCGGTTGGATCGTATTCGTAAGAAATAGAAACGGGCACAATCTTAATTTTTTTAAAATAATCCATCAGATTTTTTTCATCAGATCCCATGCCGAGCATTTTCAAAACTCCAGTATGTGTAGCATCGTTACCGTCTTTGGTGCGCCCTTCACGTTGGGCAATCCATACCGAGCGATTTTCACGCAACAGCAACTGCGCAATGTATTCGGCCATAAGCTTCGAACTTTGCAACAATTCTCGTGGAGGCAAACCTCTTTGAACTAAAAAATTTCGGTTGAGTTTTGATAACTTCAATAGAAAATCTTTCTTCACCAAATTGTCGCCAATAGCAGATGCCGTCATGACCAATCCGTGATCAAACAAACACACATTGAGCAAAGAAGTATCTAAAATAATATCTCTGTGGTTGGAAATAAATAAGTAAGAAGTGTTTTTTTCTAATTTTTCAAAACCCGATGTGGTCAATCCTTCAGACGACTTTTCGAGTACTTTTTGAACCGATTGGTAAATAAAATTGCACTGAAAATCTCGAATCGAATGGGTTCTTCTTAGTTGTTCTTTCCAAACCTCATCTTCTAGTTCAGGAAAAGTAAAATTCATGATAGCCTTCATCATGGGATGATTTAAACACGAACGAATTCCCTCGTTTACCTCGGTATCATAATACGGACGAATTGCATCAAACTTTTGCATTTAGGTTGAGATTTTTTAGAATAACAAATGAACAAAAAAAATATGACTTTTTGATTATTTTAAGATTAAATCCCAAAAATTGCTGTCGAATTTTCTGTAGTAATACGTGCAATTTCGGCTACAGGAAGCTTATAAATTTCAGCTAATTTTTGAGCCACCAAAAGCGTGTAACTGCTTTCATTTCGTTTTCCTCGATGAGGAACTGGAGCTAAATAAGGCGCATCGGTTTCTAAAACGATATGTTTCAAATCAATTTCGTGTAAAAACTGATCGATCTTTCCGTTTTTAAAGGTAGCCACGCCACCAATTCCGAGTTTCAATCCGAGTGCAATAGCGCGTTCGGCCTGAGACAAATCACCAGTAAAACAATGGAAAATTCCAAATAAATCAGGTGCTTTTTCACTTTCTAAAACTTCAAAAGTTTCATCAAACGCATCACGACAATGAATATTAATGCCCAATTTATTCTTTTTGGCCAATTGAATTTGATGTTGAAACGCGTGTTGTTGTTCTTTCAAAAACGTTTTATCCCAAAACAAATCAATCCCTATTTCGCCAACAGCATAGAACTTTCTCTTCGCAAATTCAGCTTCCACATGCGCCAATTCGTCCAAGTAATTTTCTTTCACATAACACGGATGCAATCCCATCATTAAGAAAATATTTTCGGGATACAATTGCTCTAAATCATACATTTTTTGCGTATACGTCGAATCAATTGCAGGTATAAAAAATCGTGAAACTCCAGCATCAATAGCGCGTTGAATCATTTCGCTACGATCGTCTTGAAACTGAGAAGAATATAAATGAGTATGGGTGTCGGTAAGAATCATTTTCAAATTTAAAAGGCAAAGTTACAAAGTTTATTTGCATTTTTCTGTTACTTTTGGATTATGGAAGCAATACAATCAATCCTTAAAAAAGAAGGCTATAAAAAAATAAAATTTAAGGTTTCTAAAACGCAACACCTGCTCATAAAAGCGAGTATTAATGGCGTAAAAGGAAATTTCATTCTCGACACTGGAGCCAGTAACTCATGCGTCGGTTTTGAAAGTATTGAATTGTTCCAACTCACGGCTGGAAGCTCTAAAACCAGAGCAGCTGGCGCTGGTGCTACTGGAATGTTTACCCAAATTGCCAAAGACAATACCTTACAATTAGGTCGATGGAAAGATACCGAGTTTCATTTGGTGATTTTCGATTTATCGCATGTAAATGAAGCGTTACAACAATACAAAGCCAAACCTGTCCAAGGTATTATAGGCGCCGATGTTTTACTGCACGGAAAAGCAATCATTGATTACTACAACCATTGTGTGTATCTAAAATAGAAGCGAATGGCTTGGGCATTTTAAGCTCACCCTATTCCTGCTGTCATTCCAAGCTTTTTTGTTTGATAAACAAAAAAGGCTTTTCCCTTCCATCAGGGCTAAAAAGTAATTGTACGGATTAGATTATTTCTTTTTAAACGAAAAATAAGCCACTACGGCACTAAACAACATCAAAGTAGCTCCCAAAACAAAAGGTGCTCCTGCAAACTTAAACGGCGCATTATCGTTGGTAAAATAATGAAATACATTGGTCATTAAAAGCGGCCCAATAATGGTTGAAACACTCATTAGACTAGACAATGTTCCTTGAATTTCGCCTTGCTCTGTAGCATCGACTTTACTCGAAATTACGGCTTGCATCGCTGGTCCAGCAATTCCGCCCAAGCAATACGGAATTAGAAACACAAACACCATCCAACTTTCTGTAGCGATTGAGAACAATAAAAGTCCCACCATATACAACAACAAGCCTACATAAATACTTTTTTCATTTCCTAATTTCGGATTAATCCATCGAATTAAAACACCTTGAACCAACCCTACTAAAAGTCCGATTACACCCAATGATACTCCTACCATTTTTTCATCCCAATGAAATTGATACATCGTAAAATAGCTCCAATTTCCTTGTATCGAATGTGATGCTACATATACCAAAAACAAAGAGATCATCAAACCGTATAGTGCTGGACGTTTTCTAATATTTACAAAAACACCAATCGGGTTAGCTCTTTTCAAATTGAAATTTCTTCTGTTCTCTTCAGCCAACGATTCAGGTAAAATAAAATAGCCGTACAAAAAGTTCATCATACACAATACTGCTGCCGCATAAAAAGGAATTCGCGAACCAAAATGCCCTAATAATCCACCTAAAACTGGCCCAATTATAAACCCTAATCCGAATGCTGCTCCAATCATTCCAAAATTCTTAGCTCTGTTTTCTGGCGTGCTTATGTCTGCAATATAGGCTGTTGCAGTTGTGATACTTGCTCCTGTCAAACCGGCTATTACTCTTCCGAAGAAAAGCCATGTTATAGTGGGAGCAAAAGCCAACAACAAATAATCCATCGAAAATGCAAAAAGTGAAATTAAAATTATCGGGCGTCGTCCAAACTTATCACTCAAATTTCCAATTAATGGTGCAAACAAGAATTGGGTAATTGCATAAGCAAAAGTTAGCCATCCACCATACTTAGAAGCTTCACTTACCCCACCATGTATTAATTCTTCAATTAATTTTGGAATAACTGGTATTATGATTCCCCAACCCGTAATATCAATTAACATGGTTAAAAAAATAAAACCTATGGCGGCTTGTTTTTGATTCTTTTTCATAAAATACAATCATTTGAATGTGAATCGCTTGAAGCGAATGATGCAACCTGATGCACAAGTTATCGTACTGATACGCTCAGACAGAATACAAATAAACAAAAAATCTCATTGTGTTTTTTGTTTTAGTGAACCCAATATTCTAAAGTGCTACGAATACTTAATCCAAAAAAAATCCCGTCTTGTGAATACAAAACGGGATAATTCGGAGGTAAGGAAAACCTACTCTCCTGTAACAAAAAAAGAAACCCAATATTTTCAATCGGTTTGCCATTTCTATTTGGTATAGAAAGCGTCAAACCTTGAATCTATTTATGAACTACTTAGCACAATTGACTACTTTTCGAGCTTCATCCAGAAATAGTCATTCCATCCTTCTATAAGTCGAGTTGGATCCGTATTTTTAGATCTGTCTTGTTCGGGAATCTGAACGATTCTCTTGTCTTTTACATCAAACTTGTAAATTCTTGGTTTCGCTTCACCTTCAATAGTAAGTTCAACTTTGTACGCGCCATCTGTAAGATCAGCAAATTTAATTTCGCCTGGTTTATCTACTCTTTTGAACGCACACGAAACTTCATTCCATTTGGCTTGTTCTACCTGAGCTGTACTAGGTCCATTTCCATAATTTTGAGCAAACAATTTGTTGTCTTTAAACATCTTCACACTCCATTTAACACTCTTATTAGTCTTGGCGCTATTAGCTGGATTCGGCTTAAACTCTTCGTGAGTGATATAATATCCAAAAACTAAATTTCCAGTGTCTGCATAATTCATGTAGGCAAAATTGTTCCAAGGACCACGAACTACATACATCTCATTCATCGATGCATACGGATCGCTGTTGACTAATTTAGCCAATTCAAAATCGAATGAATAAAACATTTTATCCCCAGCATAAAAATCCAATCGGTAATTTCCAGGACCCCATTGAGTAATAAACGACTCCGAATGCCCTACCCATTCGCCATCACGTTGGTAACGACTGCTTGGTTCATTGAATTTAGTTTTTTTACCATCATCAAAAACCTGATCTCCTGAATATTCAAAGTAGTTCATGTATTGATTGTCTTTGTACACCTTAATTCTTAAATACTCTGACTGATCAGAAAAGGCATTGATTGTTCTTCCGTCAACGGTTTTATTCGGAATAAACGTTGCGGTATAACTATTAATTAACCCAGGAAAAGAACCTGTTCCGTATAGCAGTGAACTGAACGTTATAGCCGGAGTTTGTTTGAACATAGTCCAATCGAGTTTCAAACCTGCAGATGTAGTTCCGCCTTTTTTCTTTTTACCTCCTTTGGTTACTTCGGTCGCTTTTTCTACAACCTCTGTAGCTTGATCGGTTTGATCTTTTGCCTTTTTTAATTTGTTTAATAATTGAGCATTAGTAGTTCCTACAGAGAACAATACCAATCCCAAAAGGATAAACTTTCTTTTCATCTTATTTAATATTTAATTAGTTTCATCCCCAAAACTATTAGAAGAGAACTACCCAAACAACTTATTCATTGGACTATTTATAAATAATCAGGCACTTAAATAAGATATAAAAAACTGATTTTAAATTACTTAAATTGTATTTTTAATTTTTTAATATAGTAATTTGGTGAAAGACCTAGTTGCTTTTTAAAAACACAAACCAATGCATTTGTATCTTCAAACCTGCTTCTTCAGCAATGACATTAAAGTATATTTACGAAAATTGGCGCATCATTCTTTTTTGTAGTTTATAAGAAATACGCAATTCTTAAAAGCAATAACTTTGTTGGATTATTCTTCAGTGATTTTAAATCATAGTTTTGAATAACATTTAACAACTTCATTTATACCTTCCAAAGATTGAATTAAGATTAAACTTTTTTGAAGACAGCATTGCGTCCGTAATATTGTTCTTTTCACCATAGAATTATGTCAAAATATAAGGACGTCAATTAGATTTGCTTCTGAAACTTTGGTTATCGAATAGCTCATGATATATTCCTCTCAATAATAATGAAGAATCTATTCGTTTTTGATGTCGTAAAAACAATTGATACTCCTAAAATCAAAATAGTAAACCAATGTTTCGTGTTATGGAATCTTACTTTTTTAAAAACTAGTCATTCCTTATGTAAAGAAAAAATCCCGTTCAGTTTCCTAAACGGGATTTCAATATTTATTAAAACTTAATTTTATAATTCTAACGCCTTTTTAGCATTACCGCCCATCAAAATTTCTTCTGGGTTTTCTAAGGCTTCTTTTACTGCTACCAAGAATCCAACCGACTCACGTCCGTCAATGATTCTGTGATCGTATGAAAGAGCAACATACATAACCGGAGCAATAACAATTTGTCCGTTTTTAACAATGGCTCTGTCAACCACATTGTGCATTCCTAAAATACCCGATTGTGGTGGATTGATAATTGGCGTAGACAACATACTTCCAAAAACACCACCATTAGAAATAGTGAAGGTTCCTCCTGTCATTTCATCAACCGTAATTTGTCCGTCACGAGCACGAATTGCTAAACGTTTGATTTCTGCTTCAACACCACGGAAAGATAACGTTTCTGCATTTCTCATAACTGGAACCATCAGCCCTTTTGGACCCGAAACAGCAACTGAAATATCACAGAAATCGTAAGAGATTTTCTCTTGACCGTCAATCATTGAGTTTACATCTGGGAATAATTGTAACGCTCTTGTAACCGCTTTAGTAAAGAACGACATAAAGCCCAACCCTAATCCGTGTTTGTCTTTAAAGGCATCTTTATATTGTGCTCTTAAAGCATAAATTGCAGTCATGTCTACTTCGTTGAACGTAGTTAACATTGCAGTTTCGTTTTTAGCAGAAACTAATCTTTCGGCTACTTTACGACGCAACATTGATAATTTAGTTCTTTCAGAACCACGATTACCGCTCGTTGGAGTTCCCATTGATGGCACTGCATTCACCGCATCATCTTTAGTGATTCTTCCACCTTTTCCAGTTCCAACTATTTCGGATGGTTGGATATTTTTCTCGTCTAATATTTTTTTAGCTGCCGGCGATGGCGCTTGGGTAGCATATGTTTTTTCTGCCACTGGAGCTGCTTTTACCTCAGCTTTTGGTGCTTCTACAACTGGTTTTGCTTCTTCCTTTGCTGGAGCTGGAGCATCACCTGATGGTTTCGCTGCACTTGTATCAATCAAACAAACGACAGCACCAACGGCAACTGCATCGCCTTCTTCTGCTTTTAGGGTAATGATACCGCTAGCTTCAGCAGGTAATTCCAAAGTTGCTTTGTCTGAATCTACTTCAGCAATCGCTTGGTCTTTTTCTACATAATCGCCGTCTTTTACTAACCAAGTTGCGATTTCAACTTCTTTTATCGATTCGCCTGGTGAAGGCACTTTCATTTCTAAAATCATTGTATATTATTTTAAATGATGAATTTTATATTTTAAATTATTGGTGTTCTTACTTCTATATTCTAGCCCCGATTGCAGCGGCATCCTTTTTCTTTTTGTCACACTGAGCGCAGTCGAAGTGTAAAAAGAAAAAGATAGAGCGGAAAGCGGGATTAGCTTCTAATTATCTAAATAAATTTTTATCAAAAACCATGCGTATCGCATCGGCATGACGTCTTCTGTCACGAGTGCTACTTCCTGCTGCCGGTGCTGCGTAGGCTTTAAGCGATGCTAATCTCCATTTTACTAAATCGAAATTCATCAACATGTAACTGTAAGCACCCATATTTTTAGGCTCTTCTTGTGCCCAAACGTAATCATCGGCATTTGGATAGCTCGCAATGATGTCTTTCAATTGCTCTACTGGCAATGGAAACAACTGCTCAATACGCACTAAAGCTACATCATTACGTTCTAATTTTTCTCTTTCTGCCAAGATATCGTAATAGAATTTTCCAGTAACGAAAACTACAGTTTTAACTTTTTTCTTATCTACCGATTTGTCGTCGATAGTTTCTTGAAATTGTCCGTTGTATAATTCTTCTTGCGTTGACACACATAATGGGTGACGTAACAAACTTTTTGGTGAAAATACTACCAATGGTTTACGGAAATTGGTTTTCATTTGTCTTCTCAATAAATGGAAGAAGTTGGCTGGCGTTGTACAATCGGCCACATACATATTGTGACGTGCACAAAGTTGTAAATAACGTTCCATTCGAGCTGATGAGTGCTCAGCACCTTGACCTTCATATCCGTGAGGCAACAACATTACGATTCCGTTTTGGTTGTTCCATTTATCTTCTCCACACGAAATGTATTGATCAATCATAATTTGACAGCCGTTAGAGAAATCTCCAAACTGTGCTTCCCAAATGGTAAGTGTTTTTGGCGATGCTAAGGCATATCCATAATCAAAACCTAACACGCCATATTCTGACAATAACGAATTGTAAATTTGGAATCTACCTTTGCTATTTTTTAATGTATCTAATAAAATTACTTCTTCTTCGCTGTCTTCTACTTTTACTACGGCATGACGGTGCGAAAACGTTCCTCTTTCTACATCTTGTCCAGAAACACGAACGTCGAATCCTTCGTATAAAAGTGAGCCATACGCCAACGTTTCTGCTGTTCCCCAATCGATAACATTGTTATTATACATGGTTTTTCTATCGGTAACAATTTTAGAAATCTTATTGATGAATTTTTTATCCGATGGCAATGTAGAAACCACTTCGATAATTTCGTCTAATTGTTTTTTATCAAATTTGGTGTCGACTTTTTGCAACATCACATCATCAGAAACTTGTTCGAAACCACTCCATTCATCTTGCATAAATGGTTTGATGATGGTTAAACTTTTCTTACGCGATGCTTCTAAATTTTGATCTAAATCGGCTTTGTAATCGTTTTCTATTTTGGTCAAATAAGCCGCATCTACAATTCCAGCGCTGATTAATTTCTCAGCATAAATTTCTCTTGGATTTTGATGTTTAGCAATGATTTTATACAAAACTGGTTGCGTAAAACGAGGCTCATCACCTTCGTTGTGACCATATTTTCTGTATCCTAATAAGTCGATGAACACGTCTCTTCCAAATTCCATACGGAAATCTAACGCAAACAACATGGCATGAACTACTGCTTCAGCATCATCTGCATTTACGTGAAGTACTGGCGACAAGGTCACTTTGGCCACATCTGTACAATAGGTTGACGAACGAGCATCTTGGTAATTGGTTGTAAATCCAACTTGATTGTTAATAACAATATGAATCGTTCCACCCGTTTTGTAACCATCCAATTGCGACATTTGTACGATTTCATATACAATTCCTTGACCTGCTACCGCAGCATCTCCATGTACGGCAATTGGCAATACTTTTGAAAAATCGTTTGGAAAATGACGATCTTGTTTAGCACGAGCTATTCCTTCAATTACAGCTCCAACCGTTTCTAAGTGAGAAGGGTTAGGTGCTAAATTAAGGTTGATTTTTTTACCTGACGCTGTTGTTCTTTCTGATGTTAAACCCAAATGGTATTTTACATCACCATCAAAATATTCTTTATCGTAGTCTTTTCCGTCAAATTCGGAGAAAATATCTTGTGTGTTTTTACCGAAGATATTGGCTAGAACGTTCAAACGACCACGATGTGCCATTCCCATTACAAAATGCTCAACTCCTTTTTCGGCAGCCGCTTCAATCACAGCATCAAGTGCTGGAATGATACTTTCACCACCTTCTAAAGAGAAACGTTTTTGACCTACATATTTGGTATGAAGGAAATTTTCGAAAGAAACCGCTTCGTTTAATTTTCCTAAAATATGTTTCTTTTGGTCGGAGTCAAATTTAGGAAGGTTATCGTTGATGTTGATTCTGTTTTGAATCCACTGAATAACTTCTGGTTTTCTCATGTACATGTATTCGATACCAATGTGTTGGCAGTATACATTTTTAAGATGAGTGATTATATCTTTTAATGTGGATGGTTGGTGTCCTAATGCTTTAGCAGCATCAAAAACGGTACTCAAATCAGCATCAGAAAGTCCAAAATTGACCAAATCTAAATTGGGCTCATAGGTTCTTCTATTGCGAACTGGGTTGGTTTCTGTAAAAAGATGTCCACGAGTGCGGTAGGCATCAATTAGTTTTAAAACATTAAATTCTTTTTGAAGTTTCTCAGAAATTGCTCCGTTATCAGAAGAAGTTGCGACATAATTCGCTATTTGAACTCCTGCATTTTCCTCATTATACGTTTCCATTCCAAAGTCGAAACCTTGAAAAAAAGCTCTCCAGCTTGGCTCAACGGCATCTGGATTTTGAGTATATTGTTCGTATAAATCGGCAAAAAATTGAGTATGTGCTGCGTTTAAAAAGGAAAACCTATCCATATTTATATATATAAGTACTCTTGTAGTTAAAAAATTACTGCAAAAGTAAAATATTTATAACAATCTTTCAATGTTTTTGCTACATTTATCTCGCTAAATAAATATATACATTGGTATGAAAAAGAATTCTATAAAAAATTTAACAAAAACAGTATCAATTTTGTTTTTTATTGGTTTAAGTTTTGGTGTTTATGGACAACAAAATGCTCAAAAAGCATCAAAAAACGAATTTTGGGATCACGTTCAATTTGGTGGCGGATTGGGTTTAAGTATTGGTTCTGGATTTACAGATGTTATGGTAGCGCCGAGTGCTATTTACAACTTTAACCAATATGTTTCTATGGGAGTTGGGCTGCAAGGAAGTTTTGTTTCTCAAAGAGATTATTACACCTCTGCCATATATGGCGCCAATTTAATTACACTTTTCAACCCAATTGAAGAAGCTCAGGTTTCGTTAGAACTAGAACAAGTGCGAGTAAATTCGACCTTTCAAACCGTTGGCGGATCCAACATTAAAGATAATTTCTGGAATACCGGCTTGTATGTTGGCGCTGGTTACCGAATGGACAATGTTACTGTTGGTGTTCGTTACAACCTTCTTTTTGACAAAGACAAAAGTGTGTATAGCGATGCTTTAATGCCGTTTATTAGAGTGTATTTCTAGTACCTGCTTCTAAACCAAACCTTCATCCATTCTCGTTTTAAAATCAAGAAAGCAACTTGTTCTGATAACTCCATGATGTCGGAACCATCTAATTTTTTCACCTCTTTTTCTGGAACATCAACAATGTAAAGTAAACTTAAATATTCGGCAAATTTGTACTGAATGAGACGGTAGATTTTTTCGTGCAACTGCACTTTCAATTCTTCGGGTGTGGTACTGGGATGAAAATCGACTGGTTCGTTAGCAAAATTGAAATCTTTATTCAATTGCTCAATGAGCTTTTGATACAAGTTTTCGGCGGTTGCAGCATTCAACAATTCGTCGGTAGAAATAGGTGCGGGAAAATTCATTTATACTTTATTTGATTTCCAATAACTTACAATTTTTGCTAAAATCACATCGCCACCAGCATAGAAAAACACAGCTCCCATAGGCGGATTGACGGCTGGAATACAATTAAATGCTTTGGGAACCCAAGCCCAACATTTGAAATAGGTTCCAACTAATTCTATAAAGATAACACAAAGTGCGATAGTGTAATAGACATTTTGCCATTTTTTTCTTTTCATCAGACCAAAAAAGAGCAACCCGAAAATAAGAGAAAATACATCGTTTAAAAAAATTCCAACGGAAAGAAAAAGTAAGGCAAAAGCTATTAGAAAGATTTTTCTGATAACAGCTTCATTAATCACCACAAATCGCATTTCTGCTAATACAAATCCGGAAGCGTATACAATAGCATGCCCGAATGGCACATACAATGGGATATTTGAAGTTCTATAAGCATACAAATTGAGAACTTTACAAAACAGCAATTCGCCGATATACGACAAAAACACCATGCAAAACATCAACTTTCTGAGATTGGATTGTGCCGAAATGAAAAACAATCCGAAGTAGATTATGGCAAGTGCATTGGTAATTAATCTTCCATCAAAATAATGCTGAACAAACCAAACCGAGTCAATCCACAAGGCTAAAATGGTGAAAAGAGGAAAGCAAAACGTAAAAAAGTACTTACTTCGTTGGTTGTTTTCTGAATTATTAAAAATCGCTAGTGACAAAAACCAATTCACGATTTACACTTTTCGATTCATCAAATTTTCACCAAAAACTCTCAAAAGTGCTTTTTTATTAGCATCAATATCCAATTGTTCTAGAGTTCCAAAAGCTTTGAAAGTGTATTCTTGAATGGCTTTTTGAGTAGCTTCTGAAGCACCAGTTTGATTGAAAATTTCTTTTACCGAATTGATTTTATCGGTGTTGTCTGCAGGTTGAATCGAAAACAGATGTAATAACTGTTCTTTTTCATCTTGCTTAGCAAATTCGATAGCTTTTAGGTATAAATAAGTTTTTTTATTTTCAATAATATCACCACCAACCTGTTTTCCAAATGTTTCTGGATCACCAAAAGCATCCAAATAATCGTCTTGCAATTGGAAAGCAATTCCCAAATTCAATCCGAAATCATAAATTAAATTGGCATTTTCTTCTGAAGTTTCCGCAACAATCGCACCCATTTTCATAGCAGCACCAACCAAAACTGCCGTTTTATACTGAATCATTTTGAGGTACTCGGGAATGGTGACATCATCTCTAATTTCAAAATCAACGTCGTATTGCTGGCCTTCGCAAACTTCCAAAGCCGTTTTACTGAACAATTTGGCTAAGTCTCTAAATATTTTTGGTTCATATTCTTCAAAGTGTTGGTACGCCAAAATCAGCATGGCATCGCCCGAAAGTATTCCAGTGTTGATGTCCCATTTTTCGTGAACGGTTTCGTTACCACGTCTCAAAGGAGCATCATCCATAATATCATCATGCACCAACGAAAAATTATGAAAAACCTCAACTGCCGTAGCTGCTGCTAAAGCCTTTTTGCAATCCACATCAAAAACTTCTGTTGTCATTAAAGTTAAAATCGGACGCATTCTCTTTCCTCCTAAATGAAGAATGTATTCGATAGGCTCGTACAGATTTTTTGGCTCTTTGTTGAGATGTAAATTGGCAAAATAATCAGAAATAAGTACTTGATAATGTGATATTGAGTGCATATTGAGTTACTTGTTTTTGTTTTACAAGAAGTGCAAAACTACATATTATTTGATTACAAATAACCGGATTATGAGAGTTTCAACCGCTATAGCAAATGTTAAATTTATGTAAATACTTTGGAAACTTTTTTAGTATTTAAAGTTTCCATTCTATATTTGCAGCCGAAATTAGAATCTAAAACTTAACGATATGAATTCAACTAAGTGGTTTATCAACTCCAATCAATCTGATTTTTTATTACGAGCGAGACATTCGATTATAGCGTATTTAGGTAGTTCCATAAATAAATTTAATGGTTCGATACAAGTGACCAACAATGAATTGACAGATGCCTCAATAGAGTTTGTGATAGATGTTCATCAAAAAGAAGGCAAGTTAGAACACATCGACAGTCATTTAAAATTGAATGATTTATTCGATTCTGAACAGCATCCAACTGTGAGCTTTAAGTCGACTTCCTTTGAAAGAATAAATTCGGATATCAATTTTATTAAAGGCGATTTAACGGTAAATAATATTACTAAAAGCGTAGAAATGGATGCAAAAATTGTAGATTTTGAAACAAAAAATGGTTTTTCAAAAGTGATTTTTGAAATTATCGGACAAATCAACCGTCGCGATTTCAAATTGTTTTCAACTTCAAACATTGAAAATTCAGGCATCTTAATTGGCTCTAACATAAGCTTGATGGCCAACTTAGAATTCACAACTGGCAGCGTAAACTAAATGTTAAATTTAAGTAAAATATATGGAAACTATTTTTGTTTCCAAAGTTTCCAAAGTATCTTTGCGCTTTAAAATAACATAACAATGAAAGATAAAATCATCAAAAAAGCAACAGAAATGTTCCTGAAACTAGGTTTCAAGAGTGTAACTATGGATGATATTGCCTGCGAAATGTGTATTTCAAAAAAAACAATTTATAAATATTTTAGTAATAAAGAAAAACTGATTGAAGAAGGCACCGAGGTTATTCACCAAAAGATTCATGCTTTAATGGACGATATAATTTCTAAAAATTACAATGCGATTGCCGAAAACTTTGAAATGCGAAAAATGTTTAAAGAAATGTTTCAGTCGTTCGACCATTCGCCAGCCTATCAATTAAAAAAACACTACCCAGAAATTTACGATAAAATGATTGCCAATGAAATTGAAGATTGTAGCAATGTGTTTTATCAAAACATTGTAAAAGGAATTTCTGAAGGGCTTTATCGCGAAAACACAGATATTGATGCCGCTGTAAAATTTTATTACACCATCATTTTCTCCATCAACGGAGACGTGCAATTAGAAAAAGACGCTCATGAATTAGAAACCAAAGCCTTAGAATACCACACCAGAGCCATTGCTACTACAAAAGGAATTGCTGAACTCGAATATCAATTATCAAATCTAAAACAATAATCATCAATCAATGAAAAACAAGATACTCCTTTTTACTGTTTTGTTTGTAACAATTGTACAAGCACAAGACAAAAAACAAACGTATTCTTTTACGTTAAAAGAAGCGATTGAGCACGCTATACAAAACAACTATTCGGCTATTAACGCCAATAGAGATGTAGAAGCTGCTAAAAAGAAAAAATGGGAAACCACCACGATGGGATTGCCTCAAATAAACGGAACTGTTGGTTATCAAGACAATTTTAAATTGCAAAAATCGTTAATTCCAGGCGAATTTTTTGGTGGTGCGCCAGGCACTTTTGTTCCTGTAACATTCGGAACCAAACACAATATGAATTCGACGCTAACCTTAAGTCAATTGATTTTTGATGGTTCGTATTTAGTCGGATTACAATCGGCTAAAACCTATTTGAAAATTTCGGAAAATGCGAAAGTAAAAACGGCTCAAGAAATTAAAGAATTAGTCATCAATTCTTATGGCAACGTTCTTTTGGCAGACGAAAGCACAGCAATTCTTCAAAAAAACAAAACCATTCTTGAAAAAACCCTTTCAGACACCAAAGAAATCTATAAAAACGGTTTGATTGAAGAAGAAAATGTAGAACAATTGCAAATTACTTTAGCCTCTGTAAACAGTTCTTTAGAAAATGTAAAACGTCAAAAAACTATTGCCAACGATATGTTGAAATTGATTTTGGGAATAGATTTAACCAACGATTTAACGCTTACAGATAAATTGGATATTTTAACCCAAAACAACGTCGATTTGAATTTGTTAAAAGAAGAATTCAATGTAACCAATAACATTGATTATCAAATTGGACAAAATCTTCAAACGAGTAAAGAATTACTGTTAAAGTTAGAAAAAAGCAAAGCGTTACCTTCTCTTGGTGCGGCCGTGAACTTTGGCTACAATGCTTTTGGAAACGAATTCAAATTCTTTACAGCTAGCCAACAATGGTTTAATTATTCAAATGTAGGTGTCAGTCTGAACGTTCCCATCTTTAGCAGTTTAGGAAGAAGTGCTCGTACACAACAAGCCAAAATCGCTTTGGAACAGTCAAAAACAGAATTGACACAAACCGAACAAAAATTGAAATTACAATTTGAAAAAGCCAAAAGCGACTACGAATTCAGTTTAGAACAATTGGCAACTTCAAAAAGCAATTTGAGTTTAGCGGAACGCATTGAAAATAAAAATCAAGTCAAATTTAAAGAAGGACTTTCATCAAGTTTCGACTTGACCAAGGCACAAGAACAATTGTATTCGGCACAACAAAATTACCTTCAAGCAATGGTTGATGTCATCAATAAAAAAGCATCATTAGAAAAATTACTAAATAAAAACTAATCAATATCCCAAAATAACAATGAGAAAAATACTTTTAATAACAGTAGTATCCCTTTCGATATTTTCTTGCTCCAAAAAAGAAAACAACGAAACTATAGACAGTTTAATTGCGTCTAAAAACGTGAAAGAACTTCAAGCAAAAAAAGCTTTAATCCAAGCCGATTTAGCAAAAATTGATGATGCATTAGCCACTTTAGATGTTAAAAAAGACGAAGCTTTAGTTTCGGTTTTAACCGTAAAAGATACACTATTCAATCATTATCTTGAAATTCAAGGAAGCGTAAATACGAAAGAAAATATTTTGATTCAACCAGAATTCAGCGGAACCTTAACGTCGTTAACCGTTAAAGCTGGTGATCATGTTTCTAAAGGACAAATTTTAGGTCGTGTAGACGATGCCGGAATGAGTCAACAATTGGCTAGTTTAGAAAATCAATACGCTTTAGCTAAAACTTCTTTCGAAAGACAAAAAAATCTTTGGGACAAAAAAATTGGTTCTGAAATTCAATATTTACAAGCGCAAACTCAAATGATTTCTGCTCAAAAAGGAGTAGCTCAAATGAAAGCACAATTAGCAAAAACGGTTATTAGAGCACCTTTTACTGGTAGTATCGACGAAGTTTTTGTAGAAAAAGGACAAGTAGTTTCACCTAATGTTCAAGGATTAATGCGTATTGTTAACTTAAGCAATATGTATGTTTCTACAACCGTTCCTGAAACGTATATTGGTAAATTAAAAGTAGGTACCGAAGTAGACGTTTTCTTAACTTCTTTAGGAAAAACCTATAAAGGAAAAGTTCGTCAAGTGGGTAACTTCATCAATCCAAGCAACAGAAGTTTCGGAATTGAAGTAAGTGTTCCAAACCCAGAAAATCTACTACGTCCAAATCAAGTAGCCAAACTTAAAGTAATTGATTACGTAAGCAAAAATGCTGTAGTGGTTCCAACCAACGTAATTCAAGAAGACAGCCAAGGAAATAAATATGTGTATGTGGCTACCAACATCAATGGAAAAACAGGAACTGCCAAAAAAACTATCGTGAAACTTGGAAAATCATCAGATAATGTAACCGAGATTTTAAGCGGATTAGCTGCCGAAGATGTTATTGTAACAGAAGGTGCTAACAGCATTTCTGAAGGAATGAAATTGAATTTCTAAAATATTAAAATAGTTCTCGGTTATCAATTGTCGGTTTAGAACTGACAAAAGATAACTGACAACCAACAACTAAAAAAATATGTCACACAATAAAGAATTTAGTATATCCAGTTGGGCCGTAGACAATCGTGTTACGGTTTACATTCTGACCTTGTTAATCGTTATAACTGGAGTTATAGCTTACATGACGATGCCTCGTGAAGATTTCCCAGAAATCATCGAAAACAAGGTGTATATTTCTTCTGTTTTCCCAGGAAACTCGGCAGAAGACGTTGAAAAATTAATCATCAAACCGCTTGAAAAGGAGTTCAAGAACATTTCTGGTGTAGAAAAAATCACCTCAAGTTCGTTTCAAGATTACGGAATGATTGTAGTAGAATTTGCTGATAAAGTAACTATCGATCAAGCCAAAACCAAAATTAAAGACAAAGTTGATATTGCAAAAGCTGATACCGACTGGCCTAATTTGGATAATGGTAGTAAAGTAGAACCTAGTGTTTTTGAATTGAATATTTCGGAAGAAGTGCCAATTCTAAACATCAACCTTCAAGGAAATTACACCACACAACAGTTGAAAAAATATGGCGAATTGCTTCAAGACGATATCGAAGAAATTCCTCAAGTTAAAAAAGTCGACATTCTAGGTGTTGACGATAAAGAAGTAGAAATTGCCGTAGATATTTTTAAAATGACAGCGGCGCAGGTAACTTTTGACGAAATTCAAAATGCCGTAAAATACGAGAACATGACGCTTTCGGGCGGAAATTTAATCTCACAAGGTTCTAGAAACAACATCAGAATTGTAGGTGAAATTAAAGATCCTAAAGAACTGGAAAACGTGATCGTGAAATCGTATGGTGGAACCGTTTACTTAAAAGATATCGCAAAAATCAGTTTCAAAGAAAAAGAAAAAACCACTTATGCTCGTGAAAAAGGCACCGAAGTAGTGATGTTGAACGTTAAAAAACGTTCGGGAGAAAACATGATTTCGGCTATCGAAGAAGTAAAAGTAAAACTTGAAAACGCCAAAAAAAGTTATTTGCCGTCCAATCTAAAAATGGAGCTTACTAACGACCAGTCGTCTCGTGTAGAACATCAAGTAAGCGAATTATCCAACCACATTATTTTTGGTATCATCCTAGTAATGATTGTGTTGATGTTTACAATGGGATTACGAAACTCATTATTTGTGGGTGCCGCGATTCCGCTATCGATGTTGATGGCATTTACGATTCTTTCCGCCTTCGGATTGACCTTAAATACTATGGTGCTCTTCGGATTGGTAATGGGATTGGGTATGTTGGTAGACGACGGAATTGTGGTTGTTGACAACGTATTTGCTAACATGAAAAAAGGAATGACGCGTGTTCAAGCTTCCAAAATTGGTATTGGTGAAATTGCTTGGCCGGTAATTTCTTCTACAGCTACTACGTTGATGGCGTTTTTACCGTTTTTATTATGGCCAGGAACCATGGGTAAATTCATGCGCTATTTTCCAATAACACTAACCGAAACATTAACGG
>CAZNWY010000010.1:0-75123 GCA_964577105.1 uncultured Flavobacterium sp.
ACATCCTCCTTCTCCGCTTCTATATAAGCATTAGCTTGATCTACAGGAATGTTAGGTAAAATTCCATGACCAAGGTTTACTATGTAATTATCTTTTCCGAATTCGTCGATCATTTGGTGCACCATTTTTTTGATGGTTGGAATTGGTGATAACAATCTTGATGGATCAAAATTTCCTTGCAAAGTGATGTTTCCACCTGATAAATAACGAGCATTTCTTGCCGAGCAGGTCCAATCTACACCCAAAGCTGATGCTTTTGATTGTCCCATTTCGCCTAAAGCAAACCAACAACCTTTTCCAAAAACAATAACTTTTGTGTCTTCTGCCAATGCTTCAACGATTTGATTAATATATTTCCATGAAAATTCTTGATAATCTACTGGCGATAACATGCCGCCCCAAGAATCAAAAATCTGAATGGCATTACAACCTGCTTTTACTTTTTCTTTTAAATATAAAATAGTAGTATCTGTGATTTTCTGTAATAAGGTATGCGCCGCTACTGGGTTTGAAAAACAAAATCCTTTTGCGGTATCAAAGCTTTTCGAACCTTTTCCTTCTACGGCGTAACAAAAGATTGTCCAAGGCGAACCTGCAAAACCAATCAATGGCACCTCATCATTCAGCATTTCTTTGGTCAATTTCACGGCATCCATCACATAACCCAACGTTTCTTGAATGTTTGGAACAAAAACTTGATTGACTTGTTCCATTGTTCGAATTGGATTTGGAATTATTGGTCCCAAATTGTCTTTCAACTCAACGTGAATTCCCATAGCACGTGGCACTACCAAAATATCGGAGAATAAAATTGCGGCATCGGGTTTTACAATTCGAATAGGCTGTACTGTAATTTCTGCGGCTAATTCGGGTGTTTCACAACGCGTGAAAAAATCGTATTTGTCACGTAAAGCTCTAAATTCTGGTAAATATCTTCCGGCTTGACGCATCATCCAAACTGGCGGACGTTCTACAGTTTCATTATTTAAAGCTCTTAAAAATAGGTCGTTTTTGATCATTTTTTTATTTGTTGTCACGAATTTCACGAATTATCACGAATTAGTTCTCGCAAAGTCGCAAAGCCGCGAAGTTTTAATTATTATAATATTCTATAACTTCATCTATAACATTTTCTACAGATGGTTTGTCTGCAATAATGATGTTTTTTATTTTTTTGTTTTCTAAGGCTTCTGCTGTGGTTTCTCCGATGCAAAAGCAGATTTCGTCTTTTATTGTATTTGATTTCAAATAACTTTCCACTCCAGAAGGACTAAAAAATAGTATTCCGTCTAATTTATTTGTGATTTTTTTTGGAGTAAGGTTGGTTTCATACACTTCAATTTCGTTGAACGTGATTCCGTTTTCTTTTAAAGTGTTTGGCAACACGTCTCGACGTAAATTTCCACTGAAAAAGGTGTAGCTTTCTTTTCCATAAATTAAAGAAATAATTTCCGCTAAATCGGATGCATAACCTGTGTAAGCAATAACATTGAATCCGTTTTCAGTTAATAGACTTTTAGTTTTCATGCCAACAGCAAAGACATTTTTGCTTTTAAGTTCGTTGCATTTTGGATGTTGTAAAACACTTTGAACCGCATTTTGACTGGTGAAAATTAGATTATCGTTTACTTTTGAAAGTTCGAAATTCTTGATTTTGGTTTCGATGAAATCTTCTTCAATTAGAACAATATTGGCTTCGAGTAAGGCTTGCTTTGGGTTTGGTAAAAGCTTTTTGGTGGATACTATGTGGATTGGTTTTGTCATTGTTTTTGGAACGCCGATTTAAGAAATCAGATAAATTTATTTTTTTAGTATCTTTTTAATTTCTGCCATCAATTCGGTTCCTCCATTATTCAGAATTTCTTGAGCCGAATTAAATCCTAATTTTTTCCATTCTGAAATATCAACTACTTTCTCAATTTCTAGTTTTTGTTTTCCATCAATAGATAACAAAACACCTTTGAAATCGATAGTGTCTTCTTTCTCATTGTATGTTGCAATAGCTCCGATGGGCGCCGTACAACCGCCTTCTAGCGTTTTTAGAAATTGTCGTTCTATATAAGTACAAATTTCAGTTTCGATGTGATTGAGTTGTGATAATGCATCTAACGTAAATTCATCTTCTGCCATCGCTACCACAACCATAGCACCTTGTGCTGGTGCTGGAATCATCCAATCAAGATTGATGTAGTTTTCAGGTTTTAGGTTGATTCGTTCTAATCCTGCTGCTGCAAAAACGGCTCCGTTCCAATCGTTTTCATTGAGTTTTTGCATTCTGGTATTTACATTACCGCGTAAATCGACCACTTTATGGTTTGGATATTTGTGCCACCATTGCGCTTGACGACGCAAACTTCCGGTAGCAATTGTAGCTTCGGTTTCCAGAAAATCGGTGTTTCCTTTGTGAACCAAAATGTCTAAAATATTGGCTCTTTCCAAAACAGCTGCTTGAACAATTCCGATAGGTAGTGCTGTTGGAACGTCTTTCATCGAATGCACCGCAATATCGACTTGACCATTAATCATGGCAATGTCTAAAGTTTTGGTAAAAATTCCGGTGATTCCGAGTTCGTAAAGTGGTTTATCGAGAATGATGTCGCCTTGCGATTTTACAGCAACAATTTCGGTTTTATATCCTAAATCGTTTAATTGCTTTTGAACCGTATGTGCTTGCCAAAGTGCGAGTTCGCTGTCACGAGTTCCTATTCGTATGATTTTGCTCATTATTTTGAAACCGTTTCTATTTGAAAAATTTTCTCAATCCACTGAATGCTTTCATCCACCATTGTATTGTCATCTTTTAAATGATTGGCAAAATGATTGGTGATTTTTTGAATAATTCTAGCGCTGATAATTTCGGCTTGTTCTTCGTCAAAATTAGAATTTTTCTTGCGTTGTACTTTTAATTCGCTATCCTTAATAGAGTTTAATTTTTCTTTTAAGGCATGAATAGTGGGTGCAAATTTTCTTTGTTTGGTCCAAGCCAAAAATTCTTCTTTTATTTCTTCAATAATAGCTTCTGCAGCTGGAATGTGAAGTTTTCTATTTTCTAATGTTTCATCGGTCATTTGCGATAAATGATCCATATGAATTAAGGTAACGCCCTCTATATCTTGAACATTTTCATGTACATTTTTCGGAATCGATAAATCTAAAATCAATAATGGTTTTTTCAGATTTAAAATCGCTTTGTCAACTGTAGGATTTTGTGCGCCAGTTGCCACCACAACTACGTCTGCTTTTTGCAATTCCAATTGTAAATCGGCGTAATCTTTCACAATTACATCCAATTTTTTAGCCAATTTTTCGGCTTTATCTTTGGTGCGATTGATTAAGGTTATTTGTTCGTGTTTGGTGTGTTTTACTAAGTTTTCGCACGTATTTCTCCCGATTTTTCCTGTTCCGAAAAGCAAAATATTTTTATTGGCAATGTCATCAACATTTTTAAAAATATACTGCACAGAGGCAAAAGAAACAGAAGTTGCTCCAGAAGAAATTTCGGTATCTGTTTTGATTTTTTTACTCGCTTGAATAACCGAATTGACTAATCTTTCTAAGAAATTATTGTCTAAACCAAATTCTTTACTTTGAGCAAAAGCGGTTTTCAACTGACTGATGATTTCAAAATCACCCAAAATCTGGCTGTCTAAACCAGTTCCAACACGAAACATGTGCGAAACGGCCTCTTTTCCTTTGTAGACATAAGCTACTTTTTGAAAATCTTCCACCGTTCCTAAACTATTCTCGCAAAGTAATTTGATTAATTGAAACGGATGTTGCGCAAAACCATAAATCTCGGTTCTGTTGCACGTAGAAGTAACCACCATTGCTTCAATGCCTTCTCTTTTTGCCTGATTGAGTAGATTTTCTTTGGCATTGGCATCCAAACTAAATCTACCTCTCATTTCAGCATCAGCCTTTTTGTAGCTCAAACCAATGGCATAAAAAGTGTTGTGCTTTACAATGTTTCCGTTTTCCATTTTATACTCTTTACCTAAAAGTGATACAAAGTTATTGTTAACCTATTTATAAAAGTAACGCTAAAAGTACTTTTTGTGTCGCTCTGAGATATTTCAAACCAAATTTGTCTTTTTTGCGTTATTTATTATAAATTTGTAGAGAAATCAAGTATTTCGAATCGTCTTATATAGATTAATTCTAAATAATCGATCAACTAGATTTCAAAATCATATACGAAAAAATATCGCTATGGGTTCTCAAGAAGAAATTAAAATTGAAAATGATTTTATTTTAATTCGTTTTCAAAACGATGGAAACGAAAATTATCATGTAAAACGTCATATCAATCAAGGACTTATCCAATTTCATTTTGGAATAAAAGGAAAGGCAAAATTTGTCTTCAACGAAGGTAATTACGCTTTAGATTTGAAAGAAGAAAAATCGTTGTTGTTTTACAATCCGCAAAAAGAATTGCCGTTGAATTTAGAATTAGCTCCAAATTCCTGGGTGATTTCGGTGATCATTTCCATTCAAAAATTTCATGGCTTATTTTCAAACGATGCTAGTCATATTCCGTTTTTAAGTGAAGAAAACAAAGACCGAAAATATTATAAAGAAAACGATATTAGTCCGTCGATGGCAATTGTTTTGAGTCAATTGTTTCATTACAATTTGAATCCTTCCATCAAAAACCTTTATTATAAAGGAAAAGGCTACGAATTGTTGAGTTTGTTTTTCAATCGTTCCGAAGATCCAAATGCCGAGCAATGTCCGTTTTTAATTGACGAAGAAAACGTATTAAAAATCAAGAAAGCCAAAGAAATCATCATTCAAAATATGGCTGAACCACCAGGATTAGAAGACTTAGCCGAGCAAGTTGGTTTGAGTTTGAAAAAACTAAAAATGGGTTTCAAACAAATTTATGGCGACACTGTTTACGGCTTTTTATTCGATTACAAAATGGATTACGCGCGTCAATTGTTAGATAGCGGTTCGTATAATGTAAACGAAGTAGGGTTAAAAATTGGCTACAGCACTGGAAGTCATTTTATTGCAGCTTTCAAGAAAAAATTTTCCACAACACCAAAGAAATATTTGATGTCAATTAATCCAAACACCTAGTTACATCAATTTCGTATATCAAACAATCAATAAAAAATTGTTAATCCAAGATCATAAAAAAGTAGAATAATTACTTTTACAAAAAACAAAAAGCATAAAATGAAAGGAGTATTACTAGTAAATTTAGGTTCGCCCGAAAGTCCAACTGCAAAAGATGTCAAGCCCTATTTAGACGAATTTTTAATGGATAAATACGTGATTGACGTACCTTATTTGTTGCGCGCTTTGTTGGTTCGTGGCATTATTTTAAGAACACGTCCCGAAAAATCGGCTCATGCCTATGCGCAAATTTGGACCGACGAAGGTTCTCCATTGATTGTGTTTTCGAAAAGAATGCACAAAAAAGTAGAAAATTTAGTAGACGTTCCAGTAGCTTTAGCCATGCGATATGGTACTATGACCATTGAAAAAGGCTTGCAAGAATTAAAAGATAAAGGTGTAACCGAAGTAATGCTTTTGGCGTTATATCCGCAATATGCCATGGCTTCAACGACAACTATTTGGGAATTGGCTGACGAATTGGTTCGAACCAAATTTCCAGAAATGAAACTGACTAAAGTTCCAGCGTTTTATAACAAACCCGACTTTATCAAAGTATTGGCCAATTCTATTAAGAAACATTTAGAAGGATTTGAATACGATCACTTATTGTTTTCATATCACGGAATTCCGAAGCGTCATATTCGCAAAACCGACGTAACGAAATCACATTGTAAAATTGATGGTTCTTGTTGCAATACACCTTCGCCAGCACACGAATTTTGTTATCGTCACCAATGTTATGAAACCACCAAACAAGTCGTTAAATTATTAGGAATTCCCGAAGGAAAATACAGTCAAACCTTTCAATCTCGTTTGGCTGGTGACAAATGGTTAACGCCTTATACCGATGTTGAAATCAATAAAATGCCTAAACAAGGAATTACAAAATTAGCCGTTGTAACTCCTGCTTTTGTATCGGATTGTCTAGAAACTTTAGAAGAAATTGCCATGCGTGCCAACGAAGAATTTATTGAAAATGGCGGAAAAGAATTTTTGGCCGTTCCGTGTTTGAATGATGAAGATGAATGGTGTGAAGTGGTAGCGAATTGGGTGAAGGATTTTGCGAAAAAATAGACTTAATATGGAACTCTACAACTACATAAAATCATTGCATCTCATCTTTGTCATCACTTGGTTTGCCGGATTGTTTTACATCGTTCGTTTGTTTGTGTACCAAATTGAAGCTAACCAAAAACCAGCGCCAGAACGAGAAATCCTATTGAGCCAATACAAAATAATGACCTATCGCTTGTGGTACATCATCACTTGGCCCAGTGCTATTTTGGCCAGTTTTTTTGCATATTGGATGTTGTTTTTTACCAATTTAGGAAACTCTTGGTTGCACATGCCTTGGATGCACGTAAAATTAGGATTTGTGTTTTTATTGTATTTGTATCATTTAAAATGTCATCAAATTTACAAGCAATTGCAAAACGATACTTTTAAGTATTCTTCCAATTTTATGCGTCTTTGGAACGAAGGTGCTACATTAATTTTATTTGCAGTAGTATTTTTAGTAATTTTAAAAAATGAATTCAACTGGATTTATGGCGTCATCGGAATTGTATCGTTTTCAATTCTTATCATGCTCGGATTCAAATTTTACAAAAGACTTAGAGAAAAAAACAAGTCATAGATGCTAAACGGATTTAAAATGTCAATGCTTTCGCTTCGAATTAGGATTTTCCTATCGATGATTGTATTGATATTAATTGCGTCTATTTTGATGGCATCCATTTCGGTAATTCAATTTAAAAACGAAGCTCGAAGGTACCATCAAGAACGATTGGATCGAAAAGAAGACGCCGTAAAAGAGCACATCAATTACATTTTATCCAACACAACTTATCCGCTTACAGAAAAAAATCTGCCGTTAATTTTTAAAGATAAAATTCACGAACTTTCCGATATTCACAACGTAGAAATCAATATTTACAGCCTTAACGGAAATCTTTTAAAATCTTCTAAAGCTTCTTTTTCGGTTGATAATGTTTCGCCACCTATTCCGAAATACGTTATAAAACTGGTACAATCTTCTATTGAAAAAAGGTATGTTGACATTAAAAATGTAGATGGTGTCAAGATTCGTTCTTCCTACAGTCAAATCAAAGACGACAAGTTTAAACCGTTGGGAATTTTAAATCTTCCTTATGTAGAAGACGATAGTTTTTATGAAAATGAGATTCAGGATTTCTTAGTACGCTTGAGTCAAGTGTATTTTTTCATGCTGATTATTGCCTTTGCTTTGGCCTATTTCTTATCGAGTTATATCACCAAATCATTGAAAACCATTTCTGATAAAATTAATGAAACGAGTTTGGATCAAAAGAACGAAAAAATCGTAATTGAAGCCAACAGTCGCGAAATCAATTCGTTGATCAAAGCCTACAATGCGATGGTGGATAAACTTGAAGAAAGTGCTTCGATGTTGGCACAATCCGAACGAGAGCAAGCTTGGCGTGAAATGGCAAAACAAGTGGCGCATGAAATTAAAAATCCGTTGACACCAATGCGTTTGACGGTACAAAGTTTCCAACGAAAATTTGATCCAGAAGATCCCGATTTGAAACAAAAACTGAACGATTATACCAAAACTTTAATCCAGCAAATTGACACCATGAGCTCTGTGGCTTCTGCGTTTTCCAACTTTGCCTCTATGCCTGCACAGCAAAATGAAACACTCAATGTGGTAGAAGTTGTTGAATTTTCGTTAGATATTTTCAATGAAGAATACCTCCAATTTGAAAGTGATGAAAAAGAAATTGTGACCGTAATGGATCGCACCCAATTGATTCGAATTATTACTAACTTGGTGAAAAATGCCATCCAAGCCATACCAGAAGAACAAGAAAACAAATCGATTGTTGTGGCTGTAAAACGAGTTGAAAACTACGTAAATATTACCGTAAAAGACAACGGTATTGGAATTGAATTAGAGAATATCGAGCACATTTTTGAACCAAAATTTACCACTAAAACAAGTGGAATGGGTCTTGGATTAGGAATTATTAAAAACATTATTGAAAATTACAAAGGAACTATTACATTTGAAACTGAATATGGAAAAGGAACTACTTTTATTGTTTCACTTCCAATAATTTAAATACACACTATGAACTTCGAAAACATAATCATTTCTTCAGAAAACGGAATCGGACAAATTACCATCAACCGTCCTTCTAAATTGAACGCTCTAAACGTAGCCACTATTAAAGAACTGCACGACGGATTAGAAAACTTAGACAACAATCCGGAAATTCGAGTAATCATCATTACTGGCGAAGGCGAAAAAGCCTTTGTTGCTGGAGCTGATATTTCTGAATTTGCTAATTTTTCTGTAGAAGAAGGTGCGCAATTGGCACAACAAGGACAAGAATTGTTGTTTGATTTTGTTGAAAATTTAAGAACCCCAGTTATTGCTGCCGTAAATGGATTTGCTTTGGGCGGAGGATTAGAATTAGCGATGGCGTGTCATTTTAGAATCGCTTCGGATAATGCCAAAATGGGATTGCCAGAAGTTTCTCTTGGTGTAATTCCGGGCTATGGAGGAACACAACGTTTGCCTCAATTGGTTGGAAAAGGTAGAGCTATGGAAATGATCATGACTGCCGGAATGGTAACTGCAGAAGATGCCTACAGAGCAGGCTTAGTGAATCATGTAGTACCACAAGCAGAACTTTTAGAGTTTACTAAATCGTTGGCACAACGCATTATGAAAAATTCACCAGTGGCGATTGGTCAAGCTATAAAAGCTGTTAATGCCAACTTTAAAGATGGTGTTGATGGTTACAAAACCGAAATCAAATCGTTTGGAAAATGCTTTGGAACTGGCGATTTTAAAGAAGGAACGACAGCATTTTTAGAAAAAAGAAAAGCCGATTTCAAAGGAAATTAATACGCATACCAACAAAAATAACCTCTAACCCATTTACATGAAAAAACTTTTTATCAGCATTGCAGTTGCTTTGCTTTCGTATGCTTCGTTGCAAGCACAAGACATTCCTTTTAAGATTAAAATGAGTGATGTTTTTAAAGATGAATACAAACACTCCTCAATTGTTTTGGTCGAAAATGACGGAAATGATGGTGTGGTCATTGTTCGTTCCTATCAAGGTGGAATATTTTCCTCTGGAATTGGATATTATTTCGAACATTATGATGCCAATTTAAAATTAATTAAGGAATACGAATATGAAATGACGCATTCTGATGTTGAAAAACAAAGTTCTGTATTGGGAATTATAATGGATGGCAACCAAGTAAACATCATCAATTTTGCCTATAATAGAGACAGCAAAGCCTACATTTGTTCTGCATTAACGGCTAATATTAATGACTTTAAATTCAATAAAACCGAATTATTCCGATTAAATTCTGATGAAATAAAACAATTTAGCTTTTTCTCTTCGTCAAATTTTGATGGCGATTCGGGTGCTTCTATGATTATTAATGAAGATAAAACAGCCTTTGCTGTAACGGTTGATATCAAAGATAAAGCGTCTGAAACACACAAATTATTTTTGTTTGACAATAAATTAAACAAAAATTTTGAGCACCTTTTTAAACGAAATATTAAAGACAAACGATTTAGATTTGAAAATATTGATGTGTCAAAAGATGGTACCACTTTGTATCTATTAGGAAAAGCTTATACCGATGAGAAAAAAAGCAAAAAAGACGGCGGAAAATACCAATATGAATTGACCAAAATCACTAAAGATTCTGAAAAAACTCAGGTGTTTGATACCAACGAAAATTTTGCTGCTTCTTTAAAAACCATCATCTTTCAAGACAGACTTACTTGTATTGGATTTTATTCTGAAAGAAACGATCACCGCTTTAAAGGAATTTGTTATTTCGAATTAGATCCTACATCATTGGATATTAGAAAATCAAAATTCAATGCGTTTACCGAACAATTCATGATTGATAAATATGGTAAAGACAAAGACAAAGAGCTGAAAAATCTTTCTTTCAGAAAAATACTAATCACTCCACAAAACGAAATTGTATTCAATGCAGAAGAATATTATCTAACTACTACTTATGTTTCAAACGGACCATACGGTGGCGGTTATTCAAGAACTATTTTCCATTATGATGACATTGTAAGTGCTAAAATTAATCTAAACGGAGAAATTGCTTGGGCAAGAAACATCAACAAAAGACAGTCAACCGATGGCGATGATTCGTATATTTCATATACTTCTACTATAAAAGGTGACGATACTTTTTTCTTCATCAATACTGGAGAAAAAGTAAAAAAATTAAGCAACGATAGAATCCAATTTGGTCAAACAAGCACGAGAAAATCAAACTTGAATATCATTAGAATCAAACCTAATGGCGATTTTGACTATCAAGAAATCTTAGACGATAAAGATAGTGAAGTGCCTTTTATGGTTTCTGATGGCGTTTTATCTGGTGATTCTGTTTTCTTCATCGGACGAAAAGGAAAGAAAAAACAACTTTTAAAAGTTACTTTGTAAAATAGAGAATGTATCTTTGAAAAATTAAAATAATATTAAATCCATTCAAAATTTTTAAAAATGAAAAAAATCATTCTTCTATTATTTGTGTCGCTATCAATTATTGGATGCAGCAAAAAAGACGTTTCTGAAGAAATCCCTGCTCCTTCAATAGAAGGAAAATGGCAATTTACTAAAGAAGGAGGAATCGTTAGTGGACAAGAAGTATTGACCGATTATCAACACTCTGCAGGATGCACCAAAGATTACACAGAAATTCTAGCTGGAGGTCTACTAAAAGATCATTATTTTAGTTCTTCTTGTGCCGAAAGTGTAGATGCTGGAAATTGGGTGAAAAACAATACTACTTTAACCTTAACCTATCCTGGAGAATCTCCAACTAATGCTGAGATATTAGAGCTGACAGCAACAACTTTAAAAGTAAAAATTGTTACTTCTGGAACTACTTATATCTCCGTTCTAACGAGAATTTAAACCAAAAATCATAAAACAAAATATGCCTCAAAAAGTTAACTACTCTTTGAGGCATTTTTTTATTTCTCACCTTCCCACTCAGCATAGAATTGTGAAAGAAAAAGCTCCATAAATTTATGGCGTTCTTCAGCAATTCGTTTACCAGTTTCGGTGTTCATCTTGTCTTTTAACAAAAGAAGTTTTTCATAAAAATGATTAATGGTTGGCGCCTCACTATTTTTATATTCTTCTTTAGTCATCTTCAGTTTGGGAGCAATACTAGGATTGTAAAGCGGCCTATTTTTGAATCCACCATAATTGAATGTTCTAGCAATTCCAATAGCTCCAATAGCATCGAGTCGATCGGCATCTTGAACAATTTCTAGCTCTTTAGATGTAAATTTTTTTTCAAAATTGCCACCTTTAAAAGATATATTTTCAATGATGTTTACAACATGTTCTATTACCTCTTTTGATGCTTTTTGAGATTCTAAAAATGATTGTGCCAATTTTGGTCCAATCGATTCGTCTCCGTCATTAAACTTGCTGTCTGCTATGTCATGCAATAACGCTCCTAGTTTTACAATAGTTAAATCACACGCTTCACCTTCGGCAATTAATAAGGCGTTTTTATACACACGCTCTATGTGAAACCAATCATGGCCAGCTTCTGCATTTTCAAGTTTTTGCTTTACAAAAAGGATAGTATTATCTATTAATGACATAACGTTTTGAGTTAAAAAAATCCTTTCACAGGAAAGGATTCTATTTTTATTATAAACTACTTAACTAAGGCTGGCTGTACCCATTTGAAAACATAATTTTCTTCTGGCAACACCAATCTTTCTGAAATTTTTGCCATTCTTCCTGGCAATTTCATTAGATAATCTCTTGCTTTTTCAGCTTCATCCGTCAATCCATTAATTTTATCTATATCCCATTTTACTAATAATTTTTGCAAAATATCAACATAATCATTAGCGGTATAAACCCCTAATTTTTGGGCAGAATTAGAAAAATGTTCAAAAGCAGTACTGATTTTTTCTCCAGATTCTCTTAAAAAATGAGCCGGCATCGAAATTTTTTGCTTCATCATGTATTGAAAAGCCAACATCATCTCGGATGGATCTACTTTAAAAATCTGATTGATGAATTCGGAATAAGCATGATGGTGACGCATCTCATCACCTGCAATCATCTTACAAGCTTTAGAAAGTTTGTTATCTCCGTATTGTTTTGCAATTTGCGACACTCTATTGTGCGAAATATAGGTAGCTAATTCTTGGAAACTGGTATAGACAAAATTCTTATAAGGGTCTTTACCGGTGCCAATATCAAATCCATCATTGATTAAATATTGAGTTGTAATTTCAACCTCACGCATATTAATTCTTCCAGACAAATATAGATACTTGTTCAATAAATCTCCGTGACGGTTTTCTTCTCCAGTCCATTCACGAACCCATCTTGACCAACCGTTTCTTCCTTCATTATCAACACCTTCTACTTCCATTAACCATGATTCATAAGTTGGAAGCGCTTCTTCTGTAATGGTATCACCAACCATGGCAACCCAAAAATCATAGGGCAAATCTTTAGCTATTTCTTGTAACTCTTTAACCTCTTCAAAAAAGTTTTCACTTTGTGCATCGGGAAGAAAATCTGACGGCTGCCAGATTTTTTCAACTGGAATCAAAAATTGATCAACAAATTCATCAACTTTATTCTCTAGAAATTGCATCACTTCTAGACGCATATTTTTTATTGACATTATGTATTAAATTGTAGATTTTAATATACTAAAATCTGATTATTGTTTTATTGAATTAACCACAGCTTGTTCTGTTTTAAGCATCAATTCTTCGAACGAAAAATCTTTTACTGCCATAGGCTCGTGGATTATGAATTCCAATTTATTTCCTAAACCCATTGGAAAGGCACCAAATTTAACCATTTTCCATGAATTATTAATGGAAATTGGAACAACATAAGCAGAAGGTGCGTATTTACACAAGATTTTTAATCCGCTTTGTGCGAATTCTTTTGGTTTTCCGTTTTTGCTTCGAGTTCCTTCTGGAAAAATTACAGCCGAACGATTATTTTTTTCAATGTATTCGGACAATCCTTTAATAACAGGAATAGCTTGTTTTGGATCTTTCCTATCAATCAAAACAGAACCACCGTGTCGTAAATTGTAGGATACACTCGGAATTCCTTTTCCTAATTCTTTTTTGCTCACAAACTTGGCGTGGTGTTTTCTTAAATACCAAATAATTCCAACAATATCATACAAACTTTGATGATTGGCCACAAAAATAACAGGAACATTCTCAGGAATCAATTCTCTGTTTTTAAATGTATAAGTCGTTCCAAGAATATTGGTGCAACGAACTAAAAAAAAGTTTAAATAATCTACACTTTTTTTATGTGCTTGGTATCCAAATACATTAAAGCAAACCCATTGAATAGGATGAAAAATGCATAGTGTTAACCCGAAACAAAGGTAATAAATGATAGAAATTGGATAGGATATCAGTTTTTCCATGACTGTAAAAAATTGTTCGCTAAAATAAGAAATATATTTTTGCTAGAATTGTTTAAAACTCATTTTGATAAAGTTATTTTACATGGTTTTTTTGTCTATTTTTACAACTTAAAAGCCAAAAAATTTTACAAAATGAGTTCAGAAAAAGATGCCAAATTAAAAGCGTTACAACTTACGCTTGATAAATTAGACAAAACCTACGGAAAAGGAACCGTAATGAAAATGGGCGATAAAGCCGTTGAAGAAGTAGAAACTATTTCATCAGGTTCGTTAGGTTTAGATTTAGCTTTAGGAGTAAATGGATATCCAAAAGGAAGAATCATAGAAATATATGGACCAGAATCTTCTGGTAAAACAACGCTAACACTTCATGCTATTGCCGAAGCTCAAAAAGCTGGTGGTATAGCTGCATTTATTGATGCAGAGCACGCATTTGATAGACATTATGCAGAAAAATTAGGTGTTGATATTGAAAACCTTATCATTTCACAACCCGATAATGGTGAACAAGCTTTAGAAATTGCAGAAAACTTAATTCGTTCTGGCGCTATTGATATTGTAGTAATTGACTCTGTGGCAGCATTAACTCCAAAAAGCGAAATTGAAGGCGAAATGGGTGATTCCAAAATGGGATTACATGCTCGTTTAATGTCACAAGCCTTGAGAAAATTAACTGGAACCATCAGCAAAACACATTGTACCGTTTTCTTCATCAACCAGTTGAGAGAAAAAATTGGTGTAATGTTTGGAAATCCAGAAACTACAACTGGAGGAAATGCTTTGAAATTCTACGCTTCAGTTCGTTTAGATATTCGTCGTTCATCACAAATTAAAGATGGTGAAAACGTAATCGGAAACAGAACTAAAGTTAAGGTAGTGAAAAATAAAGTAGCACCACCTTTTAAAACTGCCGAATTCGACATTATGTATGGTGAAGGCGTTTCAAAAACTGGTGAAATTTTAGATTTAGCTGTTGAATTTGAAATCATTAAAAAAGCTGGTTCGTGGTTTAGCTATGGTGATACCAAATTAGGACAAGGTCGTGATGCCGTAAAAGCATTAATCAAAGACAATCCAGAATTAGCGGATGAATTGGAACAAAAAATCAAGGATTTCATCAAAGAAAATCAGCAATAAAACAATTATTTATCCCGTTAAAATTTAACGGGATAATTTTTTTTATATTTTGACGCAACCTTTTTATACTTTTTGCATCTATCAATAAAAACCCATATTATAATGAAACCTATTTTTTTAATTTTAGCATTTAGTTTTTTAATCATTTCGTGTGATGCTAGTTATCAAGAACCAGAACAATCTCTTGAAACAATTCCTGTTAGCTCGGTAGATATGCCTACGAAATACGCTAAAGATAGTATTACCGAAATCCCTGTTAGTTATATTCGTCCAACGGTTTGTCATTCTTTTTATGATTTTTACTACTTCAGAGAAAACAATGATAGAACTGTAGCCATTATAACTTTAAAGCAAAATAGTGGAAGTTGTCCTGCAAGTCAAACTTCTTATACTGTGCCTTTAAAATTCAAACCGACAGCTTTAGGAACTTATCATTTTAAATTTTGGACTGGTGTGAATGCTCAAGGTGTAGATCAATATACAGAATACGATGCCGTAGTTAATCATTAATTGAACAAGTTTGACAATAGAACAACTCATAAATGATTGCAAAAAAAACGAGATTAAGGCACAAGAACTATTATACAGGCAATATGCTCCAAAAATGTTCTCTGTATGCTTAAAATATTCTCGTAATTATGCCGAAGCTCAAGATCATTTACAAGATGCGTTCTTATTAGTTTTTGAAAAAATTCACTCCTTCGAATTTAAAGGCTCATTTGATGGCTGGATAAAAAGAGTTGTTGTGAATCATGTTTTACAACAATATCGCAACAAAAGTTTTTTGAGTTTAATAGACGAAGATGTTGTTGAAGAAGTTGAAGTTGAAATAGACCATGAAATATCGATGGCTTTTTTGATGAAAATCATTCAAGAATTACCCGATAGATATCGATTAGTATTCAATTTAAATGTGTTCGAGAACTATTCCCATCAAGAAATAGCAGATGTATTGGGAATTACTGTAGGAACATCAAAATCTAATTTGGCTAGAGCCAAAATGATATTAAAAGAAAAAATAGAAAATAACACGGGCAGTGCAAAAATGCCTTCGATAAAATGAGTGAAAGAAAAGACATAAATAAACTTTTTCAAGAAAAATTTGAAAGTTTTGAAGTGACTCCCGATGAAATTGTTTGGGAGCACATCGAAATGGAATTAAAGGAAAAGAAAAAGAGACGTGTAATTCCGTTTTGGTGGAGATTGTCGGGTATAGCAGCTGCTTTACTTATTGGTTTTTTTGTTTATAACAGTTCTAAAACATCAAATCCATCTGAAAATGGTATTGTGAATCAAGAGAATAACAAAATTAAACCTAGCGATGCTACTGTAACTAAAACTTCAGGAATCAATTCGAGTGTTGCAACTACAAACAATGCTCCAAATGCTTCAGAAGTAACTAATAAAGGAAATGAAAATAAAACATCTGATATTTCTAAAACCAATAACAAAGAAAACAATCCAACTAATAGCAGCGAGAAAGCAATCCTAAATCATAATTCAAATAAAAATACTGGTATTGCTAATTCTGAAAGTAAATTAATTCACAATAAATCTGAAAAACAAGACAGAAAAACTCCTTCTGTAATTCAAAATAATTCAGAAGAAAAAGTTGCCTACCATACTGCTAAACAGAAAAAGGGCACTCAAAGAAAATCGGTGGTTCCTGTCGAAAACAATTCGTCTTTGGCAATGAAATCAGATAATAAAGAAGAAAACTCAAATACTGTTGTAAATTCTAATAAAGAATCGAATAATAGTATTGCAAATACAACGATTGATAAAAACAAATCCGTTTTAAACCCTAATACTAAAACAAATCAAACTACAAATAAAAAAATTGACTCGACAAAAATTGCTAGTGTTGAGCCAAATGCGTTGGAAGAATTGCTAAAAGAAAAAGAAAGCAAATCAATTACTGAACCAAAATTAAATAGGTGGCAAGTTTCATCAAACGTTGCGCCTATTTATTTTAGTTCTATCTCTAACGGATCGCCATTAGACAATAGTTTGAAAAATAATGACAAAAGTTATGCGGCTAATAATCAAAGTTATGGTATTGGTGTAAATTACGCTGTAAACAAAAGATTAAAAGTACGAACTGGTGTTAATGTTTTGAATGTTGATTACAATACTAATGGAATTGTTTATTACCAAACGCAATCGGTTAGCGGTAAACTGGCGAGCCTAAATCCGAATCTTATCGGATCATCAATCATGATAGAAAACCTAAGCAATGTTGATATGCCTTTTAATAAAATGATTGAAAAATCTGAAGGAAGTTTAAACCAAAAGTTAGGTTATATTGAAATGCCTTTGGAAGTAACTTATAAAGTATTGGATAAAAAATTCGGAATCGATTTTATTGGTGGTATGAGTACCATGATTTTAAATAGAAATGAAATTTATCTTCAATCTTCCGAATTGAATGTAAAAATTGGAGAAGCCAATAATCTTAACAATGTTCACTTTAGTGGTAACATTGGATTGGGATTCAAATACGATATTTTTAGACGTTTAGAAGCACGCATCGAGCCTGTTTTTAAATACCAAATCAACACATTTAACAACGATGCAGGAAACTTTAAACCTTATGTGTTTGGAGTGTACTCAGGAATAAATTTTACTTTTTAGTTAGGTTATTAAGGTTAGTTTAAAATTAGTTAAGTGATGTTATTGCTTCCGAGTAATAACGAAAAAGAGCGCCTAGTTAAGCGCTCTTTTTTATGGATTAAATAATTCTAATTGCTTTAAAATTATGGATCGCGTAGTATCTTTTATTGCTTTTCGATCGTCTAATGTTTTGCCTTTTGTTTCTATAAACGAATGTACTTTAGCACGTAATAATCCAGGGCTTCCGCTAAAAAAAGTATACGAAAAACGTTTTTTATTATCTGCAAAAGTCATCGGTACAATAGGAATTTGATGTTCTATAGCCAAACGAAAAGCGCCGTCTTTAAATTCATCCAAGACAATCGATTCGTCGGGAACACCTCCTTCTGGAAAAATACAAATACTCAATCCTTGGTTGAGACGTTTTTGTGCTCTATTGTATACTTCACCTCTGCTTTTCGGACTATTTCTATCCACTAAAATACAAGTTCTTTTATAGAAAAAACCAAACAATGGTATCTTAGCTAACTCTTTTTTTCCAACAAACACAAAGGGGTTTTTATCAATTGCCAGCATCAACATAATGTCAATCATAGAAGTGTGATTGGCAACAAACATGTAACTTTTACCTTCCTGCAACTCTTGTTCTCGTTCTACTTTGTAAAAAAATCCCATGCCAAACAAAATGCCTCTTGCCCAAATTCGTGCCATTACAAAAAAGTAAGGATACCATTCTTCTCTTAGTATAGAAATTAGTAAAAAAGGCAACATGATTACAATTAGAACGCCCATTAAGATGTAAAACCAAACGCGCCAAAGAATCCAAAAAAGACATTTTATTATTCTCATAGTGTCAAAAATAAGGAATAGTATGCAATTTTTAATGCAAAGGTTTAACTTTGCATGAAATAATATCAGATACTGAAAAATTTATCAGCACATGGCAAAAATACTCACAGGCGTTCAAAGTACAGGCACACCTCATTTAGGAAATTTATTGGGTGCCATTATTCCAGCTATTGAATTATCCAATAATCCGGCAAATCAATCATTTTTATTCATTGCCGATTTACATTCTATCACTCAAATAAAAGATGGAGAAACCTTAAAAGCCAACACTTATAGCACTGCTGCTGCTTGGCTAGCTTGTGGATTGGATATTGACAAAGTGACTTTTTATCGTCAAAGTGATGTGCCTCAAACAGCCGAATTATCTTGGTATTTGAGCTGTTTTTTCCCATTTCAAAGATTGACTTTGGCGCATTCTTTCAAAGATAAAGCCGATCGATTAGAAGATGTAAACGCTGGATTGTTTACCTATCCAATGCTTATGGCTGCCGATATTTTACTCTATGACGCCAACTTTGTTCCAGTTGGAAAAGACCAAATGCAACATATCGAAATTACTCGAGATGTGGCGTCTCGTTTCAACCATCAAATGGGAGAAACTTTTGTCATTCCAGAAGGTAAAGTGCAAGAAGAAACTATGTATGTTCCTGGTACTGACGGAAACAAAATGAGTAAGTCTCGTGGAAATTTGATTAATATTTTTATTGACGATAAGGCACTTCGCAAACAAATTATGAGTATTGAAAGCGATAGTACACCACTTGAAGAACCTAAAAATCCAGATACTTGTAAAATATTTGCTATTTATAAATTGTTAGCAAACCCAGAGCAAATTGCCGCTATGAGACAAAACTACTTAGGAGGAAATTATGGATATGGTCATGCTAAACAAGCCTTATTTGAATTGATTTGTGATAAATTTAAAACCGAACGAGAAAAGTACAATTACTATATGAACAATCTTTCGGAAGTAGATGCTTTATTGGCTCAAGGAGCACTAAAGGCACAAACCGTAGCAAATGAAGTTTTGAAAAGAGTTCGTTTAAAATTGGGTTTTTTGTAAAATATAAAAAGTAATTAAACTGCTGTTTTGGCAGCTCATCAAATTAAAATTGAAGAGCTGCCAAAATTATTTTAGTCAGAAGTTATTGAAATTTTACCTTTATTTTCTTTGATGGTTACGTTACTATCAAATTGATAATCTTTCTTTAAAATTGCCTTACTATCAGGTAATAACTCTGTAAATCTTGGTTCCATTACCGATTGGTTTCTAACAAATATATGGCGGCTGTGCGTTACAAACGATGCCAGTTTTTTTCCAATATAAAAATTATAAACCCGATGCAATTGTAACGGCACATCATCCAATTTAAAAGTGCTTCCTGATTTAATAAAATAGGCTCTTCCGGGCATTTTTATGGAGTCAAATGCTAATGGATTTTCAAATAAAATAACATCATATTGGGTTTTGTTTTTGAAAAAAACTGGACTTCCATTACTTGGTAAAGACGAGTTTTTGTACACATTTTCAAATGGATTTTCACCTGTTTTTATGGTATCATTATACTTTGCATATTGGATTTCTTCTTTATTGTAATCCACCAAGAAAACCTGAAAACTATCAATTTTTCGTTGCATATTGACATAATATGGATCTAATTTTTTGGGTGACTCTTCAATTATAGTATCAATAGCTATGCTTTCATGATTATCATACGTATTTCTAGAATGATTAGACGATAATTTTATTACCAAAAAAACCAATCGCACCAATACCAATAATACAATTATTGCAGCTTTCCATGAATATCTAGATGTTGATCCGCCCGAACTTGTTCGCTCATCATAAACCAGATTTCGGTTCTTTTTTATCTTTTCTAATAAATCGGCACGAGTTGGATTATAATTATACATAGAAACGATGGTCGTTCCTGCGAATTCAGATTTTTTATTGATCATAAACACCTCCAAAACTTTATCCAAAAGCAACGTTATTTTATCATCTAATTCTGCACAACTAAAATGCGATAAAAAATCATAAAAAGAAGTTTTCTTTAGGTATAGAATTTTGGATAAATCGTTGTTTGGACTTGATAAAGTTTGGATAGCAAACTCTATTTTATCATAGCTTTTTTGCTGTAATTGTAAAATAATTTCTTCTGGAAAATACTGATATATCGGAATAAGTTGGACTAGTTTTTCGAAATTATCTTGACTCCTGTTTTGATCCAAAAACAAGACTAACTCCTGACTTAAAAAAACACGAATAAACGATTTAATTTTATCTTCATTTAGAGGATTGCTTTTTGCAGGAAAACCATTGTTTGGTATTTCTTTTTTAGAAAAAAAATTAAACAATATAGTGTCATTTAGGATAAACCGAAGCTCTTCTTTATAATTAGTAATTGCCAATGTCAGTTGTGACAGTAGATAAGTATCAACCATTGAATTGGTTATTTTATCAACTTCTATTTGATGTAAAATAGCAGCAAAATCTATATCATTCAACTGATTGGCAACAGTATTACCAAGATATTGTTGGTCTAATAATTCTATAATATTCATACTAAAAATTTATCTACTGCATCGTATCATCAACAAAATAATTCTTATGATAATGATGGCCAATGCAATAGCTCCTCCAGTTGAAATTGCCGAACTACTACTTGTGGACGTCTTTTGTGTATTGGCAATAGTTTGATCTTTATTGAATTTTAAGGTGCTTGCCAAATTAGAATCAACCGCTTTATAGTTACCCATAGCAATCATCATTTGATTCAGAAATACAGTTTTTATTTGTTCGTTTACTAACGTACTAGTCATTGTATTCAGTATACTTTGTATTTTCTCATCGATTTTTGACGATCTAAAATGAGAAAGTAAATCGTAGAAACTGCGGTGTCTAATGAAGATAAAGTTGAAGGATTCTTCTTGACTTGGATTTTTAGTGATACTATCCAAAACACGATCTAATTTTTCATCTAATTTCAAGCTCAATTTATCTAAAGAACTTTCAGGCAAAAATTCTTTTACCATTAAAAAATCATCGATATCCTCAAATCTATTTTGTTCTATTTTTTCTTCAAAAAAAACATCCAAATCAGTTTTTAGAAACCTTTCAATAAACGATTTTACAGATTCTCCAGCAACCGAAACATTATTGTCTACACTAAATCTATTTCGGGAATGATTTGTTTTGGCAAAGAAATTATATAAAATTCGATTGTTGGAAATGAACAACAATTCTTTAGGAAAATCATTCATGGCCAGCAATAAATCCTGTTGAATACTTGCACTCAAATTTGGATTATGCGTTCGCTCTATTTCAAATTGCTTCTGAACTTTTACCCTATCATCAGAAGTAAATTCTTTAAGATTTTCTCTATATAGAGACGATTTTTCAAATAATTCAATAATATTCATCAACTAAAGATTGTGTGTGAAAAACAAAAATAGAATTTTAATTGTTCTTTACTAATTATTTTAAAAAGAAAAGGTTAAACCGCTTCAAATTGCTTTCCTGGCAACGGTCGAATAACTCCTTTAAGTTCCATGTTCAATAAAATAGTTGATACTTTAAATATAGGAAAATCACATTCTAAAGCAATAACATCCATAAGTTGCTTCCCTTTGGATTGCAAATAATCGTATATTTTTTGTTCGTCATCATCTAACGTTATAAATAGCTGTTTTTGAATTACTTTTTCATTCTTGTTGGGTGTTTCCAACTGCCAATTGAGTATATAAATTAAATCGGCCGCAGAGGTCAACATATTGGCTCTTTGAGTTTTAATCAACGTATTACAACCTTGACTGAATTTATCGGTAATCCTTCCTGGAACGGCAAAAACATCACGATTGTAGTCGTTGGCCAAATTAGCCGTAATTAACGAACCTCCTTTTTCGGCACTTTCAATTACAATGGTAGCTTCACTCATACCTGCAACTATTCGGTTACGCTTTACAAAGTTCTCTTTTTCAGGATTGGAAGTACTCCAAAACTCGGTCAAAAATCCACCATTTTCTTCCATTTTAGCCACGTATTTTTTGTGAATTTTAGGATAAACCTGATTGAGTCCGTGTGCAATAACACCGATCGTTTGCAGGTTGTTTTCAAGAGCGACTTTATGTGCTATAATGTCCACACCATAAGCAAAACCACTAACAATTATAGGATTTAAGGGCGCCAAATCCTCTATCAGTTTTTTACAAAACTCATGACCATAAGAAGTTATTTCTCTTGTTCCTACAATACTAATTACTTTGCGATTGTTTAAATTAATAGCTCCCGAAGCGAATAATAAAACTGGTCCGTCAACACATTGTTTCAATCTGTCAGGATAGTTTTGATCTTGGTAAAAAAGACAATCTATGTTGTTTTCTTGGATAAATTTTAGCTCGGCTTCTGCCAAATAAAAAGCAGATTTATCTTTTAATTTTCTGGTCAAAACAGGACCAATTCCATCAATTGAAGCTAAAGTTGATGCTTTAGTTTGGAAGATTTTTTCGGCACTGCCGCAGTGATGGAGTAATTTTTTGGCAACAATATCGCCAACGCCTTCAATTTTTGACAAGGCCAATAGATGAAGTAATTCGGTGTCGTTCATTAGATTAAATCGGTATGGTGTATACTTTAGATTTTCAAAAATAGGAACATTTAAAATTGTTAACAAAGTTTGTTGATAAAATTTTGCAATACACATTAAATATTTAAATTTGTCATTATGAAGTTAGAACAATACATTTCACAATTACTCTATCGTTACCAATGCGTAACTGTGCCTGGATTTGGTGCTTTTTTAACCGAAGTTCAATCCGCACAATTGCACGAAGGTTCACATTCGTTTTACCCACCAAAAAAATTGGTGTCGTTCAATTCGTATTTGAAAAACAATGACGGTTTATTGGCAAATCATATTGCTCAAGCAGAAAAAATGTCATACGAAGTTGCGGTTACTGTTATTCAAAATGAAGTCAATTCATGGAAAAAAAAACTTCAAGAATATGGCTCGATTTCTCTTAAAAACATAGGAGAACTAACATTAAACGCTGAAAAAAGTTTGGTTTTTACACCAGCAGATCAAGTAAATTATTTAACCTCGTCTTTTGGTTTATCTACTTTTTCTTCGCCAAATGTAAAACGTGAAGAATACAAAAAAGAAATCGAAGCTCTAGAAGAAAAAGCGCCTATTGCTTTTACTCCAGAAAAAAGAACTTCCAATAATTTCTTGAAATATGCCGCTATTTTTGTTTTAGGTGCTGGATTGTTAAGTGCTGGTGGTTTTTTTGGAAATCAATATTATCAAAATAAAATTCAGGCAGAGACTTTAGCGGTTCAAACAAAAGTTCAAAAGCAAGTGGAGCAAAAAATCCAAGAAGCTACCTTCTTTATTTCAAATCCACTACCTACAGTTACACTTACTGTTTCTGAAGGTAAAATGCCTTATCATATTGTAGCTGGAGCTTTTTCACAAGAAGAAAATGCGAATAAAATGTATGACGAACTGATTAAATTAGGATATCATGCGCAAAAAATACGTCAAAACAAACATGGTTTATACCCTGTAATTTATGGAAGTTTTGCTTCTTATACGGAGGCACAAACTGAGATGGAACGCATTAAAAAATCACACAATCCCGACGCTTGGTTGTTGATTGAAGAACTATAAGAAAGTCCCGATTGTTTCGGGATTTTTTGTTTTTAATAATTGTTCATTCGGTTTTAATCCAATAAAAAAATACCTTTGCAAAAAAAACTATGACTCCGAAACACCCTATTGATTCATTAACCATTCTAACCGATTTGGTATTGCCAAGTGAAACCAATCCTTTGAACAACCTTTTTGGTGGCGAATTATTAGCCCGAATGGATAGAGCGGCAAGCATAGCAGCACGAAGACATTCTAGAAGAATTGTGGTTACAGCATCTGTCAATCATGTGGCTTTCAATCGTTCTATTCCTTTAGGCAGTGTAGTAACTATTGAAGCTAAAGTTTCTAGAGCATTTACATCGTCAATGGAAATTTATCTTGATGTGTGGATTGAAGACCGTGAATCGGGTAATAGAACCAAAGCTAATGAAGCCATTTATACTTTTGTAGCCGTTGATGAAACAGGAAATCCAGTAGCTGTTCCTGTATTAGAACCAGAATCTGAAGAAGAAAAGGCTCGTTTTGATGCGGCATTAAGAAGAAAGCAACTGAGTTTAGTCTTAGCTGGAAAAATGAATCCGCACGAAGCTACAGAATTGAAAGCTTTGTTTATATAAAAAAAGAAGTCCGCAATTTGTTGCGGACTTCTTTTTTATCTACTAATCCATTGTGATGGATTGGTGTAGGTAACGTTTTGAGATATCATAAATCGCAATACTGTTTTCCCTTCGGCATCAGTTCTAATTCTACCTATATTTTGCTTAGCAGAGACTTTATCTCCTACCGTAACACTTACAGAACTTAGATTTTGATAGACTGTAAAAAAGTCTCCGTGTTTCACAATAACTGCAATTTTTAGTGGCGATATTTTTTGAATTTGAGTCACTTCGCCACCAAAAACAGCTCTTGCAGAAGCACCCGATTCCGTTGTAATATCAATTCCATTATTGTGAATTACCACTGATTTATAGACTGGGTGTGGTTGATCTCCGTATTCAGAAGTTATAGCACCTTTTTCTACAGGCCATGGCAATCTTCCTTTATTGGCTTTAAAGTTATTAGAAATGATTTGTCCTTCTGGCGTTAACACAATTTTGGTTGATTCTTCAATCTTTTTGGTTTCTGCTGCTGTGGTCGTTTTAGGATTGGCTTTTGCTTTTGCGGCAGCTGTTTTTCTATTGGCTTCAGCAATCGCATCGCGAATCATTTTTTGAATTTGAGCATCAATTTTCTTAGACTCTTGCTGCTTTTTCTTAATCTCTGCAAGAATTTGCTTTTTATCTTTCTTTAAACTATTAGCGATTTTTTCTTGTTCTTGCTTTTCTTTTTCAAGGTCGAGGCGTTGCTTTTCTTGTTCTGCTAACAACTTAACTTTTTCTTGCTTTTGCCCACTCAGCTTAGCATTATGATCGGCTAATTTTTGAGTTTTCTCTTTAATTTCATCGCCTTGCATTTTTCTGTAACTCGAATACTGCTTCATGTATTGAAGGCGTTTGTATGCTTGTGCAAAGTTTTCAGAAGAAAGTAAGAACATCGCTCTACTTTGTTGAGATCGGCTCTTATATGACTTTATAATCATTTGAGCATAGTCTTCTTTGAGTACAACTAACTCTTTTTTCAGCTTATTAATCTGCAATTGATTAATATAAATATCATCACTCAACAACTTGGTTTGTTTTGTTGTGGTGTTAATCAGTTTTTCTTTCAAACCAATTTTCTCTTTTTGAAGTGACAGTAATTTTACAACCGACTTTTCTTTACTTTTCACATCTTGAAGCATACGTTCTTTCTCACGAATTTCTTCCTGAATTTTGGCCTTTCGTTGCTCAAGTTCTTCTTGCGTTTGTTGGCTCCAAACCCATGAAGACAAACAAATAAAAAGTAGTGTAATGAATCTTTTTTGCATATTTTTTATTTCTGATCAATGTAAATTCTTTCGTAGCCTTCTGGAACACTGTAAGGAAATGAAAGATCTTCGTTGAATGTAATGTTTTTATATTCGATGCTTATATTGGTTTTATTTTCATTTTGCCTTGCATCGATGGTCAAAGATAATGGTAAAATCATATCTCCGTATTTTTTATAATCTGGATAAGCTACCTGCAGCGTTCTGTCTTGTGCAATTTGATTGATTTCTTGTCTTTTAATCAAATAATTATCGCTTTCTAAAAAATAGGATTTGTCTGTAGCACCATCACTATTGGATTGCAATTTATACCATTTTTCCATTACTGAAACGATATATTTTCCTTTATGTAAATCGTCAAAAGCTTTACCCAAAAACATGTTTTGTACTTTTTGGAAATCTAAATCGGTACCCAACCATTGACTTAATCCAGCATAATCACCTTCAAAAAACTTGTTTCCTATCTTTTCATAATATTGAACCGATGTTGGTGTAATCAATCCTTTCGCCATGGTAATACCCAAAACACGAATAATTACCAAGATTTTTTCGTCTTTTTTGATTCTAATTTCTGCCGAAACGTTTTGTGTATTTTTATCATCTTCATATCTAGCACCTGCTTTGATATTTAATGTAGAAAAATCGATTTTATTGTTGTAATGATTCTCAATTATTTTCTCAGCCGAAATAGTATTGCTTGCGGCAACATCACTTGTTGCTACAACAGCTTTCGATTTACAAGACGCTAATAGGATGATCAATAAAAAGGCTAAATATTTTTTCATGTGTATTTAAAAAACAGCAATTACTCTGTTATTTTTTTGTTTTTTCTAACAATGCATTGGCTTTAGAAAAATACAAATCTTTCTTTTTCATATCGCCTAATCCATTGTATGCTTCTCCTAGTTGAAGGTTGAAATTAATCTCTAAAACAGTATCATCAATTATAAAATCGATGCCCGATTCAAGAGCATCTTTTGCTTTTTTGTAGTTCTTAAGTTGGTTATTGGCTAATCCGTTGTAATAATACAATTGAGGTTGTGTTGGAAACAACTGCAATAATTCTTCAGATGATTTAGCGAGTTCGGGAAACTGAAGATTTTCGGTATAAGCCTGCATCAACAACAATATGGTTTCCATATCGTCATTGGTGGTTTTCAAATGCATTTCATAATACTTAATAGCATGAGACCAATCCTTTTTAGCTTGGTAAAATTTACCTATTTCTTTGGCAACTTTAACTTCTTTATCATCATTAAAATACCCGATGGCTTTGTCTAAATCTTTCTCAAATTGCGGATTATTTTTAGTAAAAATCAAGAACTCATTAAGCATGCGATGCTTTATTTTTCGATCTACTTTATCGCTAGCAAAGACAATGTTCATGGCTTTAACTGCTTTTTCACCGTCGTTATTATTCAAGTGAAATTTAAACAAACTCACTTGCGCCCAATCGGAAGTTGGAATTTCTTTTTCCAATTGTTTGGCTACTTCTAACGCTTTTTCTTCCTGATTGCTTTGTGAATACAAATAAATCAAGGCAATATAATTGGACTCTTCTTTAGGGTTTTGTTTGATTTTTTCAATCAAATTATCCTTTTCTGAACCTTGATATTTTGAATCTCTAAGGATATCGGCTTTGTATAATTCTCTTTTTTCTGATTTTCCAACCGTGTCATTTAACTCGTTTATTAACGCCAATGCCTTATCAAACTGTCTTGTGTTCATGTAAAGCGAAACCAAATCTTCTTTGTAATCTGCTTTAAACTCGACCAACTTCTGAACAATTGTAATTGCTTTAACGTAATCGTGTGTTTCATAGCACACATCATACATTCCTACCCAAGCCCATCTGTTTTTAGGATCTAACTTGGTGGTTTGTTCAAAATTATCATAAGCCTCTTTATATTTTTTTAGTGCTAGATAATTTTTACCCAATTCAAAATAAATAACTGGATTTTCTGCTTGAAGTGTTTGGCATTTTTCTAATGATTCAATCGCTTTATCGTAGTTTTCCATTCCTTTTTGCTTCAAAGATTCGTAGAAAGAATCTTCAAATTTATTTTCTGCCAATGCCAAAGTGTCTTTAGGCTCAGTTTGTGCCAAAAGTGTCATTGGAAGAAAAAACATTCCGAGAAGTAGACGGTATAAAGCTATTTTTTTCATTTATTTTATTCTAAAACCGAATAATCACCAATGCTGATACTAGTAAAATTACCGTCAAAACTAGCATGATTTCCGATCATGGCATTATCTAAATTGGCATTTTTAATATGAGCATGGGTTTGTACCAAACTATTTTTGATGGTTGTATTGAATACATGTGTGCCTTTACCAAGCGAAACATTTGGACCAACAACGGCATCAATTAAAACCACATCTTCTCCAATATAACAAGGAGGAATAATAGTCGAATTTTCTTGTTTTACGCCATAATCTATTAAATGAACACCATCATTATGAAGAAAATTCAACATTCTTGAATTGGTTTCAACTGTAACATCTTTGTTTCCACAATCCATCCATTCGTCTACTTTTCCTGGAACAAATTTCATGCCTTTTGCCATCATTTGTTTAATACCATCATTAATTTGGTATTCTCCGCCATGAATAATGTTGTTATCTAGCACAGCTTGCAGCTCGTTTCTTAAAACGGCAACATCTTTAAAATAGTATATTCCGATAACGGCTAAATCTGAAACAAATTCCTTTGGTTTTTCTACCAACTCTATGATTTCGTTATTTTCATTTAAATTAATCACTCCAAAAGCTTCTGGATGATCTACTTGTTTTACCCAAATTACGCTATCGGCGGTGGTATCTAAATCAAAATCGGCACGAATCAACGTGTCTGCGTAAGCAATAACTGCTGGTCCGCTCAAAGAATCTTTGGCACACATAATCGCATGCCCAGTTCCTAAAGCTTCATTTTGATAATAGATAGTTCCTTTTGCTCCTAATTTTTGAGCAATAGCGATTAATTCTTCTTCCACTTTTTTACCAAAACTTTCGTGAATGATAAAGGCTACTTCATCGATATCTTGATTCAAAACACCAGCAATATCTTCTACTAATCGATGTACGATTGGTTTTCCTGCAACAGGAATTAATGGTTTTGGGATGGTTAATGTGTGTGGTCTTAGTCTTGAACCACGACCTGCCATTGGTACTATTATTTTCATTTTTATTTTATTTTAACCGCAAAGTTCACAAAAGGTTTTCGCAAAGTTCGCTAGAATTTGTATCTGTTAACCGCAACTGAACACTGATTACTACTTTACTCCAGTACTTCCAAATCCGCCTGCTCCTCGAGAAGTTTCCGATAATTCTTCTACTTCAATCCACTCGGCGCGTTCGTGTTTAGCTATAATTAATTGGGCAATGCGTTCTCCGTTTTCAATCACAAAATCTTCATTGGATAAATTTACTAAAATTACACCAATTTCCCCACGATAATCGGCATCGACTGTTCCCGGTGAATTAAGAACGGTAATCCCTTTTTTGGCTGCTAATCCACTTCTTGGACGCACTTGAGCTTCGTAACCTATTGGTAATTCAATAAAAAGTCCGGTTTTCACAATCGTTCTTTCTAAAGATTTTAATGTAATTGGTTCTGAAATATTAGCTCGCAAATCCATTCCAGCCGAAGCTATGGTTTCATAATTAGGTAAATCGTGTTGCGATTTATTGATGATTTTGATGGTCATTATTTTGCTTTTCTTTTAATGATTCGTAACAAAGTTTCTTTTTCACTATAGTAGATAAAATATAGAAAAACTGCTAATAGCGCTATTTTTATAAAATAATTTTCTCTAATAGCTGGGATGTAAAACGAAACTGCTGAAAATAAAATTGTGAGCCCAAGATAACTAAATATTTTGTTCATGTCATAAGGTATTGGGTAACTTTTTTGCCCCATTTTATAAGAAATAATCATCATAGTTCCATAAGCCGCAATAGTTGCAATTGCCGAACCATAGTAACTCAATATTGGAATTAATAAATAATTTAAAGCTAATGTAACTGCTGCGCCTATGAGTGAAATATAAGCTCCGATTTTAGTTTTATCAATTAACTTATACCAAACGGATAAATTGGTGTAAATTCCTAAAAAGAAATTGGCTAAAACAATTAACGGAACCACTTTTATGGCATCCCAATAATTAGAGTTTGGAACTAATGGACGTTTCAATAAATCGATAAAAACAATTACAAAAAGACAAATAAACGAACCAAAAATCACAAAATATTTAGTGATGGTTGCATACGTTTGTTGCGCATTTTCATTGCTAGCATGACTAAAGAAAAAAGGTTCAATTCCAAGTGTGTAAGCGGTTCGGAACAACACCATAAACATACCGATTTTGTAACATGCTGAATACGCTCCAATATCTGACATAGGAACTTGCATCCAATCTAAAAGGATTTTATCAAAATGCTCGTTTATAGCAAAAGCAATTCCTGCAATTAAAATTGGAAGTCCATATTGCATCATTTTCTTCCAAAGTTGTTTGTCAAAATCCCATGAAATGTTGAAATAATTTGGGGATAAAACGATTAAAGTAAACAAACTGGCAATTAAACTAGAAACAAATATGTATCCTATTTGAAAGTTTTCACAATAAATAGTAGTTAAAAATCCGTCTGGGTTTTTGGCTACTATTTTTGGTAGAAGCGCCAAAAAGAAAACATTCAACAATAAATTTATGGAAACATTTGCAATTTTAATAACAGCATATTTTATTGGTTTTCTTTCTGCTCTAAGTTTTGAAAACGGAATAATCGCAAGAGCATCAAGAGTTGAAATCCAGATGGCATAGGTAACATATTCAACGCTAATTTTAGACCAATTTGAAAGTGTATTTCGCAATAATAGTGAAATAAATAAGAACCCAATAGTCGACCAAAAAAGAGAAATCGTCGAGGTAGAAATCACTTTTTTCTTATTGTCTTCGGAATTGTAAAAACGAAAAAAAGCTGTTTCCATACCGTAAGACAAAACCACATTAAAGAAAACCAAATAAGCAAAGATTACAGAAACTTCACCCATTTCACTTTTATCTGGCAAATAGTACACAAACAAAGGATTGAGAATAAAGCTAATTATTCTAGGGAAAACCGTTGCCAGTCCATAAATAAGTGTTTGTTTGAAAAGGTTTTTGTATAAACTCAAGGTGGATTTTTTTAATGTGAAACAAAAATAGGTATTATATTGATGTAATAAAAAAAGAGCCAACAAATGTTGACTCTTCTTTGAATTTATTTTGAATTAAATTAGCCTTTCAATGCCTCTGCTCCACCAACGATTTCTAAGATTTCGTTAGTAATTGCAGCTTGACGTGCTTTGTTGTAAGTTAATTTCAACTGGTTTCTCAACTCGGTTGCATTATCTGTTGCTTTGTGCATTGCGGTCATACGAGCACCATGCTCTGAAGCAAATGAGTCACGAATCGCTTTATACAATTGTGTTTTTAACGATTTAGGAATCAATGTCAATACAATCTCTTCTTTTGATGGTTCAAAAATGTAATCTGCAGATGCAGATTTTACAGATTGTGATGGTGCTAATGGTAAAAACTGTTCGGTTTGAACGATTTGTGTAGCCGCATTTTTAAATTGGTTGTACACAATTTCGATTTTATCATATTCACCAGAAGTAAACTTTTGAGTTAATTCTTCTGCAATTTGAGCTACATTATCGAATGTTAGATTATCAAAAATAGCATTGTGATGACCTAAAACCGTATTGGTTTTTCTTAAAACATCACCACCTTTTTTTCCAATAGCAAAAATATCAACTTGTTTTCCTTCGTAAGAATCAGCGATAACTTTAACTTGTTTAACAACGTTTGTGTTGAAAGCACCACACAAACCTCTATTAGAGGTTACAGCTACAATCAATACTTTTTTCACTTCACGTTGAGCAGTAAAACTTCCACCTACTTCTCCATCAAGCGTTGCACTTAAACTTTGTAATAATTCCGTTAATTTCTCTGCATAAGGACGCATAGCTGTAATTGCATCTTGTGCTTTTTTCAACTTTGCTGCAGAAACCATCTTCATCGCTGATGTAATTTGCATCGTCGACTGAACGGAAGTAATTCTATTACGGATTTCCTTTAAGTTTGCAATGTTTATTTAGTAATTAGTAATTAGTGAATAGTAATTAGCTTCTTTACTAATCACTATTCACTATTCACTTAAAATTAATTATATTTTGCTGAAATTTCTTTAGCTGCTTTTTCTAAAACGTCAGTAATATTATCGTCTAACTTACCAGCTTTTAAAGCATTAAGAGTATCTCTGTGTTTGTTGTTTAAGTATTCGATAAAATCTTTCTCGAATTCTTTTACTTTATTCACAGGAACGTTTCTTAATAAGTTTTTAGAACCAACGTAGATAATTGCAACCTGATCTTCTACTGTATATGGATCGTTTACAGCTTGTTTTAAGATTTCAACGTTTCTCTTACCTTTTTCAATTACGTTTAAGGTAACCGCATCCAAATCAGAACCAAATTTCGCGAAAGCTTCTAACTCACGGAATTGAGCTTGGTCTAATTTTAAAGTACCTGCTACTTTTTTCATTGATTTAATTTGAGCGTTACCTCCAACACGAGATACCGAAATACCTACGTTAATTGCCGGACGAACCCCAGAGTTGAACAAATCACCATCCAAGAAAATTTGTCCGTCTGTAATAGAAATTACGTTTGTTGGGATATAAGCAGATACGTCACCAGCTTGAGTTTCGATAATTGGTAAAGCGGTTAACGAACCTCCTCCTTTTACGATACCTTTCAAGTTATCTGGTAAATCGTTCATGTTTTTAGCGATATCATCATCGGCAATCACTTTACAAGCTCTTTCTAATAAACGAGAGTGTAAGTAGAATACGTCTCCAGGATAAGCCTCACGTCCTGGTGGTCTTCTTAATAACAAAGACACCTCACGATAAGCTACCGCTTGTTTTGATAAATCATCATATATAATCAAAGCAGGACGACCTGAATCACGGAAATATTCTCCGATTGCAGCACCTGCCATTGGAGCATATACTTGCATTGGAGCTGGATCAGAAGCATTAGCAGCAACAATAACTGTGTAAGCCATTGCTCCTTTTTCTTCTAATGTTTTTGCAATTCCAGCTACAGTTGACGCTTTTTGTCCAATTGCAACATAGATACAAAATACTGGTTGACCAGCATCATAGAATTCTTTTTGATTTAAGATAGTGTCAATACAAACAGTTGTTTTACCTGTTTGACGGTCACCAATAACCAACTCACGTTGACCTCTACCTACTGGAATCATAGCGTCGATTGACTTGATACCTGTTTGTAATGGCTCAGTTACTGGTTGACGGAAGATAACTCCAGGAGCTTTTCTTTCTAATGGCATTTCATATAGTTCACCACCGATTGGTCCTTTACCATCAATAGGTTCACCAAGAGTATTTACAACGCGACCTACGATTTGCTCACCAACTTTTAATGAAGCAATACGTTGTGTACGTTTTACTGTAGAACCTTCTCTAACTCCAGTAGATGGCCCTAAAAGTACAACCCCAACATTGTCTTCTTCTAAGTTCAATACGATAGCTTCCAATCCGTTGTCGAATTGTACTAACTCACCATACTGAGCATTTGATAAACCGTATACACGAGCGATACCATCACCCACTTGAAGTACAGTTCCTACTTCTTCTAACGATGCACCTGATTCAAAACCAGATAATTGTTTTTTTAATATTGCTGAAATTTCAGCAGGTTTAATTTCTGCCATAATATTTATGATTATCTACCTATGTTTATATTAACTCCAGATCTAACTGGTTCTTCTTTTATTATTACAGTATTTGTCGTACTTGATTTTAATCTGTCTTCTACTTTTTCGTCGTACTTTAAAATAAAGTTTGCAACTTTATCTTCAATTAAAGCACAATCGGTAATAGCTTTTGACTTAATTAGTTTTTCAACCAAATTCTTTTTTGTGAAAATATAATTTTGTGATGTAAATTCTTGACGAGATTCAATAAAAATTACTTTAGTATATAATGAAGCCTGAGAACCATCGGGTCTCATGAATTTTAATATCATTATATCATCACCGTTAAGGTTTTGAAAAGTAACCGTATTGGCATCAGAATCATATTTCATGCATTCTTTTCCATCTACATAAATAATTCCTTTCTTAAAATCAATATCTTGACTAAATCCTAAAAAGGAAACACCTAAGAAAAATATGACTAGTATATACTTCATGTTAATTTGCAAATTCACGTTTTAACTCACCTAATTTACTAGCCACCGAAGCATTATACTGTTGGTCACCAACTCTTAATATAAATCCACCAATAATTGTTGGATCTACAATATTTTCAATCGTAATTTTTTTATTAGAAAACTCTGCAATTTTAGCCAATACTTTAGTTTGTAATTCGGCAGTAATTGGGAAAGCTGTCGTAACTTTAGCTACTTCTATTCCGTTACTTTCGTCGAACAATCTGTTGTATTCTTTAGCAATTGCATCTAGAATTTCAAATCTTTTGTTTTCAAATAACAAGTTAAACAAACTGTTTGTTTCTGCTTGAACATTTGAAAATATTTCAGATAAAGCCGATTTCTTCACATCCATTTTTATCACTGGACTTGATAAGAAATCTTTAAGCTCATGGCTTTCTGCAATAGTAGCAACAATCAACTTCATGTCATTGTTAACTGCTTCTGCTTTACCCGAAGTTTGTGCAATTTCAATAATTGCTTTGGCATATCTAATCGCTGCTCTAGACATAATGATTAGTTTAATTTAGCGTCATCCAACATTTTCTCAACCAATTTAGCTTGAGATTCTTTGTTAGATAATTCGTCTCTTAATACTTTTTCAGCAATTTCTAATGACAATGATGAAACTTGATTTTTCAAATCTGCCATAGCTGCATTTTTTTCACTTTCAATAGCTGCTTTTGCTTGAGAAATCATTTTTTCTCCAGCTTCTTGTGCTTCAGCTTTAGCATCGTTTATCATTTTATCTTTGATTTCACGAGCTTCTTTCATCATAGCATCACGTTCTGCTCTAGCATCAGCTAATAATTTTTCATTATCTGATTTCAAATTTTGCATTTCTTTCTTTGCATTTTCAGCTGAAAGTAACGCATTTTTGATTCCATCTTCTCTTTCGTTAACGGCATCAAGAATAGGTTTCCATGCAAATTTTTTCAAAAGGAAAATCAATGCAATGAATAAAATTGTTTGTAAAATAAACAATCCTAATGAAATATGTCCAAATAATTCTTCCATTCTATATATCTTTAAATAATTACGTTTTTAATAAGTAACAAAAGTTGCAACCAACCGTTACAACTTTTGTTATAATAATTTACGATGCAAAGATTGCAGCGAAACCAATTCCTTCAATAAGTGCAGCAGCGATAAGCATAGCTGTTTGGATTTTTCCTGTAGCTTCTGGTTGACGTGCAATTGCATCCATTGCAGAACCACCGATTCTACCAATACCAATACCTGCTCCGATAACTACTAATCCTGCTCCAACGATTCTAGGGATTTCCATAAAAATATGTATTAAAAATTAAACATTCAAATTATTAATGATGTGCTTCTTCATGATGATGCTCTTCTGAAGCAGCACCGAAATATAAAGCAGCCAACATTGTGAAAATATAAGCTTGTAGCAATGCTACCAATACTTCTAATAAAGTTAAAACAAATGATAATAAGAACGCCAACGGACTTCCTACAATACTATCTGCTTTATACATTAGGGCAATCAAACTCATTAATACTACGTGACCAGCCAACATGTTTGCATACAAACGAATCATTAATGAAAACGGTTTAATAATGGTTCCCAACAATTCAATTGGTGCTAGAACAAACTTCATCAACACTGGTACTCCTGGCATCCAGAAAATGTGTTTCCAATAATCTTTCTTAGCAGTAAAAGTAGTAATAAGATAAGTCATAAGAGCTAAAGCTCCTGTAATTGCTAAATTTCCAGTGATATTAACTCCAAGTGGTGTTAATCCGAAAATATTTGAAAACCAAATAAAGAAAAAGATAGTCAATAAGAAACTCATGTATTTTCTGTAATGTTTCTCACCAATATTTGGAATAGCTATCTCGTCTCTAATGTAAATGATGATTGGTTCAAAAAATCTTCCTGCTCCTTTGGCAATAGATCCGTTCTTTTTGTAGGATTTTCCTAAACCAGCAAATAATAAAAACATCAAAACACTAACCACGATAATCATGAAGAAGCTTTTGGTTATTGAAAAATCCAATGGTTTTTCATTTTCAATATGTCCTTTTGCATTTTCAGTTAAAGTTCCTGTTGCGTCTGTCTTGTATATTTTACCATCGTGGTGGCTAATTTTATAAAAGTTTCCTCCATCTTCAGCTACCGCTTCTCCATGCTCAAATTTAGAAGAAGAAAAAACATGTAAACCATTATCCCAAATAATTACAGGAAGTGGAAAACCAACATTGTGTTCTCCTTCTTTTCCATAAGAAAATATGTGAAAATCATGAGAATCTAACAAGTGATGTTGTATGAATTCCTTTCTTTCTTCATCTTTTTTCTCATCTTCAGATAAAACTTTAGTTTCAGCAGTCTTTGCAACGGCTACTACTTCTTTTTTCAAAGGCAAAGTATCGTTCACATTAGCAGTACTAATTAATGGAAAAAATGCTACTAAAGCGGCAAATAGGAATTGTAGTGGTTTATTTGAAAACACCATATCTGATAATTTCTTTAATTTATTTTCTCAAATTTGGTGCAAAAGTACAATTTTAATTAATATTAAAAAGTAATACTTTTATTTTTTTTGATGAAATCATCAGCTTTGCAAGAAATTATTGCTTTTTATTTAAGATTCTTATAGTTACAACGGTTTCTATTGTCAAAAATATAGCGAATGTGACAAAAAAGTTGATTTTTTCAATTGTCAAAAGTTTAGTTGTAGATTGTAATATTGGATGGAGTAAAAAATAAGCGACGATCATTTTAATACTCGTTAATGAAAGGAAAGTTTGACCAACACTATCAATATTCTTTTCCCTCATCTTTATTAGGATTAACAATATTATTATAGAGCAGGCTAAAAAAAACAAGTATAAAAAACAAATAGAATACATAAAACCATTAGCTGTAGTTGTTCTATCTGTTACGAAAAAAAATAGTTTGTGAAGAAAAAAGGCCATTATTGCTAGGAAAACAACTTCTAAAACAGGCTTATATTTTGTAATCATTTTTGATCATCCATTTCATTAATCTCTTTCAATTGGCGGTTCAAATTGTAAAACGCTAAAACAACTCCTAATAAAGTTAGCGCTTTTATGTATATTTTGTGAGGATTAGGATAAGTATCGTCTAACCAATTGCCAAGTTTTGCAAAAAGGTAAATCACAGCTCCCATCTGAATCGGCATGGATAGCAACGCCAACCACTTATTACGCTGTTTTTTCTTCTGTGGGTTGTCCATGATGAGGAAGATTTTTAACATGAGGTTTCATAACGCAAATGGCACTAAACTCTGCTCCTGGTTCCACCGAAAGTTTACCGCAAATTACTTCTCCATGAATGCTGGCTTTCGATTTTAGATTCAATATTTCGGTTACTTGAATTTTTCCATCAAACTTTCCTTCGATGTCACAATTTTTACAAATGATGTCGCCTTGTACACTTCCAGCCGGACCAATAACCAATTTACCTTTAGATTCAAAATTACCTATTAAATGTCCGTCCAATCGAAAATCGGCTGGCGAAATAATATCACCTTTAATAGTAGTTCCTTCGACAATTCTGTTGGTTTTACCCAACAAATCGGTGTATGATTTTGGTTTTTTGTCAAACATAACTTATGGTTTTTTAGGCATGTCTGGTGTTGGTGGCACCATTCCTTGTGGTGGCAAATCATTTGAATTCATATTGTCTTTAGGAATGTTTTGTTGCTGTTCTGATTCTTTTCCTTTTCCGATATTTTGTTTCGGATTGGTTTGTGGTTGTTGCCCTGCTTTAGATGGATCAACTCCTTTTTTATTTGAATCTGTTTTTTCTTGTGGCACCACAATAGTTCTTTGAACTGGAACAACAGGTTTGTTCAACCAATCGCCCGAAACATATTCGTCTATATTCTTCTTAATCTGAACTACTTTGTAATTTTCACTCGAAATAATGATAGCAGGTTCTGCAATTTTGTATTCTTTAAATTCTTTAAGAACTTGAGCAATACCTTTGGCGTTTTCTAGTTGTTTTATTCCATGAATTACAATAAAGTTTTTATCGATGGTGTAAATATCTGTAGAAATAGAAAGTTTTTCAATAGTGCGTTCTTTAGCAAATTTATTGAGTTTTTCTAATAAAGCTTTTGTGTTTTTGTCTGCCAAATTATCAGCTCTGTACAAAATATTCCATGACAATGGAAACTCCGAATTGAATGATAACGACTCCAAATAGGGAATGTTGTTGGTAATAAACAATTCCGTCGATTTTCCTTCCTCACTATTAGGATAAGTCAAGGCTACATAATTTAATGCTTTTTTGTATTCTGCCAGACCTTTTAGTTTACCAATAAGATGTGCTTTAAGCAATTCTAATTTTGGAGCGATTTCGTCACCGGTAAATTGTTCTACAGCAGCTTCAGTTTTAGGAAGAACTTCACGATACAATCCGTTTTCATATTCTTTATAAAGCATGTGATATACTGTCTCAGGCTCGGAACTGTTTTGTTTATCAGAATTTGGATTACTTATAATTTGAGCATATCTAGAATCTGGATATTGTGCCATTATTTTTGATTTCATAGCAAGCGCTTTGTCCTTGTCTATAATTTCATAAATTTTATACAAGTTATACATCGATGGCAAAATCAAACGCTCTTCTGGTTTGTTGTTCAAAAGTTTTTCGAGTTTTTCTGCCGCACGTCTGTATTCTTTAAACTTTTCTTTGTAAATCACTCCTAATTGATAGTATGCAAAATTTCTTTCTGTGCTTATACTATCCAAAATCTTAGCCGATGAAGGTATCTGTTTTATATAAAAATCGGTGGTATATCTCGGATCGACTTCTTTTGGTTTGTCATTAGTATCATCTGAAGTTGTTACCGAGTCATCAGGGTTTTTATCGTCTTTAACCGATTCTTTAGACAATCTCCAATTTTCAACATGAGCTCGTTCTCCCCAATTTTTCTTGAATTCTATTTTTCCAAAAGCTACCGTTGACGGATTGTAAAAGTAAAATGTACTTCCTGTTGTTGAATTTGAAAAAATAGGTGTTGGCGTTATTGCTTTTGGCGCCTCTTGTTTGGATCCAGAAGTTAGGGCTTCGTCTTTAGCTCCTACTTTTCCTGAAAAAGGATTGCCATCATCAGATCCTTGGTTGCTAGCATTTTCTTTAGCTTTTTTATCGGCTAACTCTTGTTGCTTTTTCTCTTCTTTTTTCAGATTTTCGATGTATTCTTTGTAATAGCTTTCCTTTTCTGTTGCAGATAACGAAGCTACTTTTAAAATACTATCGTTGCGTTGTGCAATACCTTCAAATTTAATTACGTCTTCAAGATTTTGTCTTTTTTTAGTAATTAATTTGAATTCTCTCGTTCTCGGATTCAATACCGTTAATGTACTGTCAAAATATTTTCCAGCCGTTACATATTTTGCTTTGTTAAAATAAATATCGGCAAGATTTCTATAATTACTAGCTGTCAAATATTGGTCATCCGAGCGTTTTCTTAATGATTTATTATAGTAAATTTTGGCCGTTTCTGGTTTTTTAAATTTATCATAAAACAAGGCCATTTGATGATTAAGCACGTCTAAAAATGGTCGGTTTTCTCTGTCTTTTAAAAGATTTTTATATTTCTTTACAAAAGCAGTTGTATCGCCTTTAACAACATCAAACTGTGCTGCCTGGCGCGCATGTGCCTGAATGACATACTGACGTGCTGCCTGACGCTTCATATCAATCACTTCTTGATATTTTGCAAAAGCACTGTCTTTATAGCCCATTTTTTCGTAAACCTGACCTAAAATAAAACGGTAACGAGCTTTTTCTTCATTAGATTTTGTGAATTGAGTTGCAATTTTAAGTTTGGCAACGGCACTATCTTTTTCTTCTAAATTCAAAAATGCTTGCGCCAAAGTAGCATTGGCATCGGCAAAAATTTGATCTTTAAATTTGATCTCTTTTAGTAACTTTCTCAAATTGACAACCGCCAAAGCATCATTGTCCATTCTCATGTTGGTTTTTTCACGCCAAATTTTTACCTCATAAATTTTATCGCTATTTGGATATTTATACAAAACGTAATTAAACGCCTCAAGTGCAGGCACAAATCGTTGGTCGTAATAGCGTGCTTTTCCTAACATCAAATGCGCTTCATCCATTTGAGGGTTTTTTTCGGAACCATCAATATTCATAGAATGTTTTTGAATGGCTTTGATGGCTTTCTCTTCCGCTTTTTCGAAATTGGCATTTTTTGTTTGACCTGGCGTCATTTGATCTTGAGAAATCTGCATACGCTCTACAGGAAGCATTTCCCAAAAATTATCTTTGTATTGTAATTTTAAATCAGAAATGCCTTTCTCTAAAGCGATTCCGCCATTGTAAAGGATGTTATCTTTTGTGCTGAGCGCATGGTAATTCCTTGAAAGTAAGGTGTTTTTCTTGGTAGAACAAGCTACTAAAAAAATGACCACAAAAGCTGCTATTGTGTATTTGAATGTATTGGTTTTCAATGTAAAAACGTTTTTATAAACTAACTTCAAAAAGTTAATTTTAGTATAACTAACTGGTAAAAATACGTTTCTTTTTGATACCTGAAAAAAAATAATGCTTTTTTTAAACAAGAAATCCGCAGAAATGCTAAATCTTCTGCGGATTGTATTTTTATAACTTATAAAATTATACTGCAAAAAAGGCTTCTAATTCTTTTAAAGTTTCCGCAGAAGTTTGAATGTCTTTTACCACTTCACCCAAATGCAAAGCCACAATTCTATCGCAAACCTCAACTGTATGCACCAAATCGTGAGATGAAACCAAAACGGTTACTTCTGGATTATCGGCCAATTCTTTGATAATTTTTTTCAAACGATTCACCGTTGTTGGATCTAAGTTAGCAAAAGGTTCGTCCAAAATAACTACTTCTGGATTTCCAATTAAAGCAGCAATGATGCCCACTTTTTTCATGTTTCCTTTGGATAAATCACGCAAATATTTCTTGCTGCTCAAGATTTCACCATTAAAAAATTCTTCGTGTTTTTTTAATAAAGCATCCACATCGGCTTTGTTTTGATTGCGTAAATCACCAATAAAATAAAAATATTCCTCGGCGGTTAAATAACCTATTAGGAAACTTTCATCGATAAAAGCTGATGTAAAAGGTTTCCATGCTTCGCTTGTATTTACTTGAATTCCGTTGTTTTTAATATAGCCTGTACTGGGTTGAATTAAGTCTAATAACAAACTGAAAAAAGTAGTTTTTCCAGCGCCATTATTTCCTACTAAACCAAAACTTTGTCCTTTTGGAATGTCAAGGTTGGTAATGTTTAACACTTTAACTCCGTTGGTATATGTTTTTGAAAGATTGTTTACTTGTATCATGATTTCTGTAACTTTAGTTGTTAATTGGTATTAGTTTTTTTGTTTGTAGGCAGCAATGGTAGCGTACTTTTCGGTTTTGTAAATTTTTTCGATCATATTGAAAACTTTTCCTCTTAAAGCAAATCCAATAATACCAGCGACAACCACCAATAGCAATCCAACATTTTCATTGAAAATAGTTTTTCCTAAACCATACAATAAAAGAGGTATCAATAATTTTGGAATCGCAATCAACATCGTTTTTACATTAAAAGCTTGTTTATCGCCAAAAGCTTGTCTTGCTTGAGCTAAATCGATTGGAGTTTTTACAAAGGCACCGCCAAGAAGCACTAAATGAGAGTTAACTCCAATATTATAAATGGCTCCAACCACTATCAATAAATACGTATGCCAACCTAAAAACAAATAAAATGAGGCTAATAATGTAGAAATGATAGTCGCAATAACCACAAGCCACCATTTAGAACTTAGGTATTCTTTGTATTGAATATTTTGACTCATCATCAATTGATAATAAGCACTGTCCCAACTCGGAACAAATTGTCCGAAAGTAAACAAGAAGCCGCCTGAGACGAAAATCCCAGCAAAAATTCCCATTACGGCAGGTTGATGCGGATTATTAAAAAATAAGAAGCCATAAAACAAAAAAAGCACGCTCATAATGACTGTTGTTCTAGAGCGTTTATTTCTTTTGATTAACTTGATATCATTCTTTAAGAAAGTTCCAAGAGTTCCAAATTGATTCAACCAATTGAAATTTTCTGTTTTGGCAACTTCGCTCTTTTTGGCTAATCCTTCATCTAAATTGAGATTTGTTTTAAAGAAATTGAATGCAAAATAATACGCTATTACTGCAGCCAATAATGGTATAACAAACAAATAACTTGTGGTGTACAAACCATTAAAAAAAGGTGCTGTATAAATTGTAGCGTCAAAAACATTATAATATTGAGCCACACCACAACCTACTACTACCACCAAAACAGAATAAAACACACTGTCTTTATTGTTGAGAAGCACATTAATGAAATTATTCATATAAATAACTCCAATAATTCCTAAATGCCACAGCAAAACTTGTACGGCACTATAATCGTTTTGAATCAATTTTATAGAAAACGGAATAAACAAAAAAGCGTGCAATACATTAAAAAAAGAAATCATTGTTTTTCCTAATGAAAAATGAACGATTATATTTCTCTTGATTGGTAACGTTAGTAATGGTCGAATGTTCATTACAGGCATTTTTTGTAAAAAATACCGAATGACCAAATCCATAACAAAATAATAAATCAAAAATTTGTTTACGGCTTCCATCGGATTTAACTCGGAATTTTCTAAAACAGAATAGAGCCCAAATCCAATGATTAGGAACATCGAAAGAAAATAAAGCGCCATCAATCCCATAAAGACTTTTAGCACCACATTGGTTCCAAATGAAGCCGAACGGAAAAAAGATTTCCATTCTAAACGGATAAAATGCTTGAACATAATTTTGTTGTTTTGGTTTGACAATTAGTTTATAATTGTAGGGAAATGTTACAAACAATTTGAAAATCATGTGTATTTCTTACCTTTGTAAAAAAATATTACATGTCATCTTTTTATAAATTACACATCAAAGAAGTAAAACGTGAAACACCGAGTGCTATTTCTGTGGCGTTTACGGTTCCAGCCGAATTACAATCTGCCTATAAATTCATTGCTGGTCAATACATTAACTTAAAATTGACCCTTGACGGAAAAGAAATTCGTCGTGCGTATTCTATTTGTTCGTCACCTAATAGCAACGAATTGCGAATTGCTATTAAATCGGTTAAAAACGGACATTTTTCTAAATTTGCTAACGAAAACTTGAAATCTGGTGATATTTTAGAAGTAGGTCAACCCGAAGGAAAATTCACGTTTGAACCAAGCGCTGAAAGACAAAAAAACTATGCCGCTTTCGTGGCTGGTAGCGGAATTACACCGGTAATGTCTATCCTGCAATCAGTTTTAGAAAACGAGCCTAATAGCTCTTTTGTTTTGGTGTACGGAAATAAAACTCCCGAAGAAACCATCTTTCACAATCAATTACACGAACTACAATTGAAATATGTAGGTCGCTTTTTTGTGCATTATGTCTACAGTCAAGCCAAAGTAGAAAACGAACTTTTTGGTAGAATTGACAAATCCAACATCAATTTTGTGTTGAACAACAAACACAAAGAAAAGGAATTTGATAAATTCTATTTATGTGGTCCTGAAGAAATGATAAACTTGGCAACAACCGTTTTAAAAGAGCATAATGTTGCTGATAAAAATATCAAATTTGAATTGTTTACGACATCATCTGCCGAAAATACAGAAGCTAGTTCGCACGAAGGTCACACTAAAATTACGATTTTGGTTGACGATGAAGAAACCACTTTTGAAATGAGTCAGAAACAAACACTTTTGGAAGCCGCTTTAAAACAAGGCATTGATGCACCTTATTCGTGTCAAGGTGGTATTTGCAGTAGTTGTTTAGCGCGAATTTCTAAAGGAACTGCCGAAATGAAAAAGAATTCGATTCTAACCGATAAAGAAGTAGCTTCTGGTTTGATTTTAACGTGTCAAGCGCATCCAACTTCAAGCGAAATTTTTGTCGATTTTGACGATGTTTAGATTTTAAAATATAAGAATATCAGACTGAACTTGTCATCCTGAGCGCAGTCGAAGGACGAAATAAAAAATTCCAATTTTGTTTAGGCAAGATTGGAATTTATTTTTTGGATAATATCTTCAAAAGCAATGGTTCTCATCGCATTTTCATAGCCTTCAACCTTTTTATTTCCATATACCGATGTTGGTAAAAATGGAAACTGATTTCTATCGGAAACCAAACCGTTTTCAAGCGGTTGATGGAATGGGAAAAAGCCTGCAAAAGGATGGGTGGCACCCCAAAGCGTCACCACTTTTACTCCCAACATAGCAGCGATATGAGCATTTCCAGAATCCATAGAAAGCATCACATCTAGATTGGAAATGAGTTCCAATTCTTCTTGAAAATTTAATTTTCCGGCTACAACAACTACATTATTTTTGTTTTCAGAAAATGAATTTAACCGCTCAATTTCTTTGGTTCCGCCACCAAAAAGGAAGATTTTATTGTTTAAATTCAAAGCCAATTCATCTATCACTTTTTGCATTAAATCGTTCGGATACACTTTACTTTCATATTGGGCAAATGGTGCAATTCCAATCCACTTATCACTTTGTTTTGCTCCCGAAATGGCTGTAATTTTTGATGATAAAACTGCTTTTTCTGGAAACACCGGTTGCGTTAAATCGACCACGAATCCCAATTGATTGAAGGTGTCAACATGACGTTCCACTATCGATTTTAAAGGTTTTATTTCTTTGTTTTCCAATCGGGTTAATGCATTTTTATCGGCTCTTCCTTTGTCTGTAAAAGCAACTTTTTTTCCGCTCAAGGCAAATAATCCTCTGACTATCTTAGAACGCAAAACGTTGTGCAAATCGGCCACAGCATCCACATGAAGTTTTTTCAAATCAGCATACAATCGGAACAATCCTAAAATGCCTTTATGCCTTTGATTTAAATCCACTTCAAAAAAAGTAAGATTGGGAATTCCTTCAAAAAAAGGTTTGAAAAACGGACGCGAAACAAACGTAATTTTTACGTCTGGATTTTGATTTACAAAAGCCCTAACAACAGGAACCGTCATGGCAACGTCACCCATCGCTGACAATCGTATTACGGCTATATGTTGAATTTTTTTAGGCACTTGTTTTATTTAAAAAACATAAGGTATTAAGTTTCATTAAGTGTTGCCTTAATTTTTCTTAATACCTTAATGGTTTTATAATGTGGTTCTTATTTTTTATTTTGATACAAAACCGGATTCAAATCATCGTCGTTGTACATTTTCATTTGCTTGTACACTTTCATAAATTTATCTCCGTTTTCGATATCGGTCAACAAATCATCAATGGCTGTAGATAAATCGGTTCTTTGCTCTAAAAGCACATTCAATTTTTCTTGACATTTATCGCGGTGCTCTTGTGAAGCCTCTGCACGATTCACTTCTTCGGTCATGTGATAAATTTTCAATGCCAAAATGGAAAGCCTGTCAATCGTCCAAGCTGGAGATTCTGAATTGATTTTTGCCGTTGGTTTTACCACAACATCCGCATATTTTTGAAGAAAATAGCTATCAATATATTCTACCATATCGGTACGCTCTTGATTAGAAGCGTCAATTCTTCTTTTCAAAACCAAAGCCGCTACTGGATCAATTTGTGGATCGCGAATAATATCTTCGAAGTGCCATTGAACCGTATCAATCCAATTTTTGAAATACAATAAATGTTCTATTTTATCTTTTGGATACGGATTATTAATAGGCTGATCTACATTGTCATAAACGTGATAATCCTTAATACTTTGTTCAAATATAGAGTAGGCAAATTTTGAAAACATAATGATTAATTTTATTTGCAAAGATAGTTTTTATACTTTTACGTAAACATACAAAATTTAGACTTTTATGCAAATTCATTATATTTCTGAGAACAACAGTATTCTTAATCATTTTTTGGCTCAAATTCGTGATGTTGTTATCCAAAAAGACAGTATGCGTTTTAGAAAAAACATTGAGCGTATTGGCGAAATAATGGCGTATGAATTGAGTAAAACATTAGAATATAAAGCTATTGACGTGCAAACGCCACTCGGGGTAAAACACACCACAACCATTGCAGACAATGTGGTTTTGTGCTCCATTCTTCGTGCTGGATTGGCTTTACATACAGGTTTTATGAATATTTTTGACAATGCCGAAAACGGATTTGTATCGGCTTATCGTCATCATCCTAACAACGATGATTTTTTTGAAATTCTAGTCGAATACCAAGCCGCACCCTCTTTTGAAAATAAAAATTTGATTTTAATTGATCCGATGCTCGCCACTGGTCAGTCGATTGTGGCTGTTTTGAAGAAACTTCATTTAGAACAAAAACCTAAAGAAATTCATATTGCTGTGGTGATTGCTGCTCCAGAAGGAATTGCCTATCTGCAAGAAAATCTTCCTAACAACTGTCATTTGTGGGTAGCAGCACTTGACGAAAAGTTAAACGAAAAAAACTACATTATTCCGGGTCTTGGCGATGCTGGAGATTTAGCTTACGGAAGTAAATTATAACTGCGAAAAGAAACAGAAGAATCCACAAGCAATTGAGATGAATAGAATTATTTCTTGCTGAAATTTATTCTGTAAATATTCAATCGTGTTGGTTGCCATAATTACCATTGGTAAAAAGGTAAAAACCAAAACATCGTTGCTTTTATTGGCAGAAATTACAAAGATTACTATTCCTATTAAAGCTCCAAAAATTACTTTTTTGTATGATGCTTGAAGATTTAGTGGCTTACTGGTTATAGAAAAAACAGATGGAAAAATAAAAAATACCACAAAAACGGCATAAATAGAAAAGGCAATATTTTGATATTTGTTTGTAAAATAATCCAATTGTACATTGATAATTTCCGACTGCAAGTACGTATTTAAAGCAGAATTGTCAATCAACAACGAATAGAATGCAAAAATTATTGCAGTGGTAAAAAAAGCTACAAAAGGGATTAACCAATTTCTATAATCGCGAGAAACGTGAAAAATAATAGAAATATAAACCAAGAAAATAAATAAAATACACCAAAATTGAAATATACTGGCTACAAAAATCCATAATGCGGCATCAAATATTTTTTCTTTTGGAGCTTTCAATGTTTGAAGCGAAACCAACCTTCTCATGGATAACAAAATGAAAAAATTTGCTAGAAGCAACTTCAAATTGTTCATAATGTTGGGAAAAAACAACAAGAATAGAAAGAAAAAAAGTATTGTATACGAACTATTTTTTGTGAGTCCGTTCTTTTTTACAATAAAATTGGAAAGAAAAAGTGACGCAAACAAAAGCACCAATAAACCTATTTTTTGTACCATTCCCGAAGCAAAATTAGCTTCTGTTGCAGAGTGAAATTGGTACAAAAAAAAGAAAACAACCATCAATATTCCCATCAAAGAATAATTAATTGGTGTAGATTTTTTAAAAATGCTTGTAATCATACGGATATTTTATACTTTTGTGGATGTAAATATAATACTTGTTTAAAAATGAGAGCATTTTTTGAAGGAATACAGACACTTTTTGTTGATTTTTTATTTAAACCTTTCGACTGGTTACGTTCATTAGAATTAAGTAACTGGTGGTTAGCCAATATTGTTAGCTGGACCTTAATGGCAATATGTGCTTATTATATTGTTTACTGGTGCAAACAATTAACCATTCACCAAAAAAACAACGAAGAAAACCAAGATACAACGGCGCACTCTTTTTTAAAGTAAGTCGAAACCAATATCTTTTCTAAAATACATCTTATCAAAATGTAGCTTGTCTATGTTTTGGTAAGATTTTTTTATGGCTTCTTGAAAGCTTTCGCCAAATGATGTAATGGCAATAACTCGACCGCCATTGGTAAGCACTTTTCCGTTTTCTAATGTAGTTCCTGCGTGAAAAGCGATAGAGTCATGAATAGTTTCTAATCCCGAAATTTCAAATCCTTTTTCATAATCTTCTGGATATCCACCAGAAACCACCATAATAGTTGTAGCGCTTCTGTCGTCAATTTCTAAAGCCACTTCATCCAATTTTTGATCGGCTACTGCTTGAAACAATGTTACCAAATCACTTTTAATTCTTGGCATCACTACTTCAGTTTCTGGATCGCCCATACGAACATTGTATTCTATTACCATTGGCTCACCTTTCACATTAATCAAACCAATAAATACAAAACCTTTATACTCTATTCCGTCGTTTTGCAAACCAGCAATTGTTGGTTTTACAATTCGAGTTTCTATTTTTTCCAACAAAATAGCATCCGCAAATGGCACCGGAGAAACAGCTCCCATTCCACCAGTATTTAAACCGGTATCGCCTTCGCCAATGCGTTTGTAATCTTTTGCTGTTGGCAGAATTTTGTAATTTTTTCCATCGGTCAATACAAAACAACTTAGTTCAATTCCGTCCAAAAATTCTTCTATCACCACTTTTGCGCTTGCTGTACCAAATTTGGCATGAACCAACATGTTTCGTAATTCGGTTTTGGCTTCTTCCAAATCTTGAATAATTAAAACGCCTTTTCCTGCGGCCAATCCATCTGCTTTCAATACATACGGAGGTTGCAAAGTTTCTAAAAAACGACATCCTTTTTCAACAGTTTCAGCGGTAAAACTATCGTATGCCGCAGTTGGGATTTTATGTTTGATAAGGAATTCTTTGGCAAATTCTTTACTGCCTTCCAATTGAGCGCCCACTTTTGACGGACCAATAACTGGAATATGATTGATTTGAGAATCGTTTTTGAAAAAATCATAAATTCCGTTCACTAATGGATCTTCTGGTCCAACCACAACCATATCGATTTTTTCGACTAAAACAAAGGTTTTTAATGCCTCAAAATCGTTTGGATTTAAAGAAACATTGGTCGCTATTGCAGCGGTTCCAGCATTTCCAGGCGCCACAAAAAGTTTGGAACATATTTCAGATTGTAGCATCTTCCATGCTAATGCGTGTTCTCTTCCGCCCGAACCAAGTAGTAAAATTGTCATTGTATTTGTAGTTATGTTGTGTTGCAAAAATAGTTTGTTTTCAAAAGAATTTATAGCTAATCAACAGAAAAGTTTTTGTTTTTAGTATTTTTGAACAAAATAGAAATTCGTGTTCAACATTTTCAACTTATCGCTTCGAATGAATGGTTTCCCAATACAGGAAGCTTCCGCTGAATTTGAGAAAATTCAAGCCATTTCTGAAGTCAATTTTGAAAAATATGTGATTGAAAAAAGAGACGAAATTGTTGAATATCATTTAAAAAACAACAAATCATATCAAGATTTAGTTGGAAAATTAACTTGTGAAAATTGGAACGAACTTCCAATAATGACCAAAAAAGATTTTCAAAAGCCGTTACAAGAACGTCTTTCCGAAGGTTATACTCTTAAAAATGTGTATGTTAACAAAACGTCTGGTTCGAGCGGAGATCCGTTTGTTTTTGCTAAAGATAAATTTTCACATGCACTAACTTGGGCCAATATTATCAATCGATTTGGTTGGTTCGGAATAGATTTTAACGCGTCGTTACAAGCTCGTTTTTACGGAATTCCGTTGGATTTTATTGGCAATACCAAAGAACGCATTAAAGATTTTTTAAGCCATCGCTACCGTTTTCCCATCTTTGATTTATCGGATGCTGTTTTTGAACACGTATTGGTGAAATTTCGAAATAAAAAATTTGATTACATCAATGGTTATACGAGTTCGGTAGTTTTATTTGCTAAATTTTTACAACAAAAAAACATCGTTTTAACAACGGTTTGCCCAACTTTAAAATGTTGCGTGGTAACTTCTGAAATGCTATTTGAAGAAGATAAAATCTTGATGGAAAAGCAATTTGGTGTTCCGGTGGTTAATGAATACGGTGCTTCCGAATTGGATTTAATTGCGTTTCAAAATCCGAATGGCGAATGGCAAGTAAATTCGGAAACGCTATTTGTAGAAATTCTGGATGATGAAAACAACGTGTTGCCTAACGGAAAAGAAGGTCGAATTGTAATTACATCGTTATACAATAAAGCACATCCATTTATTCGATATGATATTGGCGATATTGGTATTTTGGATGAAAAAAGCACGTTTAAAAAACCCATTCTAAAAAAATTAATTGGTCGAACCAACGATATTGCCGTTTTACCAAGCGGAAAAAAATCACCTGGATTAACGTTTTACTATGTAACCAAAAGTATCATTGAGGACGATGGAAATGTAAAAGAATTTGTGGTAAAACAAACTAAAATTGATACTTTTGATATTGAATATGTAAGCCAAAATAAATTAACTGAAAACCAAATTCTGAATATTGAAAAAGCAATTGCAACCTATTTAGAATCGGGATTAACCTTCACTTTTACCCGAAAAGAAAAACTAGAACGAAGTAAAAGTGGCAAGTTGAAACAGTTTGTATCGTTAGTAAAATAAATATATGAGCCAAAATTTGATGATTTCTGAAGAAGCGATTTCAGATAAAATTTACTTTATCCGAAATCAAAAAGTAATGCTAGACCGAGATTTAGCTGCGCTATATGGAATACAAACAAAAGTATTGAAACAAGCCGTAAAAAGAAATATTACTCGATTTCCGGAAGATTTTATGTTTGAACTTTCAAATGAAGAGTTTTCAAATTGGAGGTCACAAATTGTGACCTCCAATTCAGATAAAATGGGTTTGCGATATGCACCAATGGCTTTTACAGAACATGGAGTGCTTATGTTGTCGAGTGTTTTGAATAGTGAAAAAGCGATTCAAACCAATATTCAAATCATGAGAATATTCAGTAAAGTGCGACAAATGCTATTGGATACCACAGAAATCAAATTAGACATTATTCAAATTCAGAAGAAATTAGAAAATCACGACAAGAATATTGAATTGGTTTTTAGTTATTTAGATGAATTAACAGAAAAAGAAGAAAATCAAAAGCCAAGAACTAAAATTGGTTACAAGAAATAATATGAAAATCACCCTAATTGCAGGAGCAAGGCCCAATTTTATAAAAATCGCACCCATTATTAAAGCGATTGAAAAAAAACAATCCGAAGGAAAAAATCTTTCCTACCGATTGGTACATACGGGTCAGCATTACGATAAAAACCTCAGCGATACTTTTTTTGAAGAACTAAATATTCCGCATCCCGATGCGAATTTAGAAGTAAAAAGTGGTTCACAAGCCGAACAAACGGCAGCTATCATGGTAGCTTTTGAAAAAGAATTACTGCAACATCCGTGTGATTTGGTTTTGGTAGTTGGCGATGTCAATTCGACGATGGCTTGCGCGATTGTGGCTAAAAAACTAAACATAAAAGTCACGCATGTAGAAGCTGGAATTCGTTCGGGCGACATGACCATGCCTGAGGAAATCAATCGTATCGTAACCGATAGTATTACCGATTATTTCTTTACCACCTCAACTTGGGCTAGTGAAAATTTATTGAAATACGGCGCCGATGCTGATACTATTCATTTTGTGGGAAACGTGATGATTGATACGTTATATCAAAATTTAGATCGCATTGCTGCACCTTCTTTTTGGACTGAATTTGGATTGGAAACTAGGAATTACATCATATTAACCTTGCACCGTCCGTCTAATGTGGATGAAGAACAATCGTTAATTGATTTATTAAAAGGCATCGATGAAATGGTTGGTAATAAAAAAATTATCTTTCCTATTCACCCAAGAACGAAAGCAATTTTAGGAGCAACCGATTTACAATTGAAAAACATCATTTTGGTTGAACCACAAGGCTATTTGAATTTTATGTATTTAATCAAAAATAGTTTTGCTGTGATTACCGATTCTGGTGGTATTTCTGAAGAAACGACCGTGTTGGGAATTCCGTGTTTTACCATGCGAACCACTACGGAACGTCCGGAAACTATTGAAATTGGAACGAATCATTTGGTAGGAACTTCTATTGAAAATTTGAAGAAAGTTTTTAGTGAATTTCTTCAAAATGGAGCCAAAAAAGCTGGAATTCCTGACCTTTGGGATGGAAAAGCATCGGAACGAATTATATCTATTTTGCTGACACAAAAACTAAGAAAATAAACACCGATTTCACATATTTACACAAATTAATGACTGCGTCAGAAACTGAAACAAGCTTAATGCAAATGGATGAAATCTTAATCATATCCAATTATTATCCGCCAGAAAAAGGTGCTGCTGCCAATAGAATTGAGCAGTTGGCTTTAAAATTACATCAAAATAACTACAAGGTTTCGGTAATTTGTCCGTTGGGAAATTATCCTAAAGGTGAATTGTTTCCAGAATATAAAGGCAAATTTTCGGTTACAGAAACTCGTGATAATATAACTGTTAAACGACTTTGGATTTACCCAAGTGTGAGTAAAAATATTCTAGTTAGAATTCTTTCGGTGTTGTCTTTTTCGATGAGTTTGTTTTTTTATTTATTGTTTAAAAAAACACCTCATAAAGTGGTAGTTCAATCGCCACCTTTATTGCTTTCTTTTATTTCGGTTTTGGTACTTTCTTGGAAAAAAAAGAAAATTATTCTGAATATTTCCGACTTGTGGCCCTTAGCTGCTATCGAATTGAAAGCCTTAAAAGAACATTCGCTTTCTCACAAATTTTCTTTGTTTTTAGAGCATTTTATCTATAAAAAAGCAACTTTAATTCTAGGTCAATCCAATGAAATTATAAAACACGTTACGGCTATTTTTCCAGATAAAAATTGTCATTTGTATCGTAATTTTCCAGATCACAATGTGTTGCAAATGGATCTGAAAACCGAAGAAAATCAACCGATAAAAATCTTCTACGCCGGTCTTTTAGGAATTGCACAAGGCGTATTAGAATTGTGTCAAAAAATAGATCTAAAAGGATTAAATGTTGAGTTACATATATTTGGTGACGGTGCCGAAAAAAATGAATTAGAAAATCTGATTTTGCAACAAAAAGAATCCAAAATATTCTTTCATGGAATGTTGGATCGTAAGGAATTACATGAAAAATTAAAATCATTTGATGTTGCCATTGTTCCTTTAAAAACAAGAATTTATGGTTCTGTTCCTTCCAAAATATTTGAATATGGTGCTCTTGGATTTCCTATTTTGTATTTTGGTGGTGGTGAAGGCGAAAACATTGTAGAAGAAAACCATTTAGGTTGGGTTGCTTCGGTAGAGAATTATGACGATTTAAATAAAAAACTTGTTGAAATTTCTAAATTAAGTAAATCGGAATTAGACAAGATGAAACATAACATTTTCATCGAAACACAATATGCGTTCAATCTAGATAACCAAATGAAAGATTTAATAGCAAAAAGGGTTTTCTAGTAGGCTTTTTCTTCGCCTTTAAAAATATTTATCACTGTCTGGATAATAATTTTAATATCCATAATTAGAGACCAATTTTCAATGTAGAAAACATCGTACTTAATTCTAGTTCTCATTTCTTCATCACTCTCTATTTCACCTCTAAACCCTTTTACTTGAGCTAAACCTGTTATCCCTGGCTTAACATAATGGCGCATCATATATTTTTTTATTCTGCTACCATATACTTTATTTTGAGACCACAAATGAGGTCTAGGTCCTACTACTGACATATCTCCAATTAAAACATTTAAGAATTGAGGCATTTCATCTAAACTAGTTTTTCTAATAAACCTTCCTATTCTGGTAACTCTAGGATCATTTTTTGAGGCTTCTTTTTCAGTAGTTTGATTTACTTTCATTGATCTAAACTTAAAACAAAAAAACTCTTGCTCATCTATTCCAGGTCTTCCTTGTCTGAAGAAGACAGGGCCTTTAGACTCAATTTTTATCAAAATTGCTAATAAAGGTACTAGCCATGACAATAAAAAAACAATAACTAATATAGAAAAAACAATATCAAATAACCTTTTAATTATTTTAGTAATTGGGTCATCTAGGTAAGTTCTATAAATTGATAAAACAGGTATATAATCATAATATTCAATATTTTGATTTCTGCCTAATACTTCATCTTCTGGTAAAAACTTAACTGTTTTTAAATTATTTTGAGAAAAATCTATAAAAATATCTTCCTCTTTATCGGTTAATTTATGAAGTGAACAATAAATAACATCAATCTTATTATCAAGTGCAAAGTTCAAAGCTTCTCTTATTATTTCACTTTTATTTCCCTCAAATTGAAATCTCTTGATTACTTTACAACCATAATCTGGTGTTTTATCAAATAGTACTTGAAGATTATCAGCGTTCTTTCCGTTGCCTACTATTATTACATTTCTGATATTGCCTCCAAAAAAAGATCGGTACTTTTTTAAAAAATAATAAATAAATATCTTTACAAAAGTTATTGTAAGGAACAAATAAAGAATATAAATGATAACTTGTTTTGGATTAAGATTTTTATCATAAAATCCTAAAAAAGAAAAGCATAAAATTGTGAACAATAAAATTTGTTTCAAAATTTTATTCAATATGGAGACTACTTTTGTGAATCTGTATACTTCATAAAATTCTATATTTAAAGCTATTATGATCCATGACAAACTAATAAAAAAAAGAAAATAGTTTGAATTAGAAATACTACCCAAAAATAGATAAGCAAAAAGATTTATCAATATTAAATCTAAAACTACTATTATAGGTCTTATATATTTAGAATACCTACCTACCTTAGTCTTCATTAAAAAATATATTTTGAAAAATCTTTATGCTCTTCTTTTAATAATTCTTCGTTAGATAACGATTTAAAGTATTCGTATGTTATCTTCATCCCTTCCTGTCTAGAAACTTTTGCCTCCCAACCCAAAATTTCTCTTGCTTTTGTCGTGTCAGGTTGGCGTTGCATAGGATCATTAATTGGCAATGGATGATAAACTACTTTTTGGTTGGTTCCTGTAAGTTTTATTATCTCTTCTGCAAAATCTTTTATAGTAATTTCATCTGGGTTGCCAATATTTACTGGATAAACATAGTCTGAATGAAGTAATCTAAAAATTCCCTCTACCTGATCGTCAACATAGCAAAAAGAACGTGTTTGACTTCCATCACCAAAAATAGTTAAATCTTCGCCTCTAAGTGCTTGACCAATGAATGCAGGAATTACACGACCATCGTTTAGCCTCATTCTAGGGCCATAGGTGTTAAAAATACGTACGATTCTTGTTTCTACACCATGAAAAGTGTGATAAGCCATTGTTATGGATTCTTGGAAACGTTTAGCCTCATCATAAACTCCCCTAGGTCCGATGGTGTTTACATTACCATAATACTCCTCTGTTTGCGGATGAACTAACGGGTCACCATAAACTTCAGATGTTGATGCAATCAGTATTCTTGCCTTTTTAACTCTTGCTAATCCTAAAAGATTATGAGTCCCCAAAGAACCTACTTTTAATGTTTGTATAGGAATTTTTAAATAATCTATCGGACTAGCAGGCGAAGCAAAATGTAAGATATAATCTAATTTTCCGGGAACATGAACAAATTTAGTGATATCGTGATGATAAAACTCAAAGTTCTCCAACTTGAATAAATGCTCGATATTTTTTAAATCTCCTGTAATAAGATTATCCATTCCGATAACGAAGTATCCTTCTTTGATAAATCTGTCACAAAGATGTGATCCTAAGAATCCCGCAGCACCTGTTATCAATATTCTTTTCATATAATTACTGAATATTACGATTTTTATCTTCTCTTGTGGTTGAATTGAACAAACAATAGAGTACTACAAAAAAAACGATTCCTCTTTGTCTGCAAAAAAATGATTCAGACAAAAATAACACTATAGATGTTATTGCGAAAGCAATATGAAGAAAATCTTTCTTAGATACTCCATTTTTGATATTAATGAACAACATTGTTGTTAAAACCAAGAATCCCAAAACTCCTAATTCGGCAAACGTTTGAATATATTGATTGTGAAAATTGTATTCACCATATTCATAAAACAAATTATGTTGTTTTGCTTTATATCGAATTTTGTCTTGAGAAGCTTCTAATCCAAGACCTGTCAAAAAAAGGGATTCTTCATGAAAAATTTCTCTAAATACTCTAGCTTGGTAAACTCTTAAAGCTGTACCTGGAAAAAAATCATTTTGTTTAAATTCTCTATTGTTCCAAGCTTCTTTTATGCTTACATTGTGTAACTTCTGTATTTTGTGGATTTCTTTTTGATGTGAAATATTATCGACAAAGGCTGTTTCGTACTCCACCATGAAACGTTCCTTAACTTCTTTTACAAAGAAAATTGAAAAAATTAAAAAAAATGAAACCGTAGTTATGGTCACGACTTTAGTTGAAGAAGGGATTTCTGCATAAAAAGCATAATAACAAATAATTATAATAAAATCTACCGTTATGATACTCTTAGAAGAAAGTAAAAAGATGAAAAGTGTTAAGACAGCAAGTGCAATTTTTTCATAGTTTTTTTTACTATTTAACTGTACAAAATAAAATAATGCAAATGAAGCAAAAACCGACATGTAAATAGCTCCAGGGTCTATTGGAACTAAATTATTATTGAAAAAAACATTGCTGTTATTAAATTTACTGTAATCTATACAAGCCTCAATAATGTAGAATAACGCATATCCAAACATACCATAACTATACCATCTGAATATGTTATTCAGAGCAGATTTTGATGTCTTAGAAATCAAAAAAAAGATTAACGGGATTACTAAAAAGGATAATCCTTTTTGAAGACCTAATAATGAAGCATTAAAATCCTTTGTCCATAACAAAGACATTGTCATGACTCCAAAAAATAAAACTGGTATTAAAAAAGCTTTTTTAAAATTAATCTTATCGCTTCTCTTTATAAAAATACCGGTGGAAATAAATACTATTGTTGCAATACTAACAAAGATATTTTTTAGTGGTAATGTTATCAGAATAGAAGCTATTAGATATTCTAAAACTTGGGGGTAGGTTGTTATTTTTAAAATAGATTTATTAAAAATGCTCATTTATAAGTTTAAAATAAATACAAAAATAAACTTATTGTTGTAAAATAAACAAATTAAAGCAGAAATGTTTAGATTTATTAGATTTACCTTAAAATAACTTTGTCTATTATTTTGTCAAATATCTTATTTAAGATTTTTAATTTTTTTCAAGATAAAAATATTATTAAAATATGCTGTTTTATCTGTTGGTAAAATAAAACTAAACAAAATTCCTAAAGTATTAAAAGTGAATATAAATGGAACCAATAAGAATTGTTTGAAAATATTATTTGGAATTATATTCTTAAAATAGTTAATTCCAAATTGAAAAATAATTTCTATCTGATTTCCTGTTTTATATTTATGGACAATTTCAAAACCGTGATTTTGATAAAGATGTTCTAATCCAGGTGTGGTATATCTTGCAAAATCATAGGGCATTTCATGTTCTTCCCACATAAAAGGAGTGGTAATAACAGCATGACCATCTATTTTTAAAACACGATTAAATTCTAATAATAATTCGTCAATATTAAAAACATGTTCCAAAACCTCTGTACTTAATAACGAATCAAATTCTTCGTCTTTGAATGGTATTGTTTTACCATCATAAAATACATCAACATCTTTTTGAACTTCCTCTCTGCCTTCAATTTTATAATCTACTCCAATGTATTGATCAACCTTAAAAAGTAGTTTTTTATATGGTTTTGTTCCACAACCAAAATCTATTAAGTTACCTTTTAAGTAATTCTTATTCTTATCAATCGCTTTTCTTAAACTTTTACGAATAAGAAAATTATTATTGATAAACAAACTTAAAATAGTAGGATGAAATTTTTCGCTTTGGATAACCTTTTTTATGGTCTCTATCATTTTTTTATGTTTTTGATTGTTCAGAATAGAAATTTTCTATTTTTTTAATATTCTTAGAAATATTGAAATTTTCATTGAATGAAGAAAAGGCGTTTGATGAAAATTCGTTCAAAAGTTGGTTATCTAATAATAAACAAAGTATTTTTTCTACATACCTTTCAATTTCTTCATTTTGAATAACAAATCCATTGAAGCCATCTATAATCAAGTCTTTATTACCATCACAATTTGAAACTACGCAAGGTTTAGAAAGTGCTAAACTTTCAATAACAGAATACGGCATTCCTTCATATCGAGCTGTTGAAAGATACAAAATAGAGTTACTAATTATATTTAAAATATTGTCTCTATCGGTCCAATCTATAAGCATAACCTTATCCTTAAGATTTCTTTTTTGGATCAACTCTTTAACATTATTTAATTTATCTGAATGATGTCCAACACCCATTACCACCAAGTGTATGTCTTTTCTAGACTCATTAATTTTGCTAAAAACCTCTATCATTAATTCTATGTTTTTTTGATAAGAAGGTCTTCCAACAGTACAAATGTAATTTTTTGGAATTGAAATAGGTAAGGATAAGTTAGGAATAGTTTCAATGGTATTAATGGCATTATCAACATGGAAAGTACGATTTGGGTCAAATCCAACTTCTTCAATAGCTCTATTTTTCTCAGAACTAGAAGTAGCTAGTATATATACATTTCCTTTTGAAAAAAAACGCTCTATTAATAAAAATAATTTTCGTTTAAATTTACTTTCGGCACTTAAATAAGAAAAAGCATGTGGTGTGTAAATTACTTTTATTTTTAATATTCTACCTGCAATTCTTCCAATTATTCCTCCTTTTGCACTATGTACATGAATAAGATCTGGTCTTTGTTCTTTTACAATTCTATAGACATCAATGATTGCTTTTAAATCTTTAACAAAAGAGATGTTTCTTATAATAGTTGTTTTAAATGTGGGAATCTTTTTTTTGCTCTTATCAAAAAATGGCTGATTAGTATCGTTTAAACCGTGTATTATTATGTTTTCAAATCTATCATTATCAATGTTGTCTAAAATTAATCTTAAATAAATATCTACACCTCCAACAGAGTGTAATATGTGTGCAATTTTAATTTTTTTCATTATAATAATTCATTTGATGGACAAATATAATTATATCTCATTCATTTTTTGGTTGTCTTGTTTTTTTTGTTTGAAAAATAGATATTTGTAATCATTTTTAATATATAAAATTGCTTTAAATATGAAAAAAATAATATTTTTTATATCAACTATTTTACTAATTGTTTTGATTTCTTGTTCACAAAAAAAAGAAAATAATCTAAATCTTAGTCAGTATGAAGGAAAAATTGTTCAATCAACTACAGGACAATGGTATTTAATCAAAAATGGTTGTCGATGGAGAACTAACTCCATTGAAGCTACAGATAACTATTTAAAAAAAATGCCCGTTGGTCCTAATTATGTTGAAAAAAATGTATCTGTAGAGATTTTACATAACTTTCCTGAAGCAGGTGAGCTTCTACCCAAAGTTGTCTTTAAAAAAGATCACTAATTTTAACCATTTGTTTCTTTACCTTTTGGTACTAGGTATAAAACAGTAAATAGTGAAATCCAAAAACCACTAAAAACAATACCATCAAAGCGAATCAAAAAGTCGTCAGTCAGGTTACATATTGAAAACAAAACAAAGAAAGAAATCACAATTACATTCTTTAATTTAGCTCCTAAATAAGCAATATAGCCAATATATAACAACACTCCTATCAATCCTAAAACACCAAATTTTAGTAAAAAATCTAAATATTGATTGTGAACTGGCATTTGATATTTTGACAAAAATCGCTGATTGGTCTTTTCATAATATTTAAATAATTCTTTTTTGCTATCAGAAGAACCCACTCCAATAAGAAAATGGTCTTTTGATAAATCGATAGTTTCTTTCCAAATCGTTAATCTAGTAACCAACGAACTATAAACTTCAACTTCTGGTCTTTCTATTTGATCAAGTTTTCCTACCATTTCAAATTTATCAAAAATCATTCTATTATATTTTTCTTTCATAAAGCTATTGTTTTGTATAAAAACAATAAAAACTGTCAAAATTAAAGCAAAAACAATGGCGATTATTTTTCCTGATTGAACTATATTTTGTTTTTTGAAAAAATTAGAAACAATGATAATTATATAGCCAAGAATACTAGCTATTAAAGCTATTCTAGTATTAATAATTAGCAAAAAGGAAAAGGAAAGAAAAAAAATAACTAGATATAAAAGTGAACTCAAAAGACTTTTATTCGATCTAAAATTTAATAATAAAAAATATAAGTTACAAACAGAAACAAAAGCTATGTGCATATTTAATGCTGGGGCATGCATTCCGATTGTATTTGAAAAATGATAGCCCATTTGCCACATATTCATACCATAATAGTAGCTTAGAAAAAATTGATTGTAAACGAAGTAATACCTTATTAAAAAAATCAATATCAATAGTGTAGTGCTAATTGAATAAGCTTGCAATAATTTATAAACCTTAATGTACTTGAAATTTCCTAAGATAAAAATTGGAAATAACAAGAGAGAGATTGATTTCTCTAAAGATTTGATTCCTAGATAAAAATCATCGTTATTCCAAAAAAAGACAATTTCTAACAAAAGAGGTGTTGCAATAATTAAAATATTGTAAATTGATCTTTTAGGAAAAGTCATCTCTCTAATAGAAAACAAACCATATAAAGAGAAACAAATTATAATTAATGTACACAATTCTCTAAAAATAAGAGTACTGGCAATTAGAAATAAAAATATGTTTATAATAAAACTATGCTTCTCTTTTAAAATGTTCATAATATAATGCAAAATATATAATGGGTAAAAAACCTATTTTATGGCGAATTGAAGTTCCTAAATCAGGTTCAAAAATACCTTGAACTAAAAAATAAGAGAATAAAATTAACAACAACCATAATTCTAAAAAATTTTTATTTCTCTCTTTTAAACACCTTGAAAATCTGACAAATAAAATATAAAATAATATCAATTCCCAAAGAGCAAAAGCTATAACCTGAGGAGATATTAAGTGACTTAAAACTTGACCCACAGGTATATTAACAGAGAAATATCCATAAAAAATTCCAAAAGCTTCTCCATACCAAGTGTTTTGAGGAATTGGAGAAATAATTATTGTATTAACATTGTTGGTAACCTCTGTATAATCTTGCCGTGTTAACTTAGATAAAAATTCTCCCTTAATAATCCCATGACTAAATGAGATAAATATTGAGATAACTAAGCCATAAAAAATTATCGAAAATGCTCTTTTTTTGAACTTTATGAATGAAACTAAATACATTCCAGAAGCGAAAATTGGAATTAATAAATAATATGCTCTAAAAAAAGAGAAAGATGCAATCAATAACAAAGAAATAATTATTTTATTTTTATTTCCCATCTTTGAAAGAAAAATAAATGGAATGTTGGAAAACATTAGAAAAGTAATAAATTCTTTTGTTGGCATTGACATATAAATTCCTAATAGTAAGAACGCAATTGTCATTATTATATTCTTTGCTGTGATTTTATGAAAATTGGAAGGCACTCCAATTTTATATAAAATATACGTTGTAATTGGAAATTGTATCAATGCTATAACAAAGAATGGAAGATGTTTAAGTCGAGTAATATTATAAAACATTATTGCAAAAGGATAACTACCAACCCAACCTATCTCTTTATACTTATCAATAACAATAATTTTAGTATCATTAAAATATCGATCAGGAAGTATAAAAATAGTCAATGTTGATAATATCAAACATATACTAAACAATAATAAAAACCAGAATATATTTTTCCTTATTACATTTTTCCTTATTACATTTTTCATGGTCTTGATTTAGTTTAAAAACACAACTATTTTGTCTTTTTTATATATGATTATTGTTGTAATTAAATTCCAAAAAAACATACTTGTCACATAAGATATTGCAGCACCACTCATTCCATAAATAGGAATCAACGTTTTATTTAATACAAAGTTTATCAAAACGGCAACAATCAAAATGATTTGAAAAATATTTTGTCTTCCTGTCATATTTAAATATACTTGTACTCCTCCAAAAAAAGAACAAATTCCTTGACCTATCATCAAAATTATTAATGGTTCTCTAGCTACTAGATATTTTGTTCCAAAAAAACTTAATATAGGCGTTGAGAACAAACAAAAAAACAAAACTGTAGGAATGGAAATCATAAATATCATTCTAGCACTATGTCTCATCGTTTTTTTTAACTCCAATTTATTTTCAGAAAAAAATTGCTCTGCAATTTTTGGTGATATCGTAATATTAACCGAATTCATAACGACTAATAATAAAGTCATTAGTTTTACAGCTAAAGCATAATAAGCAACTTCTTCGTTTCCTTTATATTTTTTTAAAAACATAACGTCGAAACTCATCAATAAAAAAATTGCAAGCGTACTTATTGCTATTGGATATGATTTAAAAAAAATAAAACTATATGAAATAGTTTCTTTAGACTTTTCGAAACTAGAAGTATAATCTTTATTTAAAATAGAAAGAATTTTTATAGTTGAAGTTATGGATAAAAAGAAAAAGCCTATCAAAAAAGTTTCCACTAAATAGCTTTCTTGATGAATATAAAACAAAGTTATAGAACCAAAAATAACCGATAAATACTTGAAGGTGTTTCTGTATAATTCTGCAATATAAACACGCTCTAAAGCCCTTAAAACTTCGGTGTTAAAAATAGTTATGCAATAGAAAAATAATAATGCGGTAGCTTTTAAAATGATACTATAAATTTTATCATCGTTTAAAAAAAAGTTGATCGTTTCCTTACCAACTATCAAAAGTAGTAGTAAAAAAATTATTGACATTAAAAAGATTAATATAAACATTTTTATATAAATTCCTTTTATTTCAAACAATCTATTTCTACTTTTTAACATACCTGTAAAGTATAAAATAGATTGATCAGTACCTAAAATACAAATACTTCCTAGAATTAATAAAAAGGTTCTTATAAAATCATATTGTCCTATTATTTTTGGGTCATAAGTCTTGGTTAAAAATAAGGTAAATCCAAAAAGAGTAACAACACCAATGATTCGTAAAATCATTGTTTTGATACTTTGTATAAGGAATTCATTTTTTTTAAGATTTTTTAAAAAAAGATATGAAGATTTCCTAATTACACTATTTTGTGTGTTGTTTTTCATTTATTCTTTTTCGTTTCCTGTGTACAATCCACCATCATATTTTCCATATTGCATAGTATTCCAATCCCATAATACTTGGTTAATTCTTACTTCATTTCTGTATTTAGGATTATTGCTTTTTAATTTTTTTAAAGCCTCTAAATCTGAAGGAAACTTAAACTTACCGTTTTTCACCAACAACTCCATTCCATTTCTATCGATTATGACTCTATCATTATATAATGAAAATATTTCGTCGTAGGTGAGATTTTCTTTTTTTGGAAGTTCAATGGTTTCTAAAGCATCAGTTCCTGTAAAAAATCCCCCATCATATTTGCTCCCTACCATTGTATTCCAATCCCAAAGAGGATAGTCAATTTTTATTTTCTCTTTATATTTTGGATATTTTTTTATGTAAACACTAACAGAGTTATTATCTTTTGGAAATCGAAATTTAAAATTTCTAATTAATAATGTATTTCCGTTTTTATCAATTACAATTCTATTGTTATACTTTCTAAAAATTTCTTCATAATAATCATCTCCTTTGATATGATCTTCTAATTTATTCTTTTCAGTCGATTGAATTATTTTATCTCTCTCAAATTTTCTGTTGGTTTCGGCAACAATTTTTTTGTCCAATTCTACTTCTTCGGGTGGATAAATATCTTCTTTGCTTTTTATTCGTTCGTCACCACGCCAAATAAATCCTCTAAGTTTTCTAGCATTCTCTGGTAAATCTTTATCTGGATAAATATCGCCATCTACTTCATTAAAAAAAGTAATGGTTTCTATTTTGCTTTTATCGTCCATCGTCATATTAATGCTACTACTGACATTTTTATTTATTCCTATCAGTTCATTTTTATCGTTACGCATGTAATATACTACCTCGGTATTTTTTACCACATCAGCTTCATAAAGTTTATTGTCTTTAAATTTTCCGAATAGGTTAAGCCCTTTTACTTGATTGTAACCGGTTCCAATAGTGTCTTTAGAAATAATAAATGTATTGTTGAGAATTTTAAGTGAATCCAATTTCTCTGTTTTGTTATTTCCAACCAAATGCATTATATCTCCAGTCATCTGACTTTCAAAATTCCAAAGAATTGGTCTTCCAATAAGCTTAGTTAAAGCTGCTTTTTGATCGGAATGTATTGAATCGCACTTACCACTTAAATCGGTTTTATAAAAACGTACATTATTAAATCCCGTTACTTTTCGCTCGCCTATTTTTCCTGTTACAATTATTTTCTTTGCATGAATAAACATGGAATCTTTTTCTATCAAATATCTAACCGAGGCGTGTTTTGTTATGTATAACGAATCTTTATTTTTGTAAACTTCTCCATAATGCCCTCTTATAATGGCTTTATTTATGGAATCTGTGATTTTGACATTATTGGTTCCTGAAGCAAATTCTTTTTTTCTATCATAATACAAACTATCTCCTTCGATAAGTCTGTCTTTATATTTTATATAAGATTTTCGTAAAAAATGACCAATATTTTTTTTGCTATTATAATATCCATTTTCGGTGTAAATAAAATTGTCTTTACCTGTAATTGTTGACGGCCCTTTAAGATACGAATCTCCTTGCTGTGTTTTATAGTCTAAGTGATTGGATTTTATGGTATATTCTGGATTAGTTAGCACTACTGATGATAAAAACTGATACTTTTTTTCTTTCACATAATACCTTCCCGATTTACTTTTCAAAGTGTTGTTCTTATTAACTATAGTTCCGTTTGAGTTAAAGTAGGCTTCTTGAGAATTTCTATCAAAATAAATCGTGTCGGTAGTCATTGTAGATTCTGGAGATCTCATAATAACATTCCCAGTAGCAAAAGCCTTTTTAATATTTCCATTATATTCGGCATACTTACTATTCAAATATAATGTGTCGCCTTGAACCATTTCTACTTCGCCAAACGCCTTGATGTAATTTTCTTTTTGAAAATAATAGGCTTTATTACACGTCATAATAACACCATCATGGCTCAAACGCACATTTCCTGTTAGAAGCAAAGCATCTGGAATTTCATTCTGATTTATATCTGAAAAATCAGCATTTTCAACAAGAATTCTGGTCGCTTTTTGACTAAAAGCAAGTGTAAAATGAAGAAGTAAAAATCCGATAAGAAGAAGATGTTTTTTCAAGGATTTTGTTTTTTAATTAGATGTTGATTTTAGTTAATCTATTTTCCCAAGAATTAATATCTAATCCAAAGGTCTGCTTTATTTTAGTTTTATCTAAAACACTATAAGCAGGTCTTTTTGCTGGTGTGGGATAACTTGACGTTGGAATGGGTTGTAAATCTATTGAAATCTTATTGACTTCGAATATTTTCTTGGCAAAATCATACCAAGAACATTGTCCTTCGTTGCTGAAGTTGTAGATTCCGAAGAGATGGTTGATAGGTTGTGAGTTATGAGCACTTCGACTGCGCTCAGTGTGATAAATCACTTTGATTAATACTTCGACCAAATCAACCGCATTAGTTGGTGTTCCAATTTGGTCATTTACGACTGATAAAATCTCTCTTTCGCTACCCAAACGCAACATGGTTTTCATAAAGTTATTCCCAAATTGCGAGTACACCCATGATGTTCGAATGATGTAAAAGTTATCAAATGTATCTTGTATCGCTTTTTCGCCTTCTAATTTGGTTTGTCCGTAAACTCCTGTTGGATTAGGAATGTCTTCTTCGGTATAGGGTGATTTTTTACTTCCGTCAAATACAAAATCGGTGGAAACATGAAGTAAAATGGTATTGTTGTCTTTGCAAACTTCCGCTAAGTTCTTGGCGCCAACTACATTTATTAAATATGCTTTTTCTGGTTCACTTTCTGCTTTATCAACAGCGGTATAAGCGGCTGCATTAATGCAATATTGGGGTTTAACATGTTTAAAAACTGCTTCTACATTATCTAAATTAGTAATATCCAACGATGATGAATCACAAAAAACAAAATCTACCTCTGGATAATTTCCGGAAATAGATTGTATTGCTTGTCCTAACTGACCTTTAGCACCTGTAACTAATACTACCATACTTTTTTGGCCTTTTGAAGCGTTGGTAAAATTTGATCTTTTTCTGAAATAATTAACTTACTTATTTCAAATTGCCAATCGATGTTGATTTCTGGATCATTAAAAATAATACCGCCTTCACTTTCTTTATTATAAAAATTGTCACATTTATAGAAGAAGGTTGCTGTTTCACTCAATACCAAAAATCCATGCGCAAATCCTCTTGGTACAAAAAACTGATTTTGCTTTTCAGCCGAAAGAATTACCGATTCATATTGACCAAAAGTTTCTGAACCGGGACGAATATCGACTGCAACATCGAGAACTTCACCTTGAAGCACACGAACCAACTTGGCTTGTGCGTGTTCGCCGCATTGGTAATGCAATCCACGAAGCACTCCTTTAGTAGAAAACGATTGATTGTCTTGCACAAAATGAACGTTTTGCCCTATTCCGTTTTGGAAGGTTCTTTCATTAAAACTTTCCATAAAATAACCTCTTTCATCGTGAATTATTTTAGGTTCAATAATAAAACAGCCTTTTAATTTGGTTTCGGTAAAAATCATGTTCAATAGCAATTTCAATAGCAAAATTCAACTTGTAAAATCAAATTGCTTTTACTTTTTATATTTTTTATTCTTGTAATAAACTAATTAAGTGAACCCCATAACCACTTTTAAGCAGTGGTGTTGCTAAGGTTTTTAATTGTTCTGCATCGATAAATCCCATTCTGTAGGCCGCTTCTTCAATGGCTCCAATTTTAAGTCCTTGACGTTCTTCAATAACCTGAACAAATTGTCCGGCTTGCATTAACGACTGAAAGGTTCCTGTATCTAACCAAGCTGTACCCCTATCGAGGATGCTTACTTTGAGTTTTCCTCTGTTTAAATATTCTTTATTTACATCGGTAATTTCGAGTTCACCTCGATGACTTGGCGCAATATTAGCTGCAATTTCAATGACGGAATTATCATAGAAATAAATCCCAGGAACCGCATAATTAGATTTAGGTTTTTCTGGTTTTTCTTCGATGGATAACACATTTCCGTCTTTATCAAAATCTACTACACCATAGCGCTCTGGATCGTGCACATGATAGGCATAAATCACACCTCCATTCGGATTATTATTCGCTTGAAGTAACTCGGCTAACCCAGTTCCGTAAAAAATATTATCTCCCAAAATCAGGGCAACCTTATCGTTTCCTACAAATTCTTTTCCAATAATAAACGCTTCGGCTAGACCATTTGGATTTTCTTGAACGGCATATTCAAATCGACATCCTAATTTTTTCCCATCACCCAAAAGTTGTTGAAATAAAGGCAAATCATGAGGTGTAGAAATAATCAATATTTCTTTGATTCCGGCCCACATCAAGGTTGATAATGGATAGTAAATCATAGGTTTGTCGTAAATTGGCATTAACTGTTTACTAACCGCTAATGTAAGTGGATGCAATCTAGTACCAGAGCCACCAGCAAGAATTATTCCTTTCATAAATTTACATTTTCAGACTTTTTATTTAGGTATCTCACATAATTGTACCCAAAAAACAATAAAATAAAAACTATTGGGAAAATAAATTTTAATTTATTAGCAATTCCTTTATTATTTGTTTCGTTAATAACAACGGTGTTTTCTCTGATAATCTTATTTTGAGTAACCAAACTAAGTTTGTCATAATTTATTTTTTCTATCAAATCGTTTTTCTGAGTTATTAAACTATTAACTTCAGTATTATCGTTTTTAAACATTACATTAGAATTTCCCCTAGATAAACTGACTGAATAACTCTTAATTAAATTGTTTATCTGTTCTATCGTTGAATCATTTTTAACAATTCTTTCTTTAATATTTTTTAAATTTAAATTTAGAATACTATCATAATAATCATCTCTATTTAAATAATTAATTACAGATTTTATATCTCTTTCTTCAACTTTATCTTTAGTAAAAATGTTGATTTTTTGATAATAATAGTTCTTACTTGTAATTTCTTCCTTTATTATTTTGTTAATATCTCCATTCTCTGACATTAGCTTTAACATTTCAAAATTTTGGGAATTTTGAGCGTTATTAGCTGTTGTTGTTTGGTTATTTACAAATGAATAAACATCAACAATGGGCTCTACTTGTATTTTTGTTATTTTTTTATAATTCAAAATTGGGAGCTTATTTCCGTTTTTTTGATTTAACTCTGAACTTAATTGATCAACTTTTGAATATAAATAATCATTACTCGTGAAATTTGTATTCACAACAACTTCTGTTAAATATGTTTTAAAATATTTATCAGCTAAAAATCCAATTACAAATCCTCCAATGATAATAATTAAAATTTTATACATATTCTTTTTGAAAAAAAGAAAAGTATTTAAAATTGATTTGTTAATTGCATTAGAAATAGATTTCTTTAATTTAATCAAATCAATTTCTTCAGGAATATTCTGATTGTCTGAACTCATAAAAATTTATTTTACGTTGAAAATTTGTTCTAATATTTTAATTGTAATTAAATACGTTGGCTTCACTCCTGTGGTTCCTAATCCGCCAGAAGCTAAGGTACTTCCTGTTTCTAATGGATTATCGGAAGCATAATAAGCGTAACGAACTTTTACATCAGGATTGATACTCTTTCTAATTTTAGACGCCGATTGAATCGCTTTTTGATAATAAGCACCTTCCATTTCTAAACCGATAGCGCCCCAAGTAGATTCGTGGAAAAATTTCAACAAATCTTTATTTTGTAACGAAGTTCCTAAAACGGTTACCATTGGGCCAGCAAAAACTGGAATATCGTTTCCTTCAAACATTTTAGCGGTCAATTCATTTTCAAATGGATAATTATCGGCCGTACCTTCATTGATGTGCGCATTCGGAATCATGATATCGCCTTTTCCTCCTTGAAGAATTCCAGCTTTTCCCATAATTGAAACCGATTCGACATTTAAAAACAGTTGATTTTTACCTTTTTTGAAAGGCTTTAACAATTCGTCGATGGTTTCGTAAGCTTGTTCACCAAAAGCATAATCCATAACAATAATTACTGGTTTGTCTTTGGTTAATTTTGCTGTTGGAAAACCTGATTTTGACCAATCTATTTTATCGGTATCAAAAATTTGAACATCGATGTTAGTTCCTGATTGATCTGGAAGCGAAATCATTCCGTGCTTCACCGCAAATTCTTCTACTTTAGCTCTTAAGTCTTTATTACCAGAAGCGCTCAAGTCTTCATAAATTTGGTATTCCGATTTACCTTTGTATTTGGAGGCCAAAACGCCATTTGCAAAAATCGAATTCATTACCGAATGCATATTAGCACTGATAATATGAATTGGACGGTTTAATAGATTGTTTTGGTTTAAAACTTCCTTGATATTGGTTGCCCAAATTTCTCCATGAATGTGATGCCCCAATCGTTCTCTTAAAATCGGACTGAACGTAATGGTTCTTTTGTTGTTATCTACTACTTCTTCAATAGCTAATTTTCCTAACCAGTAGATTACATGTAAAAATCGGTCTGGTTTTTCGGCAGAACCGAAAGCATCATAAATATCTAAAACCTCAGCAAAAGTTCTTCCCAACACATTAGCAGCGTGAGAAATGGCTTTTTCTTTATCAACTTGAGAAAGTTTTTTAGGTTGTAATGCGGCTTGTTCTAATTTTTGCCAATCGCGAGAAATTCGTCCTTCGTCATCAATTAAAACACGATCTTTAATTTTGTGAGATTCTACAAAAATAAAGGTCAAATGCGTTAAAATATCGTAGATGTCTGATCGACCACGAGTGATTTCAACGTTCATTTGTTCTTCGTCAATTCGGTAGCAATTTCTTCTTCTTTTTGGAGGAATAATCGCTTTGAAATGCGATTTAGAATACCCTTCATCTGACGTTAAATTGATATAACGACATTCTTCAATTCCCACAGGAAGTCTTTCTATTACATAAAGTAAACCATTTAATTCTACTTTTTCTTCTGCAATACTTCCGTAAATTTCTGGTCGAAGCGCTAATAATGCTTCTCTTAAAGTATCTCCTGAAACACCCATTGGTTTATAGAAACCTCTGTTGAATAAATGTCTCATGTTAATGTACAATCGTTCGATAGCTGCCGACGATTCTTGCGCTCTTGAGCGCGAAATGTTTTTAATTTCTTTCATTAAATTTTGTTTTCTAACCTGCAAATATACTGATTTTGTAGTCTAGTTGGTTAGGATAAGGTTAATTGCTGGTTCATAAACCATCATTTTGATTGGTAATCCGTTAGTATCATACTTCATTTCTTTGTTCCATTTTCCGCCTGAAAAGGAGAACATAAAATCGCGTTCTTCGAAATTATACAACACCAATGGGAAATAACTTTTTTTGATTGAAGTGGTATTAGAATTATAATCAGTTACCGAAGTTTCCACTTTATTTTTCTCAATTATTAATTTTTCAAATCCTACAAAAAGTCCTTTTTTAGGCATTCTTAAATTGAAATTAGCAATGTTGAAAATGTTTTTGTTTACTCCTTTTTTAACTGTGGTCACAAAGTCTTTCGTTAATAATTCTTCACCTGGAAAGCCATTGGCATCTACACTGTAAAAGTGAATTTTAATGGTGGCATCGTCAATTTTACTGTCGGTTTCAACGGTAACTTGCCTAATATTTCTGGTCTTTTTATACTTAGGATGATAGGGAAAATATTTCACGTCTATCCTCGGACCATTATCAAAGGCTTGGTAGATCGTTGTCTTGCTTTTTCCAATTTCAATAACTTTAGTTTCTAGTTTTTTGGTAACTACCACTTCTTCCAACTGAAACGCTTTTGGACTCAAGTTAACAATACTAGCCTCTGAAGCTTTTATCACTTTTTTTTCGTAACCCAACGCCGAAAAAACGAGGTTTTTAGTTTTGGATGTATTGATGGAAAACTCTCCATTTTCTTCAGAACTAACGCCAATGTTTTCGTTTTCCACCCAAATATTGGTATACGAAATTGGTTTACCCGTTACGCTATCTTTTACAACACCTTTTATTTGGGCTGAAATAGAATAAGATAATATAAAAAATAGTATGGTTATTCTCATTTTTTAATTTGTTAAAACAAGGTTTATTGCTGGCTCAATTACAATATTTTTTTGGAGTTTATCATTAAAATATGAACTTATTTTTTTCCATTTTCCTCCAGAATAGTGATAAGTGTTTTCTACTTCAACATCGTTACAAATTACATTTGGTGAATAGGTTTTATAAATATGTTTGATTTTGTCTACATCTTTATACTCATATTCAAACTTGTTATCTTCAATTATCATCCATTCATAACCTATACAAATTCCTTCTTTCGGAATTTGTATCTTATGTTTTGAAACATCAATTTGATTTTCTTTCAATCCTGATTTAACTGACACCAAAATATCTTCGTTTAATAGATCGCCTGAAGGATTACCATCTTCTCCCATAGCATACAAATGAATTTTAAATGTTGCTTTATTAATTTTAGAATTTGTAAAAACAATTATTTTTTTAAGAAATGGTGTTTCTTTATATCTCTCATTATAAGGGAAGTATTTTGCGTAAATCCATGGCAATTCTCCTGATAAATACGAATGATTTATCTTTTTTGAATTTCCAATTTCAAGTTCTTTCGTTTGCTTTAGATTAATTATTACAACCTCATCAAGTTTGTAAATTTCTTTTTCTAAAACAATCTTTTCTTTGAAACGTGAGATTAACTTTTTATATCCTATTGCCGAAAAAACAAGGTTTTTATTTTCTTCTTTATTAGTAATCTTAAAAGTACCGTCTACTTCTGTAGTAGTACCAATATTTTCATTATCAACCCAAATATTTACATACGGAATTGGTTTATTATTGTCATCAACAACAATTCCTTTTATTTGGGCGGAAACCGAAATACTCACGAAAACAAACAGCAACCAAAGTCTTTTTTCTATCATCTTTTTTCTTTTTTCTCAAAAAATTCGGCTATTTTTCTATCGTTAGATAATCGTGGTAACTTATTTTGACCACCCAATTTTCCGATAGATTTCATGTAGTCTTGGAAACCATTTTTAGAAACTTTGGTAATGACCAACGTTCGCAACACTTTTCCAACAATCAAATCATCATAATAGACGTTTTGTTTTCGCATTGCCACATCGATAGCTAACGCAAATTCTTCTAAATTATTAGGTTCTCCCGAAGCTTCAGCATCAAATTCTATAAACCATTCATGATAAGGCAATCCTGTTGTTGGAGCAATTTGTGGAGCAACTGTAAACTCATTTACTCGAATAGTGGTATTTTGCATTGCTTCTTGTAATGCTGTTTCCACTTCTTTTCCGATGACGTGTTCGCCAAAAGCAGAAATGTAATGTTTTATTCGTCCCGATACGATAACTCGATACGGTTTTAAACTGGTAAATTGAATGGTATCGCCAATGTTGTATGCCCAAAGTCCAGCATTAGTAGAAATAATCAACACATAATTGACTCCTAATTCGACTTCGCCAATAGTGTATCGTTTGGGATTATCATTAAAAAAATCTTCTGATTTTACAAATTCGTAGAAAATTCCAGCATTCAACAGCAACAACATTCCTTGTTCTGTTTGTGTATCTTGATAGGCGAAAAATCCTTCCGAAGCTGGAAAAAGTTCGATAGAATCGACTTTTCTTCCGATGAGATTTTCAAATTTGGCGCGATACGGTTCATAATTCACGCCGCCGTAAATGAATAAATTGAAGTTTTTAAAAATTTCACCAACTGGTTTTTGTGCTTTTTGTTGAAGCTTCTCAAAATACATTTGCACCCAAGACGGAATTCCAGAAATGACCGCCATATCTTCGTTGATGGTTTCTTCAACTATGGCATCCACTTTGGTTTCCCAATCGTCAATGCAATTGGTTTCCCAACTGGGCATGCGATTTTTTTGTAAATATTTCGGAACATAATGGGCTACAATTCCAGAAAGTCGACCTAGTTTGATACCCTTTTTTTCTTCTAAAATCGGACTTCCTTGTAAAAATATCATTTTACCGTCCACAAAATCGGCTTTGCCTGTTTCGTGAATATAACTTAGGATGGCATTTCGGGCAGCTTCAATATGAAACGGCATCGATTCTTTAGTCAACGGAATATATTTAGCACCCGAAGTGGTTCCGGATGTTTTAGCAAAATAAATGGGTTTTCCTTTCCAAAGAATATCCTCTTCTCCTTTTACCACTCTGTCTATGTAGTAACGTAAGGCCTCGTAATCTCTAATAGGAACACGTTGCGCAAAATCTTGATAGGTTTTGATATTAGCAAAATCGTGGTCTTTTCCAAATTGCGTATTTTCCGCTTGACGGATCAAATCACGAAATACCTTTTGTTGGATTGCAACAGGATTGGTAGCCCATTTTTGAGTTTTATTATGAATGGATTTAGCAAATAGTTGGGCAGCAAATGATTTAATAGACATATTCTATTTTCTTTTCTTTTTATTCTTTTCTCTAGCCTCTTTAGCTTTTTCCTCTTCATCAGCAACCTGTTGTCGAAGTTTTAATTCTGACTCGGATGCAGTCAATTGTAAATCGGGCAAAGTATCTTCTTTGATGGCCAAAATAGAATCTTTGTTGACTTTGGCGTATTGTAAATTACCATTTAATACTTTTTTAATCGATTCTAAATACAATTCGTTTTTCTTGATGGCGAATTCTAAAGAATCTGATTTTAGCGCCAATTCGGTAGCGTCTTTTTTAAGTTTGGTTGAAGTGTAACCCGGAATGTACTCACGTAACGGTGTGAATGCAATAATAAAAGTAGTAACGAAAATGATTAAAATAGCTCCTAATGACGCAAAAACAAAGACATTCATCAAAGTTAACTTCAAAGAAAAAATTTCTTCAAAAGTATCTTCATTTAAAATAACCAATCGGTTTTTGGCGAAGAGTTTCTTTTTTAATAGTTGCTTTTTGAGTCTTTTTTCGGACATATTTTTGATTATTATACAAATATAGAAATTAGTTCTAAATCGAACTTGGCATTTTAACGTTCTTTAACGTGAATTATTTGTTGAACTCGATTTTTATTCTTTACATTTGCATAATATTATTTCAAATTTATCAGACTATGAACTTTTTAACTATATTTTTAGAGCTTACTCCTGGGCATATCTTTTTTATTTTAGCCATTGTTTTATTACTTTTTGGAGGTAAAAAAATTCCAGAATTAATGAAAGGTTTAGGAACTGGTGTAAAAGAGTTTAAAAAAGCAGCTCAAGAAGACCAACAACCAGCGGTTACTAAAAAAGAAGAAGAAACTAAAGAATAACTTTAGAATATTTAATATTAAAAATCCCAAATTCTAGTTTTAAATTAGAATTTGGGATTTTTATTTTATAGTATCATCGTCAGCTGAATGCGCTTTCGTTCTTCATCCACCTCAACCACTTTGACTTGAACATGTTGATGCAATTTCACCACTTCATTCACATCGGAAACAAAACCCGCTTTGAGTTGCGAAATGTGCACTAAACCACTTTCTTTAACTCCAATATCTACAAAACAACCAAAAGCCGTAATGTTGTTGACAATTCCGGGTAAAATCATTCCAGCACTGACATCTTTTATAGTTTTAACATTAGGATCAAACTCAAAAACTTTGGCTGCTTTTCTTGGGTCTAATCCTGGTTTTACTAATTCTTTCAGAATGTCTTTGATTCCAAGAATTCCAATGGTTTCGTTGGTATATTTTTCAGGTTGTATTAAAGCGATTTTTTCTTTATTAGCGATTAATTCGTTAACCGAAATTTTCAAATCTTTAGCCATTTTCTCCACGATGGAATACGCTTCGGGATGCACTGCCGAATTGTCTAACGGATTTTTACCATTGTGGATTCGAACAAAAGCTGCGGCTTGTTGAAACGCTTTTTCACCCAAACGCGGTACTTTTTTAATTTGCTTTCGATCTTCAAAAGGACCATTTTCAGAGCGATAGGCCACAATATTTTCGGCCATCTTCTCTCCTATTCCACTTACATAACTCAACAACGATT
>CAZNWY010000011.1:0-75095 GCA_964577105.1 uncultured Flavobacterium sp.
ATATCTTTTTCAACATCAATTATATCAAATCGGACATCAAAGGATACACGTTTCCTTACAACAACAAAGCAATTTGGAACTATGCTGCCCAAGCACAATTTATATTGCCTTGGGGCATTAAAAACTCCATGACGTATTTTATTTTGCCTTCCGGAAATTGGCAGATTTATAAAATAACGAAACCTATTCAACAGTTTGACATCTCATTTAATAAAGATTTTATGGATAAAAAACTGAAAATTGGATTGCATTGTTTTGATGTTTTCAATTCTAATGAAGTAAATGCTTTAATTGCGGGACAAAATTTGGAAACCAATTTCAGACAAAAACAAGATTCTAGAACGTTTAGAATTTCGTTAACCTACAACTTTGGAAACTTAAAATTGCAAAAAGAAAATACCGATATTGAGACTGAAAAGAAACAAAGCGGTGGTGGTTTGGTGAAATAAACCTCAGCTACAGACATAAAAAAATCCCGAATTTGAAATTTCAGATTCGGGATTTTATTTTTTACTTAAGAAGCAATTTCGAGTCGCTTTAATAAATTTTTATTTAACGTATGTTCGGCATAGTCTTTATCGATATCCAAAACTTTTTCGTCTGAACTTGGCAATTCATACATTGCATCGGTTAAAATAGCTTCGCATAACGAACGTAAACCACGAGCGCCTAATTTGTATTCAAGAGCTTTATCAACAATGTAATCTAAAGCTTCATCGGTTACCGAAAATTTAACCTCATCCATAGCAAACAATTTTTCGTATTGCTTGATTAACGCATTTTTAGGCTCGGTTAAAATAGAACGCAACGTTGCTCTATCTAACGGATCCATGTGTGTTAGCACGGGCAAACGACCAATAATTTCAGGAATCAATCCAAAATCTTTGATGTCTTTTGGAATGATATATTGCAATAAATTTTCTTTGTCAATATTGTCGGCATTTTTAGAAGTCGAATATCCAACAGCTGTTCTGTTCAATCGTTTAGAAATGATGCGCTCTACTCCATCAAAAGCACCTCCAGCAATGAATAGAATGTTTTGAGTATTTACCTCAACAAACTTTTGGTCGGGATGTTTTCTTCCTCCTTTTGGTGGAACATTCACTACGGTTCCTTCTAATAATTTCAATAATGCTTGTTGCACGCCTTCACCCGAAACATCTCGTGTAATAGATGGATTGTCGCTTTTACGAGCAATTTTATCAATTTCGTCAATAAATACGATGCCGCGTTCTGCTTTGGTTACATCATAATCGGCCGCTTGAAGCAAACGTGTTAAGATGCTTTCTACATCTTCTCCTACATAACCTGCTTCGGTAAGCACTGTTGCATCTACAATAGCCAACGGAACGTCTAACATTCGAGCAATGGTTTTAGCCACCAATGTTTTACCCGTACCGGTTTGACCTACCATAATGATGTTTGATTTTTCAATTTCAACATCTTCATGGTGTTGTTGTTGCATCAATCTTTTGTAATGATTATACACCGCAACCGACATTACTTTTTTGGTTTGGTCTTGACCAATTACATATTCGTCAAGAAATGCTCGAATCTCTTTTGGCTTGCGCAAAACTAAATCCGCAGCTATTTTAGCACCCGAATTAGACTTCAATTCTTCAACAATAATTCCGTGTGCTTGTTCAATACAGCGGTCGCAAATGTGCGCATCAATTCCGGCAATCAATAAATTGGTTTCCGGTTTTTTTCTTCCGCAGAAGGAACATTCTAATTTTTCTTTTGCCATTTTTTATAGTCAAAAGTCTTAAAGTCAAAAGTCTTAAAGTCCCTAGCAATGCTTTTGACTTTCGACTTTCAACTTTCGACTTAAATTTATCTTCTTAAAACTTCATCAATCATTCCGTATTCTTTAGCTTCATCAGCTATCATCCAATAATCTCTTTCAGAATCTTGGTATACTTTTTCAATAGTTTGACCTGAATGGTGTGAAATGATTTGGTACAATTCGTTTTTCAATTTCAACATTTCTTTCAAGTTGATTTCCATATCGGTTGCTACACCTTGTGCGCCTCCAGATGGTTGGTGAATCATCACTCTTGAATGCGGTAAAGCCGAACGTTTTCCAGCAGCACCAGCACACAACAATACGGCACCCATAGAAGCTGCCATACCCGTACAGATCGTTGCTACATCGGGTTTGATGTATTGCATCGTGTCATAAATTCCTAGACCAGCATATACACTTCCGCCAGGAGAGTTGATGTAGATTTGAATGTCTTTAGAAGCATCTACTGATTCTAAAAACAATAATTGTGCTTGAATGATGTTGGCCACATGATCGTCTACTCCAGTTCCTAGAAAGATGATTCTATCCATCATCAAACGTGAGAATACGTCTAGTTGAGAAATATTCAATTGACGTTCTTCGATAATATATGGTGTCATGCTGGCTACAATCTTGTCGTAGTACATGCTATTCACTCCGTGATTTTTGGTAGCGAATTTTTTAAATTGCTTCGCCATATCGAGCGCAGCTCTTGGGTCTTTTCCGTAGTTCATTTTATTGTTATTATACGTTGAATGTTATTATTTTCTTTTTCTGTAAAGCAAAGGTCGTACCTTTTATTATATTTATGTCAATATGTCTTAATAAAAAAGCGCCAAAATCGAATGACTTTGACGCTCAAATATACTAAAATATATTATTAAATCTCACCATACATTGCTTTGATGAAATCTTCATAATTTACTTCTTTAGTTTTCGCTTTTACTTTTTCTTTGAATAAGTTCAGCATTTTTTCGTTCATTACTTGTTCTGAAAGGCGTTTTACTTCGTCTTGATTGCTCATAACGCGTGCCACAATTCCTTGAACGTCCTCATCGGTTGGATTCATTTGACCAAATTGTGCCATTTGTTTTTTGATTAAACCTGACGTATAGTCTTTCAATTCTTCGAAAGTTATTTGCAAACCGTTTTCGGTAATTACTTTTCCTTCGATTAATTGGTAACGTAAACCATTTTCAGATTTAGTGTACTCTTCTTCCGCTTGTTCTGCTGTTAAAGGATTTTCTCCTGCTGTTTGAATCCATTTTTTCAAGAATTCAGCTGGTAAATCAAATTTGGTGTTAGCGATTAAAAACTCGGTAACATCGTTTAAGAATTTTTGATTTGATTGTTGTTCGAATTGTTGTTCAGCGTCTTCTTTGATTTTAGCTTTCAATTCGTCTACCGAAGTCACCACTTTTGGTCCGAATAATTTATCGAACAATTCTTGGTCTAATGTTGCTGGTTCGTATCCAACCACTTCATCGATGGTAAAGTTCACTTCGATATCTAAACCGTGAACATCGTCATGACCGATAGCCAAAACATCCATTAATTTGTGATCGTCGTTGAACAAACCTTTTGTTTTTAATGTCACAACATCACCAACTTTTTTACCGATGAATTTCTTTGCTGTTTTAGCGTCAGCAAACAACTCCATATCTAAAGTAGTTCTGTTGTTGATTCCTTTTTCTTCGTTGGTGAATACACCCGAAACATCATTTCCTTCTGCTACAACCGTTTGAGAAACTACTTTTCCGTATTGTTTTTGAATACGTGCTACTTGAGCATTCAACATAGTTTCGTCTGCGATGATTTTATATTGAACCAAATTGTTTTTAGCCGCTAAATCCACAGAAAATTCTGGAGCTAAACCTAATTCGAATTCAAATTTATAATCTTCAGCATCCCAGTTGAAATCTTCGGTAACTTTTGGAAGCGGATTTCCTAGAATATCTAATTTTTCTTCTACTAGATAGTTGTTTAAACTTTCTTGTAAAACTTTATTTACTTCGTCCAACAAAACTGCTTTTCCATATTGTTTTTGGATCAAGCTCATTGGAACTGCTCCTTTTCTAAAACCAGGAATAGAAGCGTTTTTACGATAATCTGCTAATACTTTTTCAACTTTTGGAGCATAATCTGCTTTAGAAACTTCTACAGTAACTACAGCGTTTAATGCATCTACATTATTTCTTGTAATATTCATTTTTTTATATACTAAAATTGGGTTGCAAAATTATAACATTTCTACAACCCAAGCAATTTTATTTTATTGATTTTTAAACTATTGTTTGCCTTCGCCCGAAAGTTGGTAAACCAATGATTGTGAAAGTGATAAAATGATGCTAAAAAACAAGGCTGTCCAAAATCCGTTTACATCAAAACCATCCACAAAATGATCACACATGAGTATTATTATGGCATTAATGACAAGCAAAAACAATCCGAGTGTAAAAACGGTAACTGGCAATGTAAACAGCACAAGAATTGGTTTTACAAAAAAGTTCAATAAGCCGAGAACAATTGCTACTTTGAGGGCGGTTGTGAATTGGTCTACTATTACACCTTTCATTACATAAGAAATAACCATAACCAAAATAGACGTGATGAGAATTCTTATTAGTAGTTTCATAGAATAATATTTGATTAATAAATGTAACGCTTTATTTCAAAAAACGTGCCGTTTCCTCAAAAAATAATTTGGGGTTTTCAGCATGAAGCCAATGTCCCACATTAGGAATAGTGGCCAATTCAAAGTTAGGAAAATGCTTTTTTATTCGAGGTAAATCGGTATCTAAAATATATTTTGAATTACCGCCACGAATGAACAACGTTGGTTTTTCAAAGACATTTTCATCGGGTAAAGCAGTTCCGATGACTTCAATTTTGACATTAAAAACAGGTAGATTGAATCGAAAAGCCAGTTGCCCCGGCTCCTTCCAATAGAGGTTTTTCATTAAAAATTGTCTGGTACCAAAATCAGGAATAAACGGATATAGAGTTTCTTCAACCTCTGTTCTACTAGGTTTTGTAGTAAAATCAACTGCATTCAATCCGGCCAAAATGTCTTGATGATGAGGCGCGTAGTATTTCGGACCAATATCAGCAATAATTAATTTATCTACCATTTCGGGATAGGTTGTAGCAAAAAGCATTGCTACTTTTCCACCCATCGAATGACCAATAATAGAAACGTGTTGCAAGTGATGTTCTTGACAATAGTCTAAAACATCTTGCGCCATGATTTCATAACTAAAATCATCTGAGTGAAAACTTTTTCCGTGATTTCTCAAATCTAAAATATGCACTTGAAAACCTTCGGCAGCATAAAGAGCGCCAAACGACTTCCAATTATCCGACATTCCTAAAAACCCGTGAATGATTAACAACGGTTTCCCTTCTCCTTCAATTCTTGAATACAGCATCTTATTTTAATTTTTGCAAATACATATTCACCACATTGTCTAAACCTAAATACAATGCTTCTGAAATTAAAGCGTGTCCGATAGAAACTTCTAATAAACCTGGGATATTTTCTTTAAAAAACTGAATGTTATCCAAACTCAAATCGTGTCCAGCGTTGATACCCAATTGTAATTCGTTGGCTAAAATGGCAGCTTGTGTATAAGGTTCAATTCCTTTTAAATTTCCCAATCCATATTGATGGGCAAAAGCTTCGGTATACAATTCAATTCTGTCCGTTCCTGTGGCTTTGGCGCCTTCTACCATTTCTAAAATTGGGTCGACAAAAATAGAAGTTCTGATTCCATTTCGCTTGAACTCGGATATAACTTCGGTAAGATACGATTGATGTTTAAGGGTATCCCAACCTGCAGAAGACGTAATGGCACCAATAGCATCGGGCACTAACGTCACTTGTGTAGGCTGACATTCTAGAACTAAATCGATAAAATTATGTTGCGGATTTCCTTCAATATTGAACTCTGTGTAGACGATTGGTTTCAAATCACGTGCATCTTGATAGCGAATGTGTCGTTCGTCTGGGCGTGGATGAATAGTGATGCCTTGCGCTCCAAATTTTTGAATGTCTTTAGCAACCTGCAATAAATCGGGTACATTTCCACCGCGTGCATTTCGCAAAGTGGCAATTTTATTGATATTTACGCTTAATTTTGTCATGATACTTTTAGAATAATTTCTATTTTGAAATTCTGATTACAAAAATACAAAGTTAAAATAAGGATTTATGTCCTAAAATTTGATTATTTTGCAACAAATATTGAATCATTGCTATGACCAAAATTAACGACTACATCACCAACGACTACAAAGCCATTGATAGCCAAGAAACTATTCTTGATGTTCAAGATTTTTTTGTCGATGCACCGTTCTCTCATTTTCCTGTTTTGAATGAAGGCATCTATATTGGAAGCATTGCTACCGATGATGTTGAAACATTTGATACTGATAAAAAAGTATCAGATTACAAATATGCTTTAGAAGGTTTTTTTGCCAGAAAAAATATGATTTGGTTGGATGTTTTGGAAGTTTTTGCGAAAAACCACACCAATATTGTACCTGTTTTAGACGAAGAAAACGCCTATTTGGGATATTATGAATTGGAAGACATTGTGAAATTTTTTCACGAAACCCCTTTTTTAAAAGAACAAGGCGGTATTATTGTGGTAAAAAAGAGTTTGTTGGATTATTCTATGAGCCAGATTACGCAAATTGTAGAAAGCAACAACGGAAAACTTTTAGGATTGTTTGTTTCTGATGCAGATACTGAAAAAATTGAGATTACTATAAAAATTGCTTTAGGCGGATTGAATGACATCATTCAAACTTTTAGAAGATACAATTATGAAATAGTTTCAGAACACAATGAAGATAATTATTTGAACAGTTTGAAAGAACGTTCTGATTATTTGGATAAATATTTGAATATATAAGAAATGAAATCGCCCGCAAGGCTATGTTTTCTTGGAAAAAACATCAATACTGAAAGGCGATACCATATATGACCACAGACAAATAAACAGATACATATATGAAAGTTGCCATCTTCGGACAATATTATCAAAACGACACACGACCTATTATTAGGGACATATTTTTGTTTTTCAACAATAATAATGTGGAGTTAGTTATTGAAGAAAATTTCCTGAAAATACTATACGAACAAGAAATTCTAAAAAAAGAATACAAAACCTTCAACAACTACAAGTGTTTGGATTCGAGTTTTGATCTTTTGGTAAGTATTGGTGGCGACGGAACCATTTTAAGAGCAGCAACCTATGTAAGAGATTCTGGTATTCCAATATTAGGAATTAATGCTGGAAGACTGGGTTTTTTGGCTAAAGTTCAAAAAGAAAACATTGAAACTTTTTTACAAATTGTATTAAAAAAAGAATACACACTTTCTAAAAGAACACTTCTAAGTTTAGAATGTTCTTCTGAAAACGAGCAAATTGACGAGTTGAATTTTGCTATGAATGAAATTACCGTAAGCAGAAAAGATACCACGTCTATGATTACCATTGATACCTCGTTAAATGACGAACATTTAAATTCGTATTGGGCAGACGGTTTAATCATTTCTACTCCAACAGGTTCAACAGGTTATTCTTTAAGCTGTGGCGGACCAATACTGACTCCAGACGTAAAAGGTTTAGTAATTACACCTATAGCACCTCACAATTTGAATGCACGTCCGTTGGTTATCCCAGAAGATACCGAAATAAAACTTAAAGTATCTGGGCGCGAAGAACAATACTTAGTTTCATTAGATTCTAGAATTGCCACGTTAAACAACAATGCGGTGTTGACCATTCGCAAAACACCCTTCAAAATTAATATGGTAGAAATTCCCGACGAAACCTTCCTAAAAACATTACGAAACAAACTACTTTGGGGTGAAGACAAGCGAAATTAACACCCTTCTTTAAATACTACTTTCTTTTTTTTTTCGTTAAATAACAGTTCATTTTAAATGAATTTTGTTTTAAAGTTTAATTGTGTCTATTTTAATTTATTATAAAAACTAATATCATGTTTTATTAGTAGCTATAATTGTTATATTTGCACGCTATTTTTCGATTAATGAAAAGAATAATTTTATTTATTTTTATTTTAGGATTAACAAAATTAAATGCTCAGATTCATGAAATTGGGGTTTTTCTTGGTGGCAGTAATTACATTGGAGATGTAGGAAAAACAAATTATGTTAACCCTAACGAGTTGGCTTTTGGATTTTTGTACAAGTGGAACAAGAGCCCAAGACATTCTTGGAGGTTTTCTTACACGCAATCTAAAATCACTGCCAATGATTTGAATTCGAAGGAATCAGGAAGATATAAAAGAGGTTATAATTTTGAAAACAATATAAAAGAAGTATCAGCAGGTTTAGAGTTTAATTTTTTCGACTTTAACCTTCACGAATTTGGAACAAAAGTAACGCCTTATGTTTACACGGGTTTATGTTACACCAATTACGACGAATTGTATGTTTTAAATGGCGAAACAAGAAAAGACATCAACCACGGAACTTTTGCAATCCCAATGACAGTTGGTGTAAAAGCTAATATTACTAAGGAATGGATACTGGGTTTTGAAGTTGGAACACGATATACAATGACTGATAATTTGGATGGAAGTTTTCCTAAAAATAAAAATTTAGAACCCTTAAAATTTGGAAATATAAATAGCAAAGATTGGTATGTGTTTACCGGATTTACACTAACCTATACTTTTGGAGAAAAACCTTGCTATTGCGCAGATTAAAAATATGAGTTTAAAAGAATCAATAAATACAGACAATTTACCTAAGCACCTTTCCATCATTATGGACGGCAACGGACGTTGGGCTAAACAAAAAGGTTTATTGAGAACACTTGGACACGAAAGCGGAACAAAATCTGTAAAACGAATTGTGGAAACCTGCTCCAAATTAGGGATAGAAAATCTTACTTTATATGCGTTTTCAACCGAAAATTGGAACCGTCCAAAACTTGAAGTGGATACATTGATGAAACTTTTGGTGAGTTCATTACGAAAAGAAGCCAAAACATTTCAAGAAAACAACATCAGATTAAATGCCATTGGAAACCTTTCCAAACTTCCAAATTCGATTCACAAAGAATTGAATGAAGTGATGGAAAAAACCAAAAACAATACCCGCACAACCTTAACTCTCGCATTAAGTTATGGTTCTCGCGAAGAATTATTAAATGTTGTTAAAAACATTAGTGATAAAGTTAAAAATAATATAATTTCGATAGACACTATTGATGAATCAATTATAAATCAGCATCTTTACACACACAATCTGCCCGATGTAGATTTATTAATCAGAACCAGTGGCGAACACAGAATCAGTAATTTTTTGCTATGGCAAATAGCCTACGCCGAATTATTTTTTACTGATGTTTTATGGCCCGATTTTACAGAAGAACATTTATATGAAGCCATCATTAGCTATCAAAAAAGAGAACGAAGATTTGGAAAGACAAGTGAACAAATTAAACAACCCCAATAAAGTGTCAAAAAAGTATATTAAATCTATTATAACACTTTTATTTTTAGGAGTTGTTTTTCATTCAAACGCACAAGAGCGAACTCCTTTTGATCAAGGAAAAAAATATATTCTTGGAAATGTTAATGTAATTGGAAAAATTAGCTACAACCAACAAACTGTAGTTACTTTTGCTGGATTAGAAAAAGGTCAAAATATTACTGTTCCTGGTGAAGAAATTAGTAATGCCATTAAAAAGTTAGGCAAACTTGGTTTATTTAGTGACATCGATTTTTATGTGAATGAAGTAAAAGGCGATAGTATTTATTTAGATCTAGAAATCACAGAATTACCCAAACTTAATGAGGTAAAATTCAACGGTGTAAAAAAGAATAAAGTTGAAGATTTGATCAAAGAAAATTCTTTAACTAAAGGAAAAATAGTTAACGAAAACTTGATAACTACCACCAAAAACTATCTTGAAAATAAATACAAAAAAGAAGGTTTTTTCAATACCAAAGTTAATATTCGTACCGTAGCTGGCGATTCTGTTAAGAATGTGGTAAACATGATAGTGAATATTGACAAAGGTGACAAAATCAAGATTACACAAATAGCTTTCGAAGGCAACGAGAAATTTTCGGATAAAAAACTTCGAAAAGCTATGAAAAATACTAAACGTATTAATCCAATCAGAATATTCAAAGCATCTAAATTCATCAAAAAGAAATACGATGAAGATTTGGTTAAAATTGCCGATGCATATAAAGAAAAAGGATACCGTGATGCCAGAATTGTAACCGATTCTGTATGGTTAGACAAAAAGAAAAACAAACTGGCCATCAATATCAAGGTTGAAGAAGGTAAAAAATATTACTTTGGTGATATCAAATTCTTAGGAAATTCGGTATACTCAGACCAATTATTGAATAATTATTTAGGCATTAAAAAAGGTGACGTATACAATGGTGTTCTATTAGAAAAAAGAATTGCCGACAAGTCAAAACCGGATGCAGAAGACATTACTAATCTTTATCAAAACAATGGTTATTTGTTCTCAAATATAAACCCTGTTGAAGTAAGAACGGTAAACGATTCTATCGATTTTGAAATTAGAGTTACAGAAGGTCCAGTGGCTTACTTCAACAAAATATCAGTAGTAGGTAACGACAAAACCAACGATAAGGTTATCTATCGTGAATTGAGAACAAAACCAGGTGAAAAATACAGCAAAGAAGACTTAGTAAGAACGATTCGTGAAATTGGACAATTAGGTTTCTTTGATCCAGAAGCGATAGAACCAAAATTCAAAAATGTAGATCCAACAGCTGGTACAGTTGACATTGAATACAATTTAAAAGAAAAAGGATCGAGCCAAGTTGAATTACAAGGAGGTTATGGTGGCGGTGGATTTATTGGAACTCTTGGATTGTCTTTCAATAATTTCTCTGTACAAAATATATTTAAAAAAGAAGCTTATCATCCGCTTCCTATGGGTGACGGACAAAAAGTATCGCTTCGTTTACAAGCCAGTACATTCTTTAGAACCTACAGTTTATCTTTCTCTGAACCATGGTTTGGTGGAAGAAAACCGGTGAGCTTTTCAGCTTCGATTTCACAAAGTAAACAATTTTTATACACTGGTTCGTATAGCAGCATCGACAAAAGCAAGAGTTTCAACATCACCTCACTTTCTGTTGGTTTAGCAAAACGACTAACGGTTCCAGATGATTACTTCGTGTTATCAACAGCACTAAGTTTTCAACATTATGATTTACATAATTATAATACTGGTTTATTTACCTTTGGAAACGGATCTTCTAAAAACGTTGCTTTCAATCTAGGGTTAACAAGAAACAGTAAAGGACTTAATCCTATATTCCCAACTAAAGGCTCTGAGTTTAGTATCAATGCCAAATTCACGCTACCCTATTCTTTATTTAATGGTATAGATTATAACAGTTTACAATATCAAGCTGAATACAAAAAAATATACGATGGTTCTAATTATACAACAATTCCAAATGCAGATGGACATATTGCTGTTCCTGGTGAATACATAAAATATGGTACATTTGTAAGTAACGTTGATGGACAAACATATATTGGTAATTACTCTGTAGGTAATGATTATGCTTCCGCTGATACCGACCAAGGAAAAGTAGATCAAAAGAAATTCAATTGGTTAGAGTATTATAAAATAAAGTTTAAAATTGATTCATATACAAAATTGTTTGGAACGGATCAGCACGCTTTAGTATTGCGCTCTTTGGGCGAATTTGGTTACCTAGGTTCTTATAATTCTGCCAGAGGAGTTGTTCCATTTGAACGTTTCTTTGTGGGAGGTGATGGATTAGCAAATTATGCATTAGATGGTAGAGAAGTTATTCAGTTAAGAGGTTATCCAAATCAATCATTGTCAGCTACAACAGGTGGAACTATTTATAATAAATTCTCATTAGAATTACGATATCCACTAACTTTAAAAGCTGCAGCTTCCATTTATGGATTAACTTTCTTAGAAGCTGGTGCATCTTACAACAATTTTCAGGAATATAATCCGTTTGTATTACAAAGATCAGCTGGATTTGGTATAAGAATATTCATGCCTGCATTTGGTCTTCTTGGAATTGACTTTGCGCACGGCTTTGATCCTGTTCCTGGTTCAACAGTAAAAAGTGGTTGGCAAACACATTTCATTATTGGACAACAATTTTAGTATATTTGCTTAACATTTCTAAACTCAGCGTTATGAAGAAATACATTTTACTGTTGCTATTCACTTCATTATTAATATCATATAATGGAAAAGCGCAAACTCGTGGTATAAAAATTGGCTACATTGATATGGAATATATTCTTGAAAAAGTTCCAGATTATGCAGAAGCTAAAAACCAACTAGAGCAAAAAGCTGAAAAATGGAAGCAAGAAATTGAAACCAAAAAAAGCGATATAAACAAGTTAAAAGAAGCGTTAAAAACAGAACGCGTTTTATTGACCAAAGAACTTATTGAAGAACGAGAAGAAGAAATTGCTTTTCAAGAAAATGAGTTGCTTGAGTATACGCAGAAAAAATTTGGCCCAAATGGCGATTTAATCGTTCAAAAAGCTGTATTAGTAAAACCAATACAAGACCAAGTTTTCAATGCGGTTCAAGATATTGCTGAAGCAAAAAAATACGATTACATATTTGATAAATCTTCTGATTTGACGATGCTTTTTGCTGCAAAAAAACACGACATTAGTGACCGAGTGGTTCAAGTGCTTACACGTGCGGAAAAAAGAGAACAAATGACGGCTAAACAAAGAAAGCTTGAAGAAGAGAAAGAACGCAAGCAAGACATGATTGATGACAATCCTGAGCTTTCTGAAAGACAAAAACAAGCCGAAGAAAGAAAACAAGCACGTTTAAAACTTATAGAAGACAAAAAAATAGCTGCAGAAGAAAAGAAAAAAGCCGCCGATGAAAAAAGAAAACAATTATTAGAAAACAAAAATGCTCAAAAAACTGGCACAGTTTCTGATAAAGGAAATACTAGTGACAACAAAGTGGGAGCTACTTCTAATAATGACACAACGGTAGCAGATAAAAAAGCTGCTGCAGATGAAGCTAAAAAGAAATCATTAGAAGAGCGACAAAAAGCCATTGAAGATAGAAAAAAAGCCGCTGAAGAAAAAAGACAAAAAGCACTAGCAGATAGAGAAGCTGCTAAAAAAGCAAAAGAAGACGCTAAAAACAAACCTTAATAAATAAAAACAATAATTAATACCTAAGAATGATGAAACAATTTAAAACTTTTTTGATAGCTGCAGTAGCTTTACTTGGTTTTCAAACAATTAATGCACAAGCTAAAACTGCTCACGTAGACGTTCAAGAAATCATGACTAAAATGCCTGCTGTTTTAGACGCACAAAATCAATTGAAAAAATTAAGCGATACTTACAGTGCTGAATACAAAACAATGGTTGATGAATATCAAGCTAAATTAAAAAAATATGATGCTGAGGCTGGAACAGTAACTGATGCTGTAAACCAAACACGTCAACAAGAGGTACAAGATATGGCTAAAAGAATTGGTGATTATCAAGATACCGCTCAAAAAGATTTACAAAAAAAGGAATCAGACTTAATGAAACCTATCACTGACAGAGTAAAAGCTTCTATTCAAAAAGTTGGAAAAGCTAAAGGATATCAGTACGTTTTAAATGCTGCTGACTTATTATTAGCTGATGGTCCAGACTTAACAGCTGACGTAAAAAAAGATTTAGGATTTTAATCTAAAATCAATAAAATTATAAAACTGCTCAATTTAATTGGGCAGTTTTTTTTTACTTTTGTTTTATGATAAATAACAATCCTATAGGACTTTTTGATTCGGGAATTGGTGGTACTTCGATTTGGAAGGAAATTCATCAATTACTCCCAAATGAAGACACTATTTATCTCGCTGATAGCAAAAATGCTCCTTATGGAGAAAAATCGAAAGAAGAAATCATCCATTTGAGTTGTAAAAACACCGAATACCTTCTTAATCTAAATTGCAAATTAATAGTTGTGGCATGCAATACTGCTACTACCAATGCAATCAAAGAATTAAGAGCGAAATACGACGTTCCTTTTATAGGAATAGAACCTGCCATTAAACCTGCAGCTCTTCATTCGCAAACTCATAAAATTGGAATTTTAGCTACAAAAGGAACCTTAAATAGCGAATTGTTTTATAAAAACATCGAGCAATTTCAAGACATTCAAATAATGGAACAAATTGGTTTTGGATTGGTAGAATTAATAGAAAAAGGACAAATTGATTCTGTTGAAATGAAGCATCTATTAAAACAATATTTAACCCCTATGATGAACGCTAATATTGATTATTTAGTTCTTGGTTGCAGTCATTACCCCTATTTGATTCCGCAAATCAAAAAAATACTTCCTCCTACTATTAAAATTATTGATTCTGGTGAAGCTGTCGCTAAACAAACCAAAAAAATAATTGATGAAAAAGTAGGTTTTAGAGATTCATCCACACCGAGTCATCAGAAATTCTATACTAATGTAGATCCAAAAGTACTTTCCGATATTCTTGACAACCACTATACTGTTGTTCAGAAAGACTTCTAAAAAGCTCGTAATTATATTAGTATCGATAGTTCCGTTCAAAAAGAGTATCTTTGCAAAAATAAAAAAGCATGAATAATTCTAATAACAGAAAACGAACAAGTACAAGCAAACCAAATGGAGATAGAAAAAAAACTACTTCCTCTAAACCTGCTTTGCCAAAACGTTCTCAAAACAGAAAACCAACTCCAAAAAAAGATTCTCCAAACATACCAAAACCATTAAAATCGGATGATATTCGTTTGAATAAATACATTTCAAACTCGGGTATTTGTTCACGACGTGACGCCGACATTTATATACAATCTGGTAATGTAAAAGTAAATGGAGAAGTCATCACCGAAATGGGTTATAAAGTAAAACCTGGCGATGTAGTAAACTTCGATGGCGCTACCTTAACTCCGGAAAAAAAAGAATATTTTCTTTTAAACAAACCTAAAAACTTCACCACTTCCAACGAAGATGATGCTGACCATAGAAATGTTTTAGAATTGATTAAAGGCGCTTCATCCACTAAAATGCAGCCTATTGGTAGAATGGATAAAAATACGACTGGATTGTTGGTTTTTACTAACGACACCGATATGATTCGTAAATTCAGTTTACCTAATCAAAAATCTTCCAAAATCTATCAAGTAACTTTAGATAAAAATTTAAAATTTGAAGATTTAGAAAAAATTGCTTCTGGTGTTACACTTGATGGTCATCGTCTTTTTGTAGATGAAATAAGCTATATTGAAAACGAACCAAAGACCGAAATCGGAATAAAATTAAGAACAGCAAATGTAAAAGTAGTTCGTTCTATTTTTGAAAATTTCAAATACACGGTTCTTAAAGTAGATCGTGTGGCATTTGCTGGTTTGACCAAAAAAAATCTTCCAAGAGGTAATTGGCGTCCATTAACTGAACAAGAAATTATAAATTTAAAAAACATCTAACCACGCTTTAAACGTGGTTTTTTTTTACGTATGACAACATCAAAAAATCTTTCTATTGCTCACGCTTGGTTTGAAGCCTTCAACTCTCATAACCTAGAAAAATTACTTTCTTTATACGACGATGAGGCACAGCATTACAGTCCAAAATTAAAAATTAGACACCCAGAAACCAATGGCTTAGTGATTGGAAAAAACGCATTAAGAAGTTGGTGGCAAGATGCTTTTGACCGATTACCAACCTTACACTATAAAGTAACTTCATTAACTTCAAATTCTGACCGAGTATTTATGGAATACATACGATCAGTAGAAAATGAAGAAGACATGTTGGTGGCGGAAGTGATAGAAATAAAAGATGACATGATTGTAGCTTCAAGAGTTTACCACGGATAACTTCATCAAAAAGAGGAAACTGTAGTTAAATTTCTATGCTTTTTTCAGCTTATATAATCAAATAAATTGTAACTTTATTCTTTTAATTAAATCATCAAATTATGGCAGTATTAAAAGTTATAGAAGTTCTTTCTAGCTCAGAAAAAAGTTGGGAAGATGCAGCCCAAAAAGCAGTAGAACAAGCGGCAAAATCATTAAAACATATTCGTTCTGTGTATGTACAAGATCAAAGTGCAACTGTTAAAGATGGAAAAATAACAGAGTATAGAGTGACTCTTAAATTAAGTTTTGAAATTGAATAACTCTTTATCGCAATAGTAAACCAATAAACAAATAACATTATGGGAATAGGTGGATTTTTTAAAAACTTATTTGGCTCAGCCAAAGAAAAAGCAAGTGACGCTATTGATAAAACAGAAGATGCTTTAGAAAAAGCAAAAGAAGCTGCTGCTCCATTAGTTGATAAAGTAGAAGAATATGTAGAAACTGCCAAAGAAAAAGCCAGTGAATATATTCCTATTGCAAGTGAAGCGATAGAAAATGCTATAGAAACTGCTAAAGAAAAAGCAGGAGATTTGGCTGATAAAGCAGAAGAAATGGCAGAAAATGTAGTTGAGACTGTAAAAGAAAAAATACATTCTTTTTCTGATGATGCTAATGAAGAAGCACCTGCAAAACCTACAGAAGAAACAAATAGAGTTGAAGAAGACGCTGATTAATTTCAGAAAAAAACTATCTTTGCAAAAAATTTAAATCACACTTTTTTAGTGTGATTTTTTTATATCATTATGGAAGTAAAACAAGATTTCTTTTCAGCTGAAGGTTATATAAAAGGGTTTTTAAAAATCCTTATTGAGTATTCTCCAAAACTTATTTCTGCATTTGTCATACTTTTTGTAGGCCTATACGCCATTCGATTTGTAAATCGATTGATGAGAAAAATCATGATTAAGCGTGACTTAGACCCTACTTTATCTAAGTTTCTAGCCGATATAATGATATGGGTTTTTCGAGTATTGCTATTTGTTACTTTTATTTCGAAACTTGGAGTTGAAACCTCATCGTTTGTAGCGATTTTAGGTGCCGCTGGCTTGGCAGTTGGTATGTCTTTACAAGGATCTTTATCGAACTTTGCTGGTGGAATGCTTATAATATTATTCAAACCCTTTCGAGTTGGAGACACCATTGAAGCCCAAGGCGTAATCGGAACCGTTTCAGAAATTCAAATCTTTGTAACCAAATTAATTTCTGCTAATAATCAAACTATTTTTATTCCAAACGGCATATTATCTAACGGAATTATAACTAATTTTTCAGTGGCTGGAATGCGTCGTATGGATTTGGTATTTTCATTGTCGTATACTACCGATATTAAAGTGGCGAAAGATGTTGTTATGGAAGTGATGAAAAGTCATCCAAAAGTTCTTAAAACTCCAGAACCAGTTGTGGTGGTTAGAGATTTAACAGACAACGCCATTCATTTAGCAATTCGACCATGGTCTAAAAATGAAGATTTCGGACAAACTTCTTCCGATATTTTGGAACAATGTAAAACGGCATTTGATGAAAAAGGCATTGTCATTCAACCGTTTGTTAGAGATATTACCAAATAACTATTTGGTCAACATAAAGTCTTTCAAATAATAAGGCTCGAAGTAAGCAACATCAACAAAATCGTTTTTTTGAAATTTATCAAAGGATATCGAACTCATTTCATTAGCCGATGGAAAAACAACATCATCTACAAAAACAAAATTAGGTTTATTCAACACCGATTTAGCTTTTTCGTTACTATCTCCAATGAAATAAATTGTTTCGGTTACATCGGCAAAACTTTCTTCTGTTAAGATTTCGGCTTGAACTTCACGAATCATTTCTTTATTAGAATTGAAAATAGCGCTGTAAACCTCCATTCTTCGAGCGTCAATCATCGGCACAATTAAACCATCGGTAAATATCACTTTATGAGCTAAAGAAGTAAGAGTGTCAATTGCAATTAATGGTATTTCTAAAGCATAACACAATCCTTTTGCAGCCGATACGCCTATTCGGAGTCCGGTGTAAGAACCTGGACCTTGACTAACTGCAATTGCAGCCAAATCACTCATGGAGATTCCAATTTCATTAACCACATCATTTATAAAAAAATGCAATTTTTCAGCATGAGAATAGCCTTGTTCTGCAATTTCTTTACAAACAAGTGTTTCGCCATTTTTTGCCAAACTAACAGAGCAATTTTTAGTGGCTGTTTCAAGATTGAGAATGTAACTCATGAAAATGAAATCTTTATTTTTTAACTTTATCTTTTGCGGCGCTAATTCTTACTTTATCGCCAGAATTTAGTTCTTTAGAAACAGTTACATAAGGACCTGTAATTATCTCGTCTCCTTTTTTCAAGCCCGAAAGAATTTCGATATTAGTATCGTCTTGAATACCAGTTTTTACAATTCTGATTTTGACTTTATCGCCAACTTTTACAAAAACACATTCGTATTTTTTGTCGCTTTTAGATTTAACTTGATCTTTATTGTCTTCTGGCATTTCAAATTTCTTAGTAGCAGAAGTGTCCGATTTTACCACTACCGCACTAATAGGCACTCCTATTACATTTTCTTTTCTTTTAGTTATGATATCAACTGTTGCTGTCATTCCAGGTCTAAAAGGAGAATAAGTTGCAGGTTTTCCTTCAATTAAATCCAAATAAGACTCTTTAAGAATTCTAACTTTAACTTTAAAATTTGTTACTTGATCAGCCGTAGTTGTTGTACTAGCCGAGTTAGAAATACTAGTCACAATTCCTTTAAATTCTTTTTTTAAGTAAGCGTCTACTTGAATTTTAGTCTCATCTCCGATGTTAATTTTCACAATATCATTCTCATTCACATCGACTTCTACTTCCATGTTATTCAAATTGGCAACGCGTAATAGTTCGGTTCCTGCCATTTGTTGTGTTCCTAAAATACGTTCTCCTAGTTCCACATTAAGTTTAGAAATGGTACCATCATTTGGAGAATAAATGGTAGTTCTACCTAAGTTGTCTTTGGCTTCTTTTACCGATGCAGAAGCACTTTGCACATTGAAATATGCGGTTTGTTTATTCGCTTTGGCCACTTCAAAAGATGCAATTGCTTTATCCCAATCGGCTTTAGAGATAATTCCTTTATCATAAAGCGTTTTATTTCTTTCGTAACTCGCTTGAGCCTCTTTAAAAGATGCATCGGCTTGGCTTAAACCAGATTTTGTTCCAGAATAATTTGAAACCGATCGATTCAATCCAGAAGTGTACAAATCGGGATTAATACGAACCAATAAATCACCTTTTTTAACTACCTGTCCTTCTTTTACTGGTAAATCAATAATCTCACCCGAAACCTGAGATGAAATTTTAACTTCAACTTCGGGTTGAATTTTACCTGTAGCTGAAACCGTTTCTACAATTGTAATTTCGTTAGCTTTTGCTATTTCTACTTCTTTAGAATCGTCGTTGTTACCAAAAACTCCTTTGGATTTCATTACAATCAATAAAACAATTACAAAAGCAATAACTGATAGTACTATAAAAATTTTCTTTTTTGACATGATCTTATTTTTTTTCAATGATTGGTATTCCGAAATAAAACTCTACAATTTTTACTTTAAATATGTAATCGTATTTGGTTCTTAAAACTTCTGATTGTGCATTTACATATAACGTTTGCGACTGATTAAAATCAAAACTATTCATCATTCCAACTGCATATTTCTCTTTGGCATAATTAAAAGCTTCTTTTCTAGCTTCAAATGCGGCTGTTGCAGCTTCATAAGCATTTAGCGCTACTTTAGCATTAGTAATTGCGGTATACACATTTCGTTCTAAATCAAGAATAGCTTGTTTTTCATTTGTTTTAGCTCTTTCTAAAGCTATTTTAAAACGTTCAACGTTGTTTTTAGCAGAGAATCCATTCAAAATTGGGATGTTCAATTGAACTCCAAAGTTATGCCCTTTATTTCTACTGAACTGATCAAAAAATGGTAAAGGTTTTCCTAAAACGGCAGAATAATTTGGTTGTAACACATTTTGTCCTGTTCCATCAACTTGACCTATTATAGAAGTTGGATTGTTTACATTTGGTTCAATACCAACAATTCTATCGGCATAGCTAACTCTTGAATTGAAACTATAAAAACCAGTAAGGCTAGGTTGAAAAGCTCCTTTAGCAATTTGGACGTCTTTTTCTGCTATCTGTAAATTGGCTTTAGCAATTTTAAGTTCTACCCTATCTTGTTTTGCTTTTTCAACAATATCTTCTGGTTTTTGAAGCATCGTTGCACTTGATTTTGCTTCATAATCAACATCAGCGGTATCAAAATTTTGAAAATCTTCAATTTGTAGTAATTGCGCCAAACTCAATTTTGAAATAAATAAATTATTTTCGGCTGCTATAACTTTTTGTCTATCGGCGGCAACAGTTGCTTTAACATCTAACAAATCGCCTCGGGCAACTACACCAGCAGCAACCATTTCTTCACTTTTCTTTTGCTGCTTTTCATCATTTGCTAATTGTTCGTTCTGAACTTTTAAATTCTCTTTATTGAACAATATTTGCAAATAAGCGTTGGCAACATTTAGCGAAATATCGTCTTGCATTTTAGACAATTGATATTGAGCAGCAATTATCGATAAATTAGCTTTTCGTAATTTATTCTGATTTTGAAGTCCATTATAAATGGTAATATTAGAATTCAAACCTGCAGAAGTAAATTGTGTGGTTTGATTTTCTAATAATCCTGTTGTAATATTTTGGTTCAAACCGATATTCCAAGAATGGGAAGCATTGGCATTAATACTTGGTAAAAAACTTCCTATGGCTGCTTTTTTTGTGATTGCTGTAGTTTCTGCATCCAATTCGGTTTGTTTGATTGAAATGTTGTTTTTGAGTGCATAATCAACACACTCTTGCAGTGTCCACTTTTTAGCTTGTGCTTGAGAATTAAATCCAACAAGCAAGACGAAAAAAAGCATAACAATTTTAAAACTATAATTTTTCATGTTCTTTTATTCAAAAGTGAAAATAGCATACAAATTTAGTCCTTTTAAAATGAAAAGAGATAAATTAATATATGCTAATCAGACGTTAAATTAGTTTTTTTGTTACATTCACACCGAAATTAATTTTTTATATTAAAATGAATACTTTTTTTGTTAGACTAACCGCATTAATTATGTTTTTTTCACTTTTTGGTTGTTCTTCAACTAACAAAATTGTCACTATAAAACCCGAACCTTCTGAAAATGTTTCTGTGGTTTATAAAACCAATACTTCGTTTGTAAGTATGCCCATGGAAATCACTCTTAAAGAGATTGAAAATCAATTAAACAAAGCTCTTAACGGTTTGATTTATGAGGATAATGTACTTGAAGACGATAAAACCGAGATGAAAATTTGGAAAACAGCACCTATAAAATTGATAGAGAAAGATGGGAAAATCGAATCTATTTTGCCTTTGAAAATTTGGACGAAATTCAAATACGGAACGGAGTTCTTGGGCTTAAATGATACTCGTGAAATTGATCTCAACGGAACCATAACCTTATTGAGCACTGCGAAATTATCCAACTGGAAAATGTCGACCAATTCCATTATTGAAGATTTTCAATGGAGCGAAAGTCCGACGATATTAGTAGCAGGAAAAAAAGTTCCAATCACCTATATTATCAATCCGACACTTTCAATCTTTAAATCGAAGGTTGCTAAAAAAATTGACGATGCTATAGAAAAATCATGCGATTTTAAGCCTTATGTTTTAAATGTTTTAGAAACGATGAGTACACCGTTTGAAACAAGTGCTCAATATGAAGCTTGGTTTAAAATGAATCCAATTGAGGTTTATGTAACCGATGCGGAGCTTCAAAAAAACAAAATTAAAATGGATTTAGGTTTAAAATGCACCATGCAAACTATGGTGGGAGAACAGCCTAAAAACAACTTCAACAAAGAAGCTATTTCGTTTAAACCCGTGACTAAAGTTCCTGAAAAAACTACTGCAACTGTAGCTGCAATTTCTACTTATGAAAGCGCTTCTAGAATCATCACTAAAAATTTTCAAGGAAAAGAATTTGCTTCTGGAAGTCGAAAAATCGTGGTTCAAAAAGTAGATTTATGGTCGAAAGACGGCAAAATGATTATTGCGTTAGACATGACTGGAAGCATTAATGGCACCATCTATTTGAGCGGAATTCCAAACTACAATTCGATTACCAAAGAAATCTATTTCGAACAAATGGATTATGTTTTGAACACCAAAGGCATCTTGACAAAAACTGCCAATTGGCTTTTACAAGGAATGATTTTGAAGAAAATCCAAGAAAATTGCCGCTATTCTATTAAAGATAATTTAGAAGAAGGCAAAAAGAATTTGCTTCCTTATTTAAGCAATTATTCCCCAATGAAAGGTGTTTTTGTTAATGGTACAATGGATGATTTCGAATTTGAGAAAGTGGAATTAACCAACGATGCCATCATAGCATTTATTACAACTACTGGAAAGATGAATTTAAAGATTGATGGAATGGAGTAAATTATTGTTGCTTCTTTTTGTACATTCTATAAACAACAACACCAACAACCGCAACCAAAACGTATGGAATAACCATTAAATAAACTATTCCATCGTTTACTGCTTCTGCCTTGACAGTATTTCCCTCACTTTCTAGTGAAGCGCGACACATGGCACATTGGGCTTGTGTGTTGAGAGAATAAAATATAGAGAATAGAATATAGACTACTTTACTTTCTAAAGAGAAAAATCTATTTTCTATGTTCTTTTTTCCTTTTTCTAAAAATATTTTAGACATAATAAGGTGCAATCATTAAGTAAACAACAACTCCAGTAACAGCAACATATAACCATAAAGGGAAGGTAATTCTTGCTAATTTTTTATGTCGATCAAATTGCTGTGACAAAGCTCTAACATAAGTAAACAATACCAAAGGAATAATTATAACCGAAAGCGCTATGTGAGTAATGAGTAAAAAGAAATAAATATATCTCACCGCTCCTATTTTTGCCAATTCGAAATCATCTACTATATTATCGTGGTTCAAGTCACCAAATTTAGTAGCTTCTGCAGTCATGTGATAAGCAACATACATCACCAAAAAAACAACAGAACAAGCAATTGCCGAAGTCATTAATTTTTCGTGTAAAGCTCGATTTCCATTTTTGATAGCTCTTACTGCTAAAACCAACAATATTGCTGTTAAACCATTTATAGTAGCATAAATAGGCGGCAAGAATGAAAGTGGCTCAACATTGATTCCAAAATCTTTCAATCGAACACTAAAGAGTAAAACAACAGCTACTGGTATAAGTATTGAAACTATTATAATTGGTGTTTTAAATTTTCTTTCTACTGTATTATTATTCTCCATACTATTCTTTTAATAATATTTTAATATCTTCTTTAATGGCATTAACCCCTTTTTGTTCTAATCCGTCGTAGTATAGAATAGGATTGCCTTGAGCATCTTTTCTACATCTGATTGTTCCATTTTTATCAATAAGTGCAAAAAGTCCTGAGTGTTCAAAATTTCCTAATGCCTTATTATTTTCTCCCACATACAAATTAAATCCTTTATTGGCTAAATTAAAAATATAATCTTTATCGCCCGTTAAGAAATGCCAATTTTCAAAAGTAGCTCCTATTTTTTTGGCATGCTCTTTCAGAACCTCTGGTGTATCATTTTCTGGATTGATACTGATAGAAGCAATTCCAAAATCTTTTTCATTTGAAAAATCTTTCTGAATTGAAACCATATTTTTATTCATAATAGGGCAAATAGAAGGACATGTTGAAAAGAAAAATTCTAACACATATACTTTTCCAAGATAGTCTTTATTGGATATTTTATTTCCGTTTTGATCTATTAATTCAAATTTTGGAGCAGGTCCGATTTTCTGCAAAGTATTTTTACTTACAATTTCATTTGACAAACTCATTCTGTCGTTTTGAACAACTGAACCGTTTTTAATTCTATCCACAATTTTTGGAATGAAAATAATTCCGAAAATCAAGATTATAAACGAAATACCAATGTATGATTTATTCTTCATAAGTTATATTTGTCTAGTAGCATTATGATTTCTTTTTAAGGCCAAACGATATTCAGCTAAAATAATTTTAACATCATCGGTCATTTGATTGTACAATTCAGAAACGAAAATAGTATTATATCCTTCTTTGTATTCGGGTTTGCCCTTTTTATCGTGTCCTTTTCTACCTCTTAAATTTCTTTTTTTATCAATAATAAAAACGTTGGGAGTACCTAATTTATCATCTAACTTCCCTACTAATTGCAATTTATCATAAAAAGTACGAATCTGATCTGGAGTTCCAAAAACAAAATTCCAGCCAGACTGTGTTCCTAATTTCTTTAAATCATTTTGCAATTCACTCACTTGCGCTTGCGTTCCCTCTGGCAAAATCATCACCATTTGAAAATCATTAAAATCTTTATTTCGGGCATAAATTTTTTCATAAAGATTAAAGAAATTCCCTTTATGCTTTAATACATCTTCACCAATAAAGCCCAAAATAGTAATTTTACCCGTTAAAGTTACAGGTCTTTCATCTAAAGTTTTCCAAGAATTAATATCAGGAATATTTTTAGTAATAGTTGGGAGCTTGGCAAAACTATTGATACCCGACGCAAAGAAAAGATAGGCTACGATAGGCAAAATGAACAATACAAATAGAACCAGGTTTTTCTTCATTGTATATTAAAATTTAATAGTACAAAAATAAAAAAAGTCCCGATGAATCGGGACTTTTTCTTGAATTAATATAGTGTTAAAAATTCCACTTAATTGTAGCATCTCTAAAAACCCCAAATACATAATGTCCTTCTGTTAACAAAATGAACGTTAAGTATAAAATTAAGAAAATTACAGTCCAAACTACAGCTCTTCTCAAAGCCGGAGTTTCGCCTTCCATGTGCATGAAAGCCCAAACAATGTAATATGCTTTAAATATTGTAAGGATAATAAATATCCAATTCAATAAATTCATGCCTAAGAAATTAGTCATGTGTAATGCTACTGGTTTTTGAATACCTAAAATAACTTCTACTGTGGTTACAACAGAAAGTATTCCAAAAACCATCCAAATTCTTTTTGTATTAGAAACGTGCTCGTGTGACATAATATATAATTTCTAAAATATTAAACTAAGTAGAAGAATGTAAATACGAAAACCCAAACTAAATCAACAAAGTGCCAATAAAGTCCCACTTTTTCAACCATTTCATACGTTCTTCTTTTTTCATACGTTCCTAAAAGAACATTGATGAAGATAATAATGTTGATGATAACTCCAGAGAATACGTGGAATCCGTGGAAACCTGTAATAAAGAAGAAGAAATCGGCAAACAATTTACTTCCGTATTCGTTTCTTTGTAAGTTAGCTCCTTCAACTACCAAACGAGCATCAGCTAATCTTCTTTCAGACTCAGCTCTAGTTAAAATAGTTTTGTGTTTTGATTTGAATGTAAAATCATTTAATGTAGGATGAACACCCACTGCTGACTTAGAAGTTGCTTCGTCAAAAATAGTCTCAGTTCTTATTAATAAATCTGGGTGATTTTTGAATCCTGCTTGAATTTGCTCTACAGAATACGTTGGAAGAGAAGCTTCTTCCATAAACCACTTCGCTTTACCTCTAGTTAATTGCTCTCTTTCTTTTGGAATACTTGTATCAGCAAAATCCTCAAGAGCAATGTGTTTTCCTTTCGCATCAACAAACTGAAGAATGCTTCCTCCTTTTGTTTCAACTGCTCCATACTCACCATGGATAAAGTTTTTCCACTCCCATGCTTGTGATCCAACGAAGATTAAACCTCCGATGATGGTCAAAAACATATAAAATGCCACTTTACCTTGCTTCATGTGATGTCCTGCATCAACGGCCAATACCATTGTTACAGAAGAGAAGATTAAGATGAATGTCATTAACGCCACATAGTACATAGGTGCTGGTACACCATGCATAAATGGAAAGTGCGTAAACACTTCATCGGCTAAAGGCCAAGTTTCGATAAATTTAAATCTTGAAAAACCGTAAGCTGCTAAAAATCCTGAAAATGTTAATGCATCTGAAACGATGAAAAACCACATCATTAATTTTCCGTAACTTGCTCCTAGTGGCTCATTTCCGCCATCCCAAGTTTTTCCTACAGTATTTGCAGTAGTAACTGTCGATCCCATAAAAAGTTATTGTTAAAAAGTTCCCAAATTTACATTTTTTTCTTATTTAAAGAAATATAAAAACAAAAATAAATAAATCCACAAGAAATCAAGAAAGTGCCAGTACATTGCACCTAGCTCAATACCAAGAAATTGAGATGAATTGTACTTTTGTTTAAAATGATTATAAATTATAATTAATAGTGAAATTATTCCGCCCGATAAGTGTGCCAAGTGCACATACACCAATACATACAAGAAAGAAATAGTAATAGAACCAGCTCCTCCAACAGGGTATAAATGGTTTTCGAATAACTGTGCAAATCCTTGAAACTGGAAATAGACAAACCCCAATCCTAATGCTAATGTAGCCAATAAAAAAGAAGTTGTAGCTTTTCTATCGTCTCTTTTAACTGCTTTTTTAGCCAAATGGATTGTTACGCTACATAAAAGAATGATTGCTGTGCTTATAAAAAAAGCAGATGGCATATGGAAATCCTTTAACCAATCTGGTCTCGATTTACTTACTACCAAGGCACTTGTTAAGCCTGCAAACATCATCGTCATGCTTATCATGGCGAATATCAGCAAGAGTTTGTATGACCTTGCCGTACGCGCTTTATGTTCTTCTGCTGTCATCATAACTATCGTAAAAATTTATCTGTTATATATATTATTTGTAACAATGTAATGTAAGAAACACTTACTAACATTAATACTCTTGCTGCTTTGGGCGTTCTTTGTTTGTATAATTTCACAGCGTAAATCAACATCCAAATTCCTAAAAGAAAAACTAGTACTGCTGAAATCAAGCTAATGTGCAACTGCCCTGTAAAACCCAAACAAGGTAATAAAGAAGCTACAATAAGCCACAATGTGTACAATATAATTTGCATTGCCGTTTTATTATCTCGTTGACCCGTTGGCAACATAAAGAAACCTGCTTTTTCGTAATCTTCATACAAAAACCATCCAATAGCCCAAAAATGTGGAAATTGCCAAAAAAACTGAATCATAAACAAGGTTCCTGCTTCAATACCGAAATGATTGGTAGCCGCTACCCAACCCAACATAAAAGGAATTGCTCCTGGAAAAGCTCCCACAAACACCGACAAAGGCGTCATTGTCTTTAATGGCGTGTAAACACTCGTATATAAAAATATTGAAATCGCACCAAACATAGCAGTTTTTGGATTGATTAGATATAACAATATTAATCCAACTATAGTTAGTAAACTTGCTACAAACAAAGCAACATTTGGGGACATTCTTCCTGATGGTACTGGACGATTTTTCGTACGATCCATCAAAGCATCCAAATCTTTTTCAATCACTTGATTGAATGCATTAGAAGCACCAACCATACAATAGCCTCCAACAGCCAACATCAAAAGCGTCAACCAACTGAATGGATGCTTGTCACCATCAAATCCTAATAAATACCCAGCTATAGACGAAAAAACAACACTTACAGCCAATCCAGCTTTAGTGATTTGTTTAAAATCGTGATAGATTTTTACAGGAGAAAATGACGATGTATTGGTTTCCAAAAGTGTTTTGAAATTAAAACTGGTGCAAAAGTAGTTTATCAAAAAGGATTTGACAAAAAACAAACCATAAAATTGAAAAAATAGATGCTTTTTTTAATAGTCAAAATACCAATTAAAAATATCACATCGTAATCCAATTGAGAACCAAGTGGTCGTTTCCTTCTTAACTAAATCAGTTTCAACCGTTGGTTTAAAATTTCGGTAGATTATACTTCCAAAAACCTTTAAGTTAGTCGCTGGATTGATTAAATATCCGGCTTGCAAATCGGTGATAAAAATATTGGTCTTATTTCCTTGCCCAACTACAACACCACTATTAAACGGACGGTTTTCATTATATCCCAAATAAATATTTCCGCCGTAGTTGAAATTATCTGTTGGCGTATTAAAATCCAAACCACGAGTTCCTAACGTCACTTTAGCATCGGCAAAATAACGCCCTTTGTGGTAACGTGCAATAGCAATCAACTCTTGAGCATTTCCGCCCCATTGATGACCTAAACTTTGATTGCTACTACCATAGTTGGTCAACGGATCGCTGTGTGAATATACATACGGACGAATGTGATTGTATTCTACTTGCAACAACAAATTATCTACATTGAACGCATTGAAATATTTCATTCCGAATTGGTAGGCAAATTTATTTTTCCAACTTCTGTTTCCTGCTTTTACTTCTCCAAATGAAAATTCATCAATTAGAAACTGGCTGTAAACATTAAACTGATTGTTTAATTTATATTTTCCTGTTAATCCTAACAAGGCATTACCACTTTTAGACGATGCCGAAATTTCTACTGCTCTGTAGAAAATAATCGGGTTGAAAAAATTCATATCAAAGCCACGATTGTTTTGATTGGCCCAAACTACCGATTCGAAAAAACCTAAATTAAAACGCTTGGTTACATTCCAACTTAAATAATGATTGGCTACATACTTTGTTGCATAAGTGCCATCAACCGTAACCGCATCACGAACGTCTTTCATCAACATGTAGGTATTGGTGTATTTGATTTTCCAAAATGTAGTGTTGATTTTTAAATAAGGATAAGGACTTACTCCATCTGTTAGAATCAAAGAACGATATCCATCTCCTAAAAAGTTTCTTCCATATCCTAATTGAACATCAAAAAACTTGCTTGGTGCATACGTCAAATTAGCTTCCGCCATCGGAAAATCAAAAGCATCTGTTTTAAATTCTTTGGCGATTCCAATTCCTGGAATTACGGCTGGATTTCCGCCTGACGGACGAATAGAAACGGCATAATTATTAAAATAATCTGCAAATCTACCTTGACTTTCATATATTGTAGTAGTAAAGTTCAACTGCTTTCCAACGCCACCACGAATTTGGATTCCGCGTGTATTGATAAATGTTGAATTTTTTACACTTGGTGTACTTTTTCCCATTTGTAAATCAAAAATAGGATTCATAGTAAACCAATAATCTTCACCTTGAATGGCAACCGTATTTTCGTTCCACAATTTTTTGCCCCACCACGAGGTTTTGTTTTTCATCAACTTATCATTTTCTGCTTCTAAATTGTAATATTTAGAAACTTCGGCATAAGTATAAGGTTTTGAAGCGGTGTGATTGTTACTACCTACACGATTTAACGCAGCATCGAATTGCGCATAATAACTATGAGAAAACGGTATACTCAAATGACTTTGAAACTGCGGATTTCTAAATTTTCGATATAAAATACTATCTAACTCTGTAATTTCTTCATTTTTATTTTTCGAAGAATACAAAAGGCTTTGTGCGGTTGGCTGCTTAGGTAAATTTTCTTCATCCGACTTTATATCCGCTAGGTTTTGCAAAGGAATTGCAATTTTAATGGTATACTTAGCATAAGTTGGTTTTCCATTGTAGGTAGGCGGACTCACTTTGGGCATTTTACCAAAAACACGTTTGCTTTCTGTTATCAATTCTTCGTTGTTAGCGTCGACATACTGCACTTTAAAACTTCCTTGTTCATCGACTTCAAAAAGTACAATTACATAACCTTTATAGTTATCCGTTTTCAGTTTGGTTGGCACTTGAAAGTTATTGAATACGAACGTTTGGACTTCGTTGTTAAAACAAGTTTCCAATTCTTTACCTTGCAATTTTTCACAATTTGGAAAAATAGGCATTTGCTCACTATTTTTTTGAGCAGAAACTAATGTTACAGTAACTAAAGCAAGAAAAAGTATAATTTTTTTAAACATTTTGATATAATAAAATTAGTAATCACTGTTTGTAATTTCACCATTGGCAATAGCCTTTGCAGATGATGTTCCGATGCGTTTCACACCCAATTGTATCATAGCTACTGCTTCGTCATAAGTACGTACTCCACCAGCAGCTTTAACTGGAAGTGGTGAAGCATTTTCCAACATCATTATAATAGTAGGAATTGTTGCGCCATTTGGCAGTCCATTTTCTGTTTTATAAAAACCAGTAGATGATTTTACAAAAACAGAAGAATAACTTTCTTCTTTAAAATTAGACATCACCACATTTTTAATCAATGTTGATAATTGAATGATTTGATCGTTGCTCAACGCTGCTACTTCAATAATCCACTTAACAATTTTATGATGAGCCAATCCCAACTTAGTTCCTTCTAGAATTTCGTTTTTAACCAAATCTATCTCGCCTCTTTTAAAAGCTTCATAATTGCATACGTAGTCCAAATCATCAACTCCATCTTCAATAGCTTGTTGGGCTTCGGCTAATTTTTCTTCTAAAGAATAAGTACCTTCATGAAAACCAATTACCGTTCCGATTGTTACATTGGATTTGGCATTGGTAATCATTGTTCTTGCCAACTTAACCATATCGGGACGAATCATAATCAATTTAAAGTTTTCATCAATGGCTTCTTGAATAAAACCTTCTACCACTTTAGTATTGTCTTTCACAGAAAGTCCTGCTTGTTCTGGCGTTTTTAAATAGGTTGAATCTAAATATTGTTTGATATTCATTTTAATATTTTTAGAGGGAATAAAGGTACAAAAAAACCACTCAATGAGTGGCTTCCTTTTTTTTATAATAGATAGTTATAAATATCCATCCTGCTATTGCTCCTGTAGAATTGGCAATTATGTCTAATATATCTGGAGTACGAGTAGTAGTAAATGTACCCTGACAGATTTCCATAAAAATACCATATTCAATTGCAAAAAGAACAATAATTATGGTTGTGAAGAGGCTTGTTTTCTTCCTTTTTAAAAAGAAATTCCAAAATAAAACAAAAACAAAGTAGAATGTAAAGTGAACGACTTTGTCTTTGCCTTGAATTTTAATTGAACTTCCGATGTCATTTAAACTTGCCAAACTTAAAAAAGTGACAATTGCTGTCCAAGTTAATGCGAGAAAGAAATATGTTTTTCTATTAAGCACCAATTAAATTAGCGTAAGCTTCACTGTCTAATAATTCATCCCATTGTGATACGTCAGAAACTTTCACTTTAACCATCCATCCAGCTCCATAAGGATCAGAATTTACAGTTTCAGGATTGCGTTCTAAATCTTCATTAAATTCGATAATTTCACCAGACATCGGTAAAAATAAATCAGATACCGTTTTTACAGCTTCTACAGTTCCAAAAACTTCATCTTTATCTAGGGTTTGATCTAGTGTTTCTACTTCTACATATACAATATCACCCAATTCGCTTTGTGCGAAATCAGTAATTCCGATAGTTGCTACATCACCATCAATAGAAACCCATTCGTGATCTTTGGTGTATTTTAAATTAGTTGGTATGCTCATTTGTTTGTGTATTAAAATTTAGTTCAAATGTATAGTTTATTCTTAAATTTTTAAAATGAATTTAGGATAATTTCAATTAATTTCCAAAGTTGTATCTCAAGGTAAATCCACCTCTAATATTAGTCAGTGGGAACGACGTAGAAATAACTGCTTTAGAGAACGAATGGTCGTAGTACAAAATCGCTGTTAGGTTTTTACTAAACGAATAATCGGCCGTTAATTTGAATGACCATATATTTTGTCCACCACCCAATTGATTGTTATTGTAATCTAAGTAACGTACAATTGTTTTATTGTTTCTATAAGAGAAATCAATCTTTAAATTGATGTCACTTTTGATAACACCCGATGGATTATCGGCTAATTTTGATGAAAAAATTACATCTTTAAATCGATAACCTGTACCAATAACATATTCAATTCCTTTAACCTCTGTTAATAGATTATTATCAAAACTTAGCGATAAAGCGCGATCTTTTTTCATTTCGGCTAAAATTTTGAACGAACTCTTAGTCTCAAAATCAATTCGAATTAACGGATTAAATTGCTCCACTAAGTTCACGTTTCCAATAATTGTTTGACTATAAAAGTTACCATTTAACGGATTGATTTGACCAGCATGTTGTGTATAATCTAAATTTGAACGGAACGAGTTTATGGTGTATGAAGCTTTGTAAGCATGTTGAATAGAGAAACGTTTGAATCGATCTTTAAAGAATTTATAACGCATCAATCCGCTATACTTAACATTCCAGTTTGGAATTGGGAAATTTCTAAACATTCCTAAAGAAACATTAGACGCACTACTACCGGTATAAGCCGCTAAGAAAGCTGGCAACAAAACTTCTTGACTTGTTTTGCCAAAACCTTGCGGATAACCTTCCGCATCAACAGTATAAGGACTTCCATTATAGTGATTAGCCGCTAATCTATTAGCAATAATTAGTCTGTTAGCTCTAAATTCATCAAAAGCTGCAGAACCAAATTCGTCACTATTTTTAAAGGCTGTCTTAATTAAAACGGTAGATATAGCAAAATTTCCAGTGTTGTATGGTGATCTCGAATGATATTCTCCATTAGACACATCATACTGTTCTGAATAGTTATCAGCATACGATCTGTTACCACTTAAATCGATTTTAAAGTCTGGAAACAAATCCATGTTAGCTGTGAAATCGAGAGTTCTGGTTAATATGTGTGTATAATTTTGATTAAAATCAGGATAAGTTGTCAACCAACCATTTTTTGCGGCTTCAAAACGAATATCATCTTGAGAACCAAAGGCAAAACCAAGAGATGGTTTAGCCGAACCGAAGAAACCAATGCTTGGTAAGAATCCTGGTAAAGCTGTACCTTGATTTTCGTTGTAATTAATTTGTATGTTTTTCACACTTGTTAAAACACCTATCAATCCATCTAAAAACACATTGGTATTTTGAGCAGGTACCGCTTTTACATTATTCACTTTTTCACCAGGTTTTGGTGGCGCAATTGGCGTAGCTGTTTTCGCAGGTTTTTTCTGTTTGGAAAGCCCAATGTATTTATAGAAAGTTTCCATACTAAGAGTAGTATTTAACTTATGCGAACCTGCGTTTTGAATAGAATTTCCTAAGTTATAATCTATACCATCTGCACCAACAACCGAAGACATCGCTATGGAAGAACGTTGCCAACTGTAATTTCCAGTGTAAGTATAATTTGACTTAACAAAACTCAACAAAGGAATTTTATTAACTGGTAATTCATAATTAACCGTTATTTGTTGATTGTGCTGGTTTGGCGTACCAATATTCCAATAATCAGTCCAAATGGTATAGGAATTATCTGGAGTATTATCTTCCTTCATGTAATTTCTTACGATGTTATTGGATGTAGCATTGAAATTAATTTTTAATGCTTTAGTAAGATTATAATTAAAACCATACTGATAATTAAACAAGAAATTTCTTTGATACAAAGCATCCAATCCAATTCCATCAACATCAACCAATCGAAACTGTTGTCTATTGTATTGTCTGTTAATATTTGAGCTAAAAGAAACATTCGTTGGCAAATAATTAAAATTAAAATCGCTCAACATTTTCCAATAACTACTTTTCTTAAATACTTTAGTTTTTTTGAATGGTTCAACTGGTTTTGGTTGAAATGCAAAAGTATAATCAGCAGTCGTCGTAACATGTTGATCGGTGTAATTTTCTAACTCATACGTATGTCTATCAACTTGATTGTAGGTGTAAGAAAGCGTTACATTTTCTGGATCATAAAAATGTTGTTTTTGTTTTTCTCCTCTTTCTTTTTTAACTCCTATAAAATTGATACTTCTTCTTTTGGTATAATCTATTGCTCTATTTTTATAGTTTCTCTTTTTATCTTCATCTGCTGTTACATCAATCAATTGTTTTAACTCAATATCTTGATTGAATGGATCGTATTTCGGAGTAATAAATTCTTCCCCAATAGCATAATTGAATGGTAAATTAACATGATAATTTTTAGGCAACAATTTACCCAAACTCATGTTGGTTACAATGTTATATTGTAAAACATCTTCGAGGCTTCTTTGACTCGGCCCTTGTTCTAATGCTCCAAAACCAATGGTACTCATTCTACCTGTAGCAGAAACATTGGCGAAATCAGCAAGATTAGCATCCATACTCGCCACAGCTGCCATACCGCCTTTATTGTCCATTTCTGCTAAACGAAGTTCATTGAACCAAACTTCACCTTTGATACGTCTTGGATTTAACGGATGTTGTGGTGTATTTAATCTATTGGTATTATTTTTAACCCCTAACATTAAAATTCTAACCAACCCAAAATTAGGATTTCCTCTAATACCTAAACGCAAATTAGGATCACCATCTCTCAAACTTGGATCACTCACATCAGTAATGGTAACGTCATCATCTGGATAATAAATTTGACCTGGAGCCAACACTCGACTCATGGCTAAAATTTTCATTCTAGTAAGAAGTTCCAAAGACACATCCATATTATTAGCCGTAGGCCACACTCCTTCACGAGTATTGTCGCCGAATTGCGTCTTTTTAAGTGGAAGCTCTACTTGATAAAAGTTTTCTGTAAAATCTCCACCAAAACGGATAAATCCAATCATTTCATCATCTAAGATCGAATTGGAATCCAAACCTGTCGCATCTGGTAGTGATTCTGCGTGAATAAACATTTTTAGCTTCTTGTATTGACGCATGTCCACACTTACATTTTTAAATACACCTCTTGAATCACCTGGCTCAAGTCCATAATCTGTATTACTTCCTACTCTAAAAGACAATGATTGTTCGTTTTGAGGAATCAAAGTATTGTTATTGTACAATTGCTCTAACTCAACTCCTGGAGGCAACACATAATGAATAGGAGTTCTTGTTCCGTTTTCTTGAGTATTAACTGCAAATGAATCGTAATCGGTACTATCGTCTGTAACATCTGTATCTGCAGGATCTAACGTATTATCGTATTTTCTCCAATCACCACGTACTAAATCTAATGAACCAAAACGAATGGTCATTTGATCTGTAAACTTAGTCATGAACATTCTCATGAATCGAATAGAACGAAAATCAGAAATACTTCCGATAGTATTAGTTGGTTGATTGATCGGAATTTTGAACTGAATCCATCTTGCGGTAGTTGTTTCTCCGTTTGGAAGGGTAACTTGTGTTGGTAAAATATTGGTAATATAATTTTGACCCACCGTCGCTAAATCTGCTGGACTTACTTTGATGCTGTACTCGTAATAGGCATTAATCGTATTCATAGTATTATCACGATTAATATCTTCAACATCAGGCACCGTAGTAGAACCTCTATTAGTATCGGTAACATTTACAGGTGAGTTTCCTTCGGTACCGTTGTAGTTTTTATAACGATCAAAAACGTCACCAGTAGTATTTAAATAATACGTATAGTCGTCTTGAGCTGGATCTTGAAAAGAGGCAAAAGTTGGAAATTTAGCCGCTTCTTGTGCATTGTTCAAACCATTATAACCTAAATCTTGAGAACTACGATTGGCTTCATTAGAATCAAATGCATAAATCAACGATTGCGAAGCTGGAGTATCTCCCCAAATGGTTGGTGGTGACAAGGTTTGATTATTTCCAATACCATTTTCATAAAATTTTCTTCCGTCTTGAAGAATATCTTCTGAAATTTCTCCTAAGTTAAAATATATTCTACCGGTATTTGTCGGATTAATAGGTGATGTAGAAACTCTAGTATCTGTATAAGGATCCATCATCCAAAATTGAATATACTCGATATTGGATTGCTCAAAATTAGTAGAATTCAAAGCTCTAACAATTCCACCAAAATTATCACCTGGATTTGGCAAAGTATTGTCTGGAGCTGTTGCTGTATTAAAATTATACGGTCCGCGTTCTTTAGGGAAGTAGGTTAAATCTAAAGTATTTACCACTTGAGATTGTCCTTGTGCCAATACCGTTGCCGGATACAACTCAGAACTATAAATTCTACGAGTAGTATTTAACGACAAATCATCATCAGAAATACCCGATGGACGTTGAGTATAAAAAACTGGATCGATGGTATACCACGCTAACTTAGCTCTTTTAAAACCGTAGTTTAATGTGGTTGAATTTCCTCCAAAATCGTTGTAATCTGTAATCGCTCCAGTAGTTGGTTTGATTGGTGTTGCCGATAAAAACCAAGAGTATGGAGAGCGAACATCAATATTGGTTTGAGAACCTTCAAAATCTTCTACATAAACGGTAGATTCTCCATTGAATTTATCAGCTTTAGGTGTACCTGGTTTTAAATAGGCCACTTCACCTCTAAAAGAGACGTTGGAAGGAACATCAGTATCAATATTAGGTAATTTATTTACTAATCGGGTTAAGAATGGCACTTCAGTTGAGAAACTGGTATTCAATCCATAAATGGTATTATTTACCGATTCTTGTCCGTAATTAGATTTTTGTGTAAATGGTCGTTCCGACATTTTTAACATGGTAGCACCAACCATAAACTTATCTGAAAATTTATGCTCAACGTTAATTCCGTAAAAACGTTTGGTTTGTCTTCCAAAAGTTGAATTATTTTCAACCGAAACCTCAATCGGTGTATTGGATGCCGTAAGTGACGGATCCAAAATTTGCACTCTACCAGCTTGGTAATTTACGGTATAATCTACACCTTCTACTAATCTTCGCCCACCAGCAGTAACCACAACCGAACCTTTAGGTACGTTAAAAGCACCAATTGGAATTCCGTCTCCACCAGAGGATTTGAACTTTCCTTTTAATTGAAACTTATTCTTTTGACTGTCTTGTAATGCTCTAGCTTGCGTAACTCTATACAATTCACGGAAAACATACTTTGCCTGATTAGGGTTAAAAGTAAAGCTAGTTGGTGTTCCCGTAGAATTATAATCTTCATAATAATTTTCGGTTGGACTTGTTTTTAATTTATCAAATAAATATTTACCAAAAGGCTCCACACTTGTAAAGATGATTCGACCATTTTGTTGATCAACCGTTAATCCTGGTACAAAATCGAAGAAACCATCGCCACCAGTTTGAGGGTCGTTGCTAGAATTTAATCTGTCTAAACCAAAAACTTTCAACAATGGAGTATCAGCAATATCCGTTGGAAGCGGAGAAGTTGAATTGGCAGGTGTAATGTAGTTTAACGGAGAAGGATCAGTATATAAGATATTGAATTTAAAGTCTTCTTTTTGCAATTGAAAACCACTAGGAATCTGATAAATATTTTTCATCATCAATCCCCACATTGGCTTTTGAACATTGGTCAAACTACTCTTAAGCATTTTTAAAATTAATGCTTGTGAAGAAGGAATTCCACTAGGATCTACTTGAGTAGCATCTACACCATCCGTTCCAAATTCACCCACTTGAAACACTTGGTCACCAATAGTATATTGATACGCTACCGCAAGCACTTCGTCGTTGGCCAATCGCTGTTGTAACGAAATATATCCCAACTGTGGATTAAACGTAAATTCATTTGGCAACAATTTTCTAGCATTTTCAAGTTTAGCATAATCATTCCCTTCAGAAACTGGAACGGTATTATTAAACCCAGCATTAGAAGTTACAATTTGTCTAATATTGGTATTCAATAATCCTCCAGAGGTTTGAATTAATGCTGGATTGTATAGATTATTGTTATTGGCTGGTGGAGAATCTATAGGATTCACGAAGAAATTGGTTGGCGGAGTATCTATTGCTACAACAAGGTTATCTGGAATTGCTGTTAAAGTTGCTGGATAATTCAATCGTGCCTCACCTAAATCTTGTAGGGCAATAATGTTTCTTAAGTTATTATTAGTAGTATTAACGCGATTTTGTTTGTTTGTAATCCAAACTTCAATACGCGTAATTTGAACTCTACTGTCAATTAATGGATAATTTCGTAAAGCAAAATCGTATCGGTTTTTAAAATATTGTGATAAGAAAAAGTGTCGGTCGGCATCATATTCTTGAGCAAAAAGTTCAAAATTTTGAACCGTTCCTCCACCTTGAGCCGTTACCGTTTTGGTTTGCGATTTTTGTTCGGCAAATACCGCATTTACGGTAGTTCTTCCAAATTGCATTTGCGTTTTCACCCCAAACAAACTCTGAGCTCCACGAATTAAAGTGCTATTTAAAGGCATGCTTACGGCACCTACTTCTATTTTTTTAATGATAGAGTCATCACCGCCAGAAGCAGATGGATCAAAGGATAATTTAATTAGATTTTGAAAGGCAAAAGTGGATTGTGTATCATAGTTGGCATTTACATTCAAACGAGTTCCGACTTTACCCATCAAACTCATACTAATTCGTTGGTTGAAATCGAAGGTAGTAGTAGAACGATTTCTTGGTGAAAAAGAAGGATTATCTTGTTTGGTATGACGAAATCCTAAATCAATTTCGGCTGTACCTGTAGGTTTAACATCTATAGTATTGGAACCAAAAATGGTAGCGAAAAAACTCGAATTTACATAATATCGTGGCAGCAAGTTTTTCTTTTTATCTTCAGCACCGTTCTTTTTACCATCAATAGCATCCGATTTGTCTTTAAAATAATTATGCATCGATTCTTTAAGAACCAACTGCTCATATTCTTTTGGAGTAAGAATAATGGGATAATTGATATTAAACCCTTCAAAAGTTTTGGTTAAAACATATTTATCTGTTGCTGGGTCATAGGTGTAGGCTTCAAGAATACTTTTAGGATTAGGTATTTGCATACTTCCTGTATTGTATCCTTTTACAGTATCATTTACATCTGTATCGGCCTGAGCATTTGCGAATTGAGTAAACAAAAACAGCACTACAACGAAGGCTAGTTTTTGAACAAACTTGGTATATTTATTGTAATATGTTTTCAACAATTATAAATTTTTTAATGCCTGTTTAATAATGAGTTCAACGGTAGCATCTGGATTTTGACTAATCACTTTATCTACTACTTTTTCGGATGCTTTTCTAACAAAACCTAAAACCTCCAAAGCAGATAACGCTTCATCTCGGTTTGTATTGTTTTGAGATAGCGAAACTTCGTCTAAATCGTAAATTTTTAACACTTTATCCTTCAAATCAAGAATAGCTCGCTGTGCCGTTTTGCCTCCAATTCCCTTGATGGATTGAATGGTTGCAACGTCACCACTGGCTAGTGCCTGAATGATTTGTTTTGGTTCTAATGATGACAGCATCGTTCTTGCAATTCCTGCCCCAATTCCCGAAACCGAAAGCAACATTTTAAATATTTCTCTTTCCGATTTTTCTACAAATCCGTATAATGAATGTGCATCTTCTTTAATCATTAAATACGTAAAAAGCTTAACAAAATCAGTATTGGGCAATAACGAATACGTATGCAAGGAAATATTGATATGATAACCCACACCATTACAGTCAATTACAACTTCTGTAGGTGTTTTTTCAACTAATTTACCTTGAATGTGTGCTATCATATTTCAACCTATGTAATTCCAAATATAACAAAATTCTTTAATTAGCGTTAAAATTGCCGATTTAATGCTATTTTTTTACGTCAAGATTCTTGATTCTCTTTGCTTTTTCTTGTGCATCAACTACTGCTACAGCCGACATATTCACCATTTCTTCAACGCTTGCTCCCAATTGAAAAATGTGTACAGGCTTATCCATTCCGAGCATGATAGGCCCCACAGAATCAACTTTATACAGTTCTTTCAATAATTTATAGGTAATGTTAGCCGATTCTAAGTTAGGAAAAATAAGCGTATTCACTTTTTTACCTGCCAATTTAGAAAATGGAAACTTCGCTTTAAGCATGTCGGGATTCAAGGCAAAATCAGTCTGAATCTCACCATCCACAATCAAATCGGGATAGTATTTATGAAGGTAAGCCACGGCTTCTCTAACTTTATTAGCACTTTCGTTTGACGAAGAACCAAAGTTAGAAAAAGACACCATTGCTATTACGGGTTCCATTCCAAACATACGAACCGTTTTTTCGGTCATCAAAGCAATTTTAGCTAAATCATCTGCCGAAGGATTTGGATTAATAGCAGTATCCGACAAAAACATTGGTCCGCGATTGGTCATCATCATATTGGTGGTAGCAATTAATGAAATTCCTGGTGCTTTACCTATCAATTGCATTAATGGTTTTACTACCGTAGGATAACTTCTAGAATAACCAGAAACCATTGCGTCGGCATCGCCCTGATTGACCATCATCGCAGCAAAATAATTGCGCTCACGCATCCACTTTTGAGCATCTAGTAATGATATGCCTCGACGTTGTCTTTCTTTCCAAAAAATATCGGCGTACTCTAATCTGCGTTTGTCTTCTTCTTTAGTTTTTGGATCTAAAATAGGAACATCAGCATCAAAACCAATTTCTTCTTTCAATTCTAAAATATCTTCTTTTCGTCCTAACAAAATAGGATGACCAATACCTTCTTCGTATACAATTTGAGCAGCTTTTAACACATCTAATTGATCTGCTTCAGCAAAAACAATACGTTTAGGGTCGGTTTTCGCACGATTGGTAAGTAAACGAACCATTTTATTATCAGAACCCATTCGTTCCAACAATTCACTTTCATATTTTTCCCAATCGGTAATTGGATGTAATGCCACACCACTTTCCATTGCGGCTTTGGCAACTGCTGGAGCAACGGTAGTTATAAGTCTTGGATCAAAAGGTTTTGGAATGATATAGTCTCTACCAAAATTCAATCGCGTTTCACCATAAGCAATGTTTACTTGCTCTGGCACCATTTCTTTGGCTAAAGCTGCTAAAGCACGAACGGCTGCCATTTTCATAGCTTCGTTTATTTTGGTTGCTCTAACATCTAACGCTCCTCTAAATATATAGGGAAATCCTAAAACATTGTTCACTTGATTAGGATGGTCTGAACGACCCGTTGCCATGATAATATCTTTTCGAGTAGCTATTGCTAAATCATAATCAATTTCTGGAGTTGGATTGGCCATAGCAAAAACAATAGGATTTTTGGCCATGCCTAAAAGCATTTCTGGAGTTAAAATATTTCCTGCAGAAAGGCCTAAAAACACATCAGCTCCCACTAATGCTTCTTGAAGAGTAGTGCCTTTTTTTCCGTAGGAATATTTTTTCTGAAGGTCAGACAAGTCGGTTCGGTCATTAGACAACACACCATCTTTGTCAAACATGATAATATTTTCGAGTTTTACCCCTAATAAAACGTATAAATTTGCACAAGCTAAAGCTGCAGATCCTGCGCCAGAAACCACCAATTTTACATCTTCAATTTTTTTATTTGCTAACTCTAACGCATTGATTAAAGCCGCCGAAGATATGATTGCCGTACCATGCTGATCATCATGCATCACAGGAATATTCAACTCTTCAACCAATCTCCTTTCAATCTCAAAAGATTCTGGAGCTTTGATATCTTCTAAATTAATTCCACCAAAAGTTGGAGCGATATTTTTTACAGTAGCTATAAATTCTTCAATATTTTTGGTATCTACTTCAATGTCAAAAACATCAATATCAGCAAATATTTTAAAAAGTAAAGCCTTTCCTTCCATAACTGGTTTTGAAGCTTCAGGGCCAATATCTCCTAGTCCTAAAACAGCTGTTCCGTTAGAAATTACGGCTACAAGATTTCCTTTTGAAGTATATTTATAAACGTTATTGATGTCTTTTGCAATTTCTAAGCAAGGTTCTGCAACACCGGGCGAATAGGCCAAAGACAAATCTCTTTGAGTAGCATATTTTTTTGTAGGTACAACCTTGATTTTACCTGGAGTAGGTTTAGCATGATATAAAAGTGCTTCTCTACGTTTACTTGATTTATTCATTGTGGTCTTTTTACATTCTAACACACAAAGGTAAAAGTATCGGTGTAAAACAACAAGCTTTAATGCGTTTCTTTTGAGGAGAAAAACTATTATTTAAGAAATTATTTTTTCAAAAAAGAGATATTTCTTTTAAAGCCCTCGAACTTTGTTCGCTTAATTGCCGAATTTTTAAATACTTGTTTAAATGTATCTTCAGTTATTTCCTCCCAATCCTTTTTGGTATAGGACAATAACTCTGAATTGGGATTGAACAAAGGTTCGCTATGAGGTTTAGAAAAACGGTTCCATGGACAGACGTCTTGGCACACATCACATCCAAAAATCCAATCTTCGAATTTACCTTTCATTTCTTGTGGCAAATTATCCTTTAATTCTATGGTATAATAAGAAATACATTTGCTTCCATCAACAACATAAGGAGCCACAATTGCTTGAGTAGGGCAGGAATCAATACAAGCAGTACAAGTTCCACAATGGTCGGTAGTACTAGTATCGTATTCTAGATCTAGGTCAATAATCAGTTCAGCAATAAAATAAAACGAACCTACTTTTTGTGTTATTAAATTGCTGTTTTTACCAATCCAACCCAGACCGCTTTTAGCAGCCCAAGCTTTATCAAGTACTGGTGCCGAATCAACAAAAGCTCGACCAGAAACAGCCCCAATTTCATTCTGTATAAAATATAATAGTTCTTTTAATTTTTCTTTGATAACAAAATGATAATCATTTCCATAGGCATATTTTGAAATTTTATAAGAACTTTCATTTTGCTTTTCTGATGGAAAATAATTCAGTAATAATGAAATTACACTTTTTGAATCTTCCACTAATAATTTTGGATTGAGCCTTTTGTCGAAATGATTTTCCATGTAACTCATTTGACCATGGTGGTTTTTTTGCAACCAATTCTCTAATCTCGGAGCTTCCTCTTCTAAAAATTCGGCTTTAGAAATTCCACAAGAAAGAAAGCCGAGTCTTTTAGATTCGGCTTTGATTAATTGCGAGTATTTTTCTTTATTCTGTATCAAGATTAAAACAATCCTCCTTGAATATTAGTTCTAATTTTTCCTAAATGTTTGTAAGCTTTCTCTGTTACTTCTCTACCTCTAGGAGTTCTGATAATGAATCCTTCTTGAATTAAAAACGGCTCATAAACTTCTTCGATCGTTTCACCACTTTCAGAAACGGCAGTAGCCAATGTAGATAATCCTACTGGTCCACCTTTAAACTTATCAATAATAGTAGTCAGAATTTTATTATCCATTTCATCTAAACCATGAGCATCAACATGTAATGCCTTTAATGAATAACGAGCAATTTCAATATCAATCTTACCATTTCCTTTTATCTGAGCAAAATCTCTAACCCGACGCAATAAAGCATTAGCAATACGAGGTGTTCCTCTGCTTCTTCCTGCTATTTCAATAGCCGCCTCCATTGTTATTGGCATTTTTAAAATGGCAGAACTACGTTGAACAATAGTAGTTAAAAGTTCGGTATTATAATATTGTAAACGACTTTGGATTCCGAAACGTGCTCGCATTGGAGCAGTTAATAAACCCGAACGTGTTGTGGCACCAACAAGCGTAAAAGGATTAAGGTTGATTTGAACGGTACGCGCATTTGGTCCAGATTCAATCATAATATCAATCTTAAAATCTTCCATCGCCGAATAAAGATATTCTTCTACAACTGGACTCAAACGGTGAATCTCATCAATAAACAAAACATCTCTATCTTCCAGATTAGTGAGTAGACCAGCAAGATCACCAGGTTTATCCAATACAGGACCTGAAGTTATTTTGATACCAACTCCTAATTCGTTTGCCAAAATATTTGCTAAAGTTGTTTTTCCCAAACCAGGAGGTCCATGAAAAAGAGTGTGATCTAACGCTTCGTTTCTTTGGTTAGCGGCTTCAACAAACACTTTCAAATTTTCTAAAACTTGCTCTTGACCTGTAAAATCGTCAAAAGATAATGGTCTTAACTTTTTTTCAAGGTCAAGCTCATCCGCATTATAATTGTAGTTCGTTGGATCTAAGTTTTCATTCATATTACAAATATATAACAAAGTTGTATGTAAATAAAAATGCCTCTCATAAGAAAGGCATTTTTAATATAATTTGAAATCTTAGTGATGTAAAACTTCTTCACCTGGTTTCATAGGAACGTTTTGTGGTACGAAATCTTCATCGTGTCCTGGCTTACTGTAATCATAAGGCCATCTATACACTTCTGGAATTTCACCAGGCCAGTTTCCGTGAATGTGTTCGATTGGAGCTGTCCATTCCAATGTATTTGATCTCCATGGATTTTGTACTGTTTTTTTACCGTAAAAAATACTGTGGAAGAAATTGTAAATGAACACCAATTGGAAAGCACCACCAATGATTGCAAAAGTTGTTATAATAACGTTTACATCTTGCAAGTCATCAAATAATGGGAAGTTAGTATTTTCGTAATAACGTCTTGGTAAACCAGCCATTCCGATAAAATGCATTGGGAAGAAAACACCGTATGCACACACAGCTGTTACCCAGAAGTGAACATAACCTAAAGTTTTATTCAACATTCTACCGAACATTTTAGGATACCAATGATAAATACCTGCAAACATTCCGTAAAGAGCAGAAATACCCATTACTAAGTGGAAGTGAGCTACCACGAAATACGTATCATGAACATTAATATCTAATGTACTATCACCCAAAATGATTCCTGTTAAACCTCCAGTGATAAAAGTTGAAACCAAACCAATTGAGAACAACATAGCTGGATTTAACTGTAAATTACCTTTCCATAAAGTCGTGATATAATTAAACGCTTTTACGGCAGAAGGAATTGCAATTAATAATGTGGTGAACGTAAATACAGAACCTAAGAAAGGATTCATTCCTGATATAAACATGTGGTGACCCCAAACAATTGTAGATAAAAATGCAATTGCTAAAATTGACATAATCATCGCTCTGTAACCAAAAATAGGTTTACGAGAATTAGTTGCGATTACCTCAGAAGTGATTCCTAATGCAGGTAATAAGATGATATAAACCTCAGGATGACCTAAGAACCAGAATAAGTGTTCAAACAATACTGGTGAACCACCTTGATAATTTAAAACTTCACCTGCTAAATAAATATCTGATAAGAAGAAAGAAGTACCAAAACTTCTATCCATAATTAAAAGTAAGGCAGCAGATAATAAAACTGGGAATGAAATAACTCCAATAACAGCAGTAATGAAGAAAGCCCAAATAGTTAATGGCATTCTTGTCATAGTCATCCCTTTTGTTCTTAGGTTAAGAACCGTAACGATGTAATTTAGAGATCCCATTAAAGATGCTGCAATGAACACAGCCATTGACACCAACCACAACGTCATTCCCAAACCTGAACCTGAAATTGCTTGTGGCAAAGCACTTAAAGGAGGATAAATTGTCCAACCTGCAGATGCTGGTCCTGATTCTACGAACAAAGAAATTACCATTATGACACTTGAAAGGAAGAACAACCAATAAGATATCATATTTAAAAAACCAGAAGCCATATCACGTGCTCCAAGTTGCAATGGAATAAGCAAGTTACTAAAAGTACCACTCAAAGCAGCAGTAAGTACAAAGAATACCATTATGGTACCGTGAATTGTAATTAATGAAAGATATGCTTCATTAGTCATTACTCCACCTGGAGCCATTTTTTCTCCTAAAAAGAAACTAAAAACTTTAAATGACTGCTCTGGCCAGGCTAATTGAAGTCTAAAAAGTAAAGACATACCAACACCTATTATTCCCATAAAAATACCTGTCAAAAGATATTGTTTGGCAATCATTTTATGATCAATACTAAAAATATATTTAGTAATGAATGTATCCTTATGGTGGTGATCTTCGTGGTGATCGTGTGCGTGATTATCGTGTGCGTGACTCATATTAGAAAATATATTATTTTATTATTTCATTGGTGCTTCAGCAACCATAGTTGTATCATTCTTTTTTGAAACAGAATCAGTCTTAGAAGGATTTGTTTCAGCTTCTTTAGCTTTAGCTTCTTCAGAAGCAGCATCTTTTACTGATTTAACTAGAGTAGTTTTACCACTTAACCATTTTTTGTAATCTTCAGGAGTGTCTACAACTACCTTCATTTGCATATTGTAGTGAGAAGCACCACAAATTTTATTACATAATAATAAGTAATCAAAAGTATATGGATCTAAAGCAGTTTTACCTTCAGCAACCAACTCTTTACTTTTTTCTTCTCTAATGTGGTTGATTCTGGCTACTTTTTTAATCATATCCGGATTTTCTCTCATTTCACTAGTAGAGATAGAAGGTATGAATGAAAACTGAGTTACCATACCTGGAACACAGTTCATTTGCGCTCTAAAATGAGGCATGTACATAGAGTGTAATACATCTTGTGAACGCAATTTAAAAATAACACGTTGTCCTTTTGGAATATGAATTTCGTCAGTAACAATATCATCTTGTGCATTTGGATCTGCTAAATCAACACCCAGAGCATTAACACCTTCGATAAGTCTAACGTTAGCCTTACCTAATACATTGTCTGCACCTGAATATCTTGCAGTCCATTTAAATTGTTGTGCATATATTTCGATAACGATAGGTTTTTCAACTTTTTCATTAACAAACATGATGTCTGTCCAAGAATATAATCCAAAGAAGATTAGCACTGCTAATACAATAGCTGGGATTGAACTCCAAATAAACTCTAACTTGTTATTGTCTGAAAAATAAGTCGCAACTTGACCTTTTTTACCTCTGTATTTGAAAGCAAAGTAATGCAATAAAGCTTGAGTAATGATTTGAACTACAAAAATTAGAATCATTGAAATCCACATCAACTTATCCACTTCTTTTCCATGAACAGATGCAGAGTTGCTCATAAGCGGTAAATCACCATATTTAGCAACACAGAAAATAGTAATACAATAAATGAACCCTAAAAAGGCAAACATCAAGTATCCATTTACTCTGTTATCATTATCATCGGCAACTTGATTGTTATCACTGCTTTTACCAACTTGGGTTAAGTCAAAAATTTTAGTTAGCTGCCACAATGCAACTGATAATAAAACTAAAACAAGAAGTACTAATAAACTTGTCATTTGTTGTTTACTTTAAATATTAATAATGAAAATGTTTACTTTCTTCAATAAATGGATTGCGTTTTGGTGTAAGTGGCGCTTTTGTTAACGCTGTAAACACTACATAGATAAACAATCCTAAGAAGAATAAAACTGATGCAATTTCAGGAATACCAATAAACCATTGATCTCCTACGGTAGCAGGCATAACCATGTTGAAGAAATCAACATAATGTCCGCAAAGAATTACAACACCTGCACCTACAATGATTGGAGCAATTCTCTTGAAATCTGTGTTAATAAGAACTAATATTGGGAAGACGAAGTTCATTACTACAGCACCCCAGAAAGGTAATGTGTAAACATCAATTCTTGTTTTGAAATAAGTAATCTCTTCAGGAATGTTAGCATACCAAATCAACATAAATTGTGAAAACCATAGGTAAGTCCAAAAAACACTAATACCAAACATGAATTTTGATAAATCGTGAATATGGCTAGAATTTACATTTTCTAAATAACCTTTAGATTTTAAATATAGTGTTACCATTGAAATAGTAGTAATACCACTTACGAAGAAGCTAGCAAAAACATACCATCCAAATAATGTACTGAACCAGTGTGGATCTAATGACATAATCCAATCCCAAGCCATAATAGATTCAGAAACAATAAAGAATACTAAGAATACAGCTGAAAGTTTGAAATTCTTTTTGTAAAATGTATTGTCAGATGCTTCATCTTGAGCTAAACAATTTTTTCTAGATAAATATCTGTATAAATTCCATCCTAATAGGAAAATAGCAGCTCTTGAAATCCAAAATGGAAAGTTCAAATAACCCGATTTACCAGCGATCATTTCATCATAGTTAGGACTTCCTTTAGTAGTAACTCCATCAGCTAACCATGTAAATAAGTGGTGTTGGTGGAAACCTGCTAATAAAAGTAAAATAAAAAATATAACAGAACCAACTGGTAAATAAGCCGTAATTCCTTGCATTACTCTAAATAATACTGGTGACCAACCTGCTTGAGCAACTTGTTGAATTGCATAAAAAGCTAGTGCACCTAATGAAATCAACATGAAGAAAATACATGCTACATATAGTGCAGACCATGGTTTATTCTGTAATTGGTGAAATAAATGCTCCGCATGCTCTTTTTTCTCTTTAGCTTCGTCAACTTCAGTCTCTTTTGAAGCTTTTGCATTGTCATTATTTTCAGATACAGAAGTAACAGCTACTTTTGATGAGTCTTTTTGCGTTGCAAGAGAATCAACATTTGTTTTAGCTGAATCAACAACTGCCATTTCAGAAGTTTTTTCGGTTTCTTTTGATGGCATTACAACCTCATGAGCATCTTTATTTTCAGCACCTGCATTATGATGTTCTTCATGACTTGCAGCTACTATTTTTTCAGCCTCTTCTATAGTTTTAGGAGCAGATAAAAAACCATACACAATACCTACTAATCCTAAAATCATTAGAACAAGTGCTATGGTTTTTAATTTTTTTGAAAATGTATACATATCTATAAGAATCTGTTTGTTCTACTATTATAATTGCGATCTAAGTTTCATTACATAAGCTGAAACCATCCAACGTTCTTGTTGATTCAATTGATTAGCATAAGAACCCATTGAGTTAAGACCAAAGTTGATTACGTGATTAACACTTCCTTCTGTAATTTGTCTGTCTTTATAGTTTGGCACTCCTAAGAATTTGCCTTGCTTAACCAAATTTCCTTTACCATCACCAGCTGTTCCGTGACAAATTGCACAATAAATATTGAAAAGTTCTTCAGCTTTTTTCATATCAACTTTAGAAGGATCTAAAGGAGATACTGAATTTAATTTAGCTGCGTTATATCCTTCTGGTGTGTTAGGAAATTCATAAGGAACATAACCTCTTTTAATTGTACCATCTGGTGGTAACTGACCTTCTTTTCCGTGTAACCCTGTTGGTGAATTGAATGCCGACGACTCCGAATAGGTTTCATAAGCTACCGATTCATACATATTAGGCATGTACTGATAGTTTGGAGAATTATTATCCTTACAAGAGGAAAAAGATAGTACAACCCCTAATACTAATGCTATTTTTAATAAATTTTTCATGTCTGTTAATGCTTTTCAATTACTTTAACTTCAACCGCTCCTGTATTTTTGAAGAAAGAAGTAAGTTCTTCTTCATTATCATTTACAGCAACTTCCATTAAGAAGTGATCGTCTGTTGTTCTTACATCTGGATTTTCTGCTTGTTTAAATGGCCATAATTTACTTCTCATGTAGAAAGTAATTACCATTAAGTGAGCTGCAAAAAACACAGTCATTTCAAACATAACAGGAACAAAAGCTGGCATATTTTGAATATAACTCATACTTGGCTTTCCACCAATATCTTGAGGCCAATCCTGAATCATGATGTAATCCATCATTGAAGTGGCAACCGTAAGACCAATACATCCATAGATAAAAGCACAGATAGCCAATCGAGTTGATGGTAATCCCATAGCCTTATCCAAACCATGCACTGGAAATGGGGTATAGACTTCTTCAATATGATGATGTGCTTTTCTTGTTTGCTTTACAGCATCCATTAAGATGTCATCATCATTGTATATAGCGTGTATAACTTTATTACTACTCATAACAAATACTAATGTTTTTCTGAATGATTATGTCCTTCTTTTTCTCTTTCTCTTTTGTAATTTTCTCCAGATGATTTTAAGATAGTTTTAACCTCTGCCTGAGCAATTACTGGGAATGTTCTAGCGTACAATAAGAATAACACAAAGAAGAAACCTATTGTACCAGTAAAGATTCCAATATCAATAAATGTAGGAGAAAACATCGTCCATGAAGATGGAAGGTAATCTCTGTGAAGTGACGTTACGATAATTACGAAACGCTCAAACCACATACCAATATTTACTACAATTGAGATTATGAAAGAGAACATGATACTTGTTCTTAGCTTTTTAAACCACATGAATTGTGGAGAAAAAACGTTACAAGTCATCATCGACCAATATGCCCACCAGTAAGGCCCTGTTGCTCTATTTAAGAACGCATATTGCTCATATTCTACTCCTGAATACCAAGCCACAAATAACTCAGTGATATAAGCAACACCAACAATAGAACCTGTAATCATGATTACAATGTTCATTAATTCGATATGTTGAATTGTGATGTAAGCTTCTAAGTTGGATACTTTTCTCATGATAATCAACAAGGTGTTTACCATTGCAAATCCTGAGAATACCGCTCCAGCAACGAAGTATGGAGGGAAGATTGTAGTATGCCATCCTGGAATTACAGAAGTAGCAAAGTCAAATGATACGATAGTGTGTACAGAAAGTACAAGTGGTGTAGCTAAACCTGCAAGAACCAAAGAAACCTCTTCAAAACGTTGCCAATCTTTTGCTCTACCGCTCCATCCAAAACTTAAAATAGAATATACTTTTTTGTTAAATGGAGTTACTGCTCTATCTCTCAACATCGCAAAATCCGGAAGTAATCCTGTCCACCAGAACACCAATGATACCGAAAGATATGTTGAAATTGCAAATACGTCCCAAAGAAGTGGTGAGTTGAAGTTAACCCACAACGAACCAAATTGGTTTGGAATTGGTACAACCCAGTAAGCCAACCAAGGACGTCCCATGTGAATGATTGGGAACAAACCTGCCTGTACTACAGAGAAAATTGTCATGGCTTCAGCAGAACGGTTAATTGCCATTCTCCATCTTTGACGGAAAAGTAACAATACAGCAGAAATCAGAGTTCCTGCGTGACCAATACCAACCCACCAAACGAAGTTAGTAATATCCCATGCCCAACCTACAGTTTTGTTTAGTCCCCAAGAACCAATACCTGTAGAAATGGTATAAATGATACAACCTACTCCCCATAGGAAAGCTGCTAATGCGATTGAAAAAACGGTCCACCATTGTTTGTTAGCTCTTCCTTCAACAGGAGCGGCAACATCGACAGTCACATCGTGATAACTTTTATCACCTATAACTAATGGTTTTCTAATGGGTGCTTCGTAATGAGACGACATAATCCTTTATCTTGTTTCTTAATTAATCTTTTTAAACTAGGTATTTCTTACTTTAACGTGATACATCACATTTGGTTTAGTTCCAACATGCTCTAATAAATGATACATTCTCTTATCTTCAAGCAATTCTGCTACTTTAGATTCTTTATCATTTACGTCTCCAAATATCATTGCCCCAGTAGAACAAGCATTTGAACAAGCTGTTTGGAATTCTCCATCTTTTATTACTCTTCCATCACGTTTAGCATCTAGAATTGTTTTTTGTGTCATTTGAATACACATAGAACATTTCTCCATAACTCCACGTGAACGAACATTTACATCTGGGTTGATAACCATACGACCTAAATCATCATTCATATGATAATCAAATTCGCTGTTTTTGTTATACAAGAACCAGTTGAAACGACGTACTTTATAAGGACAGTTGTTAGCACAATAACGAGTACCAACACATCTGTTGTAAGCCATTTGGTTTTGACCTTGACGACCATGTGAAGTTGCTGCAACTGGACAAACTGTTTCACAAGGCGCGTGGTTACAATGTTGACACATTACTGGTTGGAAAGACACTTGAGGATTATCAGCAGGATGTTCCATACTTCCAAAACCTCCTAATGAACCTTTTTCTCCAAATAATCCATCGAAATTTTCTTTTTTCTCATTGTCACCAGCAAATGTATCTTCTGAAGAATAATATCTATCAATACGCAACCAGTGCATATCGCGGCTTCTTCTAACTTCTGATTTACCAACTACAGGAACGTTGTTTTCTGCATGACATGCAATAACACAAGCTCCACAACCTGTACAAGCATTCAAGTCGATAGAAAGATTGAAGTGGTGTCCTGTTGAACGATCAAAAGATTCCCATAAATCCACTTTAGTAGATGGAGTTTCTTTGTGATCTAAAGATACCATTGGAACTGGGTTCCATTCTTCAACTTTAACATTAGGGTCATTAAAAACTTTTAATGTAGTTTCTTTAACGATATCACCTCTACCCATTAAAGTTTTTTGTGATTGAACACAAGCAAACTCATGCTCTCCACTTCCTTTAGAAATAGAAACCGATTGAACATCATTAAAGTTGTTGTATAATGTGTAAGCGTTAACACCTACTTGCATTTCTTCTTTTAAAGCAGCTTTTTTACCATAACCGAATGCCAAACCTAAAGTTCCAATTGCTTGTCCTGGTTGAACAATTACTGGTACTTTCTCAAGTTTAGTTCCGTTAACGGTTAATGTTGCATAGCTACCGTTAAGTCCACCATTAGCAACAATTTTATTTTCTAAACCTAATTTCTTAGCATCAGCTTGAGAAATAGTTACATAGTTATCCCAAGAAACTCTTGTAATTGGATCTGGAAATTCTTGTAACCATGGGTTGTTAGCTTGTTGCCCATCACCCATTCCTGTTTTGGTATACAAAACTAATTCAAAATCTCCAGCAGCTTTAGATTTTGCTAAAGCAGAAGCAGCAGCACTATAATCAGCTGTACCACTAGCAATAGCAGTGTTTCCAGAAACAATCAATCCATCGTGAAGCACTTTATTCCAAGTACTACCACCAGTGTATGATGCTGCGTTTGATTTTATGTAATCGTAATAAGATCCTGAAATACCATTCCAAGACATTAATGCTTCTTGGAATTGTTTAGTATTAAATAATGGACGAATTGTTGGTTGTGCCAAAGAATAAGTTCCTTTAGTCAACATATAATCATTCCATGATTCTAAGTAATGAGGTGCTGCAGCAGCAATTTTTACTTTTTCAGCAGTTTCATCTTCTTTAATTGAAAAGGCAACTGAAGTTTTAACTTTACCTAAACCGTCAACGAAAGATTTACTGTTAGCTAAAGTATATACTGGATTAACACCACTCATAATTAATGTATGAACAGAACCAGCATTCATATCTGTAATCAATTGAGCAACTTTCTCATTTGATCCTTTTCGTATTAATCTTGCACCAGCAGTTAATAAAGCTTCGCTTTTTAGAACTTGATTGATAGCAATAACTAATAATTGTGCGTTTTTATCTTGAATACCCGAAACCAAAAGACCTTTGGAACCAGCAGCTTTTAATTGGTTAGCAGCTTTTACAACTTCAGCTTCGTTTTCAATTTTTCCAACATTTACAGAAGAACCTGTAATAATATTGTAAATTTTAACTAAGGCTTGTTTTTGACTAGCAACAGTCATAGCAACTCTTTTGTCAGCAGCTGCTCCTGAAAGCGTCATGTTAGCCTCAAATTGAAAATGCTTAGACATCTTTCCTGCCTGAGGAATTCTACCTTGAGCATATCCTTTGTCATATCCACCACCTTGCCAATCTCCAAGAAAATCAGCACCAACAGATACAATTGTATTCGCTTTTGAAAAATCATAATCTGCTAATGCTCTTTCACCATATACCGCTTCAAAAGCATCTAAAGCAGCTGATTCTGAAACCGAGTCGTAAACAATATGTTTAGCAGTTGGATTTTTTGCAATGAAATCAGCAATTAATTTTTCAGAAGATGGACTTGCTAAGGTATTAGTAAGTAAAACAACTTGTTTTCCAGAAGCTTTCGCTTCAGCCAAACTAGCTTTTATTTTAGCATCAACTTCACTCCAAGAAGCAGATTTCGAATCTATCTTAGGTGATTTAAGACGCATACTATCGTATAGAGATAATACTGAAGCATGAACTCTTGCATTAGCAGCGAATTTAGCTCCATCTATAGTATTGTTTTCAATTTTGATCGGACGACCTTCTCTTGTTTTTACTAAAATATTTGCAAAATCAAATCCATCAAACATAGTTGTAGCATAATAATCTGCTACTCCAGGAATAACAGTATCTGGCTGAACTACATAAGGAATTGATTTATGAACTGGCCCTTCACATGCAGCCAAAGATGCAGCTGCTGTTGTGAAACCAACATACTTTAAGAAATCACGACGAGTAGTTGATGAAGAGGATAATGAATCTGCATCTGAAAGGAAATCAGAAGTTGGAATTTCTTCCACGAATTCATTATTTCTCAGCGTCTCAACAATAGAACTATTTTCGTTTAGTTCTTCAACACTTTTCCAGTATTTTTTGTTAGATGACATCGTATATAAATATTAGCTTCTTAATAATTGATTAATAGTGACACTTACCACATTCTAAACCTCCCATTTGTGCTGCAGTCAATTTGTCTACACCATATTTTTTAGAAAGTTCTTTGTGAATTTTATCATAGTAAGCGTTGCCTTCCATTTTAACATCGGTTTCACGGTGACATTTGATACACCATCCCATAGTTAAAGGAGCAAATTGTTTTTGAACTTCGTAAGTTTGAACTGGACCATGACATTTTTGACATTCAATTCCAGCAACAGTTACGTGTTGTGAGTGATTGAAATAAGCAAAATCTGGTAAGTTGTGAATTCTAACCCATTTTACTGGTTTAGTTTTTCCAGTGTATTTAGAACCATCCCAACCCACAGCATCGTATAATTTTTTGATTTCTCCATCATAAAATGCTTTTGTATGACCATCAGCAGTAGAAGTAGTATCAGATACTTCAGAAATATTTTTATGACAATTCATACAAATATTTAGCGAAGGGATACCTGCATTTTTACTAACTCGTGCTGAAGAGTGGCAATATTTACAATCAATTTTGTTATTACCAGCATGTATTCTGTGAGAGTAATGAATTGGCTGAATTGGAGCATAATCTTGGTCAACACCAACTTGCATTAAAAATCCATATACAAAATAACCACTTGCTAACAATAAGAAGATAGCAGAAACAAGAACTAAGAATTGGTTTCTTACAAAAGCTTGCCAGATAGAAATCTTTCCTTCTTTTTTTCCTACTTCAATGCCATTTGATTTTGCAATTTTGGTAAGCACATTATTCACTAAGAACAACATTATTACCAACATAAACATTACCAATGCCAATGCACCAAGAATTACTCCGTTAGAAATTCCACCTTCTTGTTTTTCTGTTCCAGGAGGACCAGCTGTTTTATCAACTACTGGCTCTGTTTTAGCCTCGTCTGTATAAGCCAAGATATTATCTATATCCGCATTAGACAATTGAGGAAAAGCAGTCATAACAGCTTGACCATTTTCTGCGAAAAGTTTTACCGCATCAGGATCACCTGCTTTAATTAAAGCAGAACTATTTTTAATCCATCCGTAAAACCAATCTTTTTTATGACGCCCTGTAACACCTCTAAGTGCTGGACCAGTCATTTTCTTATCTAAATTGTGACAAGCCGCACAATTTGTGTTAAACAATTCTTTTCCTTTAACAGCATCACCACCAGAGGTTGCAGCAGGAGCCGCCGCATCAGCTTTTGCAGGAGCTGCAGTTGCTGCCGCAGGAGCTGCATTTGCTGCAGGAGCTTCTTGAGCAAATGTAGACAAGGAGAAAGTTAGCATTAAAGCTAATCCAAATGAATAGATTCTGGAAATCGAATTATGGTTACCCACTTTTTTCATATTATAAATGATTATCGACTAATTTGTGGCACGGTCTTTTCTATGTTTGCGAAGAAAACCCAATGCACTTTTTTTAAAACTTGAGCAAAAATACAATTTATGAACTATTCTCAAAACCTTAAATATATCTTAATTATCAATTTATATTAATTCTAAATAATATTTTTAATTTAGTATAATCTTATATGCATTACATTTGCATTAAAATCAAACCATTATGAAACTTTTAACAAAAAAAACACTCTTGAAGCCCAGTTTAATTATTTTATTTTTTTTCAATTTTAACACAATAATCGCACAAGAAGTTACAGTCAATCAAGACCCTAAATTCGAACAATTATTGAATGAAAAAAGAAAGGTAAACTCCTCAATAACAATCAATAACCGATATAAAATTCAAATTTTTAACGGTTCTAGTGAAGAGTCAAAAAAAACTTTAATTCAATTTAAAAAAGAGAATAAAACCTATGATGCTACTATAGTTTTTAGCACGCCTTTATATAAGGTATGGATTGGAAATTTTAAAACTAGAATTGAAGCGGAGAGAAATTTAAATCTTTTAAAAAAGAAATACCCCAATGCTATTTTAATAAAGCCTAATAAATAAAAATAAAAAATCCCGATTACTCGGGATTTTTTATTTTTAAAGCCTATAATTATTTCAACTTTTTCTTTACCTCTACTTCTTGGAAAGCTTCGATAATATCGAGTTGTTCTATATCATTGTAGTTTTTAATTTGAATACCACAATCGTATCCTTTAGAAACTTCTTTAACATCATCTTTAAAACGTTTTAATGTTGAAAGCTCACCTGTAAAGATAACAACGCCTTCACGTATTAAGCGGATTTTAGAATTTCTAAAGATTTTACCATCGGTAACCATACATCCTGCAATGGTACCGACTTTAGAAATTTTGAAGGTTTCTCTAATTTCTGCAGTACCCGTAATTTCTTCTTTCAATTCAGGAGACAACATACCTTCCATCGCATCTTTCAAGTCATCGATAGCATCATAAATAATAGAGTAATTTCTGATGTCAATTTCTTCCTTATCAGCTAATTGTCTTGCATTACCTGCAGGACGAACATTAAATCCGATAATAATCGCATCTGAAGCAGAAGCTAACATAACGTCAGATTCTGTAATAGCTCCAACTCCTTTATGTATAATGTTAATTTGAATTTCTTCAGTAGATAGTTTTGCAAATGAATTTGATAGTGCTTCAACAGAACCATCAACATCACCTTTTAAGATAATATTCAATTCTTTAAACTGACCCAATGCAATACGACGTCCAATTTCTGCAAGTGTAATATGGCGTTGTGTTCTAACGGATTGTTCACGGATTAATTGAGTTCGTTTGGCAGCAATTTGCTTAGCTTCTCTTTCATCTTCAAATACGTTGAATTTATCGCCTGCAGTAGGAGCACCATCCAAACCTAAAATTGAAATCGGTGTAGAAGGTCCAGCAACAGTTACATTATTTCCTCTTTCATCATGCATTGCTTTCACTTTTCCATGATTTTTTCCAGCCAACACATAATCACCTACACGTAATGTTCCAGACTGAACTAATACTGTTGAAACATATCCTCTACCTTTATCCAACTGAGCCTCTACAACAGTACCTACAGCTGGTTTATTTGGATTTGCTTTTAAATCTAGAATTTCAGCTTCTAACAAAACTTTTTCTAACAATTCTTTCACACCCATTCCCATTTTCGCAGAAATGTCATGCGATTGGTATTTTCCTCCCCAATCTTCTACCAATAAATTCATAGAAGCCAAACGCTCTTTAATCTTTTCTGGGTTAGCATGAGGTTTATCTACTTTATTGATAGCAAAAATCATTGGAACACCTGCTGCTTGTGCATGACTAATTGCCTCTTTAGTTTGTGGCATAATATCGTCATCGGCAGCGATTACAATAATGGCAATATCGGTAACTTGAGCTCCACGTGCACGCATAGCAGTAAATGCTTCGTGACCAGGCGTATCAAGGAATGTAATTTTTTGACCATTATCAAGTTGAACCGCATAAGCACCAATGTGTTGTGTAATTCCTCCCGATTCACCAGCAATAACATTCTCTTTACGGATATAATCCAATAACGATGTTTTACCGTGATCTACGTGCCCCATAACCGTTACAATTGGAGCTCTTGGCACTAAATCTTCTTCTTTATCTTCAATAACCTCTAAAGATTCTTCTATATCGGTAGTAATAAATTCTACTTCATAACCAAATTCATCAGCAACAATCGTAAGCGTTTCAGCATCCAAACGTTGGTTCATGGTTACCATGATTCCAAGAGACATACACGTTCCAATAACTTTGGTAATTGGAACATCCATCATTGTTGCAATTTCACCAACAGTAACAAATTCGGTTACTTTAATAGTTTTGCTTCCTTCTTCTAATGCTCTTTGTTCATCATCTGTACGTTGACGATGCGAATCTCTTTTATCTCTTCTATATTTGGCCGCTTTTGACTTGTTTCCTTTTCCTTGAAGTCTTTCTAGCGTTTCTTTAATTTGGTTTTTAACCTCTTCTTCTGTAGGCTCAACTTTTTGAACAATAGCAGGTCTATTCCCTTTTTGGAATCCTCCTCCACCAGGTTTGTTAGCAGTAAATTTATTTCCTCCTGCACCAGCAGGTCTGTTTTGACCTCCAGTTGCATTTCCTCCTGGAGTACCCGGACGAGCTTCTCCTGGTTTTGGTGGAATTCTTTTACGCTTGTTTTTATTAGCGTTAGGATCTGTTTTACTACCACTATTTATTTTTGGTGTTTCTACTTTCTTTTTAGGCTTATTGAATTGAGATAAATCAATTTTTTGACCTGTTAGTGTCGGACCCGAAAGATTTTGATACTGTGTTGTATGTGTTTCATCAACCGCAGGTTGTTCTACAACAGGCTTAACTTCTTTAGTTTCAGCTTTGACAACTTCAGCAACTTTAGTCACTTCTGTTTTCTCTTCAGCCTTAACTTTAGGCTCTTCTTTTTTAACTTCTGCAGGCTTAACTTCTGGAGCCGATTCAGTTGTTTTTGTTGATTCTGTCTTACTAGAAGGAGCATTTTTAGTCTCTAATTCTATTTTACCAACTTGTTTTGGACCCGTAACAACAGCTTTTGCTTTGATTACCTCAAGACGTTGACGCTCTTCTTCTTGTTTTTTCTTGTCTTCAATTTCTTTTTCTCTTTCAAGACGAAGTGCTTCTTTTTCTTTTCTTATCTCTTCGCTAACACCTTTTGAGGCTTCTTTGTTGCCTTTATCACCAGCAAATTGATTTTGTAGAATATCAAACTCTTTGTCGGAAATCTTAGCATTGGGGTTGGCATCAATAGCAATTCCTTTATCCTTAAGATAGTCGACAGCTCTTTCTAACGAAATATTTAATTCCCTTAAAACTTTGTTTATTCTAATATTTCTTTCTTCAGACATAAAATCTTTTATAAATTCTTTTTTATTTTGGGGTGAAAGGAGAATTAGTCTTCAAACTCTTCTTTCAATATGCGCATTACTTCTTGGATAGTTTCTTCTTCTAAATCGGTTCTTCTTGCTAAATCTGCAACATCTTGTTTCAAGATACTTTTTGCCGTATCCAATCCAATTTTTGCAAATTCGTCGATAATCCAACCATCGATTTCATCTGAGAATTCTGTTAATTCAACATCATCATCTTCTGCGGTACTTCCTTCACGGATTACGTCCAATTCGTAACCTGTTAAAAGTCCTGCTAATTTAATGTTTTGTCCTCCACGACCAATAGCTTTTGAAACTTCTTCTAATTTCAAAAATACTTCTGCACGTTTGTTTTCTTCATCAATTTTAACCGAAGAAACTTTAGCTGGACTTAATGCTCTTGTGATTAACAATGAAGCATTAGTTGTGTAATTGATTACGTCGATATTTTCGTTTCCTAACTCACGAACAATTCCGTGAATACGAGAACCTTTCATACCTACACAAGCTCCAACTGGATCAATTCTATCGTCATAAGAATCTACAGCTACTTTTGCTTTTTCGCCTGGAATTCTCACTACTTTTTTAATCATAATTAAACCATCGAATACTTCTGGAATTTCTTGTTCAAATAATTTTTCAAGGAACTTTTCTGAAGTTCTCGACATGATAATTTGAGGTTTGTTTCCTTTTAATTCAACGCTTTCAATAATTCCTTTTACATTATCTCCTTTACGGAAGAAATCAGATGGAATTTGTTTTTCTTTTGGCAATACAATTTCGTTTCCTTCATCATCAACCAAAATAACAACTCTTGGACGCACGTGGTGTACTTCTGCCGTGTATATTTCTCCGATAATATCTTTAAATTGTTTGTATAAATTGGTATTATCGTGTTCGTGAATTTTAGAAATTAAGTTTTGACGCAAAGCCAAAATAGCTCTTCTTCCTAAATCTATCAATTTAACTTCTTCAGAAACTTCTTCGCCAATTTCAAAATCAGGCTCAATTTTTCTTGCTTCAGTTAATGTAATTTCTTCGTTTTCTAAATCCAAATCATCATCAGCAACAACAATTCTTCTTCTCCAAATTTCCATGTCTCCTTTATCAGGATTTATGATAATATCAAAATTGTCATCAGAACCATACTTCTTTTTTAAAGCATTTCTAAACACATCTTCCAAAATCGCCATAAGCGTTACTCGATCAATAAGTTTATCGTCTTTAAACTCTGAGAATGATTCGATTAATGCAATATTTTCCATTCTATAGTAATTAAAATTTTATTGTAACAATTGCTTCTTTTATTTCTGAATAAGGAATTTCTTGACGCTTTTGCACCGTTTCCTTACCTTTTCCTATTTTTTTCGGTTCTCTTGCTTGCCAAGACAAAACGATATGATCATCATTTGCCTCAACAAGTTCTGCCTCAATAGTTTCGTTATTGGTTTTTACAATTAAAGTTCTGCCAATATTTTTTACATATTGTCTCACCAATTTTAAAGGAGAACCCACACCCACTGAAGCTACTTCGAGCTCATAATCGTGTTCTTCTCTGTCTAAATTATTTTCAATTGCTCTACTAATATCTATACAGTCTTGAAGATTTACTCCATTATCACCGTCCAAAGTTACAATAATTTTATAACTATCTGAAATTGATAAGTCTATCAAAAACAATTCGGACTTTTCCAATAAAACATCTTCTAGAAGTTTGGAAACCTGCTCTTTAAATGTCATATTTTTTATAAAAAGAGGGAAGCAGTGCTTCCCTCATTATTCCATTTCTGTTTAACAATGGTGCAAATATAGAATTTTTTTTTATATTAAAACCTTTGTCTTTTATATTTTTTTCATACCTTTATCCTCTATTAACAGACAAACAACAAAAATTTTATCTTTTTTACAATCATGAAAAAAATTTTAATTCCTACTGACTTTTCTCAAAACGCTGAATATGCCCTGAAAGTTGCCGCACAAATTGCAAAAAGAAATAATGGTGAAATCATTTTATTACACATGCTCGAATTGCCTCACGAATCGAGTGATGCTGTTGGGTCTGGAACAGATATTCCTGAAATCATGTTTTTCAAAAATGCAGCAATAAAAAAATTAGAAGACTTAATGGATGCTGATTATTTAGAAGGCTTAAAAGTTTCTGAAATTATTCAATTCGAAATGGCTTTTGACGGAATTCTAAAAATTAGCCAAATCAACAATGTAGATTTAATTGTGATGGGATCACATGGAGCAAGTGGCTATAAAGAGATGTTCATTGGATCTAATGCTGAAAAAGTTGTAAGAAATTCAGAAGTCCCAGTTCTTATCATCAAGAAAGACGAAGGCAACTTCGAAGTAAACGATTTTGTTTTTGCATCTGACTTTAGTGATGAAATTAAAAAACCATTCTGGAAAGTAGTAGAGTTTGCAAATAAATTTGATGCAACATTACACCTAGTAACTGTTAATACGCCTAATAATTTTAAATCTACAGCGGTTGCAGAAGAAACTATGAAAAACTTCCTTTCTGGATACAATATTAATAAAGTAGAAACTCATATTTATAACGAAACTAATGTTGAGAAAGGAATTTTAAATTTCGCCAACAGTATAGATGCCGATTTAATTGGAATGAGTACTCACGGAAGAAAAGGTCTTTCTCACTTCTTTAACGGAAGCATTAGTGAAGACTTAGTGAATCACGCTACCAAACCAGTGGTTACTTTCAAAATATAACGTAACCTCCAACAATAAAAAGAAGCCGTCTCAAGTTTAATTTTGAGACGGCTTCTTTTTTTACTTACCAAATGACTAAAAACAAAAAATCCCAACCGAAGTTGAGATTTTTCTGTTGGTCTACTAGGACTCGAACCTAGAAAGACGGCACCAAAAACCGTAGTGTTACCATTACACCATAGACCAATAATGCTTGATTGCGGGTGCAAATTTAATATAAAAAATGTTTCAAGCAAACATTTGAAAGCTTTTTTTCTGTTTTTTTAATAAAAAAATAGTGAAAAACTATTAAGTTACAGATAATAAATACTTTAAAAAAGTCTGGTTTTAGCTTCAACTATTCATATCCATTTAGAAACAAACACAAACCAAAGTTAAATGAAGGTTAAACACCCATCAAACGATAATTAAACAAAATATTACTTTTATTTTTGATTTGTAAACAATCTGTAAGAAAATGAAAAATCAAATAATACTGAAACAATTGATATTTTTAATTTTTTTTATTAATTGATTACACAAAAAAATAGTTTCTTTGCACATAAATTAACCTCATAGTATATTATGACAACATTTGACTTTAAAAAGTGGAACAACATCACCGGTTGGTTAGTCTTTTCTATTGCTTTAGTAACCTACACACTAACCGTTGAACCAACAATGAGTTTTTGGGATTGTGGCGAATACATCCCAACGGCTGCAAAACTTGAAGTAGGTCATCCACCAGGAGCACCTTTATTCCAAATGTTGGGTGCTTTTTTTGCAATGTTTGCTACTAGTAAAGAAACAATTGCACTTATGGTTAATATGATGTCGGTTTTTTCTAGTGCCTTTACCATATTATTTATGTTTTGGTCTTCGACCATCCTTTTAAAGAAAATTGTATCGTCTTATACAGAAATTGATAAAAATAACAGTATCGTCATTTTAGGAAGTTCTTTTGTTGGTGCTTTAGCATTTACCTTTTCTGATAGTTTTTGGTTTAATGCCGTTGAAGCCGAAGTGTATGCCATGGCAATGCTATTAATTGCACTGTTATTATGGCTTGGATTACGATGGGAACAAGACATGCACGAACCAAGAGGCAATAGATGGTTGCTACTTATTAGTTTAGTGGTTGGATTATCTTTTGGAGTTCACTTCATGGCTTTGCTGACCATACCTTCAATAGGATTCTTATACTTCTTTAAAAACTACAAAAAAGTTACCATAAAAAACTTTATTGTAGCCAACATCATCATTGTAGCTGTTTTACTTTTTATATTTAAACTATTACTTCCTTACACCTTAGCTTTCTTTGGTAAGACCGAAATTTTTATGGTTAACAATCTTGGATTGCCTTTCAATTCGGGATCTGTGTTTGCTTTGTTGGTTATTATAGCCTTTTTCTATTTTGGATTGAAATATACAAAAGTCAAAAACCATCCTACTTTTAATACCATACTATTATGTATTCTTTTTGTATTAATCGGTTTTTCAACTTGGATGATGTTACCTATTAGAGCTAACGCCAACACGCCAATTAACGAAAACAAACCATCGGATGCTGCCGAAGTTTTAGCATATTATAATCGTGAACAGTATGGTGTTAATCCGTTGTTTTACGGACCTCAATATACCGACATGTTTGCAGGCTTAGACCCAGAAAATCCTTATTTAGATAAAGCTCCGAATTATGAAAGAGACGACAAATCTCGAAAATATGTTATTGTAAATGATTACAAAAATGCCGAACAGAATACAGATGATGCTCACAAAGCAATTCTTCCTAGAATGTGGAGCACCGACAATGTTCAAGGATATATTAATTTTGCTGGTGTTCCTAAATTTACTGTAAAATCGGAATATGCCGATGAAAAAGAGCTTACAGATGTAGTAGCCGAATTTAGACAAGCCTATGCTTCTGGCAAAATAGATCACGATGGCTATGTTTCGTTTTTAAAAGCTTATGGCGATTATCTTGATGTTCAAAAACCATCAACTTGGGACAATTTGAGTTTCATGGTAGAATATCAATTTGGTTATATGTACGGACGCTATTTATTATGGAATTTCGTAGGAAGACAAAACGACAACCAAGGAAGATACGACAATCTTGACGGAAATTGGTTGAGTGGTATAAAAGCAATTGACAAAATCCACTTAGGTTCACAAGACAATCTATCATCAGATGTGGCCAACAACAAGGGACGTAATCTATATTATTTCTTGCCTTTCTTTCTGGGTTTAATCGGATTGATGTATCATGCCCAACGAGATTTAAAAAGTTTTTATGTATTGTTAGTTTTGTTTCTTTTCACAGGATTAGCACTTAAAATATACTTGAACGAAAGACCATTTGAACCAAGAGAAAGAGATTATGCTTTAGTAGGTTCATTCTATGTATTTGCTATTTGGATTGGTTTTGGGGTTTATGCTATTTATGAAATGATTAAAGAAAAAGTAGCGTCAAAAATTGTTGGACCAGTAGTTATAGCAAGTTGTTTATTAGCAGCACCTATTTTGATGGCTTCTCAAAACTGGGATGACCACGATCGTTCTGGAAGATATACTGCTATTGCTATGGCAAAAAACTATTTAGCTTCTTGTGATCAAAACGGAATTTTATTTACCATCGGAGATAACGACACATTCCCATTGTGGTATGCACAAGAAATTGAAGGTTTTAGAACCGATGTAAAAATCGTTAATACCAGTTTATTAATGACCGATTGGTACATTGATCAAATGAAGATGAAAACTTACAAATCGGATGGATTACCGATTTCATTCAACCATCATCAGTATGTTGCCGACAATAGAGACGCCATCATTTTCAATAAGCAAACCGAAAACAGATGGAATTTAAAAGACTTCATTAATTTTGCTAAAAGCGAAGAAGAACGTACCAAAATCGAAATGCAAAGCGGTCATAAACTACACTTCTTCCCTACTAATAAAGTTAGAATTCCTATCGATAAAAATGCAATTATTGCAAATCACATCATCAATTCTGCTCAAAACGATTCTATTGTTCCTTACATCGACATTGATATAAAAGGTGGTGCTTTGTACAAAAACCGTCTTATTATGTTGGACATTTTGAACAACAATAATTGGAAACGTCCTATTTATTTCAGCCCAGGAAGTTTTGGTGACGATGATTATTTATGGATGAAAGACTACCTTCAATTAGATGGTATGGTTTATAAGTTGGTTCCAATAAAAACTCCTGTAAAAGAGGACGATTATCCAGATATGGGACAACTTGATACCGAAAAAATGTATAATCTAGCCATGAAATGGGAATGGGGTAATGGCGAAAGCACTAAAATTTATCACGATCCTGAAACCAGAAGAAATGCAATCTCATACAGAACCAATCTTTCTAGATTGATGAAGCAATTAATTGCAGAAGGCAAAAACGATAAAGCGCGCAACATCATTGAACTGGCCTTGTCTAAAATGCCATTAGATTATTATGGATACTACTTAACTGTTGAACCTTTTGCTACAGGTTATTATCAAATTGGTGAAAAACAAAAAGCTCGAGATCTGATTTCCAAATTAATGAATAAATACAAAGAAGAATTGTTGTATTACAGTACTTTTAATTCGGCAGACCAAAGCTTTATGGCAACAGATATTGTAACTGCTATTGAGCGTTACAGAAGCCTTCTAGAAGTAATGAAAAAACAAGGTGACATAGAATTCTACAATAAAAGTAGAGGCGATTTCAACTCCTACAACAATCGATTTCAACGATTTGGAAGGGATAAAGAATAATTACTAATTCAACTTTAATAAGTGCCAATGATGTATATTTATTGGCACTTTTTTATTTACTTTTGATTCATGAAATTGAGTTGGGTAAAAACACATTGGTTCATCAAAAAATTGTTTTCAAACTATGTTTGGGACATTCCAAATCATGAAAACAAAGTGTATTTAACCTTCGACGACGGACCAACACCCGAAATTACCGAATGGACTTTAGCTCAATTAAGAGCTTATAATGCGAAAGCAACATTCTTCTGTATTGGGGATAATATTAGAAAATATCCTAAGATTTTTTATAAAATAATTCAAGACGGAAACTCAATCGGAAACCACACTTTTAATCATCTCAATGGATGGAAAACGGCGACTGATGATTACATCAACAACACCAAATTGTGTAAAATTGAGTGTCAAAAAAACAACATTAAAAACAACACATTATTTCGTCCACCCTACGGAAAAATAAAAACGTCTCAATCCAAAAAACTCAGAAAGTTAGGTTATAAAATTGTCATGTGGGATGTGCTCAGTGAAGATTATGACAATGCTGTCACTCCTGAACAATGTTTAGAAAATGTACTGAAAAATGTAACTTCAGGAAGCATTATTGTTTTCCACGACAGTGTAAAAGCCTTTCGCAACTTGGAATATGCTTTACCAAGAACGTTACAATTTTTAAAAGAAAAAGGGTTTGTTTGTGAAAAGATTGATTAAACTTGCTCTTGAACTAAACCAATGATAGTATTAGCATCCAATTCACCCGATTGTCTCCACACCATTTGACCTTCTTTGTAAATCATTAATGTTGGAAGACCTTTAATACGAAGTGCTTCTGCTAATTCTTGATTTTTATCCACATCAATTTTAATCACTTTTGCTTTATCACCAAGCGCTGCAGCAACATCTCTAATAACAGGATGCATAATTACTGATGATTCATTCCACTCTGTGTAAAAATCAATTAACACAGGAACTTGAGCATTGATAAGTTCTCCAAATTTTGACATAAAACCAAAATATTTTATTTTCTTTAGCTAAAAAAAGAAATATTACAATACAAATGTAGCATTTTTAACGAATTATACTAAACTTTTACCTTTTTTTAGTTCAATTACCGTTATTTCGGGCATTATCCCTACTCTTCCAGGGTAAGCATGAAAACCAAATCCGCGGTTTACGTAAATATATTTTCCTGCTTTTTCATACAATCCAGCCCATTGTTTATAGACATATTCTGCTGGACTCCACTTAAAAAAACCGGGAATTTCAATACCAAATTGCAATCCATGCGTATGACCCGATAAAGTTAAATGAAAATCTTTAGGATGTTTATTCACTTCGGCGTCCCAGTGGCTTGGATCGTGGCTCATTAATATTTTAAATTCTTCTTTGGTCAAACCTTCAGATGCTTTGTGTAAATCACCTGCTTTTTTAAATTTTACACCCCAATTTTCAACACCAACCAAAGCAATTTTATCGTTTCCTTTTTGGATATAGGTATGCTCATTCAACATCAATTGGAAACCAATTTTTCCATACAACTCTTTTATATCATGGAAATTTTTAGCTTTATCAGCCTCTGTTTTCCAAGTTACATATTCACCATAATCATGATTTCCTAAAACCGAAAACTTGCCGTATTCATACTTCTTTATTCGATTAAAGGTTTCAATCCAAGGCAACATTTCTTTGGCATGAGTATTCACAATATCGCCAGTAAATAAAATCATATCTGCTTCTTGCTCATTGATCAAATCGATGGCATAATTAATCTTTTCAGGATTATCAAAACTACCACTATGTACGTCTGAAATTTGTGTAATTTTAAACCCGTCAAAGGCGTCTGGCAAATCTGGAAAAAATATTTGTTGCGTAATCACTTTGTAATTGTATTTCCCTAATGTCATTCCGTAGATTAAAGAACTAAACGGAATCGCTGCAATTCCCAACGCAATTTGACTTACAAACTTTCTTCTTTCAGGCAAAAAAGTATCTGACGACGCTCCTGAAATTTTAGAAATAGTTCCAGAAAAAATTCGGTAAATATCTTCCAAAAACAACACTAATGTCAGAATCAATTTCGGAATCAAAACCAATAATAACAAACCCAATGTTATCATTGTCATTTTAGTTTGCCCTACACTTCTATCGAATTTGGTGAATTGATATCCGATAAATACAATTGCAGCAACCGATAAAAAAATATACGACAGCAAAACCCATCGCACTTTGGTAAACGTTTTTACTGCTTGAAAAGCATAAAGCTCTATTAAAGCAATGATTACGAAGAAAATTAGTAAACGAAAAGCCATTAATTAAATTTTTAACAAAAGTAAAAATGATTAATCTACAAAAACATAAATTTTAGTTAATCTTTATTATAATATTTATGTATTAAAAACTATTTTTGTTCAAATCAAACCAAATTATTCTCATGAAAAAGTTGTCACTTCTATTTTTACTGATTTTTCCATTATTAAATTTTGCTCAAGATACCTTGACGTGTAAAAGTGGCGGAAGAGTTTACAATTCGAATCAACAAAAACTTACCTCTGAAGAAGTTCAAAGTTTACTTGCCAACAACACTGAAGCACTTCACCTGTACAATGTTGGAAAAACCAAACAAACCTTAGGCGGTATACTTTTTTATGGAGGAATATCTACTTGTATCATAAAGCATATCTCAATGATAAATAAACATTCGGGAACAAACAGCGTAAATGCAAATACAAACAACGTAATGTATTTTATTGGTGGTGCCATGACAGTGATAGCAATTCCGATTAAATTAGGATTTTCAAAAAAAATAGAACGAGCCATTTCTTTAATCAATGAAGATTTAAAAAATCCAAAAACAGGTTTCCATATCGAATCAACCTCATTCATTTCCAATTCTAATGGTATTGGAATTTCAATTACCTTTTAAACACGAATCATGTCACAAAAACGACTCTATCTTCTTGACGCATACGCCTTAATTTTTCGCGGTTATTTTGCCTTTATTAAAAACCCAAGAATCAATTCGAAAGGAATGGATACTTCTGCCATTATGGGTTTTATGAATGCTTTGATGGATGTTATCAAACGTGAAAAACCCGATCATTTAGCCGTAGCTTTTGACAAAGGCGGTAGTGATTATCGTTATGAAATGTATCAAGAATACAAAGCGCATCGAGATGAAACCCCAGAAGCGATTAAAATTGCAGTGCCTTACATTCAAGAATTATTAAAAGCGATGCACATTCCGATTATTGAAAAATCGGGTTTTGAAGCCGACGATTTGATTGGGACTTTGGCTAAACAAGCCGAAAAAGAAGGTTTCAAAGTGTTTATGGTGACTCCAGATAAGGATTTTGCACAATTGGTTTCCGAAAATATTTTCATGTACAAACCAGCACGAATGGGCAACGACATCGAAATTTGGGGAATTCCCGAAGTGTTGGAAAAATTTGAAATTGAAAGACCCGAACAAGTTATCGATTTCCTAGGAATGATGGGCGACACGGCCGACAACATTCCCGGATTACCTGGTGTGGGCGAAAAAACAGCCAAGAAGTTTTTAAAAGAATTTGGCAGTTTAGAAAATCTTCTAGCCAATACACATCAACTAAAAGGCGCCATTAAAGACAAAATTGAAGCTAATGCTGAGTTGGGTTTGCTTTCCAAAAAACTCGCCACCATCCTACTCGATTGCCCTGTTACGTTTGATGCCGACGACTATGAATTATCTAAACCCGATGTAGAAAAAACCGATGCCTTGTTCCAAGAATTAGAATTCCGTCAAATGAAAGCGCAATTCGATAAATATTTTGGAACCGGGAAAGAATACGACGAAATTGACACGAACGGAAACGGAACTTCAAGTAATACGCCACAACCTGTTAAAAAAGCTCCAGCAAAAAAATCGAACGAAGATCAGTTTGATTTATTCGGTTTTTCGGATGAAGAAAGCGGTGAACACAAATCACATTCGCATTATGCAACTTTAGAAAATACCGAACATTTTTACCAAATTATTCAAGGTGATTTGCCCGTTAAATTGTTGTTACAAAATTTAATGAATCAAACTTCGGTTTGTTTTGACACCGAAACCACAGGAATCGACGCTTTGAATGCTGAATTGGTTGGAATGTCATTTTCGTATGAAAAAGGAAAAGGTTTTTACGTTCCGTTTCCCGAAAATCAAGAAGAAGCGCAAACGTTGATAGAAAAATTCAAACCGTTTTTTGAAAATGAAAACATCGAAAAAATTGGTCAGAATATTAAATATGATTTAAAAATTCTGTCGCACTACGGCATTGAAATCAAAGGAAAATTATTTGATACCATGATTGCGCATTATTTAATCAATCCTGATATGCGCCATAATATGGATGTTTTATCGGAAACGTATTTGAAATATTCGCCAAAATCTATTGAGGATTTAATTGGTAAAAAAGGCAAAAACCAATTGTCAATGCGACAAGTGCCACTCGAAGATATTAAAGAATATGCTGCCGAAGATGCCGATGTTACGTTTCAACTGAAACAAAATTTCAGTCCGATTCTAGACAAAGCCGAAACCAAAAAATTATTCGACGAAATCGAAATTCCGTTAATTCCAGTTTTAGCCGCGATGGAATTGGAAGGCATCAATTTGGATGTGCCTTATCTCAAAGAAATGTCGGTAGAAATGGCTAAAGAAAGTGCTGCTTTAGAACAAAAAATTTACGAAACCGCTGGCGAGAAATTCAATTTGGCTTCTCCGAAACAATTGGGCGATATTTTATTTGACAAACTAAAAATTGGTGGTGCCAAACAAAAGAAAACCAAAACGGGTCAATATGCTACTGGCGAAGAGGTACTTTCGTATTTGGCAAACGAACATCAAATTGTTAAAGACATTTTGGAATGGCGCCAGATGGTAAAATTGCAAAGCACTTACATTGATGCGTTACCGAATCAAGTAGATAAAATAACTGGTCGTGTTCACACTGATTATATGCAAACCGTTGCGGCTACAGGCCGTCTGAGTTCGAATAACCCTAATTTACAAAACATTCCGATTCGAACAGAACGCGGACGATTAATTAGAAAAGCATTCATTGCTCGTGATGAAAATTATACGTTATTGTCTGCCGATTATTCTCAAATAGAACTTCGAATTATCGCCGCATTATCTGGTGAAGAAAACATGATAAAAGCGTTTCAAAATGATGAAGACATTCACAGAAGTACCGCCGCAAAAGTATTCAATGTGCCATTAGAAGAAGTAACCAAAGAACAACGCAGCAATGCTAAAACGGTGAATTTCGGAATTATTTATGGCGTTTCGGCATTCGGACTTTCCAATCAAACATCGCTTTCGCGAAAAGAAAGTGCCGAGTTAATTGAAGCGTATTATGCCACCTATCCAAAACTAAAATCCTACATGAGCAATCAAGTTGATTTTGCCAGAGAACACGGTTATGTGCAAACGGTTTTAGGAAGACGTCGTTATTTAAAAGATATTAATTCGGCCAACATGATGGTCAAAAGTGGTGCCGAGCGAAATGCAGTTAACGCTCCTATTCAAGGTTCGGCAGCTGATATTATCAAAATTGCGATGATTAACATTCACAAAAAACTAACTTCCGAAAACTGGAAATCAAAAATGTTATTGCAAGTACACGATGAGTTGGTGTTTGATGTACACCACTCCGAATTAGAAAAAATAAAACCTATGATTAAATACGAAATGGAAAACGCTTTCAAAATGGACGTTCCGTTAGAAGTAGAAATAGGTGTCGGTAAAAATTGGTTGGAAGCACATTAAAAAAAGCGACGTAAAGTCGCTTTTTTCTTTATAGTTTTCTAGTCGATTCTCGTTGTCTCAACTCGGTTTTTATCACCGTTGTTTTATGATTGTAAATTTCGTCTTTACTTTCCAATTTATCAATCAGCATTTTAGTAGCTACTTCACCTATTTCAGGTCCGTGTTGGCTTACCGTAGACAAACTTGGTGTCATTCTGCGTGACCAAACGCCATCGGCAAAACCGATAACCGAAAGCTCATCCGGAATTTTCAATCCTTTCTTAATGCCTAGTTTCATTGCCGTTACCGAAGCATGTTCGTCTAAAGCAAACACTGCATCGACTTTATTTTTATCAAAAAAACCAGCCACTTTAGTATCAAAACTTTCTTCTGTTTCGGTTAAAATGATCAGATTATCGTCTACTTTCAATCCGTTTTCTTCTAAGGCTTTGAAAAATCCTTTAGCACGCAACTTTCCTACACTCAAATTATCAATAGTCGAAAAAAGTGCTATTTTTTTACAACCCGTTTTAATCAAATGATTGGTCGCATCAAACGCCGAATCCAAATCGTCTACCACTACTTTATCGCAATTCACTTCATCGGCAATTCGGTCAAACATCACAATGGGTGTGCCTTCGTTGATAATCGTTTTAAAATGATCAAACTTATGCAACTTTTGCGCTTCTTCCGAAATAGAAAGAATAAAACCATCAATGGTTCCGTTACTCAACATCTCCAAGGCATTGATTTCTTTTTCTAACGATTCATTCGAAATGCACGTAATTACCTTATACCCTTTTTCATCAGCAACTTTTTCAATACCAGTGAAAACTTTGGCAAAAAAAGAATTTAAAATATTGGGAATAATCACTCCAATGGTTCTTGTAGAGCGATTTTTCAAATTCAAACCAATCACATTGGGCTTGTAATTTTTGAGTTTAGCATACTCTTGAACACGAAGTTTGGTAGGTTCACTAATTTCTGGACTGTCGTTCAGCGCTTTAGAAACGGTCGACACAGAAACTCCCAACTCTTTGGCAATCTGTTTTAAGGTGGCTTTCGATTTCATCTTACTATTATATAAGGTGTAAATTTATAAAAATTAAAATGAAGCAGCGAATGGTTTGGGCATTTTTGTAATCCATTTTCCTGCTTTCCTCCCAAAACTTTGCAAAAAAGCAAAGGTTTTTCCTTTTAATCAGGGCTAAAAAGCCAACTAAAGGCACTTTATAAATCATTAAAATTCAAAATAGTAATTAAAATTCAAAATCATTTTTGCATATATAATAAATAATTGTACTTTTGCACTCCCTTAATTGGGAATGGAATGTTTAATTAAAATAAATTATTGTGAACACATTAAGCTACAAGACAGTTTCAGCAAACAAAGCCACAGCAGATAAGCAGTGGATTGTTGTAGACGCTGAAGGTCATAACTTAGGTCGTTTAGCTTCAAAAGTTGCGATGCTTTTGAGAGGTAAATACAAACCAAGTTATACACCGCACGTTGATTGTGGAGATAACGTAATTGTTATCAACGCAGAAAAAATCAACCTTACTGGTAACAAGTTAGATGACAAAACGTACATCAGACACACAGGTTATCCAGGAGGACAAAGAAGTTTAACTGCTAAAGTAATGCAACAAAAAAATCCTGCATTATTAGTAGAGAAAGCTGTAAAAGGAATGCTACCTAAAAACAAATTGGGTGCTGAGTTATTCCGTAATTTGAATGTAAATGTTGGTTCAGAGCACAAACATGCTGCTCAACAACCAAAAACCGTAAACCTTAACGACTTAAAGTAATGGGAGTTATTCACAAAATCGGTAGAAGAAAATGTGCTGTGGCACGTGTTTATGTTTCGGAAGGAACAGGAAAAATCACCGTTAACAAAAGAGAATTTAACAACTACTTCCCAACAGCTACTTTACAGTACAAAGTATTACAACCAATGTCTATGACAAACAACGTTGAAAACTTTGATGTAAAAGTAAATGTATATGGTGGTGGTTCAACAGGTCAAGCAGAAGCTGTAAGAATGGCTATTGCTAGAGCAATGTGTGAGGTAGAAGCTGAAAACAGAGCTATCCTTAAACCAGAAGGATTACTAACAAGAGATCCTAGAATGGTAGAACGTAAAAAATTCGGTCAGAAAAAAGCACGTAAGAGATTCCAATTCTCTAAACGTTAATATTCGATATTTATCAGAATATTTTTTCAAAACCTTTTTTACAATTAAAATTGAATTAAAAACAAAGTTGTCGATATTCCTTATAAAAAGGGAATTAGTTTAGCATCTAAATTTTCAAGACATATCGAAAGTGACTACTTGAAAATTGCTAATCACGGAACGTAAACTATTACACAATGGCAAACAAGATTGACGTTAAAGAATTATTAGAGGCAGGTGTACATTTCGGACACATGACTCGTAAATGGGATCCAAATATGGCTCCTTACATTTATATGGAGCGTAATGGTATTCACATCATTAACCTATATAAAACAGCTGCAAAAATTGAAGAAGCTAACGAAGCTTTGAAAAAAATCGCAGCCTCTGGTAGAAAAATACTTTTCGTAGCTACCAAAAAACAAGCAAAAGATATTGTTTCAGAAAAAGCATTAGCTTGTAACATGCCTTACATCACAGAAAGATGGCCAGGTGGTATGTTAACAAACTTCGTCACTATCCGTAAAGCTGTTAAAAAAATGGCTACTATTGATAGAATGAAAAAAGACGGAACATTCATGACGCTTTCTAAAAAAGAAAGACTTCAAGTTGATCGTCTTCGTGCGAAATTAGAGAAAAACTTAGGTTCTATCGCTGACATGTCTAGATTACCTGCTGCATTATTCGTAGTAGATATCAAAGCTGAACACATCGCAATAAAAGAAGCACAAAAATTAAACATTCCAGTTTTCGCAATGGTTGATACTAACTCTGATCCACGTGAAGTAGATTACGTTATCCCAGCCAATGATGATGCTTCAAAATCAATAGAGAAAATTTTATCTTTAGTAACTGACGCTGTAAAAGACGGATTAGCCAACAGAACTTCTGAAAAAGAAGCTGGTGATGCTACAGAAGTTGAAGCAACAGAAGAAGTAACTGCAGCTGTTGAAGCTCCAGCTACTGAAGCAAAATCTGAAGAATAAGACAAAACAATTACGAATTATGAATTGTGAATTGCGTAAGTTTTGCGTAATTCTTAATTCGTAATTCGTAATTTCTTTTAAAAAAGAATTTTTAATCTTAAAATAAAAAACAAAATGGCAACAATTACTGCTGCAGACGTAAATAAATTAAGAACTATCACTGGTGCAGGTATGATGGACTGCAAAAAAGCATTAGTAGAAGCTGATGGTGATTTTGATTTAGCAATTGAAAACCTTAGAAAAAAAGGTCAAAAAGTTGCTGCTAACAGATCAGACAGAGAATCTACAGAAGGTGCTGCAATCGCTGCTGTAAATGCAGACAAAACTGCTGGTGTAGTAATCACATTAAACTGCGAAACTGACTTCGTTGGAAAAAATGAAGGTTTCGTAAAATTAGCAACTGATTTTGCTAATCAAGCATTGAACTATGATACTAAAGAAGCTTTCTTAGCTTCAGATTTCAACGGAATTACTGTTGCTGAAAAATTAATTGAGCAAACAGGTGTTATCGGAGAAAAAATCGAAATTGGTTCATTTGAAAAATTAACTGGTGCCTTTGTTGGTTCATATGTACACTCTGGAAAAATTGCTGTTCTTGTAGCGCTTTCTGCTAATGTAGCTGGAGCTGAAGAAGCTGCTAAAAACGTAGCAATGCAAGCTGCTGCAATGAATCCAATTGCTCTTGATGAAGCTGGTGTTGATGCATCAATCATTGAAAAAGAAATTGAAATTGCTAAAGACCAATTACGTCAAGAAGGAAAACCAGAAGCTATGTTAGACAACATCGCTAAAGGAAAAATCCAACGTTTCTACAAAGACAATACTTTAGTAAACCAAGACTATATTAAAGATGGTTCTATGAGCGTTGCTGCTTACGTAAAATCTGTTGACGGTGGATTGACTGTTACTGGATTTAGTAGAGTTGCTTTAGGATAATTTAAAGTACAAAATACGAAGTACGACGTATTTA